>JADJII010000003.1:0-413670 GCA_016707075.1 Candidatus Egaibacter danicus
CATGACCGGCATGACGGAAGAGGAATACCGCAACATGATGGTCGGCGGCGGCCGCTCGGCCAGCGGAAACCGCGTTGTCGGCGAAGACGGCGACGCACAGGCCCACCACCAGCCGCAAGGCAAGGCCGGGCAGAAAGAAAAAGTCTGAATATGGCAAAAATCACCGCTAGCGTCTATACCTCCCATGTGCCCGCCATTGGTGCGGCGCTCGATCTCGGCAAGACGCAGGAACCCTACTGGCAACCCGTGTTCAAGGGCTACGATTTCTCCAAACAATGGATGAAGGACAACAAGCCCGACGTCATTTTTCTGGTCTACAACGACCACGCCACGGCTTTCAGTCTGGAGATGATTCCCACGTTCGCCATTGGCTGCGCTGATTCGTTCACCCCGGCCGATGAGGGCTATGGCGCGCGTCCCGTGCCTGTGGTGCAGGGCCACCCCGAGCTGGCTTCGCACATTGCGCAGTCGGTCATTCAGGACGACTTTGACCTCACCATCGTGAACAGGATGGATGTGGACCATGGCCTCACCGTGCCGCTCTCCCTGATGTGCGGCCAGCCCCAGGCCTGGCCATGCCCTGTCATTCCGTTTGCCGTGAACGTGGTGCAATATCCGGTGCCCAGCGGCCAGCGCTGCTTCAACCTGGGCAAAGCCATCCGCAAGGCGGTGGAGAGCTTCGACAAGGATCTCAACGTGCAGATCTGGGGCACCGGTGGCATGAGCCACCAGTTGCAGGGGCCGCGCGCCGGCCTGATCAACAAGGAATGGGACAACGCCTGGCTGGACAAGCTCATTACCGACCCGGCCGCGGCTGCCACCGTGCCGCACATCGACTATGTGCGTGAAGCCGGTAGCGAAGGCATTGAACTCGTCATGTGGCTCATCGCCCGGGGTGCCATGGCTGATGTGGGCGGCGGCGCCAAGCCCAGAGTGGCCCACCGGTTCTATCACGTGCCTGCATCCAACACGGCCGTGGGCCACCTGATTCTGGAGAATCAATAAATGGGCAAAACCATCAAGGTCGCTCTCGCGGGCGCCGGTGCCTTCGGCATCAAACACATCGACGGCATCAAGAACATTGACGGTGTGGAAGTTGTCTCACTGATCAGTCGAGACCTGGAAAAGACCAGGGAAGTTGCTGCCAAATACGGCATTCAGCACGTCACCACCCATCTGGAAGACAGCCTGGCGCTGAAGGAAGTGGACGCCGTCATCCTGTGCACACCCACCCAGATGCACGCCGAGCAGACCATTGCCTGCCTGAAAGCCGGCAAACACGTGCAGGTTGAAATACCGCTGGCAGACACCCTCAAAGGTGCGCAAGACGTGGTGGCGCTGGCCAGGACCAGTGGCCTGGTCGCCATGTGCGGCCACACCCGCCGTTTCAATCCCAGCCACCAGTACGTGCACAAGCAAATCGAGGCCGGCAATTTCAACATCCAGCAGATGGATGTGCAAACCTATTTCTTCCGCCGCACCAACATGAACGCGCTGGGCCAGGCCCGTAGCTGGACCGACCACCTGCTGTGGCACCACGCGGCTCACACGGTCGATTTGTTCGCTTACCAGTGTGGCAGCCCCATCGTGAAAGCCAACGCCGTGCAGGGCCCGATCCACCCCGCGCTGGGCATTGCCATGGACATGTCCATCCAGCTCAAGGCCGCCAATGGCGCTATCTGCACGCTGAGCCTCTCGTTCAACAACGACGGCCCGCTGGGCACCTTCTTCCGCTACATCGGCGACACGGCCACCTACATCGCCCGTTACGACGATCTGTACAACGGCAAGGAAGAAAAGATTGATGTCAGCAAAGTGGACGTGAGCATGAATGGCATCGAACTGCAGGACCGCGAGTTCTTCGCCGCCATCCGCGAAGGTCGCGAGCCCAACAGCAGCGTAGCCAAAGTGCTGCCCTGCTACCAGGTGCTGCACGATCTGGAGCAGCAGCTGGCTTGATGCCGGCGGCGGCGCAACGCCACCGCTATGATCGCAGGCTTGTTATCAACATCTGCAGGGACGTTGCTTCACCATGACTGCGAACTTTTCCTGGCTGGCATTTTCCATCAGCCTGCTGCTGCTTGGCGCGTACGAGGTGCGGGCCCACCTCATCGGAAGGCGCGACCCGACCCGCTTTGCGCGCTATGCCAATGCCAATGTCCGGGTGCATTGGGTGGAGGCACTCTCGGCGCAGCCCGGTTTTGAAATTGTTGCTGTGCAGGCACTGCGCAATTCACTCATGTCGGCCACCATATCGGCGTCGACTGCGGCACTGGCCGTGATGGGTGCCCTGACCCTCACCGGCTCCACGCTGGTTTCGGATCTGCCCAACCTCGTGACGCACATGTCGTCTGGCGGGCTGCACACGGTGCTGCAAACCATGCTGGTGACAGCCCTGTTTGCGTCCTATATCTGCTCGACGATGGCAATGCGCTACTACGGTCACGCGTCATTCATCATGTCGATGCCGGTCGGGTCGGCGCAGCGGGCATCCTTCAATCCAATGGCGGCAGATCACGTGCGGCGGGCCGGTCTGCTGTACGGCTGGGGCTTGCGCCTGTTCCTGATGGTCGCGCCGCTGGTTGCCGGCGTGGTGTTTCCCCTCGCCATGCCGCTGGTAACCCTTTTGTTGCTGGTAGCGCTGCATTTCTTTGATCAACCTGCCCAGCTGGAAGTGGACTGACATGCAACAACGTCAACTCGGCCCTTTTCAGGTCTCGGCCATCGGCCTGGGCTGCATGAACCTCAGCCACGCATACGGCCCACCCGTGTCGGCAGAGCAGGGTGAGCGCGTGTTGCTCAGCGCACTGGACGCGGGCGTCACCCTGTTCGACACCGCAGCCCTGTACGGCTTTGGTGCCAACGAAGCGCTGGTCGGCAAAGTCATGAAGCCGCACCGGCAGAAGTTCACGCTCGCCAGCAAATGTGGCATGCAGGGTGTGGACGTGGCAGGTGACGGCAAGCTGGTGCGCGTGATCGACGGCCGCACGGAAACCATCAAAAAGACCTGTGAAGACAGTCTGCGCCGCCTGCAAACCGATGTGATTGACCTTTATTACCTGCACCGCTGGGACAAAAAGGTGCCCATTGAAGACAGCGTGGGTGCCTTGAGTGATCTGGTGCGCAAGGGCCACATCCGCAGCATTGGCCTGAGCGAAGTGTCCGCTGCCACACTGCGCAAAGCCCACGCCACGCACCCCATTGCCGCTGTGCAGACCGAGTATTCGCTGTGGACGCGCAACCCGGAAATCGCCGTGCTGCAGGCCTGCAAGGACCTGGGTGTGGCTTTTGTTGCTTTCAGCCCTGTTGCGCGCGGCTTCCTGTGCGGCGCCATGGATGTGAGTACCTTTGACGCCAAAGACATCCGCCGCAGCATGCCGCGCTTTGCGCCTGAAAACTACGCCGCTAACTTCAAGCTGCTGCCGGCCTACAACACGCTTGCCAAAGAGGTGGGCTGCAGCCCTTCGCAACTGGCGCTGGCCTGGCTATTGGCCAGGGGTGAGCACATCATCCCCATCCCGGGCACCACCCGTGTGGAGCACCTGATGGACGATCTGGGCGCCGCAGACGTGAAGCTCGGTACCGACGTCATGGCCCGGCTTGACGCACTGATCAACGAAAAGACCGTGGTTGGCGAGCGCTACAACGCGCAGGGCACCAGTGAAGTGGATACGGAGAACTTCGTTTGAAATAAAACGAAACAAACCGATACCGCCCCGAGATGACCCGCGGGCCGTGCGGCGACAAACTGACAGCCTTGTTCAACCCCTTCTTCATACAAGGAAAACTGTCATGAAACCCTGGATCAAACGCACCCTTTTCGGCATCTTCGGCGCAACCCTTCTGGTGGGCGGTCTCTCGGCCTGCTCGCGTGGCCACCATGGCCAGTGGAGCGATCAGAACGTCGCCGAAGCACGTGTCAAAGTCATTGAAAAAGTCAGCAGCAAGCTGGACCTGAACGAAGCCCAAAAGCAGAAGCTGGGGGTGCTGGCCGACGAAATCATCGCCTCGCGCACGGCCTTTCGCGGCAAGGAAGCCGACCCGCGCGTTGAAATTCAGGCGCTGATGGCGGGTAACAAATTTGACCGCACCCGCGCCCAGGCCATGCTGGAGCAGAAGACCCAGGTGGTGCAGGGGAACGGCCCCAAAATGATCACCGCACTGGCTGACTTTTACGACAGCCTAAACCCCGAGCAGCAAAAGCAGGTGCGCGAGAAGCTGGAGCGTCGCAAAGGCTGGTTTAACCGCGGCTGACCGGCATGTCGATGCGGCAATGTAAGAATGCCACATGCACCGTGTTCTGCTGATTGACGACGACAAACAGCTCGGCCCGCCGCTGGCCACCTATTTCCAGCGGTTCGAGCTGTCCCTCACCCAGGCCCTCAAGCCCAGCGATGGCCTGGCGCGGCTGCGGGCAGGCGGGTTTGATGTCGCCATTCTGGACGTGATGCTGCCCGAGATGGATGGCTTTGAGCTGTGCCGCACCATCCGCAAAGAGAGCGACATTCCCATCATCATGCTCACCGCTCGCGGCGAGGTGATGGACCGTGTGGTGGGGCTGGAGCTGGGCGCGGACGACTACCTGCCCAAACCCTTTGAGCCGCGCGAACTGGTGGCACGCGTGCAGACCGTGCTGCGTCGGCGCGTCGGTAACGGCAGTCAGCCCCACGCCGCCGCGAACGGGCAGGGCGTACTGCAGTTTGAAGGTGGCCTGGCCATCGATCCTGCGCGCCGCAGCGTTACGCGCTTGGGGGAAGAGGTCGAACTCACCGGCACAGAATTCGAGCTGCTGCACCTGCTGGCCCGCGAGAGCGGCCGCGTATACAGCCGTGATGACATCCTCAACCAGCTGCGCGGCCAGGAGGCCGAGCTGTTCACCCGCGCGGTGGACATCGTGGTCAGCCGCCTGCGCAAGAAGCTGGAGCCGCTGGATTGCATTAAAACCCTGCGTAATGCCGGCTACTCGCTGGCGCTGCGCAAATTGCCATCATGACCAAACCCTGGCACCGTCGCGCCCGTCATGCGGTTGGGCACTCGCTCAAGGTGCGGCTGGTACTGGTGTTTCTGCTGCTGGCGGGGGCCATGGCGTTCACCTTTATCAGCGGCGTGCAAAAGGCGCTCTCCGTGGGCTGGCGCGATGGCGCACGTCCGATGTTGATGGACTATGTGGACCGTCTGGCTGCCGACATCACGGTGGACAAAGGCGGGCCACCCAGCATCGAGCGCGCCAAAGCCATCACCCAGCGCCTGCCCGTCACCGTCAGCATCACCGGCCCGCAGATCAACTGGCAGTCTCACCCCGGCCAGAGCCGACTGGAATGGCAACGCGACAACCCCGGCAGCGAAGACGACTGGAACCGCGAGCGCTGGGGTGGCGATAAAGACTGGCAGCGTCTGCTCAAGCGCACCACGGCAGACGGCCACACCATCGAATTCGGCCTGAACGATGAAGCCTTTGAGCGCCGCCCGCGGCTGGTCGGCTTCACGCTCACCGCCTTGCTGCTGCTCACGCTGCTGGCTTTCCTGTACATACGCCGCCTGCTGCGCCCGCTGGACGATATTCGGGCAGGTGCCATGCGGTTTGGTGCCGGCGAATTTGGCCAGCCCATCCCCGTGCGTAAGCCGAACAAGCCCGACGAGCTGGGCGAGCTGGCCGCCACCATCAACACCATGGGCGCAGACATTCACCAGATGCTGGACGCCAAGCGAGCGCTGCTGCTGGCCATCAGCCACGAGCTGCGCAGCCCGCTCACCCGCGCGCGGCTCAACACCGAGCTGCTGCCCGAGACGCCTGACGTGCAGCCCAGCCGTGAAGCGCTGCTGCGTGACCTGGCGCTGATGCGCGATCTCGTGACCGACCTGCTGGAAAGCGAGCGCCTCGCCAGCCTGCATGTGGCGCTGCAGCGTGAGCCTACGGATATGGCCACGCTGGCGGCAGAGGTGGTCAGGGACGTGGTGGCCAGTCTGCCTGATGACCCCGCCACTACCCAAACTATTTCCCAAACGGTCACACAAAACGTGGCTGCCGATGTGCCCCGCCTGTCGCTGGACCGCACCCGCATGCGCCTGCTGCTGCGCAACCTGCTGGACAACGCGTTGCGCCACAACCTGCCCGCAGACGGTTCAAGTCCTCAACCCGTCGTGATCGACGTGCGAGGCACGCCAGAGGGTGGAGCCCTGATTTCCGTGCGCGATTTTGGCCCCGGCGTGGAGGAAGCCGCACTGCCCCACCTGGCCGAGCCGTTTTACCGGCCGGACGCGGCGCGTGAGCGGGCCACCGGTGGCGTCGGGTTGGGGCTGTACCTGTGCAAATTGGTCGCCCAGGCGCACGGGGGAACTTTCAGTGTGCGTAACGCCGGGCCGGGGCTGGAGGTCTGCGTCAGATTACCCGGTTGAATTCGCCTTTGTTTGTAGGCATGGCCGCGTGGATTTATTGCTAGACTGGGCCCGCAATGGCTTCCGCACCGACCAATCCCCGTAGCAACCAGTGGCTGGTGGCAGGCTGCGCCTTTTTGGCCACCGCGGCGGTGGTGACGGCGTTTACCCTGCGGTCCGAGAAGCAGGACATCACGGAAGCCCGCAACCGGGCTGCCGGTCTGGCATCAGACCATTCCCAAACCCTGCAGCGCGGCATCGAGCGGGCCCTGTCGGCCACCTATGCCATTGCTGCGCTCGTTCGGCAGGGGCATGGGCAGATACCGGGTTTTGAAGCGGTCGCCACCGAAATGCTCCCGTTCTACCCCAGCATTGCGGCCCTGGCCCTTTCTCCGGGTGGGGTCATCAGTCAGGTGGTTCCGCTGGCGGGCAATGAAAAAAGCCTTGGTTTCAACCAGTTGAAAGACCCGAGGCAAAACAAGGAAGCTGTTCTGGCGCGCGACACGGGCAAGCTGACGCTGGCCGGGCCGCTAAAACTGGCGCAAGGTGGCACCGGACTGGTAGGGCGTTTGCCAGTCTTTTTGAATGACGAACAATTGCAGCCCGTATTTTGGGGGTTCACCAATGTCACGCTGCGTTTTCCGCAGGCACTGGCCCCGGCGCGCTTGTCCTGGTTGCGGGAGCAGGGCTATGCCTACGAGCTCTGGCGCACGGTGCCCGAAACGGGCGAGCGCCAGATCATTGATGCTTCTGGCGAACTGCCGCTGGACCGGCCGGTCAACCCCAGCTGGAGCTGCCCAATGGCCAATGGAATTTGAGTCTGTCGCCCGTTGCCGGCTGGGACCGGTCAGAGAGTTCCACGCTCAAGTTCTCCATTGGTTTGCTGCTCAGCTCCCTGATGGCCTACCTGACGTGGCTGTTGTATGAAATGAAGCTGCGCGATGACCGCCTGGAGGTCGAGGTGAGCGAGCGCACCGGCGAGATCCTGGCAACGCAGCAGCAATTGCAGGCTACCCTGCGCGCCATTCCTGACCTGCTGTTCGAGCTGGATCTGCACGGAACCTACTACAGTGCCCACTCGGTGCGGCCCGAGCTGCTGTACCGCCCCGTGAGCGAAATCATCGGCAAATCCGTGACGGAAACGCTGCCATCCGAAGCAGCCGAGGTGGTCCTGGCCGCTTTGCAGGAAGCCAACGAACGGGGCTTGTCCACCGGCAGGCAGTTCCGGCTGCCCCTGGCCGGTGGTGAGCACTGGTTTGAAGCTCTCCGTATCGCGCAAGTCCGACATGACGGGCGAAGGTGCGCGTTTTGTGGTGCTGTCCCGGGACATCACCCAGAACAAGCAGGCCGAAGCCCAGATACGCCTGCTGGCGCACTACGACGCGCTCACCGGCCTGCCCAACCGGGCCTTGCTGGCTGCGCGCTGCAAGCAGGCCCTGAGCCTGGCGCAGCGCAACCACACCTCACTGGCCATCATGTTCCTTGACCTGGACCATTTCAAGAACGTCAACGATGCGCTGGGGCATCAGACGGGCGATGATTTGCTGGTGGCGCTGGCAAACCGGCTCAAGGCGACCGTGCGTGAGCAGGACACGGTTTCCCGTCTGGGTGGCGATGAGTTCATTCTGGTCTGTCCTGACACCGACGCTGCCGGTGTGGCGCATCTGGCCGACAAATTGTTGAACTCCGCCCTGCGGCCGTTTGAGCTGGGGCATCATGAACTGGTCGTGACGCCCAGCATCGGCATTGCCTTGTACCCGGACGATGGTGCTGACTTTGAAACACTCTCGCGGTGCGCCGATGCCGCCATGTACAAGGCCAAGCAGGACGGTCGCAACAGCTATCGCTTCTTCACGGCTGCCATGCAGGCCAGGTCGGACCGGACCCTGATGCTGGAAAATGCCCTGCGCCGTGCGCTGGAGCGTGGCCAGATGAGTCTGGTGTACCAGCCCCAGGTGTCACTGGAAACAGGCGGCATCGTGGGTGCCGAGGCGCTGCTTCGGTGGAATCACCCCGAGCTGGGGGCCGTGTCGCCAGCAGAATTCATTCCCGTGGCGGAAGTGACCGGTCTTATCCTGCCCATCGGCGAGTGGGTGATGCGCACCGCCGTAGCGCAGCTCAAGGCCTGGATGGCCCAGGGCATGCCGCCCATCACCCTGGCCGTCAACCTGTCATCCGTGCAGTTTCGCCATGCCGATTTGCCGGAGCTGGTGACCACCATTCTGCAAGAGGCCCAGCTGCCTGCCGGGCTGCTGGAGCTGGAGCTGACCGAGGGCGTCGCCATGAACGACCCGCTCGGCGCCATCGCCATCATGAACAACCTGCACGAGCGGGGTGTGCGCATGTCGATTGACGACTTCGGCACCGGCTATTCTTCCCTGAGTTATCTGAAGAAGTTTCAGGTCTACAAGGTCAAGATCGACCAGACCTTCGTGCGTGATATTACCGAAGACCCTGAGGACAAAGCCATTGTGGGCGCCATCATCAGCATGGCCACCAGCCTGGGCATGCAAACCATTGCCGAGGGCGTGGAGACAGCGGGCCAGCTGGAGTTCCTCAAGGCCAAGGCCTGCACCGAGGCGCAAGGCTACTTCTTCAGCAGGCCGTTGCCACCGGCCCAGTTGCTGGATTTCTGGCGCGAGTACGAGGCGAACGCCAAGCCCTCCATCTTTGCCACGCTCTGACAGTCAACTGGCGTGAGTCAACCGGTGTAAATCACCGACATGTATTCCGTGCCGCTCTCGGGCAGCCACACCTCGCCGGGGCGGCCCAGAATCTGGCGCACATGGGCACTGTCGCGCGGCATCGCGTAGCGCGCAAACGTTTCGGTGCGCGCATCAAACGACACCGTGGTGTTATTCGCCCATTCACTCACCCACACCCCATCACGCTCGTCCACATACACCGCGTAGGCACGGGGCTCGTTGCCCGGCAGCTTCCAGGTGCGCCAGCGGCTGGCAGGCGTCGTGGCGGCGGGGTCGTGCACCGAGAGGTTGCCGCTGTTCCACTCGCTCACCCAGATGCGGCCCCGGCTGTCGCTCCACACCCGGCGCGCGCCCTGGTTGGGTGTGGGTGGCTCCACCACGGTGGATTCACCCGTGCGCCGGTCCACGCGCGCAATGAAGCTGCCCGCCAGCGAGCACCACCACACATCGCCCGCCGGTGTGGCGCAGATGCCGTAGGGGCCCGCGCCCTTTTGGTGACGCCCACACACTCACCTGGCCGGTCTTCACTGCCACCTTGCCCACGTAGCCACTCTGGCCGGTGAACCACAGGTCGCCATCGCCATCAAAAGCAGCGGTGTTCAGGTTGGCATACGGCGTGCCTTGGGGCAGGGGGAAGCTGCGCAGCGCGCGGTCGGGCCAGCTCACCCGCACAATGGCGTTTTGCCCGCTGTCGGTCACCCAGGCCGCCTTGTCCGGCCCCTGAATCACGCCGTGGGGCGATGAGCCCGAGCCGAGTGCAATCAGCTCGGTGCGGCCTGTCTTGGGGTCAAACCAGCCCAGGTGCCCGCTGGCCTGCGCCGTGAACCACACGCCACCATCTGGCGCGGGCGCCAGATCATGAATGCCGGTGCGCCGCGAGGTGGCCAGCTTCCAGCTTTGCAGCTTGCCGGTACCAGCGGTTGCAGTCGTTGCCTGCGCTAGCGCGGGCGGCGCCCACACGCCGGTGAGAGACAAAGCGCCTGCGGCACCGGCTGCGCCGAGTGCGTGGCGTCTGCTGATGGAGCCCATGAATCACCCCCCGTTTGCAGTTGAGGAAAGGTGATTTTGCGCCTGCAGGAACAGGCTGCGAATGCGTAGGGAAATGCTATAAATAAAGTAGCTGGTTACGCATATTCCATAAGGTCTGGAGGCCGATTTGGCATGTAAAAAGTGCCAAAATTACCCTGCTTGACGTATTTCGGCAATGCACCCAGTTTTCCGCCCCCTAGAATCAAGCCACGGGGACGGAGCCACACAAGAAGCCAAAAGCCAGTCACAGGCTTGCGGCAGCTTTCCCAAACCGGGGTTCAATCCAACGCGTCAAATCAGGGGAAGCCTTCAACCGTGCCTTTAAGCTGGAACGAAATCAAATCCCGCGCGCTGACCTTCAGCCGCACCTGGTCTGATGCCGCCAATGAAGACAGCCAGGGCAAACCGTTCTGGATCGATTTCTTCGAAATCTTTGGCATCACCAACAAGCGCGTCGCCACCTTTGAGCACGCCGTCAAGAAGTTGCCCGCAAAGGTTCACGGTGAAAAAGCCAAAACAGACGGCTTTGTCGATCTGTTCTGGCCCGGCATGCTGCTGGTGGAGCAAAAGTCGCGCGGTAAAGACCTGGACAAAGCGCTGACACAGGCGCTTTCATACTTTCCCGGCATTGCCGAGCGGGATTTGCCTCAGTTCATCATTGCGACTTTGCCCGCTTTCGCGTGCACCGGCTCACCACCAACGAGACATTTGAGTTTGCGCTGAAAGACCTGCACAAAAACATCAAGCTCTTTGGTTTTATGGCAGGCTACAAGGCACTGGAGATCAAGCCGCAAGACCCGGTGAACATCAAGGCCGCCGAGCGCATGGGGCGCCTGCACGACGCGCTCAAAGCCAGCGGCTACACCGAGCATCCGCTGGAAGTGCTGCTGGTGCGCCTGCTGTTCTGCCTGTTCGCCGAGGACACTGGCATCTTCCAGCCAGCGCAGTCTTTCCGCACCTTTGTGGAGGATCGCACGTCAGCAGACGGCTCTGATCTGGGCTCGCGGCTGGCGCAGTTGTTTCAGGTGCTCAACACCGATGACGGCAAACGCAGCAAGGCGCTGGACGAGCAGCTGGCCGCCTTCCCGTATGTCAACGGCAAGCTGTTTTCTGAAAACCTGCCCATGGCCGACTTCACCAGCGCCATGCGCGAGGCACTGCTGGATGCCTGTGCGCTGGACTGGTCTGCCATCAGCCCGGCCATTTTTGGCAGCCTGTTCCAGAGCATCATGGACGAGAAGGCCCGCCGCAATTTGGGCGCGCATTACACATCTGAAGAAAACATTCTCAAGCTGATCAAGCCGCTGTTTCTGGATGCGCTGTGGGCGGAGTTTGAAAAGGTCAAAAGCAACAAGAACAAGCTGTTTGAGTTTCACAAAAAGCTGCGCACGCTCACGTTTTTTGACCCGGCTTGCGGTTGCGGCAACTTTCTGGTCATCAGCTATCGGGAACTGCGCGAATTGGAGTTGGCGGTGCTGCGCGCAAGCATCAAAGACGGGCAGATGGGCGTAGATGTACACGGTTTGATTAACGTGGACGTGGATCAGTTCTACGGCATTGAGATTGAAGAGTTCCCGGCGCAGATCGCGCAGGTTGCCATGTGGCTGATGGATCATCAAATGAATGTGCGTCTGAGCGAGGAGTTTGGTTTTTACTTCGCCCGCATTCCACTGCGCACTTCGCCACATGTTGTGCATGGGAATGCGTTGCGGCTGGACTGGAACGAGGTGTTGCCTGCGGAGCGGTGCAGTTTTGTGCTGGGGAATCCACCGTTTGTGGGCAAGAAGGAGCAAACGCCCGCGCAGAAGGCAGATTTGGCGCCGGTGTTTGCGCCACTCAAGGGTTCCGGAGTCCTCGACCTCGTGGCCGCTTGGTATATCAAGGCGGCGGAATACCTGCATGCCGCACCAATAACGCGCGCAGCGTTCGTGTCCACCAATAGCATCACCCAGGGCGAACAGGTTGGCGTGCTTTGGAGCTGGATGCTGGCGAAAGGCATGCACATTCAATTTGCACACCGCACGTTCAACTGGAGCAACGAAGCACGTGGCAAGGCAGCGGTGCATTGCGTGATTATTGGATTTGGGCTGGAGGATTTGCCCGGCAAGGTAATCTATGAGTACGAGGACGTGAAGGGCGAGCCACATGCGGTTCCCGCAAATCACATAAACGCCTACCTGACGGACGCAGTGGACTTGTTTCTTGAAAGTCGGCGCGACCCCATCTGCACCGCCCCTCCTGCGATTTACGGGAGTTTCGCTCTCGACGATGGTCATTACACATTGGACGATTCCGCTTACAAAAGTCTAGTAGGTAGCGAACCAATGGCAATCAATTTTCTTCGTCCATTCATTGGGGGAGAAGAGCTTATCAATGGCGGATTGCGTTGGTGTTTGTGGTTAAAGGATGTGCCGCCGGCGTCACTCAAATCGATGCCCGCAGTGATGGATCGCGTAGAAGCCGTGCGCAAGTGGCGAATTTCGCGCGACCGGGAAACGACAAGGAAGCTAGCGGCAACTCCCACTCTGTTTGCGGAAATAAGGCAGCCACTAACGGACTACATCGCAATCCCCACGGTGAGTTCCGAGCGCCGTAACTACCTGCCGATTGACTTTTTGAAGGCAAACGTTGTTGCATCCAACCAGGTGTATGTGGTCGCCAATGCCAACTTGTTTGTCTTCGGCATTCTTAACAGTGCCATGCACAACGCTTGGGTTCGAGCAATTTGTGGGCGACTGGAGAGCCGATATCGGTATTCTGCTGGCATCGTCTACAACAACTACCCCTGGCCCGAGTTCCCGCAGAATTCAAAGCCAAATCAGCCACCAGACCACGTAGATAAAGCGCAGACAGCTATCGAAATTGCAGCGCAAGCTGTGCTGGATGCACGTGCAAAATTCCAGTCCGGCGACCAGCCCGCCACGCTGGCGGACCTGTACGACCCGCTGACCATGCCACCCGATTTGCTCAAGGCGCACCTGAGGCTGGACGCTGCCGTGGACAAGGCTTACGAGAGCAGTGGTGGCAAGAAAAGCTACAAGAGCGACGCCGAGCGAGTGGCGTTTTTGTTTGAGCTGTACCAGAAGTTCACAAGCCTGCTGCCAGTGACGCCGGCGAAGGGCCGACGCAAGGCAAAGGCGGTTTGAACATAGGCCAGCCCAGTAAGCTCATAGAGGGCTATTCTTATCACACGTGAATCCGGAAAACGTGGAAAAATCTATATAAATCAACGGGTTGTTATCACATGGCAGATAAGTACTGGATCGCTGCGGTATTGCAAAGTCTTGAGCAAAGCCTCGCTCCGGTGTCGCATGAGGTGAACGAGCTGGACTGGAAAGTCAGCCTTTCAGAGCATAAAGACCGGCTCGCCGAGCATTTAATGGCTTTTGCCAACTATCCAAATGGCGGGAGTTTCGTGTTTGGCGTGGCAAATTCCGGGCAATTGGTGGGTGTTGACCAGGCCGCGGTGGCTCAAATCGCCAACTCACTTGCTAATTTGGGGCGTGACGCTGTCGAGCCACCGCTGGCGCTGGATCACGCCGTGGTTGACTTCAAAGGTATTTCAATACTGCTGGTCCATGTTCCTGAGCAGGCAATCAAGCCCGTGCATCGGCGCGGTAAAACGATTGAAGAGTCTTGGGTACGTTCAGGTGGCACTACGCGCAAGGCTTCGCGACAGGAGGTGGGGGCGTTGATGTTGAATAGTGCTACACCCCGCTGGGAAGAGTTGCGCGCGTCATCATTGCTGACACTTGAAGACGTTCTGGGTCGGTTGGACGTTGCAACTATCGCCAAGCTGCTGGAGCGGCCAGTGCCCACTGAATCAGCAGAGTTGAGTCAATGGTTGTTGGCTGAAGGCCTGGCTGTTGCGGATGGGCGCGGTTTTTACATCACCAACTTTGGTGCCATTGCCGCCGCACGTAAATTGGATGAGTTCGGCTCGCTTGAACGTAAACGCATACGTGTCATACGATATCGCGGGACCAATAAAGTAGAAACGATTGACGAGCTACCTGGGAACAGGGGCTACGCCGTAGGCTTTGAAGGCTTGATAGGTTACCTTAAACGTGCCCTGCCGCACTCTGAGGTGATCCAGCAGTCGCTTCGCACAGAGGTCAGCGTTTACCCCGAAATTGCCCTGCGTGAGTTGATTGCGAATGCGCTTATCCACCAGGACTTTACCGTTACGGGCGCCGGGCCGATGGTCGAAATTTATGATGACCGAATTGAAGTTACCAATCCTGGAACCTTGTTGCCTGGCAAGCGGCCGGATCGGTTGATTGGAACTACACCAGAGTCTCGAAATGAGCTACTGGCTTCCTCTTTTCGCCGCTATCGCATTTGTGAGGAGCGGGGCACCGGTTTTCAAAAGGTGGTGGGTGCGATTGAACTGTTTGGTCTGCCACCACTTGTCTTCACGCTTCAAGAAAACGCGTTTCGAGTCACGTTATTTGCCCCACGAAAATTCACCGATATGTCTCAAACTGAACGCATAGAAGCGTGTTACCAACACGCCGTCCTGCAGTATTTATCGAGCAGCACATTGACTAACACTACTGTACGGGAGCGATTCAAACTCCATGAAAAATATCGCAATCAAATTACCAACCTGATTGGTGATGCAGTTGCTGCTGGGCGCATCAAGCGCAAAGATGCCGGTAACGGGAAGAAGTTTGCAGAGTATTTGCCTTACTGGGCATAGGTGCTATCGACGCTATAACTTGATGTACATCAGCTAAACCGCAGCATGACAACCCAGAAAAATCGTTCGCCACTAGATCGGGCGCAGCCCCTGCGTGCACCAGGGCAATCGCTGACGGAGCAGTTGCAGGATGAGTCGTACGACCACATCTTTGCGCCTGGGATGTATGCAGTGATGATGCTCATCATGGCGGGACTGGAGTGGTTTCGGTATTTGACGGGAGCCAAGCCCAACCCGGTGATTTACACGGTTGCCGCAGGCATGGCCGTGCTGTACGCGGCTATCAAGATATGGCGGGCGCAGAAACGTCTGACACAAATCAAGCTGGGACGTGACGGCGAGCGGGCTGTGGCCGAGCATCTTGAGTGGCTCCGTCGACTGGATTTCGTGGTGTTTCATGATGTGCCCAATGGAGACGCGAATGTGGACCACGTGGTGATAGGTCCGCAGGGCGTCTTTACCATTGAAACCAAAACCCACTCCAAGCCTGTGCGGGGGGAATGCAAAGTGACGGTGGCGGCAGGCGAAGTTTTTGCCAACGGGCATCGCATTGATCGCAACCCGTTGGTGCAAGCCAAGGCGCAGGCGCGGTGGTTGGGCAACTTCCTACGCGAGAGCCAGTTTCAACCTTTTGTGTGGCCGGTAGTGGTCTTTCCAGGCTGGTTCGTGGAGTCGTTTGACAACGATGCAGAGGGCATTTGGGTGCTGGAAACCAAGGCGCTTTCGAAGTTCATCGAAAACGAGCCGGTGCGGCATTCACTGGATGAGGTGAAGGCCATGGCATCGGCCTTGCGCAGCTATGTACGGGCGCAAGGCGCGGTTTGAGGTCACAGTTTGTGACTTCAAATTTGATAGCAGCTCACGCATATTCCACGTGGCCTAGAGGCCAATTTGACATATAGGTAGGGTCAAAATCAGCCTACTGGCAGTCCGTGGAGCCACGTGCTAACCTCATCTGCATCTACCCGCCGGAGGCTTCATGCCGTTGCGCCAGTTGTTGCGTCGATCTTCATTTGATACGGGCGTCGTTACCCGGCGCGATGCGCTGGTTGGGCTGGCCGCCAGCGCGTGGCCAGCGCTACCGGCCTGGGCTGCAGACGACACGGGCAACGTGGCCGCTCTCTTGCGCGCGGGTGGCTGCGTGGTGGTGCTGCGCCATGCCGCCACGGTGCCGGGTGTGGGTGATCCGCCCGAATTCAAACTGGATGACTGCCGCACGCAGCGCAACCTGAGCGACGCCGGGCAGCAGGATGCGCGCCGCATTGGCGCGTGGTTTCGCAACAGCAAGCTTCCCCAACCCCGCGCCGTGTTGACCAGCGCCTGGTGCCGCTGCAAAGATACGGCCGATCTGGCATTTGGCAAACACACCGTCTGGCCTGCGCTGAACTCCACGTTCAGTGACCGCGCCCTGCAGCCTGAGCAGTCCCAACTGCTGCGCCAGGCCATGGCAAAAATTCCCGCGCGGCAGTTTGAAGTGTGGGTGACGCATCAGGTGAATATTTCAGCCCTGACCGGGGAGGGCCCGGCCATGGGCGAGGCTTTTGTTCTGGACCGCAAAGGCAAGGTGCTGGCACGGACGGCGTTTGTTTGAAGTCGCAAATTGCGACTTCAAGTTTGATAGCAGCCCACGCAGTATCCAAGAGGGCTAAGGCCCAATTTCATTCCAAAGTATTTGCTGCGCCCAATGCGGCAAGGGCTGCACCAGTTCTTTAGTCCATGTTCCTTTGCACAGCGCCACGGCCGTGTGTGTGCCCGGCGTCACGTCATGCGAGTCATACAAAACGGCGGCGTCAGCCAGGCGCACGGCTTGGGTCAGGTTGGTCAGCGTGCGGGGGTAGCGAGCGAGAATGCGATCGGTGGGCACGGGGTGACCGCCTTCAGTCACCCGCTGCGCCACGCGCCCGAGCAAGCGTTCTGGCTGGTCCAGCGCCACTACCAGCAGCATGACGAAAAAACCTTGCACTTGAGCTTCTTCAATCAGCGCCAGTTTGGAGGCGTGCGAGAACACGGTTTCGCTCACAAACGTTTGGCCAGCGCTCAACAATTCGGTCCGGCGGGCATCGGCCCACAAGCGCGCCTGCTCTGAGCGGGCTTGCGCACCTGCGACGTGTTGCAAGTGCTCTGCTTCATAGAGGTCAGCGTTCACGAACTCGGCGGAGTTGGGAATAGTGCCCGCCAGTACCAGCGCTTTGTACAAGGTGGATTTACCCGCGCCATTGGGCCCCGCGAGCAGGTAAAAGACGGGCTTGGTTGGGGCTTGGTGCTGCGGTATGGGCGTCGCCTGCGCCATGTCAGGCGGCTGAACCCGTGACTTTGCTGCGGTTGCTGGCCACTACTTCACGCACGCGCTGTGCCAGGCTGCCATCGGCTTCTGCGGTCATGAACTGGGCGAGCAGGGCGTCTGCCTGCGATGTGGGTTCGGGTTGGGCTGCGCGGACGCGGCGGGCAGCGGCTTCGTAGTTGGCGATTGCCGTTTGGGCCTCTTGCGCGGTGAGCCCGCTGTGCTCCACGATGCGGCCCAGCGTGGCCCAGTATTCCACCTGGCCCGCCACGGACCGGCGCATGGGTTGTGCAGCCTCCCGGGCTTGAGCAACCAGGGCGGTGGGGAGTTTGACGGATGCAAATGCAGAGTTGGGCTGGGTCATGATATTCATCCTTTATGGCGCATTTTGCGCCATAAAGAACCATGATGTCCAGAAATGTTTAGCAAATAAGGAGGACCGATGCTGCGCTGGTTTCAGGTGGCAGGGATTGGGTGAAGCTGGAGACGTTTATTCGGGTACATTTTGCGCAATACATCAACCTTTCTGCTACTGAAAATATAGCTACTCACGCATATCCTACGAGGGCTAAAGCCCTATTTCATACCTGAAAACAGCATATTTTTCATGAAACCAACCCTGATCCTCCTCCCCGGCCTGATGTGCGACGCGATTGTGTGGGCGCCGCAAGTGCAGGCGCTCTCACACGTGGCGAACTGCGTGGTGCCGGAATACGGCACCCTGAATTCGCTCACCGCCATGGCCGAGCACGTGCTGGCCACGGCGCCCACGCAGCGGTTTGCGCTGGCGGGGCATTCGATGGGCGGGCGCGTGGCGTTTGAGGTGATGCGTCTCGCGCCCGAGCGTGTGGAGCGGCTGGCGCTGCTGGACACCGGTTTTCACCCCATGGGGCAGGGCGTGGACGGCGCTGCCGAGACCGACAAGCGCATGGCCCTGCTGGCGCTGGCGCGGCGCAGCGGCATGCGTGTGATGGGGCAGCAGTGGGCGCGGCCCATGGTGCACCCGCAGTATCTGGACACGCCGCTGTTCGATTCGATTCTGGACATGGTGGAGCGCAGCTCGCCCGCGCAGTTTGAGGCGCAGATTCAGGCGCTGCTGGCCCGGCGCGATGCCACGGAAAGCATGAAAGACATCCACTGCCCCACGCTGGTGTTGTGTGGCCGTGACGACGCGTGGAGCCCGCCCGCGCAGCATGAGCGGATTCACGCGGCCATAGAGGGCTCGAAACTGGTGGTGGTTGACACCTGCGGCCACATGTCCACGATGGAGCAGCCGCTGGCGGTGAATGCGGCGTTTGCAGACTGGCTTGAATCAGTCTGAGGCGGCTTCCAGGGCTGCGCGGTTACGGGTGCGCTCGGTGAGCAGCATGGTGAGGCCCGCGCCCACCAGCAGCGCAATGCCGGCCCAGGCCAGGGTGTTGGGCACCTCGCGCCACACCAGGTAGCCAATCACCAGCGCGAACAGCAGGCCGCTGTAGCGAAAAGGGGCAATCACGCTCATCTCGCCAGCGCACATGGCATTGATGAGCAGGTAGTAGCCCGCACCCAGAAACACGGCGGCGACCGCCAGCAGCGCCAGGTGCGATGCCTCCACAGGCTTCCAGCCCTGGGGGATGGACAGCAGGCCCGACAGCAGGGTGACGGCCAGTGCGGTGGACACGGTGATGAGCACCGAGGGCACGCTGGTGGGGATGGTGCGGGTGAGGGTGTCGCGCACGGCATGCAGAAAGGTGCCCAGCACGCACAGCAGGGCCCAGGCGTTAAAACCTTCGGCCCTGGGCTGCACGACCAGCAAGACGCCGGCAAACCCGACGCTGATGATGAGCCAGCGCGCAGCGCCCACGCGCTCGCCCAGCGTCAGCATGGCCATCAGCGTGATGAAGAGCGGTGTAGCTAGATTGATGGCGGTGGCGTTGCCCAATGGCAGATGAAACAACGCGGTGAGGTACACCATGGTGGCCACGGCGTCAAAGGCCGCGCGCAACAGCACAGGGCGTATCAGCAACTGGCGCAGGTGGCCGTTGGGCCCGTTGATGAACCCCATGTGTCTTGCCACAGCCAGCAGGAACACGCTGGCAAACACCCCGCGGATGAAGATGAGCTGTGCGCT
Source organism: Candidatus Egaibacter danicus (assembly GCA_016707075.1). Taxonomy (GTDB): domain Bacteria; phylum Pseudomonadota; class Gammaproteobacteria; order Burkholderiales; family Burkholderiaceae_C; genus Egaibacter; species Egaibacter danicus. The sequence continues at coordinate 19,203 of JADJII010000003.1, forward strand.
GGGCAGTGACTGGCTCACAAACTTCACGATCGCGTCGTTGGACACAAAGAAGCCCATGGCGATGGTCATGGAGGCGATGCCGCGGCGGTTGGCGGCGCTCAGGGCCAGGTGGCGCTGGGCTGGAGAAAGAGAGACAGGCATGTAGCTTGATCTTAAGCGCCGGGCCTTTTACCCCGCTCAGGTCAGGGCATCGTGGGCCAGCGCGGGCGCCACCACAGCTTCCAGTTGTGCGCGCAGCCAGCGGTGTGCCGGGTCCTGCTGGTAGCGGGCATGCCAGATCAGGTACATCAGCACGGCAGGGCAGGCCACTGGCGGCGGGCAACTGGCCAGCCCTTGCAGGGTGTGGCGCAGCAGCAGGCCCGGCGCGGTGGCCAGTAAGGGCGTGCCGCGCACAAAGGCGGGCAGGGCGCTGAAGTGCGGCACCATCACGGTGAAGCGGCGGTGCACCCCGCGTGCGGCCAGGTGCTGGTCCAGGTCCAGGCTGCGGCGCGGCTCGTACAACACGGTGGCGTGGTCGGCGGCCAGGTACTCGGCTTCGCTTTGCGGCGCAGGGCGCACGGACGCATCGTAAAACACACGGTACTCGTCTTCAAACAGGCGTTTTTGCACGATGTCGGTCCCGTCGGGCGGGCGCGGGCTGATGACCAGCTGGCAGGCATCGTCGCGCAGCATGTCCAGCCTCGGCACGGCGGAGGGGATGATGCGCAGCGCCACGCCGGGCGCAGCCGCGCGCAGGCGTGCGGCCAGCGCGGGCAGCAGCAGGTCGCGCTGAAAGTCATTGGCGGCAATGGTGACGGTGGTGCGCCAGCGCGTGGGGTCAAAGTCGCCGCTGTGGGCAAAGTGCTGCAGCCGGCGCAGCAGCTCGCGGGCCTGGGCGGCCAGTTCTTCCGCGCGGGCCGTGGCCACAATGCCCCGCCCGCTTTTGACAAACAGCGGGTCGCCCGTGATGGCACGCAGCTTGTCCAGCAGGTGACTCACGGCGGACTGGGTCACGCCCAGACGCTGGGCGGCGCCGGTGATGCTGGCGCACTCGACCACGGCCACCAGCAGCTGCAGCAGGTGGGCGTCGAGGTCTGACCAATCGAATTTGCTCATGTGTTGCATCTTGATTGATGTATTTATCTTTCGCAATGGAAACCCAATACTCCGGTTTGATATTGCTCAACAACAGGAGATAAAAAGTGGCTTCAACCTCTACTGCAATCAAGATTCCCGGCACCACGCCGTTTGACGGCGAGCAGGCCAAAAAGGGCTATGCGCTGAACAAGATGTGCTTTTCGTTCAACACGGCCGAGAACCGCGCCGCGTTCAAACAGGATGAAGAGGCCTACATGAAAAAGTACAACCTGACCGAGCCGCAGGCCGCCGCCATCCGTGCGCGCAACGTGCTGCAGCTCATTGCCGCAGGCGGCAACGCGTATTACCTGGCCAAGTTCGCCGGCATCTTCGGTCTGGACATGCAGGACATCGGTGCCCAGCAAACGGGCATGACCAAAGACCAGTTCAAGGCCAAGCTCGTGGCTGCGGGCAAATAACAAAACAACTTCAGGAGAAAAAACATGGCAAAACTCATCGGCGGCATCGGCACGTCTCACATACCCGCCATCGGCGGCGCTATCCACAAGGGACTGCAGCAAGAGCCCTACTGGAAACCTTTTTTTGATGGCTACCCGCCCGTGCGCGACTGGCTGGCCAAAACCAAACCCGACGTGCTGGTGATCTTTTACAACGACCACGGCCTGAACTTCTTTCTGGACAAGATGCCTACCTTCGCCGTCGGCGCAGCGCAGCAATATGTCAATTCCGATGAAGGCTGGGGCATTCCGTCGCTGGAGCCGCTTCGGGGTGATCTGGATCTGTCGTGGCACATCATCAATACGCTGGTGGAGAAAGAGTTTGACGTGGTGACCTGCCAGGAAATGCTGGTGGACCATGCCTGTTCGCTGCCGCTGAAATTGTTTTACCCTGAGGGCAACTACCCGGTGACGGTGGTGCCGGTGTGCATCAACACCGTGCAGTTCCCGCTGCCGTCTGCCAAGCGGGTTTACGCCATGGGCAAGGCGGTGGGTGAGGCCATCAAGTCATGGGACAGCAGCAAGAAGGTGGCCGTGGTGGCATCCGGCGGCCTGTCGCATCAGCTCGATGGTGAGCGGGCAGGTTTCATCAACAAGGCGTTTGACCTGCAGTTCATGGACAGCCTGCTGACCAACCCCGAGTGGGCCACGCAGTTCAGCGTGCTGGAGCTGGTGGAAAAAACCGGCACCCAGGGCATTGAGCTGTTGATGTGGCTCGCCATGCGCGCCGCCCTCACCGCGGGCGATGGATCAAGCGTGCGCAAGGTGCACAGCAATTACTACATCCCGATTTCCAACACCGCAACCGGATTGCTGGCGCTGGAAACGGTTTAGGTGTGATTGGCGGCTGCAGCGTGCTGCACCGCCAGATACGCAAACACCAGGCCAGGCCCGATGGTGATGCCCGGCGCGGTGTAAACGCCGCCCATGATGGAATGCATGTCGTTGCCCACGGCGTACAGGCCGGTGATGGGCTGCTCGTTGTCGCCCAGTACCTGGGCGTGGCCGTTGGTGGCCAGGCCGGTGCTGGCGCCAATGTCGCCGGGGTACAGGCGCACGGCGTAGTAGGGCGCTTGTGTCAGCGCGCCGAGGTTGGGGTTCTTGCCGGGCGAGGTGGGGTCGCCGATGTTTTGCTGGTAGGCGGTCACGCCGCGCTGGAAGTCGGGGTCCACACCTGTTTGGGCGTAGATATTGATCTTGCCGACGCTGGCTTTCAGGCCGGCGGCGTTGATGCCTAATTTGCTGGCCAGTTCATCCAGTGTTTTACCCTCGGTGAGGTAACCATCGGCCAGGAAGGGTGCGAGACCTCTTCCTCCCGGCTTGGCACCGGGGCGTACCATGCCCAGGCCGTATTTGCGCAGCGCTTCGGCGTCGCAAATCAGGTAGGCCGGAACGGAGGGAGCGCGCTGGTTGGCCTGCTGCATGGCCAGAGCAAACAGGTGGTACGAGGTGCTTTCGTTCACGAAACGTTCACCGGCCTGGTTCACCGTCAGCATGCCGGGCTTGGCACGGTCCATCACGAAATGGGGGAACGCAGCTGTGCTGCCGTCCGCACGTTTGCGTAGCGACACGGGGGCCCAGAACGCGTGGGTGATGTCAGCCTTGCCGTAGTGCGCACCAATCTGGCGGGCGACGTCGTGCGCCTCGCCGGTATGGCCTGGTGCGGCCGGGCACCACAGCGAATCAATACCCGGCAGCAGGGTCTGGCGCAGGGCTGGGTGCCGGTTGAAACCGCCGCTGGCGAGGATGACGCCGTTGGTGACCTGCACGGTGCGCAGCTGCCCGTTGTGCTGCAAGGTGATGGATTCCACCGCGTTGTGGTTGCGCTTGATGCCTTCGATGGACGTGTTCAGCGCAAGCGACACGTTGCTGTGTTTTGACAGCGAATACAGCAGGCGCGCGACCAGTGCATTGCCCATCACCAGACGGGTTCCGCGCGCATGACCCAGCCGGTCTGACGCGTGGCGCAGCACGATCTTCACCGAGTGCTTCAGCGAGGCGAAAGACTTCGTCATGCCCAGCAGGTGGTTGATGTCGGTGCGGTCCACCATCATGCCGCCCAGCACGGTGAACTCGGGGATGGGCGGGCGGATCAGCTTGAACAGGTCTCCCAGCAGACGGCCGTCGAACGGCAACGGTTCGAGCGCGCGGCCGTTCAACGTGGAGCCGGCCAGATCGGAGATGTAGTCCGGGTGTTTGGCGTAGGGGCGAAATTGCACGTCCGATTTCGATTCGATGTGCTGGATGGCTCGCCCCCCGGCCTCCAGAAACGCCTGGCGCAGCGATGCGGGTGTGCGCTCGCCGATGGCGTTGGTCAGGTAGCGGGCAGCATCGGCCAGCGTGTCGGTGGGGTTCACGGCTGCGGCGTGATGGGTGCCCGGCACCCAGGTGGTGCCTGCCGACAGCGCGGTGGTGCCACCGACGTATGGGGTGCGCTCCACCACGAGCACGCTTTTGCCTGCCAGTGCGGCAAACAGGGCAGCGGCGAGGCCTGCACCACCGGCGCCGATGACGACGAAGTCGTAGGCGGAATTTCCAGACGTGGCGTCAGGTAATGTATCAAGGACTTTCATCTCAGGCCTGCAGCAGAAAGTCCACCATCAGGTCGCGCACGCGACCAAACATGTGCGCGCCGGTCATGGTGGCGCAACCTTTGGTGCGCGCCGCTGCAATGAGTGGTGTGATGGCGGGCGCCGTGATGACGCAGCCCACGAACATGTTGGGTGACAGCTTGCTCACATCCAGCGGATAGGGGTCGGTCTCTTTCATGCCCACGGGCGTGGCGTTGAGCACGATGTCAAAGCCTGTGGGGTCGGGGCTACCGTGTGTCACCTGTGCCTTGTTCAGGCTGGCCAGGCGGTCCACCAGCGTGTTGCGGCGCTTTACGTCTTCATCATGAATGGCGAGTTGGCTGACGCCGGCCATCACCAGCGCATGGGCAATGGCCGAACCGGCACCGCCGGCGCCGACCAGCAGGGCCTTTTTGCCTTCGGGCTGGCAAGCGTTGTCGCGCATGGCCTGCACGAAGCCCAAACCGTCGAACATGTCACCGTGCCACGTGCCGTTGGCATTGCGGCGCATGGTGTTGACGGTGTGCAGGAACGTAGCGCTGTCAGATGCGGTGGCGCACAGGTCAAAACAGGCGAACTTGTGCGGCACGGTGACGATGATGCCGTCCACGTTTTTTGCCAGCGACACGCCCGCCAGCCAGGCGGCCAGATCACTTGGTGCCACGTGGGCGGGCATGACCATGGCATTGTGCCCCCGCCCCTGATAAGCCTCGGTGACGCCTGCGGGAGATTTGACCTGGGCGATGGGGTCGCCGACGATGAAGTGGACGCGTGTTGCGCCGTTGAGTGTGTCTTGCATGGTGATGGGAGCTTTGAGCGGTTTTGGCGGAAATGGAATTGAATTCTACAATAAATGGAACACTATTCTGAAATAGAATATAATTCAGAAAACCGAAGTGCCCACGGAGAAATGGGTGACAGATAGGGACACACCATGAGCGGCGTACTGGATAGAACCTTGGGCATTCTGGAATTGCTGTCCCTGCACGGGCAGGGTGTCGAGCTGGCTACGGTTGCAGATCAGTTGAACATGCCGCGCAGTGCTGCGCACCGGCTGCTGAACGATCTGGTGCGCTGCGGCTATGTGCGGCAGGTGCGTGATCACGGCGACTACATGCTGACCACCAAGCTCGTGTCGATGGGGTTGTCGTTCCTGAGCCGAAGCGGCATTGTGGATTTTGCCCAGCCGCTGCTGGACCAATTGGCTGAAGTCTCTGGCGAACTGGTACGCCTGTCGGTGATTGATGGCAACCGCCTGACCTGGGTTGCACGTGCGCAGGGCGCCTGGCAGGGGCTTCGTTATGACCCGGACATGGGCAGTGATGCGAAGCTGTCGTGCTCGTCGTCCGGTCTGGCGTGGATGTCGTGCCTGACGGATGAAGAAGCGCTGGCGCTGGTTTCGCAGCAGGGCCTGGGGCAATCCAGCGAGTTTGGCCCCAACGCGCCTTCCAGCCTGAAGGCGGTGCTCGACGCCGTGCACGAGGCACGCACGCTGGGTTACAGCCTGACGGTGGAGACCTACACGCCGGGCCTGAACGCCATTGGTGCGCCCGTGCGTCTGAAGGGCCAACCACCCATGGGCATGATCACCATCGCAGGCCCGACGGTGCGATTCACCGAGGAAAAAATGCGGGCGCTGGCGCCCACTCTGCTGGAGGTGGCTGCGCAAATGGCCGCTGCCAGCGGTGCCTCGCCGTTCTTCAACCAGCGTCTGCCCAAGGTGGGGCGTCAGGTGTTGGCACAGCCTATTTACGCAGAATGACCGAAGTTGATCGGCCCTGCGAATCTGTCGACCTCCTGGTCGTGGGCTCTGGCGCGGGTGGCCTGTCCGCGGCGGTAACGGCGGCGCACCTGGGTCTCAAGGTGTTGGTAGTCGAGAAGGAAACGCAATACGGCGGCACCACGGCCTGGTCTGGTGGCTGGATGTGGGTGCCGCGCAACCCGCTGGCAGTTGCGGCCGGCATCGTGGAAGACATCACGCAACCGCTGTCTTACCTGAAGCACGAGCTGGGTGCCCGGTATGACGAGGCGCTTGCTTTGGCCTTTTTGAACAATGGCCCCAAGATGGTCGGGTTCTTCAAGAGCAAGACTGCGCTGCAATTCATTGACGGCAACGCGATCCCTGACTTTCATGGCCGCACACCGGATGCTTCTCTGGGGGGCCGTTCCATTTGCGCGTCACCGTTTGATGGTCGCCAGCTCGGTGCCAACATCACGGCCCTGAAGCCCCCATTGCCCGAGGCCACACTGTGGGGCATGGGCATTGCGTCAGGTGCGGAGCTGCGCCATTTCCTGAACGCCATGCGTAAACCCGCGTCGTTCTGGTACGTGACCAAACAGGTGCTGCGCCACTGGCGCGACCTGCTGATTCACCGCCGTGGCATGCGGTTGGTCAACGGCAATGCGCTTGTGGCTGGGCTGGCGGCTTCGGCGTTTGCCAAGGGGATAGAGATTCGCACGAACAGCCCCGCTCGCCGTTTGCTGGTGGAAGAGGGCCGGGTTGTGGGTGCTGTTGTGGGCGGCCCCCATGGCGACATCGAAGTCCGTGCCCGCTGTGGTGTGGTGCTGGCCTGTGGCGGCTTCCCGCATGACCTCGTTCGTAAAAAGGAGTTGTTACCCCATGCGCCCACGGGCCGGGAGCACTGGTCGGCCGCCTCGCGTGGCAATACCGGTGACGGTCTTCGTTTGGGTGAGGCAGTCGGTGGCGTCGTCGCGAAGGATCTGGTGCAGGCCGCCGCACTGGCGCCTGTGTCGCTGGTTCCACGTGCCGATGGATCAATAGCGCATTTCCCGCATTTGATCGAACGTGCCAAACCCGGGTTGATCGCTGTCACGCGTCGCGGGAAACGTTTCACCAACGAAGCCGACTCGTACCACGACTTCATGCGCAGTCTGCTGGCTGCGACGCCCGCCGGGGAGCCGGTTGAAGCCTGGCTGGTGTGCGACCACCGCTTCATTCGCCGGTATGGACTGGGCGCGGTCAAGCCCGCGCCCATGCCCTTGGGCAACCTGCTGGCCAACGGGTATCTGAAGCGGGCCCAGTCCCTTGATGCGCTCGCCCGTGTTGGCGGAATGGATTCGAAAGCTCTGCAGACGACGGTGCTGCGCTACAACCTGCAGGCGCTCAAGGGTGTGGACGATGATTTCGCCAAAGGGGAAACCCCTTACAACCGAGTCCAGGGCGATGCATCTTCCGGTCTGCCCAACCCCTGCATGGCGCCGCTTGAACGCGGCCCGTTCTACGCCGTGAAAGTGGTGGCCGGCAGTCTGGGCACGTTTGCGGGCCTGCGCGTCAACGCCCAAGCGCAAGTGCTGGATGTGCAGGGTCAGCCCATTGCGGGCCTGTACGCCGGGGGCAACGACATGGCCAGCATGATGGGGGGTAACTATCCGTCAGGTGGCATCACGCTGGGGCCCGCCATGACCTTCGGGTTTATTGCTGCGCACCATGCAGCGGGTGTTGAGCCACAAAACCATTTTCAAGGCTGATTTACTCATCAAAAAGGCCTCCAGACCTTATGAAATATGCGTGAGCAGCTCTTATTTTTATAGCATTTTACGAAAGACCCTTTGCCATGTACTACGAACTCGCCACCATGACCCTGCCATTCGGCACCGCAGCACAAGCCGCTACCAGCGTGCAGGCTTACAGCACCAGCCCGGATGCAAAAGGCGAACTGCTGGGCTGCTGGTTCACGGATATTGGTCAACTGAACCAGATGATCGTGCTGCGCGGCTTTGCTGACCTGGCCATGTTGCAAACGGAGCGCGAGCGAACACAAAAAAGTGCTGATCCGTTTGGCTGCGGAGCCGTCTTCCAGAGCCTGGAGCAGCACAGCTACGAGGGCTTTCCGTGGATGAAGCCCGTACGGCCTAGTGCCGAGTCCGGCATCACCGGCCCGGTGTATGAAATTCGTACCTACGGCATCAGGACCGGTGGTGTGCAACCCACGATTGATTTGTGGGCGCAGTACGTGCCCCCGCGCGAGAAGTTGTCGCCCTGCGTGATCGCCATGGTGGCGCTGGACGGGCCACTGCGTTTCACCAACATCTGGGCTTATCCCTCACTGGACGCGCGCAGCAAAGCGCGGGCCGATGCGGTGGCACAGGGCATCTGGCCGCCCAAGGGTGGCCCGGCGCACCTGACCACGAACATGGTCTCGACCATTGCCATGCCCACAGCGGTGTCACCGTTGAAGTAACCGGCTGGAGCCTGCCATGTCCCGCGTCTATTCCCTGGCCTACCTGACTTCGCACCGCTGCAGCCCGCCCGAGGCGATCCGCATCGCGGCGGCAAACGGTTACGCGCATGTGGGTCTGCGCCTGTGGCCCAATGCACCCGGCGCACCGCAGCAGCATCTGCTGGGCCTGCCCGACGTGCTGCGCGAGACCGTGGCGGCGCAGCAGGACACGGGCGTGGGCGTGTTCGACCTGGAAATCATCCGTATTGGCGAAGGTTTCGACCCACATGCCTGGGATGCGTTGTGCGACGCTGGCGCAGCGCTCAAGGCCAGGGCCATTCTGGTGGCGGGTGACGACAGGGATGAAGCGCGCCTGACCGCCAGCTATGCGCACCTGTGCGAGGTGATGAAACCCTACGGGATGACTGCCGACCTGGAATTCATGCCCTGGACGGCCGTGCCGGACGCCAGGTCAGCCTTGCGCGTCATCCACAACGCAGGCAAGCCAGCCAACGCGGGCATTCTGGTGGATGCATTGCACTTTGGCCGATCCAGCACCACGCTGGAAGACATCCGCGCCATTCCTGATGAACTGCTGCACTACGCGCAGATTTGCGATGCACCGGCTGGCACGCATTTCACGACCGAGCAGATGATCCACACCGCACGCTGCGAACGCCTGCTGCCGGGAGATGGCAATATTGATCTGAAAGGTCTGTTCGACGCGTTGCCGGCTGATCTGCCGGTCAGTGTGGAGATCGTGAATTTCGAGCGCGAGGCAACAGCCAACCCGACGCAATGGGCGGCCATCTGTCTGGCTGCGAGCAGACCCTGCGTGGAACATCGGCAACGAGCCATGTCGGTTTGCAACAATTGAACACCCACATTGCTTCCTGACTCCGGTCGGCGTGGCATTCAGCGCAGCGGCATCAAGGAGGAGGCCAAAGGCCGGGGGACAGCCGCGGAGTCTGAGTGCCGCGCCGGCCTGAGTCCGCCAATGGATGACGTCATCGACTGCCGCCAGATGCAGCAAGGACAAAGAAAAAGCCCCAACCTCCGTGTAGAGAGGCTGGGGCTTTGACGGTGAAGGCAGCAGTTACAGGCTGTCTGTAAAGCTGCGCAGTTTGTCCGAACGGGAAGGGTGCTTGAGCTTGCGCAGCGCCTTGGCTTCGATCTGGCGAATGCGTTCGCGGGTCACGTCAAACTGCTTGCCCACTTCTTCCAAGGTGTGGTCAGAGGTCATCTCGATACCGAAACGCATACGCAACACTTTGGCCTCGCGCGGCGTCAGGCTGTCCAGAATGTCCTTGACCACATCGCGCAGGCCGGCCTGCATGGCGGCCTCCATGGGCGCGGTGTTGGCGCTGTCTTCGATGAAGTCGCCCAGGTGGCTGTCGTCGTCGTCGCCGATCGGTGTTTCCATGGAGATCGGCTCCTTGGCGATCTTCATGATCTTGCGGATCTTGTCTTCCGGAATTTCCATCTTTTCGGCCAACACCGATGCATCGGGCTCGAAACCGAACTCCTGCAGGTGCTGACGGCTGATCCGGTTCATCTTGTTGATGGTTTCGATCATGTGCACCGGAATACGGATGGTGCGTGCCTGGTCCGCGATGGAGCGGGTGATCGCCTGGCGAATCCACCAGGTGGCATAGGTCGAGAACTTGTAGCCGCGGCGGTATTCGAACTTGTCGACCGCCTTCATCAAGCCGATGTTGCCCTCCTGGATCAGGTCCAGGAACTGCAGGCCGCGGTTGGTGTATTTCTTCGCGATCGAAATCACCAAACGCAGATTGGCCTCGATCATTTCCTTTTTGGCCGCACGTGAGGAAGACTCACCTTCGTTCATGCGCTTGTTGATGTCTTTCAACTGATCCAGTGGCACAACGACGCGGGCTTGCAGGTCGGTCAGCTTTTGCTGCAGATCCTGCACCGGAGGAATGTTGCGGCCCATCACGGCAGCCCATGGTTTGCCAGAAGTGGCCTGTTTCTCGATCCATTTCAGATTGAGCAACTGCGATGCCACCTTGTTGCCCGCCTTGTCGCGACCGCTGAAGTCAGCGATGAAGTGTTCTTGCGGGTAGCCGCATTTGTCCACAATGATGCGGCGCAGTTCGCGTTCTTTCTTGCGGATGTCGTCCACCTGGGCGCGCACCATGTCGCACAGTTTTTCAATGGCCTTCGCGGTGAAACGGATGGACATCAACTCTTCAGACAGCGCTTTTTGGGCCTTGACGTAGTTGGGCGTACCGTAGCCTTCCTTGTCGTAGGTTTTGTGGACTTTCTCGAACAGTTCGCGCAACCGGTCAAAGCGGCTGAGCGCTTCGCGTTTGAGTTCTTCCAGTTTTTTGGTCAGCGCCTTGGAGCCGCCTTTGCCGTCGTCATCGTCTTCAGCGTCGAATTCGTCAAAGTCTTCTTCAGCCACATAGTCGTCGGCCTCGTTGGGGTTGGAGAAGCCGTCCACCACCGTGGTGATGACGATCTTGCCTTCGCGGATGTCTTCACCCAGGCGCAGGATTTCGGCGATGGTGGCGGGGGAAGCGCTGATGGCTTCCATCATCGCCATCAAACCACCTTCGATGCGTTTGGCGATCTCGATTTCGCCTTCGCGGGTGAGCAGCTCAACCGTGCCCATTTCGCGCATGTACATGCGCACCGGGTCGGTGGTACGGCCGAACTCACTGTCCACCGTGGAGAGGGCTGCTTCAGCTTCTTCTTCGGCTTCTTCTTCGGTCGCGGCGGTGGGGCCGTTGTTGTTGAGCAGCAGGGTTTCTGCATCAGGCGTCTGTTCGTAGACAGCCACACCCATGTCGTTCAACATGGAAATCACGACTTCCAGCGTTTCTGCATCAACCAGCTTGTCGGGCAGGTGATCGGAAATTTCGCCGTGGGTCAGGTAGCCACGCGTTTTGCCCAGCTTGATCAGGGCTTTCAGACGCAGGCGGCGCTTGGCCATGTCCTCTTCGGACAGTACCGTCTCATCCAGGCCGAATTCCTTCATCAAGGCGCGTTCCTTCGCCTTGCTGATTTTCATCCGCAGGGGCTTGACCTTTTCGCCAGCGGCAACCGGCTCGCCTGCCAGGTCGGCCTCGATATCGGCCATGTCTAGATCATCACTGCCGGCAGATTCGGTTGCATTCTTGGGCTTGCGGCCGCGTTTGGCGCCAGTTTTCGGCGGTGCGTCGGATTCAGCGGAAGCCGCTTTGGGCGGGCGACCGGGTTTTTTCTTGACTGGCAGTTCGGCTGCTGCAACTGGAGCAGCCTTTGCTGGCGCTGCATGAGCTTTGACTTTGCCTGGTTTTTCGGCCTTGACCGGTTCGGCTTTGGCCGGTGATTTCGTAGCGGGCACTGATTTGACTTTCGTAGCGGGCATGGCCTTGCTGACTACCTTGGGAGCTGCCTTTTTGGCGACGACCTTCGGCAATGGCTTGGTAACTGGTTTCTTGGCAGGCTTGGCGGCGATCTGGACGGACTTCTTGGGCTTTTGAGCGGGCATTGGATAACCTCAGAACTACAAAGACAATTAAGACGAACAGGCGCCGAATGAACCAGCGCGGAAGGGTTGACGAGGAAATTTCCCCTGAATTTCAGAGAAAAGCACTCCAGCGGCAAGATGTGAGGGCGAACATTTGGTGTGCAGCCCTTGCGGTAAGGTAGCCGGTTGCGAGCTGTTTGCTCAACGGTTGGCCGGGCCCGGAGGTACTGCTGTCGCTCTTGCCGAATCAGCTTTGGATTATACCTCGGGATTGTCGAAATACAAATTGACTCTCAACCCGCCCGGGCCAGTGCTTCGAGTTCCAGCTTCCGGGTTTGCAGTTCCCGGTAACGCTGCAGAGCAGACGGGTCGGCTTTGGAAGCCTCAATGGCTTCGTTTTGCAGGGTGTTGATGCGCTCGACCAGCATGCGGTTGAGAACCTGGCGCAGCTCCTTGAAGGCTTCACTTTCCTCAAGGGACGCGTGCAATTCCGGCCCAGCCATCAATTTGACGGCCAGTTCTTCGGTTTCTTGTCCACGCAGACCTTCGCGCAGGGCGCCCCAGGGTTGTGCGCCATGTTCGTGAAGCTGGCTTTCCAGCCACATGAACAATGGGCCGTGCGGCGCCTGCAACGCACACAACATCTCATGGTCTTCACCCGAGAGCTGGTCCCAGGCGGCCATGTTGCCCAGGAGCAGGCGGGCGGCATGGTCAACCCGGCTGGCAGGTGGCGCACGCCCCGAAAAACGCGGTCTGGAGGCCTCAAATACCCGTGAATTCTGGCCGTAGCTCTCATTTTTATTGCGTGAGTAGCTACTATTTTTGTAGCGATCAGTTTTGTCCGAGCCGACCGGCCCTGGAGGTAGCCAGAGTTCGGTCAGCTCGCGTGCGGCGAGTTGCACCAGATCGGCGATCTCGGTGAGCAGCTGGCGTTTGAGGGCGCCGTCCGGCAATTGCATCCAGAGTGGCTTGGCGTTGCTGGCCATGTGGGCACGGCCCTCGGCGGTGTTGAGGTCACAACCCTCCCGTGCCGCTTCAATCAGGAATCGGCTCAACGGCGTGGCCTCGCTCACGTAGCGTGCAAAAGCATCCTTGCCGAATTCGCGGATGTAGCTGTCCGGGTCGTGCTCAGTGGGCAGGAACAGGAACTTGACGCTGCGCACGTCGGTGGCATAGGGCAGGGCACCATCCAGTGCCTTGCGGGCCGCGCGGCGTCCGGCGGAGTCGCCGTCAAAACTGAAGACTACCGAGTCGGTGAAGCGAAACAGCTTTTGCACGTGGTCTGGCGTACAGGCGGTTCCCAGTGTGGCGACCGCGTTGGGAAACCCGAGCTGGGCCAGCGCCACCACGTCCATGTAGCCTTCGGTCACCAGCACATAGCCCATTTCGCGCAATGAGCTGCGCGCCTCAAACAGGCCATACAGTTCGCGGCCTTTGCTGAAGACCGGGGTTTCCGGGGAGTTCAGGTACTTGGGCTTTTCATTGCCCAGCACGCGGCCGCCAAAACCAATGCATTCCCCCTTGACATTGCGGATGGGGAACATGATGCGGTCACGAAACCGGTCGTAGCGCTTTTCGTCCTCGCCTTCTTCCGTGTTCAAAATGACCAGGCCGCTTTCCACCAGCAGCGGGTCGTCATAACTCGGGAAGATGCTGGCCAGGCTTCGCCAGCCTTCGGGCGCATAGCCCAGGCCAAACTGACGCGCGATTTCACCGGAAAGACCTCGTCCCTTCAGGTAATCCACCGCTTTGGTAGAGACTTTGAGCTGCCGCCTGTAGGCTTCGCCCGCCTTCTCCAGCACATCGGACAGCGTGGCCTGCTTTTCGCGTTGCTCCGCTGCACGGGCCCGGTCTTGTGGCGAGGCCTCGTCTTCGGGTACCTGCATGCCGTATTGCTGCGCCAGGTCTTTCACGGCCTCGACGAAAGTCATGCCGGCGTGATCCATCAGGAAGCTGATGGCGTTGCCGTTTTTACCGCACCCAAAGCAGTGGTAGAACTGTTTGGACGGGCTGACACTGAAAGAAGGTGATTTCTCGCCATGAAAGGGACACAGCCCCATGAAATTGGCGCCGCCTTTTTTGAGCTGCACATAGCGCCCGACGATGTCCACCACGTCGGCGCGCGCTAACAGCTCCTGGATGAATGTCTGGGGAATGGCCACGGGGATATTGTGGCTCAATCCCCCATTACGATGCCTTCGCGGCGGGGGTCGGCACCACCCATCCACAGTTGCATGCCATGCGCCTGGCCGCGGACGATGGCCTGCAGGCCGCTGGTCATGTTGACCTCCCGCACCTCATGTCCGCGTGCCTTGAGGGCATCCACTGTGGCGGCCGGGAAACTCTTTTCCTCCAGCACGGTCGGGCCGTTCAGCGACGCGAAATTGGGCAGGTTGATGGCCTGTTGCGGCAACATGCCCCAATTCAGAATGCCATAAATGGTTTTGGCGGTGTAATGAATGATCAATGCGCCGCCGGGGCTACCACCGCTCATGACCAGGGCGCCCGTGGTCTTGTCAAAAACGAGGGTGGGCGCCATGGACGAGCGCGGGCGCTTGCCGGGTTGCACCCGGTTGGCGACGGGTGCGCCGGTAGCGTCAGCGGGTGCAAAGCTGAAGTCGGTCAGTTCGTTGTTCAGCAAAAAGCCGCCCGACAGACCGGGCTTCACATTCACCATCTGACGGGAACCAAAGCCATCTTCGATGGTGGTTGTCATGGCAATGGCGTTTCCCTTCGCATCGACGATAGAGATATGGGAGGTGCCGTATTCAACCTGCTCGGGCATCGGGGCATAGCCGGTCTTGATTGGACCGGGCGTGCCTGGTTTGGCCGTCTTCATGCTCATGGAGCCGGGGGCCTGCCCGATCAATCTGGCGCGCTCTGCCAGGTAGGTAGGGTCCAGCAGACTCGTCCAGGTACCAGCGGGCGGTTTCACAAAGTCGGGGTCACCCAGGTATTGCGCACGATCGGCGAACGCCAGACGCGCCGCCTCGGTATAGAGGTGCAGCCAGTCTGCTGACGGCAGGCCGTTTTCCAGTGGCAACGAAGCGGCATTGGTATTGCCCAGAATGCCCAATATCTGTCCGACCGCAATGGCACCAGAGCTGGGCGGCGGGAATCCGCAAATCCGGAAATCATGTGCACTGGCGGCACGGTAGTCGTGGCAAATGGGTTGGCGCTTTTGAGGCTGGTAGCCTGACAGATCAACGAGGCTCAATTTGCCCGGGTTGGTGGGATGCTTCTGGACCTTGTCAACAATGGCCTGCGCCACGTCGCCCTCCATCAGGGCTTTGGACCCGTTGGCGGCTATTTTCCTCAATACGTCAGCCAGTGCAGGGTTGCGCAGTACAAAGCCAACGTCATGCGGCTTGCCGTCAGCCTTGTAAAAGTACGCTGCTGCAATTGGATCTTTTTTGAGATGGGTTTCTGTCAGCAGCAGCGAGTTCAACCGTGCACTGACCTTGAAGCCGCTATCTGCCAGGGTGATGGCAGGCGCAAACAGCGTGGCCCAAGGCAGCTTGCAATACTGCCTGTGAACCATCTCCAGCATGCGCAATGTGCCCGGCGTCCCCACCGAGCGACCACCGACCACAGCGTCATAAAACGCCAGCGGTTTGCCATCAGCACCAAGGAAGAGTTTTTCGTCTGCCGCTGCGGGCGCCGTCTCGCGCCCGTCAAAGGCTTCGACGTCCTTGCCGTTGAAGTGCATCAGGAACGCGCCACCACCCAGGCCACTGCTCTGCGGCTCCACCAGCGCCAGCACCATCTGCACAGCAATGGCGGCGTCGGTTGCGCTGCCACCTGCTTTGAGAATTTGATAGCCCGCATCGGTGGCTAGTGGATTGGCGGCTGCCACCGCAAACTGGGTCGTGGCCCAGCCGGGTTTTTCGGCGTATCCCGAAGAGCCTTCCGGCTGCGCCGGAACGGTGTAGTTGAAAGCGGCCGGCGTGGTGCAACTGGTCAGAAGGGCTGCGACGGTGAGGGCAAAGGTAAGGGGTTTCACATAGGCTCCTTGGAGGTTTTGGAGCATCTTAAACCTCACAACCCCCCACTATCCGAGCGTCTCACCCCGGAGACGGGTCATCGCGGTGCCAGTCGAATCGCGCCGTCGAGACGGATTACTTCCCCGTTGAGCATGTCATTCTCGAAAATATGCCTGGCCAGCTTTGCGTAGTCTTGCGGTGTGCCCAGGCGCGAAGGGAAGGGTACGCTGGCGGCCAGTGAGTCCTGCACTTCCTTGGGCATGCCAAACATCATGGGCGTGCCGAAGATGCCAGGGGCGATCGTCATGTTGCGAATGCCGTTGCGTGCCAGATCGCGGGCAATGGGCAGCGTCATGCCCACAATGCCGCCTTTGGATGCGCTGTAAGCGGCCTGGCCAATCTGGCCGTCATAGGCTGCCACTGAAGCGGTCGAAATCATCACACCGCGTTCGCCAGTACTTTCGGGTTCGTTCTTGCACATGGCGTCTGCTGCCAGACGAATCATGTTGAAGCTGCCGATCAAATTGACGGTGATGCATTTGTTGAAGACACCCAGGTTGTGCGCACCGTTTTTGCCGACGGTCTTTTCTGCCGGGGCAATGCCTGCACAGTTCACCAGGCCCATCAATTTGCCCATTGACACCGCCTTCGCTACCACCGCCTGACCATCCGTCTCGTTGCTGACGTCACATTTGACAAAAGCGCCACCAATGTCATTGGCGATGGCCTCACCCTTTTCAACCTGCATGTCAGCAATGACCACCTTGCCGCCGCTGGCTGCGAGCATGCGTGCCGTGCCTTCGCCCAATCCGGAAGCGCCGCCGGTGACGATGAATACTTTGCCTGAAATGTCCATGATGTGAGTTCCCGAGTTGGTTGAAAAAGGTTGACGTTGACGTAAACGTCAATTATGGCGTATCAGTGCGGCAGCTACTGCAAGAAGTGCGCGCAGTTCGATTGGACATTGTTTCAGTTTCGCTTGGACAAGATCGTGCTTGAAGTTATTGCTGCTATACTCTGCCTTCTCGGACATCCTTAGGCGCGTAGCTCAGCTGGTTAGAGCACCACCTTGACATGGTGGGGGTCGTTGGTTCGAGTCCAATCGCGCCTACCAATTTCCTGATTTGTTTGTCAGTCACCCTCAGGGTAATCCTTGGGGCCTATTGCATTCCTCTCCCTAAAATGTGTTGCGGTGCAATACATTTGAGTCAGAATCAGTCTGACCACGAGGAGTCAAGCAGTGCAAGCCAAAAAACCGGCTGACGCGAAGAGCGCGCAGCGTGTAATCAAAAAGTACCCGAACCGGCGGCTGTACGATACCGATACATCGACTTACATCACCCTGTCAGAAGTGAAGCAACTGGTGATGGATAGCGAGCCTTTTGTGGTGCGCGATGCCAAGACCGGTGAAGACCTGACGCGAAGCATCCTGCTGCAAATCATCCTGGAAGAAGAGGCCAATGGTTCGCCGATGTTCACAGCACCCGTGCTGTCAAACATCATTCGTTATTATGGTCATACCATGCAGGGTTTCATGGGCGGATACCTGGAAAAAAATCTCCAGACACTGGTGGATCTGCAATCCAAACTGGGAGAACAGTCCAAAGCCTGGACGCCGGAAATGTGGACCCAGTTCATGGGCATGCAGGCACCCATTATGCAGGGACTGATGGGTAACAATCTGGAGAAATCCAAGAATCTGTTCGTTCAAATGCAGGAGCAGATGCAGAAACAGACTGAACAGATGCTGGGCACCTTTGGCATCAAGCGCTGAAACCCTCGCTGATTGAAAATACGGGCAGATGAGCCAAATACTAACTCCTCCAAAACAATCGCCAAAAGTAGGTTTCGTCAGCCTCGGTTGCCCCAAGGCACTCACGGATTCCGAGTTGATCCTGACGCAACTGAGCGCCGAGGGGTATCAAACTTCCAAAACGTTTCAAGGCGCTGACCTGGTGATCGTGAACACCTGCGGCTTCATTGACGACGCCGTGAAGGAAAGTCTGGACACCATTGGCGAGGCGCTGGCTGAAAATGGCCGTGTCATCGTGACGGGTTGCCTGGGCGCGAAGTCGGGCACCGATGGCGGCAACCTGGTGCGGCAGATGCACCCCAGTGTGCTGGCTGTTACCGGGCCGCATGCCACGCAGGAAGTGATGGACGCGGTTCATTTGAATCTGCCCAAGCCGCACGATCCATTCATTGATCTGGTTCCCAACACGTTCGGTGTGGCGGGCATCAAACTCACGCCCCGGCATTACGCGTACCTGAAAATCAGTGAGGGCTGCAACCACCGCTGCACGTTTTGCATCATCCCGTCCATGCGCGGTGATCTGGTATCGCGCCCTATTGGCGATGTGCTCAATGAAGCCCGTGCGCTGTTTGAAGGCGGTGTGAAAGAGTTGCTGGTCATCAGCCAGGACACTTCGGCATATGGTGTGGACGTCAAGTACCGTACCGGTTTCTGGGACGGAAAGCCCATCAAGACGCGTATGCTGGATCTTGCGCTGGCGTTAGGTGAAATCGCCGATCCCTATGGCGCGTGGGTGCGCTTGCATTATGTGTATCCGTACCCCAGCGTGGACGAGATCATTCCTTTGATGGCGACTGGCAAGGTATTGCCGTATCTGGATGTGCCGTTGCAACACAGCCATCCCGATGTGCTCAAGCGCATGAAGCGCCCCGCCAGCGGCGAAAAGAACCTGGAAAGAATCCAGCGCTGGCGCGAAGCTTGCCCCGAGATCGTGGTGCGCAGCACCTTCATTGCCGGGTTCCCGGGCGAGACCGAAGAAGAGTTTTCCCATTTGCTGGATTTCATGAAAGAGGCGCAGATCGACCGGGCCGGGTGTTTTGCGTACAGCCCGGTGGCTGGTGCTGCCGCGAACGACATTCCGGGGATGTTGCCACCCGAGCTGCGCGAAGAACGCCGCGCGCGGTTTATGGCCGTAGCCGAAGCGGTGTCTGCTGCAAAGCTGCAAAAACGCATTGGCGTAACGATGCAAGTGCTGGTGGATTCCGCACCGGGCATGGGCAAAAAAGGTGGGGTTGGCAGAACCTATGCCGATGCGCCGGAAATTGACGGCACGGTGAAGCTCTTGCCGCCCGAAAAAATCAGCAAAACGCTCAAGGTGGGTGAATTCACCCGGGCGCGCATCGTGGGTACGCAGGGTCACGATCTGGTTGCTGTCCCGGTGTGAAATCATTTGCATGAACTTGGGGAATATGAATTTCATGCAGACAACGAAAAAGCCGCTGAAAAAATCTGTCGATCTTTTCAGCGGCTTTTAATTAAAACCAGTAGTCTAAAACGTTGAAGTTAATACTACTATTGGTGCCCAGGAAGGGACTCGAACCCCCACGAAGTTACTCGCTAGTACCTGAAACTAGTGCGTCTACCAATTCCGCCACCTGGGCATCTCAGGAAAGAGAGAGATTGTATCAAAAATATTAGCCCAACCAGCGGACTGCTGGACGAAGTAGAAGGAACCGTACAAGGTCATCGGGATGGCCATGGTTTTGTGTCCCGTGATGACGGCGGGCCAGACATCTATTTGCCCCCCAATGAAATGCGCGCGGTGCTGCACAAGGACCGTGTCAAGGCACGCATTGTGCGCAGCGACCGCAAGGGTCGGCCCGAGGGGCGGGTCGTCGAAATCGTCGAGCGGCCACCCCAGCCCATCATTGGCCGGCTGCTGCAGGAAAGTGGTGTCTGGCTGGTGGCGCCTGAAGACAAGCGTTATGGGCAGGACGTCCTGATTCCCAAAGGCGCGACTGGAACGGCCAAGCCGGGTCAGGTTGTCGTGGTCGAATTGGTTGAGCCGCCAGCCTTGTTTGGCCAACCCGTTGGCCGTGTCAAGGAGGTATTGGGTGAGATCGATGACCCCGGCATGGAAATCGAAATTGCGGTGCGCAAATACAGCGTGCCGCACGAATTTTCAGACGCCTGCATCGCGCTGGCTCGCACGTTGCCTGACAAGGTGCTTCCGCACGACAAAAAGAACCGGGTTGACCTGACGGATATTCCGCTGGTCACCATTGACGGCGAAGATGCCCGCGACTTTGACGACGCGGTTTATTGCGAACCGGTGTCGCAGGGGCGGGGCAAGTCTGCCGTCAAGGGATGGCGTTTGCTGGTTGCCATTGCGGATGTCAGCAATTATGTAGAGACTGGTTCAGCTCTTGATGTGGACGCGTATGACCGCGCTACCAGCGTGTATTTCCCCCGCCGCGTGATACCCATGCTGCCGGAAAAACTGTCCAACGGCCTGTGTTCCCTGAACCCCGAAGTGGAGCGCCTGTGCATGGTCTGCGATATGCTGGTAACCATGGATGGCGATGTCAGTGCCTACCAGTTTTATCCTGCTGTCATGTGGAGCCACGCCAGATTCACCTATACCGAGGTGGCAGCCATTCTGGCCAATACCAAGGGGCCGGAAGCGTCGCGACGACAGGATCGCGTGCCAGACCTCATCAACCTGCACGACGTTTACCGTGCACTGCTGACATCACGCAACCGCCGTGGCGCTGTGGACTTTGAAACCACGGAAACCCAAATTGTTTGTGACGACAGCGGGCGGATCGAGAAAATCATCCCGAGAACCCGCAACGATGCCCACAAACTGATTGAAGAGGCGATGCTGGCTGCCAATGTGTGCAGTGCAGATTTCATTCTGCAGAGCAAACACCCGGGTCTGTACCGCGTGCACGAAGGCCCAACCCCCGAAAAGAGGGAGATTCTGTCGAACTACCTGAAGGCGACCGGTGTGGGCCTGAGCATCAGCGACGACCCTTCGCCGGGTGAGTTTCAGGCCATTGCCAATGCCACCAAAGACCGGCCGGATGCCCAGCAAATCCATTCGATGCTGCTGCGTTCGATGCAACAGGCTATTTACACACCTATCAACAGCGGCCATTTCGGCCTGGCGTTTGAGGCCTATACCCACTTCACCAGTCCGATCCGGCGTTACCCGGACTTGCTGGTGCATCGTGTCATCAAAGCGATTCTGGCGAAAACGAAGTACCAGTTACCCGTGTTGCCAACGCCGGGAGAAGCGCATGCCAAGCTCTCCCGCCGTCTTGAAAAAGGGCTTGCCTCGCGTGTAGCGGAACCCGGGCAAAAGCCGAAAAAGGTCAGCGCGGACAACCTGGCCTGGCAGGCTGCGGGTTTGCATTGCAGTGCCAATGAGCGGCGTGCAGACGAAGCCAGTCGTGATGTTGAAGCCTGGCTCAAATGCAAGTACATGCGCGAGCACCTCGGAGAAGAATACGGCGGTGTGGTGACTTCCGCCACCAGCTTTGGTATCTTTGTAACGCTGGATGCGATGTATGTCGAAGGCCTGGTTCACATCACTGAATTGGGCGGTGAGTACTTCCGCTTTGATGAGATGCGGCAGGAATTGCGCGGTGAGCGTACCGGTATCCGGTATTCGATTGGCTCGAGGGTTCGTGTGCAGGTGAGTCGTGTGGACCTGGATGGCCGGAAAATCGACTTTCGCCTGATACGGGAGGGGGAGGAACTTGCTCCCCGTGCCATGAAAGACAAGGGGTTTCAGCGTGAAGACCATGGTCGGCGCAAGGATGACAATGCGCCTGATTCTGGCGCTGATAAACGAGCAAATCGGAAAATCTCGGAGCCGCTGGCGCGAGCGCCCAAACCGGCCGCCCGAAAGCATGGCGTAAAGGCTGCAGCCGCCAAGAACAATAAAAGCCGTAAGTCCCGCCGCTAAGGCTTGATGTCCGGATCCTGTAAACCCCATCCAGAGGAAGCACGCGTTATGTCAAATCATTCTAAAGTTGCCATTGTTACCGGCGCTGGTTCAGGTATTGGCAAGGCTGCTGCGCTGGCTTTGATCAAGGATGGCTACCGGGTGGTTCTGGCCGGGCGTCGCCTGGACCCCTTGACGGAGGTCATTGCCGAAGGCGGGGCGCCTGAGCGGGCTCTTGCGGTGTCTGCAGATGTGTCTGATCCGGCATCGGTCAAGGCTTTGTTTGAGGCGGCAGTCACCGCATTTGGACGGGTAGACCTGTTGTTCAACAACGCCGGTGTCAACGCACCGGGAATTCCGCTGGAAGATCTCACGGTCGAGCAATGGAAAAATGTGGTGGACATCAATCTGACGGGCATGTTTTTGTGCATTCAGCAGGCATTTCGGGTCATGAAGGCACAAAGCCCGCGAGGTGGACGCATCATCAACAACGGATCCATCTCCGCGACGACACCGCGTCCCAACTCCATCGCCTACACGGCCACCAAACACGCGGTCAAAGGTCTGACCAAGACGGCATCGCTTGACGGTCGAAAGTACGACATTGCCGTGGGGCAGATCGACGTTGGCAATGCTGCGACCGAAATGGCCCAGCGCATGGCTACCGGAGTCATCCAGGCGAATGGCGAGATTGCGATTGAGCCGTTGATGGACGTGAATATCGTGGGGCAGTCGGTTCTGTATATGGCCAACTTGCCGCTGGAAGCCAATGTGATGTTCCATACGGTGATGGCGACCAAGATGCCATTTGCCGGTCGGGGCTGATAATTCTGAGGTCAAATCGGCCCTCGACCCTCATGAACAGTGCGTGAGTAGCTATTGTTTTTATAGTGACTGTGAAAGGGCGCTTGCCGTGAGTGGCCGTATTCCGGTCCACTGATCGGCAACTTGCCCGTGCCGGAAGGCAGCTTCGCAGGCTGCTTCAAAGGCGTTTTTGCCCGAAGCCAGGCCCGCGCCAATCATCCCGGCCAGCACATCACCGGTGCCCGCAGTGGCCAGCCGCGCATTGCCGGTGGGGTTGATAACCGGCGTCTGCCCGGGCGCTGCAATGACCGTACCTGAACCCTTGAGCACCACGGTACAGCCATAGCGTTGCGCCAGTTGATCGGCAGCGGCCAGGCGGTCATGCTGTACCTCGGTGGTCGTGACACCTAGCAGGCGTGCTGCTTCCAAAGGATGAGGGGTGAGTACAGTGCCAGCAAAGTGTCGAGTACGGGCTGTTAGCAAATTCTGAAGCTGCGCATCGTTTGCTATTGAATTAAGAGCGTCTGCATCAATAACGAGAAGGGCGGATATTGACAATATTCTTGCCAGCGGACTGCGGATGGCGTCTCCACCTCCACAGCCACAGACCACGGTCATGGTACGGAAATCCAGAGAGTCCACCGCGCGGAACATCAATTCAGGCTGGCTGGCGTCAACAGTCATGGTCTCACCATCCAGCAGTCCGACGAAGACGCGCCCGGCGCCCGCGTGCAGGGCAGCGGAAGCAGCCAGCAAAGCCGCACCAGTCATGCCAGGCGCCCCACCCACCACCGCCACATCGCCATAGCTGCCTTTGTGCGATGCATGAAGGCGCGCGGCCGAAACGGGTTGACCGGCCAGCCAGGCACTTGGGAGAAAGGCTTCCCCGGTTGCTGTGGACAGAATCTCGCTGCTGCCGAGATCGTCCAGCCACACGGTTCCGGCCGCATCGCGCCCATGTGCGGTAAACAAGCCTGGTTTGAGCGTGAGCAGACTCAGCGTGTGTGTGGCCCTGACCGTGGTTTGCGCAGCGGTACCCGTGTCAGCATGCAAGCCGGTGGGAATATCTGCCGCCAGCACTGGGGCCTGGCCGGCGTTCATCAGGTTGATCCAGTGGGCCATCTGGCCTTCGGGAGTGCGATTTGAAACACCGATTCCCAGTAGCGCATCAATGCACAAATCATGATCGTGCGGCGGCACTCCCGCAAACGTGACCCCGGCTTCGGCCGCGAGCTGAAATGATGCGGCCGCGTCGGCGGGCGCCTTGTCGGGGTTGCCCAGCCAGGTCACTATCGGAGACTTGCCCCATTGCTGCAGGTATACGGCGGCTTCCAGGCCATCGCCACCGTTGTTGCCAGGCCCGCACGCAATCCAGATCCTCCGGCTGTGCGGGGCGATCGCCATCGCAAGATGAGCCACCGCCAGTCCGGCCCGTTGCATCAGGGTGTGTTGGGGCAGGCTGGCCTGCATTGCGTGCTCTATCGTGCGGGTGAGCTCAATCGAGTGCAATGGCCGGCGTGTGCAGAAATCAATCTTGTGCATAAGACCGCTAGGATAGCGGCCTTTTCAGGCCAGGCTCAGGCTAAAACTCGAAGGTCTCACCTTCACAGGCCAGCCGGATGTCCGGGTCGCCGGGCCGACGTGGATTGGATATCAGTGCTTGCCTGAAGGCCTCGTCCAGCGCGTCGTCACTGCGGGTCGGTTCGTGGTGGGTGCAAAACAGCACGCGGGATTTGGCGTCCCGCGCATATTGAATGCTGGAGTTGAATGTGCCATGCCCCCAGCCTTTCTTGGCGGCGTATTCCTGTTCGGTATAGGAGCAATCGGCAATAAGTACGTCAACGCCCTGCATGCCGCGAAGAATGCCGTCGGCGCGATCGTCAACGAAGCGCTGGTATTCAGCGAATTCCTCATCGCCGGGTTCATAAATGTTGTACGGAGGTTCGTGGTCGCCCGTGAAGAAAACCGACTTGCCTGCGCATTCGATGCGGTACCCAAAGTTGATCACGGGATGGTTGAGCAGGTAAGGTGTAACTGTCGCCGATCCGATTTGAATGGGGGTCTCGGGCATCAGCGTGACGTATTCAATCCTTGCCTTCATTTCCGCTTCACGGACTGGAAAGTAGCTGTATTGCAGTTGTACGGCCATAACCTGCTCAATCCCTTTTCCGGAAACCGGGTCGAACGCACCGTGCAGGCGCAAGAGGTTGCCGGGTATGAAGTTGGGGATGAAGAACGGCAGACCCTGGATGTGATCCCAGTGCGAATGGGTGATCAGCACATTGGCCGTCACAGGCAACTCGGCCAGTAGCGCCTGTGACAGGGGGAAGATGCCGGTGCCGGCATCGATGATGATCAACTCATTGTTGTCGGTTCGGATCTCGATGCAGGTGGTGTTGCCGCCATAACGGGCAGTCTTTGGCCCCGGCGACGCGATGGAGCCGCGGACGCCCCAGAATCTGATTTTCATGCATTGACCCTACAACTTGGCAAAGATTTTGGCTTCTTCGAACAGGGACGTCAAATCGCCTGCCGATGCAATGACCTCATCCAGCGAGCCGCCCAGCCGCTGAGCAACGGCAGGTGGCAGCTCGTCTATCAGGGGATTGCCACCAAAACCAAAGTTCAGCTTTTTGCTGATCTGATTGGCTCCAAACACGCAAGCCACCATGTCGGTGTCGATCAGCTCTGGGCCGTACTGATGCCGGAGGGTCTCTACCAGCGGCTGTGCGAAGCGCCATTTTTCCACCAGCATCGCACCCACGACGGCATGGTCCGTACCGATGACCTCGCGCAGCGCCAGGTGCAGCGATGTGCCATTGATCTTGCTGAACTCCAGCGCCTGACGAAATTCTGCAGCCATGAACTGGGCAAACACCACTTTTCCAAAGTCGTGAAGCAAGCCGGCGATAAAACAGTCCATGGGGTCGGCGTCATCCACGCGGCTGGCGAGATGTTTGGCGATGCCAGCGGTTGCCAGTGAATGCAGTAGGTACTGTTGTGCATCAAATCCGGCTGCATTGTCTTTGGGCAGCATGCCGATGGCGGCAATACTCAAGGCCAGGTTTTTAATGGTGTTGAAGCCCAGATAAACCACTGCATGGTTGATGGACGTCACCTGTTTGGGCAGGCTGCAATAGGCCGAGTTGATGACCTTGAGAATCTTCACCGTGACGACTGGGTCCTTGTCAATGACCTGCACGAGGTCTTTGGGCGAGCAATTGACATCGCGGGTCAGCTCCAGAATGCGCTGCACGCTCTTGGGGAACGCGGGCATGCTGTCAACCGCAGCGGCGAGTTTTTGGGAAAGTTCAGGTGTCATGGGCGTGGGTCATGGGTATGGTTTTTGACCTTGCCCCATTTTCCCAATGCCTGCCCGTTCTGAAGGCATGATTTGGATGCTTTTCCAGCGCTAGTTTTAGCGAAGGCGGCCAATGTCAAACCCGTCGAATTCCAGTGCTGGCGCTTTTCCCTGCACCAAGTCAGCCAGTGCGCGTGCCGATCCGCAGCTCAGCGCCCAGCCGCTGGAGCCGTGGCCCAGGTTCAACCACAAACCCGGTATGCCGCTGGGGCCGATCACGGGCGGGCCATCGGGCAACATCGGTCGGGCGCCTTTCCACTCCTGCACACCGTTGACCTTGCTTGCCGCACCGGGAAACCAGTCGTGCAACACTTTGTACAGGGTCTGGATCGAACTGGCCCGTTTACGGTCGATGTGCCCGCCAATTTCGGCGCTGCCCGCCACCCGGATGCGGTTGCCCAGGCGCGACACCGCCACCTTGTAACGTTCATCCATCACTGCACTGCGAGGTGCGTTGAGGGGCTCGCGCACGGCAGCGCTGAGTGAATAGCCGTATACAGCCGCCATCGGGATGTTCATACCCAGTGGCTGGAGAAGCTTCGCCGATGCCAGGCCGGCGCACATCACCACCGAGTCAAAGGGCCGTGGATTCGGTTCATCACCAATTTGCAAGGCGATGTCCGGTTGCCTTTGAACCGACTGAACAGTCGTGTTGAACAAAAACGTAACCCCCAGGCGCTGTGCTTCGTTCTTGAGCATCAGGGCGAATTGGCGGCAATTTCCCACCTCGTCCTGGGGCAGGTGCACGGAGCCAAAGAACGTCGTGTCCGGGTTGAGCGCGGGCTCAATCTTGCGCGTTTCATCGGCGTTCAGTTCACGAAACGTCACCTCTGCCTGGCGCAGAACCTGCAGGCCCGGCTGCACCATCTGGCTGTCCCGCTCCGACCGCAGCAGCACCAGGTAGCCGTCGCTGCGATCATATTCCAGCTGCAGATCAGACGTGATCTGGTGCAATCGTTCACGGCTGTAGAAGGCCAGCCGCTGCATCCGGGCCCGGTTTGCGAGATACGTGTCCAGGCGGCAGGACCGGTACCACTTCCACATCCAGGCCAGGTCGGAGGTCGACAAAGGCAGACCAATCTTCACTGGCGCGTGTCGGCTCAGCAAATGCGAGAGCACCTTGGCTGGCATGCCCGGCGCCGCCCATGGTGTTACATAGCCGGGGGCGACAATGCCCGCGTTGGCAAAACTGGTTTCTTCGGCTACTGCGCCCCTGCGTTCAAAAACCGTTACGTCGTGTCCGTCACAAGCCAGTTCATAGGCGGTGGTCACGCCGATGATGCCGGCGCCAATGACTGCAATTTTCATGTATTTTAGGTATCAAAACAGCCCTTAGTCCTCGTGGGATATGCGTGAGTAGCTATTAATGTTGTAGCAAATGCTCTGTTTGCAAGGCTATGTTGAGTATCGCATCGTCACGCAGTGCTCCGTGCCAGATCATCAGCCCCACGGGCAATTCATCCGGGTTGTGGCACGGAATGGAGATGGCGCACCCGTCGAACATGTTCACCACGTTGGTGTTGCGAAGCAACTGCCCGTTGACTTTGAAAAACGCCTCGTCGCGTTCAACGCCGGGGGCAACCTGTGCAATGGGTGGCGCGATGATCGGCACGGTAGGCGACAGCACGGCATCGAACCGCTGCAGCTGCGCATTCATGCGGGCAACCCAATCGGCCCGGGCGTGAGTCAGATCG
This sequence comes from Candidatus Egaibacter danicus, assembly GCA_016707075.1. Taxonomy (GTDB): domain Bacteria; phylum Pseudomonadota; class Gammaproteobacteria; order Burkholderiales; family Burkholderiaceae_C; genus Egaibacter; species Egaibacter danicus. Next base: position 46,550 of record JADJII010000003.1, read on the forward strand.
ATGTAGTCACTCGCTGCCATCGACGCGCCGCGCTGGATGCGCAAGGCAACGCGGGGGTCGTATTGGTCTGCATGGTTCTTGAGCAGCGTCCGGTGCCAGGCGTAACTTTCGGCAGCGGAGAATCCACCCGTCGCCTGCAGGGTGGCCAGTTCATTCAACTCGGGCAGGTCGATGTCCTCGACCACGACGCCCGCTGCGCGCAGCCGGTTCAGACTGCGTTGAAACGCTGCAGCCACGGTTGAATCCAGCCCGTCTTGCATGAGGCTTCTGGCGACAGCCAATCGGTAGGTTGACATCGGAGCATTGCTTCGGGTCACCGTTCGCGCAGCCAGAACTTCATGGGCAACGATGGCGTCTGAAACTGACCGCGTGAGCGCGCAGACCGTGTCCAGCGTGGTTGAGAGCGGGATCGCGCCCCCGGTTGGCACCAGTCTGGCTGTGCTTTTGAAACCCACAATGCCATTCAACGCGGCAGGAATCCGGATGGAGCCCCCTGTGTCCGAACCCAGGCCGATGAAAGCCGCGCCGGTGGCGACCGATACGGCCGCGCCGGAAGACGACCCGCCCGGGATCCGCGGCACGTCAGTGGCGGCGGCGTTGGCGGGTGTTCCGTAATGCGGGTTGGTCCCAACCCCCGAAAAGGCGAATTCGGACATGTTGGTGCGGCCGATAAGCACGCCCCCAGCGGATTTCAGCCGTGCTACAGCAGGGCAGTCTTGCCGGGCTGGCGCTGCGTCCGAGAGGACGATGGAGCCCGCGGTCGTGACCTGATCCTGCACGTCGAACAGGTCCTTGACCGATACTGCCAGGCCGGCAAGGCACCGATTGGCGAGGCTCGAATCCCGAGTTTGGGTTCGCGCAGACTCTCCAAATGTCTTCAATAATGCGTTTTTACAGCTATCACTGGCTGAAACACCAATGGCACGGTCCATTTCTTCGTGGGCGCTGGTCAGTCCGGCGCGAATCGCCCGACGGGTGGTGGAGAGGTCTGGGAGCTGGATTTGCATGGGCGGGCCGTGTTATACTCTTTGGGTTTCGCTGAAAGGGATTTCCCCTGAATCGGCGGACAAATCGCAAACCAGTCTCATCAAGGTGTTGCGGCCTCTGAAAGCGCTGACAAATTGTGTCAGAAAGTTGTCAGAAGTGTCGTCAATAGCGGACTGGATTTTAGACACAACCTTTGGAGTTAAATATGTCAGTTACCATGCGCGAAATGCTGGAAGCAGGCGTCCATTTCGGACACCAAACCCGCTTCTGGAATCCCAAGATGGCGCCGTTTATTTTCGGCCATCGCAACAAAATCCACATCATCAACCTGGAAAAATCGCTGCCGATGTTCCAGGAGGCGGCCAAGTTTGTGAAGCAGCTGACCGCCCGCCGCGGCACCGTGCTGATGGTCGGCACCAAGCGCCAGGCTCGCGAAACCGTAGCCGCTGAAGCTCAGCGCGCCGGTGTTCCATTTGTTGACCAGCGCTGGCTGGGTGGCATGTTGACCAACTTCAAGACGGTCAAGACATCGATCAAGCGCCTGAAAGAAATGAAGATTCAGCAGGAAGCCGGTCTGGATAGCATGAGCAAGAAAGAGCAGCTGATGTTCGCGCGCGAACTGGCCAAGCTTGAAAAAGACATCGGTGGTATTCAGGACATGAATGCATTGCCGGACGCCATTTTTGTGATCGATGTGGGTTTCCACAAGATTGCCGTGGCCGAAGCCAAAAAGCTCGGCATCCCCCTGATTGGGGTGGTTGATTCCAACCATTCGCCTGAAGGTATCGATTACGTCATTCCGGGCAACGACGATTCTTCCAAGGCGGTGATTCTGTATGCCCGTGGCATTGCAGACGCGATTCTGGAAGGCCGTGCCAACGCCGTTGACGATGTGGTCAAAGCCGTGGCAACCGAGAGTGGTGATGAATTTGTGGAAGTGGACGAGGCTGCTGCCTGAGTTCCCTGGTCTCCAAAAAAGGGGCTCATGTGCCCCTTTTTTTTAGCCTCTTGTTAAACTGATTTGTATTGAGTACGGAGAAAAAAATGGCTGCAATTACCGCAAGCATGGTCGCTGAACTGCGTGGAAAAACGGATGCTCCGATGATGGAGTGCAAGCGTGCCCTGACCGAAGCCGAAGGCGACATGGGCAAGGCGGAAGAACTGCTTCGCGTGAAGCTGGGAAGCAAGGCCGGCAAAGCTGCTGGACGTGTAACAGCCGAAGGCGTCGTCGTCAGCCATATCGATGGCAACACTGGCGCGATGCTGGAAGTGAACTGCGAGACCGATTTCGTCACGAAGAACGATAGTTTCCTGGCTCTGGCCCAGGCAGCCGTCGGTTTGATCGCCGCACAAAACCCGGCTGACGTGGCTGCGCTGGGTGCGTTGTCTTATTCGCAAGATGGGTTTGGCCCAACTTTGGAAGACGTGCGTAAGGGCCTGATCGGGAAAATCGGCGAAAACATGAGCTTTCGCCGGTTCAAGCGCTTTGCATCGGGTGCCAAGCTGGCTTCCTACTTGCACGGCACCCGCATTGGTGTTGTTGTGGAATTTGACGGTGACGAAGTCGCCGCTAAAGACGTCGCCATGCACGTTGCCGCCATGAAGCCAGTGGCCTTGTCGAGCGCGGATGTTCCTGCGCATCTGGTGGCTACCGAGCGCTCAGTGGCAGCCGCCAAAGCTGCTGAAGACGCCGCTGTTGCAACTGCAGCTGGCAAGCCTGTGCAATCTGCCGAAATCGTTACCAAGCGTATCGAAGGCGGTGTTCAAAAATACCTGAAAGAAGTGTCGCTGTTCAACCAGTCATTTGTGAAAAATGACAAATTGACTGTTGAGCAGATGCTCAAGGCCGCAGGTACTTCGGTCAAGGCATTTACCCTCTATGTTGTTGGCGAGGGCATTGAGAAGAAGGTTGATGACTTTGCGGCAGAAGTCGCTGCCCAGGTGGCTGCTGCAAAGCAGGCTGCGTAAACCTTTTCTGTTTCAATGCCACTTCGGGTGCCAACCCATCATTTACATCCAAAGGAACCTGTCATGACCACCGCCAAACCGGCCCACAAGCGCATTCTGCTTAAGCTGTCAGGCGAGGCTTTGATGGGGGATGACCAGTTTGGCATCAACCGTGACACCATTGTTCGCATGGTGGACGAAATAGCAGAAGTTACCCGGCTTGGCGTTGAAGTTGCCGTTGTGATTGGTGGCGGCAACATCTTCAGGGGTGTGGCGGGTGGGTCGGTCGGTATGGATCGTGCCACGGCTGACTACATGGGTATGTTGGCAACTGTGATGAATGCACTGGCGCTGGGTGACACCATGAACAAGGCAGGTTTGACTGCGCGTGTTATGTCAGCTATTGCCATTGAACAGGTTGTTGAGCCCTATGTGCGTCCCAAGGCATTGCAATATCTGGAAGAGGGCAAGGTTGTCATCTTCGCGGCGGGAACTGGCAATCCATTTTTTACGACCGATACGGCAGCCGCCTTGCGTGGTGCTGAAATTGGAGCAGAAATCGTTTTGAAGGCGACCAAGGTGGATGGCGTCTACAGTGCCGATCCAAAAAAAGATCCAACGGCCACGCGTTACACCAAAATTTCGTTTGATGCTGCCATGTCGCAAAATCTTGGCATCATGGATGCAGCCGCTTTTGCCCTGTGTCGTGACCAGAAACTGCCGATCAAGGTTTTTTCGATATTCAAACATGGCGCTTTGAAACGGGTTGTCATGGGTGAAGACGAAGGCACTCTGGTATATGCCTGACCGGATCGGTGAGGTGCCGGGCGTCTGTCAATTTTCGAATGCTCTTGCGAGGAGAGAAACGTGACGATTGAAGAAGTTAAAAAGACAGTCGAAGGCAAGATGGACCAATCCATCAACGCTTTCAAGGGAAATCTGACGAAAATCCGGACTGGGCGGGCTAACCCCGCGTTACTGGACTCGGTTCAGGTGGATTACTACGGATCTCTCCTTCCCATCAGCCAGGTGGCCAACGTGTCCTTGCTCGACTCCCGCACGATCAGCATTCAGCCCTGGGAAAAAGGCATGGGTGCGAAGATTGAAAAAGCCATTCGCGACAGTGACCTGGGTTTGAACCCCGCGTCCATGGGCGATCTCATACGTGTTCCCATGCCGGCGATGTCGGAAGAGCGTCGCAAGGAGTTGACCAAGGTGGTCAGAGGCGAGGGCGAGAATGCGAAGATTGCCGTGCGTAATTTGCGTCGTGACGCTAACGAATCCGTGAAAAAACTGGTGAAGGACAAGCTGGCGTCGGAAGACGACCAGAAGCGCTCCGAAGCGGACATCCAGAAAGTAACTGATCGGCACATTGCTGCGATTGATCAGTTGGTGGCTGCCAAAGAGGCAGACATCATGGCTGTCTGAAGACGCCCCCCCCGATTTCTGAACTGGTCTTCATGACTGCGTCCGCTGTGGTTCCAAACCACATTGCCATCGTGATGGATGGCAATGGCCGATGGGCCACGAAGCGTTTTCTTCCCCGTCTGGCGGGTCACAAGCAAGGTGTAAGTTCCCTGAAGCGGTGTGTCAAGGCATGTGTTGCCCGTGGCGTGTCGGTGCTCACGGTGTTTGCTTTTTCCTCCGAAAATTGGCAACGACCTGCTGACGAAGTTTCCGGACTGATGGACTTGCTGATAGGGGCGATTGCCAGTGAGGTGCCACAACTCAAGACCGATGGCGTTCGACTGCATTTTGTGGGCAACCTGTCCGGTTTGTCTGACAGGCTCGTCGCTGGTCTCACAAAGGCTGAGGCCGATACCGCAGACAATGCGCGGCTGGTATTGAATGTCTGCTTCAACTATGGCGGGCGGTGGGACATCGTGCAGGCTGCTGAAGGTCTGCGGTTGTCAGGGCAGCCCATCACTGAAGCGGGTCTGAATGCCGCACTGGCCTTGGCACATGTTCCCGACCCTGACCTGTTCATCCGGACGGGTGGTGAACAGCGCATCAGTAATTTCCTGCTTTGGCAGATGGCTTATTCGGAACTCCATTTTTGTGACACCCTTTGGCCCGAGTTTGATGAATCGGCGCTTGATCAGGCGATTGAAGCCTATCGGCAACGGGAGCGGCGGTTCGGGAAAACATCAGGTCAACTACGTGTTGAAGCCGGTGAATCGGTTTCAAAGTAAAGGCAGAATATGCTGAAGCAACGCGTGATCACTGCCATAGTGCTGCTGCTGGTGCTGCTGCCGGCGTTGTTCTATACCACCCACGTCCCGTTTTGCGCAATCACCCTGGTGTTGATAACGGCAGGAGCCTGGGAGTGGGCGCGATTGAATGGGTGTGCACCAATCCAGTCGTATGTGTTCGGGGTGTTCTGCCTGATTTTGTGTCTGTTGGCATGGTATGCGGGCTTGCTGACGCAGTCGCTGCGGTTGCTTTGGCTCTTCTTTGGCTCGGTCTGGGTATTGGCAGGTGCCTGGTTGTTGAAGAGCGGAGTTGCTGGTTGGCCCCGTATCCCGCAGGTTATTCGCTTGGCCGGTGGCGTTTTGGCGCTTTGTCTGGCATGGTTGGCTCTTGCGCAGGCTCGGGTGATCGGCATCAATTTCCTTCTGTCGATTCTGGTGCTCGTTTGGGTGGCGGATATCTTTGCCTACTTTGCCGGTCGGGCGTTTGGCGGCCGTTTCAGTGCTTCCCGGCTCGCGCCAACCATCAGTCCGGGCAAGAGCTGGGAAGGCGTTTGGGGTGGCATGGCTGGTGTTTTGGCATTGGCGCTCGCCTGGAGTTGGGGGGATGGCTACTGGGAAGCCTCGGTTTCCAGCTGGTATGGCAGGCTTCTCGCAAAAGGATGGTTTCTGCTGTTGTTGGCCTCGATGGTCATGGCGGCCATGAGTGTTGTCGGTGACTTGGTGGAGTCGCTGGTCAAACGCAGCGCAGGTGTCAAGGACAGCAGTGGACTGCTTCCCGGTCACGGTGGTGTTCTGGATCGGGTCGACGCACTGCTCCCGACATTGCCGATTGCGATGATGCTGTATTCAATTTGATCCCATGAAAAAACAACGTGTTGCAATTCTGGGGTCAACGGGTTCAGTGGGTGTCAGTACGCTGGATGTGATTTCGCGGCATCCGGATCGGTTTGATGTTTTCGCCTTGACGGCGTCCATGCAAACCGACTTGCTCCTTCAACAGTGCGTCGCCTTCAAACCTGCGTTTGCTGTCATGGCCAGTGCGGTGCACGGACGGGCTCTAGAGGAAAAATGTCGTGAACTGGGTCTCACCACACGCGTGTTGTGGGGCGCCCCAGCCATTGCTGAAGTGGCAGCTCATGAACTGGTTGATACCGTCATGGCTGCGATTGTCGGAGCCGCAGGACTGGCCCCCTGTCTGGCCGCTGCAGCGGCGGGCAAGCGTCTTCTCCTCGCCAACAAGGAAGCACTGGTGGTGGGCGGAGAAGTATTCCTGCGACTGGTGAAGCAGGGTGGCGCCCGCCTGCTGCCGATTGACAGTGAGCACTCTGCCATCTTTCAGTCGTTGCCGTCAGATACGGCCATGTGGAGTGAACAGATTGACAAGATCATCCTCACCGCGTCGGGCGGTCCATTTCGCAAGCGGTCCGTGGACACCCTTAAAAGCGTGACGCCAGAAGAGGCTTGTGCGCACCCGAACTGGGTAATGGGCAGAAAAATATCGGTTGATTCGGCGACGATGATGAACAAGGCGCTTGAAGTTATTGAGGCCCATTTTCTGTTTGGCGTGTTGCCCGGGCAACTGGAAGTGGTTATTCATCCTCAAAGTGTTATTCATTCGATGGTGCAATATGTCGACCATTCCGTGATTGCGCAGCTGGGTACGCCCGACATGAAGGTGCCGATAGCCTATGGTTTGTCGTGGCCTGAGCGAATGACTTCGGGCGCTGCTTCGCTGGATTTTGGCGCTTTGCAGGACATGACATTTGAGTCTGTTGACGATAAGCACGGCCACCGCGAACGATTCCCGGGGCTCGGCCTGGCATGGGATACTTTGCGGGCCACCGCCGGGACCACTGCGGTCCTGAATGCTGCAAACGAGATAGGTGTGGAAGCTTTCCTGAACAGGCAGATCCGTTTTGATCAAATCCATGCGGTCAATCTGGAGACGCTCGGACAAGTCAGTGCCGCCCCTCCCCAAACGCTGGAAGATTTGCTGGAACTTGACAGAATATCCCGTGGTGCAGCCAGTCAGGTTGTGCGGCGCATTGGCATCTGAACTGAGCAAGGAATTTCATGCTGACAATAGTTGCTTTTGTCGTCGCTCTGGGTCTGCTGATCGCCGTGCATGAGTATGGCCACTACCGGGTCGCTGTGCTGTGTGGCGTCAAGGTGTTGCGCTTCTCGATCGGGTTTGGAAAAGTTCTTTTTCGGTGGCAACCAAAAGATTCGTCGACCGAGTTTGTTATTGGCGCTTTTCCGCTGGGTGGTTACGTCAAGATGCTGGACGAGCGGGAAGCACCTGTTTCACCGCAAGAGCGGCACCTTGCATTCAATACGCAACCCTTGCGATCACGGGTTGCCATTGTTGCCGCTGGGCCGGTTGCCAACCTGCTATTGGCGGTTTCGCTGTATTCCATTGTCAACTGGGGTGGCGTACAGCAGCCCAAGGCTATTTTGGCCAGTCCCATGGTTGGTACAGTTGCTGAGCGTGCTGGCATTTCAGGTGGTGAGCTGGTTGCGCAAGCAGGGTTCGATGGGAGTCCATTGCAGGATGTGGAGTCTTTTGAGGACTTGCGGTGGCTTCTGACGCGCGGAGCGCTACAAGGGCGGGACGTGAAGCTTGCCGTAACTGGTGGTTCCGGAAGTAAATCCAGAGATGTCGTGTTGCGATTGAGCGAACTTAAAGTAAGCAATGCTGATGCACAGTTGTTTCGCGAAATCGGCATCACGGGTCCGTTGACGAGGCCTGTTATCGGGGAGGTGATGCCTGACGGCGCTGCACACCGGGCGGGATTGCGGCAGGGAGATACCGTCATCAAAGTGGGAGCCATCCCGGTTGTTGATGGGCAGCAGTTGCGTGAATGGATCCGTTCGTCAGCCAGGTCAGGAGAGCCGGCGGAAGCCCGCTGGACCATTGAACGCAACGGCTCAGGCATGGAGCTACTGGTGAAGCCTGAAAAAAGACTGGAAGAATCAGTTGCCGTGGGAAAGATTGGCGCGTACGTAGGAGCTCCGCCAGAGTTCGTGATCGTACGTTACGGCATGCTTGAGGGTCTTTGGGGTGGCGTGACGCGCACGTGGGAAGTATCCGCTTTGACGCTGAGAATGATGGGAAAAATGCTGATCGGAGAAGCTTCACTGAAGAATTTGAGTGGACCTTTGACCATTGCCGACTATGCCGGCAAATCAGCCAGTATGGGTTTGACCCAATACCTGGTTTTTCTGGCTCTGATCAGTGTGAGCCTGGGGGTACTGAATCTGCTGCCGCTACCGGTCCTCGATGGCGGACACCTGATGTATTATCTTTGGGAGGGCCTGACAGGCAGGGCGGTGTCCGACGTCTGGATGGAGCGCATGCAACGTGGCGGGGTTGCCGCCCTGATGGTGATGATGTTGATTGCTGTTTTCAACGATGTCACCCGGCTTCTGGGCTAGTGTTTTCGCGTCGACTGGTGTCGGCGCTGCTACTTTCTTGAATACAAATGCAATTTAAACGTTTTCAGCTGAGGGCCATTGCGGTGGTCAGCGCGATGGTCCTGATGAACCAGTCTGCTTGGGCAGTCGATCCCTTTACGGTGCGTGACATTCGGGTTGAAGGCTTGCAGCGTGTCGAAGCGGGAACTATTTTTGCGTCTTTGCCCGTGCGTGTGGGGGATACCTACAACGATGAAAAAGGCACCTCGGCCATTCAGGCGCTGTTCGGCCTGGGTGTGTTCAAGGATGTCCGAATTGAGGTCAATGGCGACGTCCTTGTGGTAATCGTCGAAGAGCGCCCCACGGTTGCCGATGTTGAATTCTCCGGAACCAAGGAGTTTGACAAAGACGTTCTCAAAAAGGCCTTGCGGGACGTTGGTCTGGCTGATGGCCGGCCGTTTGACAAGGCTCTGGTTGACCGCGCCGAGCAGGAACTGAAGCGCCAGTACATCAACCGCAGCATGTATGCCGCAGAGGTGGTGACTACGGTAACCCCGATTGAAAGAAACAGGGTGAACCTGACTTTCACCGTTGTTGAGGGTGATACGGCAAAGATCAATGAGATTCGCATTGTGGGTAACAAGGCATTCAGTGAGTCAACACTGCGCAATCTCTTTGATCTGGATACGGGAGGGTGGCTGAGTTGGTATACCAAGTCGGACCGTTATTCGCGTGCCAAGCTGAATGCAGATATCGAATCTCTGAAGTCCTACTATCTGACTCGGGGGTATCTGGAGTTCAGGATTGATTCCACCCAGGTGGCGATTTCACCCAACAAAAAAGACATTGCCATCACGATCAATGTGACGGAAGGCGAACGGTATGTAGTCTCCGGTGTCAAACTGGAGGGGAATTACCTCGGCAAAGATGACGAATTCAAGTCGCTCGTTTCCATTCGGCCAGGGCAAGCCTACAACGCTGACCAGGTAGCCCAGACAACCAAGGCCTTTACCGATTACTTTGGCAATTTTGGATATGCATTTGCCCGCGTCGAAGCGGTTCCGGAAGTTGACCGAACCAATATGCGCGTCGCGCTGGTGCTGCAGGCGGAGCCATCCCGCAGAGCCTATGTCCGGCGAATGAATGTTGCGGGAAATAGTCGCACACGGGATGAGGTCGTCCGTCGGGAATTCCGTCAGTTTGAAGCGTCCTGGTACGACGCTGACAAGATCAAGCTGTCCCGCGATCGTGTGGATCGGCTTGGGTTTTTTACCGAGGTGAGTGTCGAGACCCAGGAGGTTCCCGGATCCCCTGATCAGGTGGACCTGACGGTCAATGTAGTGGAGAAGCCAACTGGCAGCATCAGCCTGGGTGCGGGTGTTTCCAGTGGCGAAGGTCTTGTTTTGACGTTTGGCTTCAAGCAGGAGAACGCGTTTGGTTCCGGCAATTCTGTCGGAGTCGATTTGAATACCAGCAAGTCGAACCGCACCGTTGTTTTCAGCACAACGAACCCCTACTTCACTGCCGATGGTGTTTCCAGAACGCTGGATGTTTACTCCAGAAAAACAAGCCCGCTAAGTGATGAAGACGCATACAAACTGGTGACTTCAGGGGCCAGCATCCGTTTTGGCGTGCCGTTCACCGAGATAGACACGGTTTATTTCGGGGCCGGTCTTGAAAATACCAAAATTATTCCCGGAACGAGTCTTCCCGCCGCATATCTGACGTACGCCAATCAATTCGGCTATTCGAGTTCAACTCTTCCGTTAACCGTCGGGTGGTCCCGGGATGGACGAGACAGCGCACTCGTGCCCACCAACGGTGCCTATCAGCGGGCCAGCGCTGAATGGGGTATTGGAGGCGACGCGAGATACCTTCGCGGCACGTATCAGTACCAGCAGTACTTCCCGATCAGCAAACAATACACAGCTGCTTTTAACGGTGAGTTGGGACTTGGCAAAACGATTGGTAGCCGTCCCTACCCTTTATTCAAGAATTTTTATGGGGGCGGCCTTGGTTCTGTTCGCGGCTTTGATTCGGGGAGTCTGGGTCCACGCGATGCGGCAACTGACCTGTCGTTGGGGGGCACCAAAAAGCTTGTGCTAAATGCTGAAATAATTGCCCCTTTCCCCGGTGCTGGCAATGATCGGACCTTGAGGTGGTACGGATTTGTTGACGTGGGCAATGTTTACGGTGAAAGCCAGCCCATTCGCATGAGTGAATTGCGCGCATCCATTGGCTTGGGTATTAACTGGATATCTCCGGTCGGTCCGTTGCGCTTGTCCTATGCCAAACCAGTCCGCAAGTTCAGTGGCGATAAAATCCAGACATTGCAATTTCAGATCGGAACATCCTTCTAATGAATTACTTTTTGCGTCGATGCCGCTTTGTCATGCTGTTGGGCGTCCTGGCTATAGCCTCTCATGGATGGGCTGAGGAGTTACGGATCGGGTTTGTAAATACAGACCGTGTTTTCAAGGAAGCCAATACTGCCAAGGCGGCACAAGCCAAACTGGAGCAGGAATTCCTCAAGCGCGAGAAAGAGATTACGGACCTCGGCAGTGCCGTCAAGTCGATGACGGAGAAGCTGGAGCGTGAGGCGCCAACCTTGTCGGATACCCAACGTGCCACGCGCCAGAAACTGTTGGTGGAGCAGGATCGCGACTTTCAGCGCAAGCGTCGTGAATTTCAGGAAGATTTGAGCGCCCGCCGCAATGAAGAGTTGCAACAGGTGCTTGATCGCGCCAACAAGGTGATTCGCCAGCTGGCTGAGACCGAGAAACTGGACCTGATCATGCAACCCGATCAGGTGGTTTACGTCAGCCCGAAGCACGACATCACCGACAAAGTCATCAAGGCGCTGAACGCGACGGGCGCCAAGTAGCGCGTGACTTTAGACAAGTAAAGTGCTGCGGTGCTGCGTCTCGGTTCAATTGTTGAGGCACTTGGCGGCGAGCTGCATGGTGACCCGGAAGCGCGGGTATCAGGCTTGGCGCCACTGGAGTCGGCTTCTCCCGGTGATTTGAGTTTTCTGAGCCACCCCAAGTACAAGAGCCAGTTAGCGGGTTCCAGGGCGGGCTGTGTCATTCTGAGCCCTCAGGCTTTTTCTCAGGCTTTGCGCCAGGGTGCCTGCATCGTCGCCGAGCAACCCTACCTTTACTTTGCCAGGGTAACCCAGCTCTGGAAGAAGGCTCGAAAGCCTGAACCCCCGCCTTCTATTCACGCAAGTGCAGTGGTCAGTCCGGATGCTCATGTTCATCCAGAAGCGCAAATTGGCCCCCTCTGTGTGGTCGAAAGAGGTGCCAGAATTGGCGCGGGGACCGTTTTGCGGTCACGCGTAACCGTTGGAGAAGATTGCGTCATTGGCGATCGCTGCCTGTTGCATTCCGGCGTTGTCGTCGGCGCGGATGGTTTTGGTTTCGCACCGAATGGCAATGCGTGGGAAAAAATCGAACAGCTGGGTGCTGTGCGTATTGGCAATGATGTGGAGATAGGCGCCAATACTTGCTTGGACCGTGGCGCCCTCCAGGACACGGTGATTGAGGACGGCGTGAAACTGGACAACCTGATCCAGATTGGCCATAACGTGCGGATTGGTGCCAACACGGCCATGGCGGGATGCGTTGGGGTTGCTGGCAGCGCGACCATCGGAGCGAATTGCACCATCGGTGGTGGAGCTGTTATTCTGGGGCATCTTTCACTGGCTGACAGCGTTCACATTTCGGCCGCATCGGTGGTGACGCGGTCCATTCTCAAGGCGGGCAATTACACGGGTATTTTCCCGATCGACGAGAACACCGTATGGGAAAAGAATGCGGCTACGCTGAAACAATTACATGGTCTGCGTGACCGTGTGCGGTCGCTGGAAAACATACTACAACAGGTTAAAAAATCATCATGATGGACATTCATCGAATCCTCAAGCAATTGCCGCACCGTTATCCGTTTCTGCTGGTGGATCGGGTGCTGGCGCTGGACAAAGGCAAAACCATCAAGGCCTTGAAGAACGTCACGATCAATGAGCCATTTTTCGAAGGCCATTTTCCGCACCGCCCGGTGATGCCGGGTGTCTTGATGCTGGAAGCCCTGGCCCAGGCGGCGGCACTGTTGGCTTTTGACGCGCTTGACACAGCCCCCAACGATGAGATGGTTTACTACTTTGCCGGTATCGACGGTGCGCGCTTTAAACGTCCTGTCGAGCCGGGTGATCAGTTGATTCTGGAAGTTGAACTCGTTCGCATGAAGGCAGGTATTTTCAAATTCAAGGCGCGGGCTTTGGTCGACCAGGAACTGGCGGTGGAGGCTGAATTGACCTGCGCCATGCGCGCCATTGCCTGAGTCTGACTGTGCCGATGATTCACTCCACAGCGATTGTTGATCCCGGGGCCGAGCTGGACAGTTCGGTGAGCGTTGGGCCTTACACCGTCATTGGTCCCTATGTCAAAGTGGGTGCAGGTACCACCATCGGGCCGCACTGCGTGATTGAGGGCCATACCACCATTGGCAGTGACAACCGGATCTTCCAGTTCAGTTCCCTGGGGGCGATTCCACAGGACAAAAAATATGCTGGTGAACCCTGTGAACTGATCATTGGCGACAGAAACACGATTCGTGAGTTTTGCACGTTCAATATTGGATCTCCGGGCGACACTGGTGTGACCCGTGTTGGCAACGACAATTGGCTGATGGCCTATGTGCACCTGGCGCACGATTGCGTGGTGGGCAACAACACAATATTTGCCAACAATTCCCAGCTGGCGGGCCACGTGCACGTGGGTGATTGGGTCATTCTGGGCGGATTTACCGTGGTGCATCAGTTCGTGCGGCTCGGCGCACACAGTATGACGGCGATGTGCTCGCTGCTTTTTGCCGATCTGCCGCCGTTTGTCATGTGTCAGGGGCAACCGGCAGCCGCGCGGTCCATGAACTTTGAGGGTCTGCGTCGCCGTGGCTTTTCGCCTGATCGCATATCCGCAGTAAAAGCCATGCACAAAGCTTTGTACCGTGACGACCTGACGCTGGAGCAGTCTCAGGCGCGCATCGCGGAACTGGCCTTGAGCCATGGTGAGGCGACGGCCGACGTGGAGCTTATGCTCTCGTTCCTGAAACTAGTCTCGCCGCAACGCGGTATTGTTCGTTAAGAGTTCCATGGACGGCGTGCCGCTTCCATCTGCGGCCCAAGTGCCCAATCCCTTGCTGACTTCCATTCCTGAAGCGTGGCCTCAGGTCGCCATGGTGGCTGGAGAAACCTCCGGCGACCTGCTCGCCGGCTTGTTGCTGGATGGCATGAAGACCCGCTGGCCCGCCATGCAATCCCGGGGCATTGGCGGACCACACATGGCACAACGCGGATTCCACGCCTTGTGGCCCAGCGAGAAGCTGGCTGTGCATGGGTACAGCCTGGAGGTGCTGCGGCGTTACCGGGAGATCGTGGGCATTCGCAGGCAACTCAAGGGCCAATTGCTGGAAAACCCGCCAGATGTGTTCATCGGTGTGGACGCACCAGACTTCAATCTGGATCTGGAGCGCGACCTGAAAGCCGGCGGCATCAAGACTGTGCATTTTGTCAGTCCGTCCATTTGGGCGTGGCGGCCTGAACGGGTAGAGAAAATCCGCCAGAGCGTCAACCATGTCTTGTGCATTTTTCCGTTTGAAGTGGCGTTGCTGGCCCGGCACGGCATCGCAGCAAGCTATGTGGGGCACCCGTTGGCCAATGTCATTCCGCTGCGACCAGATCGGGCCGCAGCGAGATCAGCTCTGGGTCTGGAACCTGAGGCCGTCGTGGTTGCGGTTTTGCCAGGTAGTCGTCAGTCCGAGATCCGGCACCTCGCCTTGAGGTTCTTTAGGGCTGTAGCCCTTATCCACCATGCGCAACCAGCTATTAAATTCATAGTGCCTGCCGTACCCCAGTGGCGTGATGCGATCACAAAGGCAGCGAAGGACGCCGGAGTCTATGCCAACGTTCACATTCTCAACGGTCAGTCCCATCTGGCGCTGGCCGCCTGTGATGTCACGCTGGTAGCCAGCGGTACGGCAACCCTGGAGGCAGCCCTTTTTAAACGCCCCATGGTCATCGCCTACAACATGAGCTGGATGTCCTGGCAGATCATGCGACGCAAGAAATTGCAGCCTTGGGTAGGGTTGCCCAACATATTGTGCGACGATTTCGTGGTGCCCGAACTGCTGCAGGATGCAGCCACCCCTGACGCATTGGCCGCAGCGGTTCTGAAGTGGTTTGACGAGCCTGAGAAAATAGCGGCCCTGCAACAGCGTTTTTACGACCTGCACCTTGAGTTGCAGCGAGACACCTCCCAATTGGCCGCCCATGCGATCCAGAACGTACTTGAAAGCTGAGCAGGTCTCCCTTGTGTGGGACGCTCCCGGGCTGATCGCCGGCGTCGACGAGGCCGGGCGTGGCCCGCTGGCGGGGCCTGTGGTCGCTGCTGCGGTGATTCTGGATGAGAAAAATCCGATTCGCGGGCTGGCCGACTCCAAGAAACTCACTGCCTTACGCCGGGAAAAGCTGTTTGATGAAATCCGCGCCAAGGCGCTTTGCTGTTCCATTGCCGAAGCCAGCGTGGAGGAAATTGATCGCCTGAATATCCTGCAAGCCACCATGCTGGCCATGCGCCGGGCGGTGGAAGGCCTGAGGCTCAAGCCCGCCAAGGTGCTGATTGATGGCAACCGCATTCCAGTAATGGACATTCTGGCAGAGGCCATCGTGAAGGGAGATTCACTGATTCCGGCGATTTCCGCAGCCTCCATTCTGGCCAAGGTTTCGCGGGACCGTTGGTGTGCAGAGCTTGATCTGGCGTATCCGCAATACGGTTTTGCGGGACACAAGGGTTATGGAACCGCCGAACATCTGGCTGCGCTGCGTGAGCACGGCGCCTGTCCGCAACATCGAAAAACGTTTTCCCCGGTGGCGCAGGTGTTGAGATGACTGACTCCACCACGCCCCCGGTCACCCACATCACGTCGCGTGACAACCCGTTGCTCAAGGAGCTGCGCAAGCTGTCAACCGATTCCACGGCTTACCGCAAGCAGGGCCGGTTCTGGGTGGAGGGCGATCATCTGTGCCGGGCTGCCCTGCTGCGTGGCTGCAAGCCAAAAATAGCGGTATTTTCGGAGAGTTTTTGGCCTCTAGCCCCCGTGGAATATGCGCGAGCAGCTATCAAAAACATAGTAATTGCGGATGCGCTGTTCACGGAGCTCAGTGGGCTGGAATCACCCGCCCCATTCGGCTTTGTGCTGGACATGCCGCAGGATGTGGTCTTGCAGCCTCTGGTCGCCACCGTTATTCTGGATCGCGTGCAGGACGCGGGTAATGTGGGCTCCATCCTGCGCAGTGCGGGTGCATTTGGTTTTCGGCAGGTGATTGCGCTGCGCGGAACGGCTGCGCTGTGGTCGTCCAAGGTGCTGCGCGCTGGCATGGGTGCGCATTTTGGCTTGTCGCTGCTGGAAGGGGGTGATCTTCAATCGCTAGACGCATTGAAGGTGCCCATCGTGGTGACCAGCTCGCATCAAGGCGAGTTGATCCAGAACCTGCGCCTGCCGCAGCCCTGTGCCTGGGCCATGGGCCATGAAGGGCAGGGCGTCTGCCCGGATTTGATGGCACGCGCGGCCGTTCATGTGCGTATTGGCCAGCCGGGCGGCGAGGAGTCGCTCAATGTGGCGGCAGCGGCAGCCATTTGCCTGCATGCCAGCAGCATTCAGCGTTAGTACGACCGCTGTAACAACTTGATGACAGCCAGGTATTTCACTTCAGCGAGATCCCAACCCAAACATTGAGAGGAGCAAAGTATGGTGGATAAGACGCAATTGAAGCCAGAGTTTTTCGTCAAAGATGAGAAAGACTTGAGATCTTTGTTTCCAGCAACGCATCCCATTGCTGTTGAGAAATGCCAGAACCACCTCGACAAACATGCCATGAACTTCGTGGCTCGATCACCGTTTCTGTGCATAGGAACGCAATCGCTGGACGGATCGGCTGATGTCAGCCCGCGCGGTGATCCGTGTGGTTTTGTGAAAATCCTGGATGACAAAACACTGTTGATCCCGGACCGGCCCGGAAACAATCGCCTGGACACGCACACCAATATTTTGGCCAACCCGGCAGTTGGCTTGCTGTTTATGGTGCCCGGATTTGATGACACCATGCGTGTGAACGGGAAAGCAAAAATCACCCGCGACCCAGATTTGCTCGCATTGATGGTGGTGAATGACCGCATGCCCACGGTCGCCATTGTTGTGACCGTCGAGGAAGTGTTCATTCACTGTGCAAAAGCGTTTCGACGCTCGAAGCTGTGGGATCCAAGTCAGCGTCAAAATCGCAGTGACATGCCATCGCTACTCAAAATCATAATGGATCAAACCACGGGAGCACCCAATGATCCCGAGGAGATGAAGAAGATCGACGCGGGTCTCGAGGACGAATATCAAAAGACGATGTATTAGCTTATGTTGATATGTGACGGAGCCAGCACAGTACCTGGCAACAAAAGGTAGCGGACGGGGTCAACCCCTCAGCTATAATGAGAGGCTTCACCGCATCCCGTACGCCTAGAGCATTCTCAAGCACCACCCCCTCAAGCAGCATGCCAAGAATTTGTTCTTGAGCGAGTCTGGGCGTACCCGAAATTACTATCCGGAGAACCCAGTGCTTTTGTCTCTCAAGGCTGCCAACCCTCCCGCCATACTGGCGCTAGCAGACGGCACCATCTATATCGGTCATTCCGTCGGAGCCACCGGCTCCACCGTCGGCGAGGTGGTGTTCAACACCGCCATGACCGGTTATCAGGAAATACTGACCGATCCCAGCTATTGCCAGCAGATCGTCACGCTGACTTATCCCCACATCGGCAACTACGGCGTCAACCCGGAAGACGTCGAGTCGGAGAAGGTTCACGCCGCCGGCCTGATCATCAAGGACCTGCCGCTGGTGGCGTCCAACTTTCGCCAGTCGATGACGCTGCAGGCCTATTTGGTTCGTGAAGGCACTGTTGCCATTGCCAACATTGACACGCGCCAGCTCACGCGCCAGTTGCGCACGCAAGGCGCTCAAAACGGCTGCATCGTCGGTTTGGCTGCCGGTGAAACGATTACCCAGGCGGTGATCGACAAGGCCATTGCCGCTGCCAAGGCCGCGCCCAACATGTCGGGCCTGGATTTGGCCAAAGTGGTCACGGTCAAGGCGTCATACCCGTGGACAGAAACTGAATGGGCCTTGTCCAACCCCGTACTGGGTGGCAAGCCTGGTTATGGCATGCAGGAAGCTCCCCGGTTCCATGTGGTGGCCTACGACTTTGGTGTCAAAAAGAATATTTTGCGCATGCTGTCTTCAAGGGGCTGCCGCGTGACGGTGGTGCCTGCCCAAACGTCGGCGGCAGACGTGCTCAAGCTCAAGCCGAACGGAATCTTCCTGTCCAACGGCCCGGGTGATCCTGAGCCCTGTGACTACGCGATTTCCGCTACCCGCGAGTTGATTGAAACCGGTATCCCCACCTTCGGCATTTGCCTGGGCCACCAGATCATGGCGCTGGCCAGCGGTGCGAAAACCTTCAAGATGAAATTTGGACACCATGGTGCCAACCACCCGGTCAAGGATCTGGACACCGGGCGCGTCAGCATCACCAGCCAGAACCACGGCTTCGCCGTGGATGAGAAATCATTGCCATCCAACCTGCGGGCCACTCACATCAGCCTGTTTGACAACACCTTGCAGGGTTTGGCACGCACCGATAAGCCAGCCTTCTGCTTTCAAGGCCATCCGGAAGCGTCTCCCGGCCCGCATGACATCGCCTACCTGTTTGACCGGTTCATTGGGCTCATGGAGAAGGCTGCATGAGTTTTTACGGTGTGACGGACCTGTGGACGTATGTGATTGGCGCTGTGGGCATTATTCTGTTGCCCGGCCCGAACTCGCTGTTCGTGCTGTCGGTCGCTACCGTGCGCGGCGTCAAAGCCGGTTACCAAGGTGCGTTGGGTGTGTTTGTCGGCGACACTATTCTGTTGTTGCTGACGGCGCTGGGTGCTGCCGGATTGTTGCGTACCTATCCCGCCCTGTTCATGATGGTGAAATACGCGGGCGCAGCCTATCTGACATGGGTGGGCCTGAACCTGATTCGTGCAGCCCTCCAGAAATGGCGTAGCCATACCGCCGCAGACATGGCGATGGAGGCCGATGTGACGCAGGCGACTGCCCATTTGCAGCAGCCCTTCAAGCGTGCCGTGGTGATCAGCCTGCTGAACCCGAAGGCGATTCTGTTTTTGCTGTCGTTCTTCATCCAGTTCATCGATCCAGCTTATGAGACCCCTGCCGTGCCCTTTTTGATACTGAGCGCCATCATCATGGTCTTTAGTGCGCTGTATTTGTCCGCCCTGATTTTTGCGGGCGCCCGACTGGCCCAGGGGTTCAGCCGCCGCAAGCGATTGTCGGCAGGCCTCTCCAGTGCCGTGGGTGGCCTGTTTGTATGGTTCGGGGCCAAACTGGCCACCGCGAGCCTGAATTGATTGAAAAAGTAAAGAGCCCTGAAAGCTGCGAGTTCCACAATGCCAAAACGTACCGACATTAAAAGCATCCTCATCATCGGCGCCGGTCCCATCATCATCGGTCAGGCCTGCGAGTTTGACTATTCTGGCGTGCAGGCCTGCAAGGCATTGCGTGAAGAAGGCTACAAAGTCATCCTGATCAACAGCAACCCTGCGACGATCATGACTGACCCCGCGACGGCGGACGTCACCTACATCGAACCCATCACCTGGCAGACGGTCGAGAAAATCATCGCCAAAGAGCGCCCGGACGCCATCTTGCCGACCATAGGCGGCCAGACGGCGCTGAACTGTGCGCTCGATTTGTGGCACAACGGTGTACTGGAAAAATACAAGGTGGAGCTGATTGGCGCAACGCCCGAAGCGATCGACAAGGCTGAAGACCGCTTGAAGTTCAAGGATGCCATGACCAGGATCGGTTTGGGCTCGGCGCGCTCGGGCATTGCCCACAGCATGGAAGAAGCCTGGACGGTGCAAAAAACGCTGGGCTTCCCCACCGTCATCCGCCCCAGCTTCACGCTCGGTGGCACTGGCGGCGGCATTGCCTACAACTCCGAAGAGTTCGAGACCATCTGCAAGCGCGGCCTGGAAGCTTCGCCTACCAATGAGCTGCTGATCGAGGAGTCGCTCCTGGGCTGGAAAGAGTTCGAAATGGAAGTGGTGCGCGACAAGGCGGACAACTGCATCATCGTGTGCTCGATTGAAAATCTGGATCCCATGGGTGTGCATACCGGCGACTCCATTACGGTGGCCCCGGCGCAAACGCTGACCGACAAGGAGTACCAGATTTTGCGAAACGCCTCGCTGGCTGTGCTGCGCGAAATCGGTGTGGATACCGGTGGTTCCAACGTGCAGTTCTCCATCAACCCCAAAGACGGGCGTATGGTGGTGATTGAAATGAATCCGCGTGTGTCGCGGTCTTCGGCGCTGGCCTCCAAAGCCACGGGTTTCCCGATTGCCAAGGTCGCAGCCAAGCTGGCTGTGGGCTACACGCTGGACGAATTGCGCAACGACATCACCGGTGGCGCGACGCCTGCATCGTTCGAGCCGAGCATCGACTACGTGGTGACCAAGATTCCACGTTTTGCGTTCGAAAAATTCCCCGCCGCTGATAGCCGCCTGACCACCCAGATGAAGTCGGTGGGCGAGGTCATGGCGATGGGTCGTACCTTCCAGGAGTCATTCCAGAAGGCGTTACGCGGCCTCGAAGTGGGCGTGGATGGCATGAACGAGAAAACCCAGGACCGTGAAGTGCTGGAAAAAGAGCTGGGCGAGCCCGGCCCCGAGCGCATCTGGTATGTGGGTGATGCATTCGCTCAAGGCATGAGCGTTGACGAGGTGTTTGCGCTGACCAAAATCGATCCATGGTTTTTGGTGCAGATCGAGCAGATCGTCAAAATCGAGCTGGATATTGAACGCCTGCCTGTACCCGACAGTGGCACCGCGCTGGATCGCATCGACGCGCCCACACTGCGCGCCCTGAAGCAAAAAGGTTTCTCTGACCGTCGCCTGGCACGGCAGTTCAAGACCACGGATACCGCTGTTCGCAACAAGCGTCGCGCGCTGGGTGTACGTCCGGTTTACAAACGCGTGGATACCTGCGCGGCCGAGTTTTCCACCAATACGGCCTACATGTATTCGACTTATGAAGCCGATGGCTCCGAGTGCGAAGCAGCCCCCACCAACAACAAGAAAATCATGGTTCTCGGTGGCGGCCCCAACCGCATCGGCCAAGGCATCGAGTTTGACTACTGCTGCGTGCACGCGGCACTGGCCATGCGCGAAGATGGCTACGAGACCATCATGGTCAACTGCAATCCCGAAACCGTGTCCACCGACTACGACACGTCCGACCGTTTGTACTTCGAACCACTGACGCTGGAAGACGTGCTGGAAATCGTCGACAAGGAAAAGCCGTTGGGCGTGATCGTTCAGTACGGTGGTCAGACGCCCTTGAAGCTGGCACTGGACCTGGAAGCCAACGGCGTGCCCATTATCGGCACCAGTCCCGACATGATCGACGCGGCCGAAGACCGTGAACGCTTTCAGAAGCTGCTGCATGTACTGAAGCTGCGCCAGCCGCCCAACGCCACGGCCCGCACCGAGCCCGAAGCGCTGGAAAAAGCCGCAGCGCTGGGCTA
This sequence comes from Candidatus Egaibacter danicus, assembly GCA_016707075.1. GTDB lineage: Bacteria > Pseudomonadota > Gammaproteobacteria > Burkholderiales > Burkholderiaceae_C > Egaibacter > Egaibacter danicus. The sequence goes on from JADJII010000003.1 coordinate 67,782, forward strand.
TCCCCTGGTGGTGCGCCCCAGCTACGTGCTGGGTGGCCGCGCGATGGAAATCGTCCACGAGCAGCGCGACCTGGAGCGCTACATGCGCGAAGCAGTCAAGGTCAGCCATGACTCCCCGGTTTTGCTGGATCGCTTCCTGAATGACGCCATCGAGTGCGACGTGGATTGCCTGCGCGACCCCGAAGGCAAGACCTTCATCGGTGGCGTGATGGAGCACATCGAGCAGGCCGGTGTTCACAGCGGCGACTCAGCCTGTTCATTGCCACCGTATTCGCTGAGCGCATCGACAGTAGCCGAGATCAAGCGCCAGACCGCCGCCATGGCGGAATCGTTGAGCGTTGTCGGGTTGATGAATGTTCAGTTTGCCATTCAAAACATAGATGGCAAGGACGTCATCTATGTGCTGGAGGTGAACCCCCGCGCGTCCCGCACGGTGCCGTTTGTCAGCAAGGCCACCGGCATCCAGCTGGCCAAAGTGGCTGCACGTTGCATGGTGGGTCAGTCGCTGGCTTCACAAGGCATCACGAAAGAGGTGACACCGCCTTATTTCAGCGTCAAGGAAGCGGTGTTCCCTTTCGTCAAGTTCCCGGGCGTGGATACCATCCTGGGCCCCGAGATGAAATCCACCGGCGAGGTGATGGGGGTTGGCAAGACCTTCGGCGAGGCTTTTGTGAAGTCCCAGTTGGGGGCAGGAACCAAGCTGCCCACGTCCGGAAAAGTCTTCCTTACTGTAAAAAACAACGACAAACCACGCGCCGTGGGCATAGCCCGCGCGCTGGCGGTGCTGAAGTTCGACGTGGTGGCGACCAAAGGCACTGCGGCTGCCATTCAGGCCGCGGGCGTTGCCTGTACTGTGGTCAATAAGGTCACCGAAGGACGCCCGCACATCGTGGACATGATCAAGAACAACGAGATTGCGCTGGTCATCAACACGGTTGAGGAGCGTCGCAACGCCATTGCCGATTCGCGGCAGATCCGCACCTCGGCATTGCTGGCCCGCGTGACAACCTTCACCACCATCGCCGGTGCTGAAGCCGCTGTTGAAGGCATGAAATACATGGACAACCTGGACGTTTATTCGATCCAGGAGTTGCATCAGCAACTCTTGGCATAATTTCAGTTATTCACTAGGGACAGATCTGCGCGCCAGCGCGGTTCTGTCCCTGCTACTTTTTGACGATTGAAAGCCATGGCAACCATTCCCATCACCAAACGCGGCGCTGAAAAACTCAAGGCCGAGCTGCACAAACTCAAGACGGTGGACCGTCCCTGGGTTATCGGTGCGATCGCCGAGGCACGTGCGCAGGGCGATTTGAGTGAGAACGCGGAATACGAAGCTGCCAAAGACCGTCAGGGTTTCATCGAGGGTCGCATACAGGAGGTTGAGGGCAAGCTGTCTGCAGCGCAGATCATTGATCCAGCCAGTGTGGACGCTGGCGGAAAAGTCGTTTTTGGGACCACGGTGGAACTGGAAGACGAGTCCACTGGCGATGTGGTCAAGTACCAGATCGTGGGTGAAGATGAGGCGGATTTGAAGCTGGGGCTCATCAACATCGGCTCTCCGATTGCGCGTGCGCTGATCGGCAAGGAAGTGGGTGACACGGCTGAAGTGCAGGCGCCGGGCGGCGTCAAGCATTTCGAAGTCATCGCGGTTCACTACGTTTGAGATGGGGATGGGCCAGCGCCTGTCGGTGTTTGCCGCCTGCCTGTGGTGGGGTTCACTGACCACCATCGGCTTTCTGGTCGTCCCCTTGCTGTTTGCGAATCTGCCAACCCCCGCCTTGGCCGGCAACATGGCTGCCAAGCTGTTTTCAGCTCAAACTTGGGTGGGGGGTGCCTGTGGTCTGGTTTTGCTGCTAAATTGCAAGGAAAAACAGCCTCCAGCGCTCGTCAATAGTGCGTCAGCAGCTATTATTTTTATAGTGTTCGGGTTGCTGATGGTGATGTTGCTGGAGTTTGCCGTGGCGCCCCGGATTGTGGCCAGGGAGAACCTGAGGGTTTGGCATACCGTCGGCACCGCGATGTATCTGCTGCAATGGTTGTGCGCGAGTATGGTTTTGTGGAGAGTGACCAAGCCAACCGGAGACACTCCGGTTTAAAGGCAGTCAGGCTTGATGGATGTCAGGTCTGGCTGCGTTTCTTGACACTGGTCTGCTTGGGTTTTGAACGCTTGACCTGCCCGCCCGCCGTGAGGCGCTGGTTGCCCAGCACGCGCAGGGTTTTGACTTCCGGGCGCTGACCGCCGCGTTTGCTGTATTTCAGCACCTTGAAATCACGCGGGCCGGGCATGCGGTCTTCGTCTTCCACCTTCACTTTGGCGGGCATGGGGCGCCAGAGCACCAGCAGTTTGCCAATATGCTGAATGGGAGCGGCGTTGAGTTCATCGGCCAATGTCTGGAACATGGCCTCGCGCGCGGTGCGATCGTCCGAGAAGACGCGCACTTTGATCAAACCATGGGCGTTGAGTGCCAGATCGATCTCTTTTTTGACGGCATCGGTGAGCCCGTCACCGCCGACCATCACGACGGGGTCAAGATGATGGGCATCGGCTCGGTGTTCTTTACGCTGGGCAGGAGTCAGTTGAATTGAAGGCATGCCGGTATTATCGGTTACGAGTAACAAATATGAGCGTTAAAACCAAAAGCAGCAAGGTCAACCGGGCCTGGATCAATGACCATGTCAATGATCCCTATGTGAAACTGGCCAAGCGCGAGGGGTACCGGGCGCGCGCGGCGTTCAAGCTCAAGGAAATTGACGAAGCCCTGGGGCTGATCAAACCCGGGGATCTGGTGGTGGACCTGGGTTCCACACCCGGTGCCTGGAGCCAGTATGTGCGTCGCAAACTGTCGCCCAAAACCGCGACCGGGGGGGGCGCGGCAGCCGGTGAACTGAACGGAACCATTATCGCGCTGGATATTTTGCCCATGGAGCCGGTGGAGGGGGTTATTTTCCTGCAGGGTGACTTTCGGGAACCGGAAGTCCTGGAGCGTCTGACCCGCGAGATGGATGGTCGGCTGGCGGATATCGTTGTGTCCGACATGGCACCGAATTTGTCGGGAATTGACTCGGCCGATACCGCGCGCATTGCCCATCTGATTGAACTGGCCATCGAGTTCAGCCAGGCACACATGAAGCCGCGTGGTGCGCTGGTCGCCAAAGTGTTCCATGGCAGTGGTTACAACGAGCTGGTCAAGCTTTTCAAGGCCACGTTTCAGGTGGTCAAACCGATCAAGCCCAAAGCTTCGCGCGACAAGTCGTCGGAGACCTTTCTGGTGGGTATGGGGCTGAAAGATCGTTGAAAAGCGGCCAAATCCCCTGTTCCCTCTGTGGCTGAAACCGCGAAAAGGGCATTCCGGGTGACTTGAAACGCCTAAAATGGGTCTCAAGTACGCAGTGTCCATTTAATGCGTCCACATTGGAGCCTCGCTTGAATAATCAGTGGTTTTCTAAAATTGCCGTCTGGCTCGTGATCGCGCTCGTGCTGTTCACGGTTTTCAAACAGTTCGACTCAAGGAGCACGGCTGCCGCTGGTTATGTGGGTTACTCAGACTTCCTGGAGGAAGTTCGCAATAACCACATCAAAAGTGCTGTCATTCAGGAGGGACAGGGCGGAACCGAGATTCTCGCTGTCACGACAGACGACCGCAAGGTCAGAACCACGGCTACTTATCTTGATCGTGGCTTGGTTGGCGACCTGATTGCCAATGGTGTCAAATTTGATGTCAAGGCTCGTGAAGAAGGCTCCCTGCTCATGACCCTGCTGGTCAGCTGGGGCCCCATGCTGTTGCTGATTGGCGTCTGGGTTTACTTCATGCGTCAGATGCAGGGGGGCGGCAAAGGCGGCGCCTTCAGCTTTGGCAAGAGCAAGGCCCGTATGCTGGACGAAAGTACCAATCCGGTCACATTCGCCGATGTGGCTGGCTGCGATGAAGCCAAGGAAGAAGTCAAGGAAGTCGTTGATTTCCTGAAAGATCCGCAAAAATTCCAGAAACTGGGTGGCCGCATTCCGCGTGGCCTGCTGTTGGTCGGCCCTCCTGGAACCGGTAAAACCCTGTTGGCCAAAGGCATTGCCGGTGAAGCCAAGGTACCGTTTTTCAGCATCAGCGGCTCGGACTTCGTCGAGATGTTTGTCGGCGTGGGTGCAGCCCGTGTGCGCGACATGTTCGATAACGCCAAAAAGAATGCGCCCTGCATTATTTTCATCGACGAAATCGACGCAGTGGGTCGTCAGCGTGGTGCCGGCCTGGGTGGGGGTAACGACGAGCGTGAGCAAACCCTCAACCAGATGCTGGTCGAGATGGATGGTTTTGAGACCAATGTTGGTGTGATCGTGGTGGCTGCCACCAACCGCCCAGACATTCTGGACGCTGCCTTGCTGCGTCCTGGCCGGTTCGACCGTCAGGTTTACGTGACCTTGCCGGACATCCGTGGCCGTGAGCAAATCCTGAATGTGCACATGCGTAAAGTGCCGCTGGGTCAGGACGTCAGTGCCAGCATCATCGCGCGGGGAACCCCGGGCATGTCCGGTGCCGATCTGGCTAACCTGTGCAACGAGGCTGCCCTGATGGCTGCCCGCCGCAATGCGCGTACGGTGGAAATGCAGGACTTCGAGAAGGCCAAAGACAAGATCTTGATGGGGCCTGAGCGCAAGAGCATGGTCATGCCGGAAGAAGAGCGCCGCAACACCGCGTACCACGAGTCCGGCCATGCGCTGATTGGCAAGCTGCTGCCCAAGTGTGATCCGGTCCACAAAGTCACCATCATTCCGCGGGGCCGTGCCCTGGGTGTAACGATGAGCCTGCCCGCGCAAGATCGTTACAGCTACGACAGCGAATATATGCTCAGCCAGATCAGCATGCTGTTTGGCGGCCGTATTGCCGAAGAAGTGTTCATGAAGCAAATGACCACTGGCGCCAGCAACGACTTTGAACGTGCGACACACCTGGCCCGCGACATGGTGACCCGCTACGGCATGACCGATGCGTTAGGCCCCATGGTTTACGCTGAAAACGAAGGTGAAGTGTTCCTGGGCCGTTCTGTCACCAAGACCACGAACATGAGCGAGCAGACCATGCAGAAGGTTGATCTGGAGGTGCGCCGCATCATCGATCAGCAATATGCGCTGGCTCGCAAGATGATTGAAGACAACAGCGACAAGATGCATGCCATGGCCAAGGCCTTGCTGGAGTGGGAAACCATCGACAGCGACCAACTGGATGACATCATGGCCGGCAAGGATCCCCGTCCTCCAAAAGACTGGACACCACGCACGCCGTCGTCAGGTGGCGGTGGTAGCGGTGGTGCACCTGCGGTCACATCTGAGCCTGCTGCCACGGTTGCCTGAACGCGCCACGCGCGGTGACGATTGGCAAAACGGGGCTCTGAGCCCCGTTTTGCTTGATGCTTCCCATACGAGCTTTCAAATGAACTGGCAGACCACCCGTTTTCTGATTGACCTGAAGATCCCCAAAGTCATGGGCATCGTCAACGTCACGCCAGATTCGTTCTCTGATGGTGGACACCACGCGTCCCTGCAGGCTGCCATGCGCCATTGCGAGCAATTGCTCAAGGATGGCGCAGACATTCTGGATCTTGGTGGTGAGTCGACGCGTCCGGGTGCCCGGCCGTTGCCAGCGGATGATGAACTGACGCGCGTATTGCCGTTGCTCAAGGAGGCAGTCAAACTGGGTGTCCCCATCTCGGTAGATACCTACAAGCCGCAGGTCATGCAGGCTGTGCTGGACCTGGGGGCGGACATCATCAACGATATCTGGGCTTTGCGGCAACCGGGAGCCCCTGGAATGCCAGGTGGCGCACAGGTGGTTGCCGGACACCCCCGCTGCGGTGTGTGTGTGATGCACATGCATGGTGAGCCCATGACCATGCAGCTCCGTCCGATGGATGGGGATGTGGTTCCTCAAGTGCTGTCGTTTTTGAAGCTGGCCACGGAGGATTTGCGGGAGTTGGGGGTTGATTCGAATCGGATTGTGGTCGATCCGGGTATTGGTTTTGGCAAGACGGTCAAACAGAATTTTTCGTTGCTGGCACGGCAACGAGAGTTGCTGGCGGGTGGCTACCCATTGCTGGCGGGCTGGTCTAGAAAATCCTCTCTGGTTGCAGTAGCCGGCCTGTCACCGGTTCCGACGGCCGACAAGTCTCAACATGAGCGAATGGTGCCCAGTGTGGCGGCTGCCTTGCTGGCGGTGGAGCGAGGTGCATCTATCGTGCGCGTACATGACGTGCGCGAGACGGTGCAGGCCTTGAAGGTATTCGCTGCCCTGAATCCAGCCAACTAGAATGACTCGCACTTCACAACAACAATGCTGACACAGGGCTTTAACATGAGCAGAAAATACTTCGGGACAGATGGCATACGCGGTACGGTTGGCCAGGCGCCGATAACTCCGGATTTTGTGTTGCGACTGGCCCATGCGGTTGGCCGGGTTCTCAAAAGAACCGAGTCGCGTCCTACGGTACTGATCGGTAAAGACACCCGCATTTCCGGCTATATGCTGGAGAGTGCGCTGGAGAGCGGTTTTAACTCGGCAGGTGTAGATGTCGTGCTGCTGGGCCCCCTGCCAACCCCGGGAGTTGCCTACCTGACGCGTGCACAACGTGCCTCTCTGGGTGTGGTTATCAGTGCCAGCCACAATGCCTTTCCTGACAACGGGATCAAGTTTTTCAGCGCGCAAGGTACCAAGTTGTCAGACGCATGGGAACTGGATGTTGAGGCCGCGCTGGACGAAGCCCCGGTTTGGGCTGACTCGGCCAACCTGGGTAAAACCCGGCGGCTGGATGATGCCGCTGGCCGTTACATTGAATTCTGCAAAAGTACCTTCCCCAACGACCTCACGCTACGTGGCATGAAAATCGTCGTGGATGCCGCCCATGGTGCGGCATACCACATCGCACCCAAAGTCTTCCACGAGTTGGGTGCCGAGGTCATCGCCATCGGGTGCGCGCCAGACGGGTTGAACATCAACCATGAAGTCGGGGCGACGCACCCCCAGGCTTTGATCGACACGGTGAAGTTTCACAAGGCTGACTACGGGATTGCACTGGATGGGGACGCAGACCGCCTGCAACTGATAGATGCCAACGGACGCCTGTACAACGGTGATGAGTTGCTGTACTTGATGGCCGATGAACGGCTTGGGCGTGACGAGCATGTACCCGGCGTCGTGGGCACGCTGATGACAAACATGGCTGTCGAAGTTGCCCTGAAGGCACGTGGCGTCCAGTTTGTCCGGGCAAAAGTGGGCGACCGTTATGTGCTGGAAGAACTGGAAAAACACAAATGGATTCTGGGTGGTGAGGGGTCTGGCCATTTGCTGGCGCTTGACAGGCACACCACGGGTGACGGCCTGATTTCGTCACTGTTGGTGTTGCAGGCCTGCGTGCGCAGCGGCAAAACCATGTCTGAGCTGCTCTCCGATGTGACCCTGTTTCCCCAGACCCTGATCAACGTACGCTTGAGACCGGGGCAGGACTGGAAATCAAACGCCCAGCTTGCCAGTGAAACCAGAGCGGTGGAGGCTGAATTAGGTGAGTCAGGGCGTGTCCTGATTCGCGCCAGCGGGACCGAACCTCTGGTACGTGTCATGGTGGAGGCACGTGATGCGGCGCAGGCGCAGGTCTGTGCCCAGCGAATCGCTGGCACTCTCTCCATTTGAACAATACGTTTCACTCATGAATGGTTCATCCACAATTGACTCCGTCAGCGTCTGCCGTGCCGACTACACCAATCCGGTTCACGCAGCTGCTGTTGTGAAGATGCTCGATGCGTACGCCCAAGACCCGATGGGCGGTGGTGAAGGCTTGAGCGAACATGCCAAAGCCAATCTGGTGGCATCATTGGCAGCGCGGCCGCAAGCCTATACTGTGCTGGCCTTTGGCGGGGCAGATGATCAGCAGCCCATTGGTCTGGTGAATTGCATTGAAGGCTTTTCCACCTTCGCATGCCGCCCGCTGGTGAACGTGCACGATGTGGCCGTGCTGCCGGGTCACCGCGGTCAACGCGTGGCAGAAAAAATGCTGGCACTGGCACAAGAGATCGCAATCGAGCGTGGTGCCTGCAAACTCACGCTGGAAGTGCTCGAAGGTAACGCTGGCGCCGTCAAGCTATACAAGCGCATCGGCTTTGCCAATTACCAGCTCGGGCAGGCGATGGGCAATGCACAATTTTTGCAGAAGTGGCTGGACTGACACCAGCCTCCAGAGCTAACCCTTGGCGCTAGCGCGATGCCGCAGGGGTAATCTTCGCTCCAGTCAGTTGCTCCTGAGCAGTGACCAGCGCAGGAACGAATGAGTTTCCATGCCCCAGCGCCGACGCCGTCGCCAGGCTTTGATGTACGGCCTGCCCCACGAGTGATGGCACATTCACCATCTCGGCCAGATGACCGTAGTATCGAAGATCTTTTCGAGCGTTGTCCAGCCCGAACTTCAGACCGGTGAAGTCGCCGTTCAGTGTTTTGGCCATGGCCTGGAACAGGCCCGAATTCACGGCACCCGCCGAAATCACGTTCACCAACTGCTGGACATCAACGCCAGCCTTGGCGCCAACTGCAAATGCCTCGGCAGTTGCAGTACAAATGGACTGAGCCACAAAATTGTTCAGCAGCTTGATGACATGGCCTGAGCCAGGTCCACCCACGTGAAAGATGTTTTCGCAATAGGCTTGCAGCACCGGCTTGATCTGCGCAAATACCTCTGGCGTAGCGCCCACCATGGTATTGAGTTTTCCAGCCTCAGCCTCGACAGCAGACCGGGCCAGCGGCGCATCCACCAGCGTGACACCCTGCAGAGCGCATTGCGCCCCGAGCCGCTGTGTGGATTCCGGTTCGCTTGTCGATGTATCAATCACCACCAGCCCGGGCCTCGCCCGTGACAAGACACCGTCTGGACCTAGCAGGGCAGCCTCCACTTGCGGGGTTCCCGTGACACACAGAATCACTGCATCACATGCGCCCAGATCGGCAGGCCTTGCGACCTGTCTGGCACCCGCCGAGAGCAAATCCGCGACGCCGTCCTTGTTGCGATGCACGGTTAACGATACGGCAAAACCCTTGGCCAGCAGGTTCCTGGCCATGCCGTGGCCCATCAGGCCGGATGCACCGATGAATCCAATATGTTTCATGACAAAAGTCTCCTGGTGACCGGTTGCAAGTGAACTGATCAATCATCATACCTTTAGAAAATAGCGGGTTACAAAAACTCACAATTTCTCGCTGAAAAGCGGGGTCGCCCTTATGCAATTGGATGGCGACAAACAAAGGGCAGACGCCTACCTTTGTGCCTCCTTGTTCAACAGATGGAGGTGCAACATGAAGCGGCATATTCGATACAACTACTACGTGGTCGGTGAGGGAATGCTTTACTGTGATTCCAGGGGAAAACCGGTCACTGATCCCATGCCTGGTGACGTACCCGAGATGCGCAAGTTTCGTTTCTCGCGCATGGGGCCCAAGGGGTCGGCGGTTGACAAGGCCACTGTCAGCGGTTTGGCCAAAGCCATGACCGATTCACCGGGACCAGACTCATCCGGTCCCACCATTCCAGCAGGGTTTACGTATCTTGGCCAGCTCATTGACCATGATCTCACCATGGACCGTACGGCCAAGGCATTGGGCAGTACCGTCACCATTGAAGAGCTGCTGCAGGGGCGCTCTCCCGCGCTGGACCTTGATTGCATGTATGGTCGCGGACCGGCCGATGCCGAGGACAGCAAGTTCTACAGCGATGGCATCCGTATCAAGATGGGGACGACGGCGCCATCGGCCTGATTTGCTCAACCCCGGCGTCACACTGGGGCTACGTGACGGCTACGATCTGCCGCGCGTGGGTCAGGGCTCCCTGAAGGTTGAGCGCCGGGTGGCGCTGATTCCGGATCACCGAAATGACGAGAACCTGATCGTTGCGCAAACCCATCTGGCATTGATCCGCTTCCACAACCGGGTGGTGGATCAGATCGCTCCAAGCACACCCAGCGCAGTTCTTTTTGACAAGGCGCGCGAGCTCGTGGTGAAGCACTATCAGTGGATGATCAGGACAGACTTCCTGCCGCGTCTGGTTGATCCAGCCATCGTCAGTGATGTGTTTGCCAACGGTCGCAAGTTTTTCGAGAAGGATTCAACACCAGCGAATATGCCTACCATGCCGATCGAATTTTCGGTGGCCGCATATCGCCTGGGTCACAGCATGATTCGCGAGCAGTACAACTGGAACCGCATTTTCCGCGCAGGCGGTGCTGCTCCCGCCAGCTTGGGACTGTTGTTCCAGTTCTCGGGCACCAGCGGCACGCTGTCGCCTCCGCCCAGCACGCCCAATGACCGGGAGTCGGGCGATTTTGAAAGGCTGCCATCGAACTGGATTGTTGATTTCCGCTGCCTCTACAACTTCACGGAAGTTGGACTGGCCGATCTGCCCCCGGAAGGTTCGCCCAATGTTGCGATGAAGACCGAGATGCGGCTTCAGGCGCCCGCAAATGTGCGTCCTCCAGTTGGGGCAAGGAGTCGGCAATATCAGATACGCTTGCCTTGTGCATTGATGACCACTTCGCCGTCTTCCTTGGCAAACGCGCCTTGTTGCGGCTGGGGCAGGATATCCAGCACCCGCTCGGACGGGCGGCACAGGCGGACGCCGAGCGGGGTGACGACGATGGGGCGGTTGATCAGGATCGGGTGGGCCAGCATGCAATCCAGCAACTCGTCGTCCGTCCACTTTGGGTTTCTCAGGTCCAGCGTAGAGTAGGGCGTACCTTTTTCGCGCAGCAGGGCGCGCGCGTTGATGCCCATGGCGGTCAGCAACTGTTGCAAACGCTCTTTGCTGGGCGGTGTCTTCAGGTACTCGATGACTTCGGGTTCAGCGCCACTGTTGCGAATCATGGCCAGGGTGTTGCGGGAGGTACCGCAGGCCGGGTTGTGGTAAATGGTGATGTCAGCCATGGAACGTGTCTTGATGCCGTTTCAAGCCTGTTCCACGGTTGCGAAATACCGGCTCTCGAGCCACAACGCTACGTTGACCAGTCCAATCATGATGGGCACCTCCACCAGCGGGCCAATTACCGCGGTAAATGCCGCTCCGGAGTCGATGCCGTAGACGGCAATGGCCACGGCAATCGCCAACTCGAAATTGTTGCTGGCGGCCGTAAAAGAGCAGGTAGCGCTTTTCTGGTAGCCCACACCGAGGTACTTGGACACCGCGAAAGTGAGCAGGAACATGGCCACGAAGTAGATCAGCAGGGGAATGGCGATCCGGACTACATCCATCGGGATCGTGACGATCAGTTTTCCCTTCAGGCTGAACATCACCACGATGGTGAACAGCAAAGCGACCAAGGTGATGGGCCCGATTTTGGGGATGAAATGACCGTGGTACCAGTCCTTGGAGACGAACTTGAGCATGACATAGCGTGTCAGGAAGCCTGCGATGCAGGGGATGCCCAGGTAGGTCAGCACAGTGACGGCGATTTGCCCGATCGAAATGTCGATGACGGCCGCTGACAGCCCAAAGTAGGGTGGAAGTACCGAGATGAAAAACCAGGCGTACACGCTGTAGAAAAGTACCTGAAAAATCGAATTGAAAGCCACCAGACCTGCGGCGTACTCTGTCGAGCCCTTGGCCAGATCATTCCAGACGATTACCATCGCGACGCAGGGTGCAATGCCAATCAGGATGAGCCCCACCATGTAGTCCGGGTGATCTGGCATAAAGAGCACCGCCAGTGCAAACATGAGCAAGGGCCCGACCACCCAACTCAGCACAAATGACATTCCGAGCACTTTGAAATCCCGAAAGACATTGGGCAGTTCTTCGTACCGCACCTTGGCGAAGGGTGGGTACATCATCAGGATCAGACCGATGGCGATCGGGATATTGGTCGTCCCGGACTGGAAGCGGTTGATCAGTTGCTCAACCCCGGGCACAAAATAGCCTAGCCCCACACCCAAGGCCATGGCACCGAAAATCCAGAGCGTCAGATGGCGGTCCAGAAAAGAGAGTTTTTTGGTGATTTCGCTCACATCCGGCCTTATTTGAAACAGCAAAATTTTGGGGAGTTCCCCCAAGGGATCTATTCGGCTTTGATCTGGCCGATCTTCTGCAATTCTTTGAGCAGCGAGAGCCGCTCCAGCTTTTCGAGCGGCAGGTTCAAGAACAGCGCAATGCGGCGCTGCAGCACCATGAACGCATCGGCAAATGCCTTTTCAATTTGTGCGGGGGTGCCCGTGACGGTAGCCGGGTCTTCGACCCCCCAGTGGGCCGACATGGGCTGCCCCGGCCATACGGGGCATACCTCACCTGCGGCCTTGTCACACACCGTCAGGACAAAGTCCATTTGTGGTGCATCAGGTCCTGCGAATTCATCCCAGTTCTTGCTTCGCAAGTCCGTGGTGCGAAAGCGATTGCGTTCGAGCAACTCCCGGGCTTTGGGGTGGACAAATCCGGCCGGGTGGCTGCCCGCGCTGTACGCACGGAATTTCCCGCCACCGAGCTGGTTGAGCAATGATTCAGCAATGATGCTGCGCGCCGAGTTGCCGGTGCAGATAAACAGGACGTTCATATGGGTTTTTGACATGGGTGCACTCTTTGGGTTACGTTGGACAAAGGGTTGGGCAAACGAATAATGTGCTCTGTCTGGCCGGTGCTCAGCAGTTTTCGCAGGGGGCTGCCACCTCGGTCAGTTCACAGGACTGGCCCTCGCAGCAATTCACGGTGAGAAAGCGCAGCACCTCGTTCATGGGACCAAAGGCGGCCCGGTAAATCAGGTTGCGGCCATCACGTTCCTGCGTAATGAGCCCTGCATGCGTCAGCTCCTTCAAGTGGAACGACAAACCTGTACTTGGCAATCCAAGTGCCGCGGCGAGTTGTGTTGGTGTCATGCCGGCGTCTCCGGCTACGACCAGTTGTCGGAAGATCTGCAAACGGGATTGCTGCGCCAGGGCCGACAGTGCGCGCACGACATCGTGTTCAGTCATGTGGAAATCCTTGTCCGTGGTTTGGTGACGGGAAGCGCCAGGGTCACCAGCCAGCAAGCGATCAGCATGAGGGCTGAGCCGATCAGTGCATACATCAGCCCGCCCCATTGGTAGAGCAGACCGGACAGCAGTGTGCCGAGAAAGCGCCCCACTGCATTGGCGGCGTAGTAGAAACCGACGTCTTCAGCCGCTTTCTCCGATCCAGCGTATGCCAGAACGAGGTAAGAATGCACCGAGGAGTTGACCGCAAAGGCAAAACCGAATACGCCCAAACCACCCACGACCACCCACTCCAGGTTTGGCAAGTCCAGGTACACCGCCACCGCCAGAGCAATCGGTACCACCGCCAGCAGTGCTGACCACAGGCGCGCGGCGGGCACCTCAGTGCTCAAACCATCCGGACTGCGTTTGACAAGGTGCGGAGCGAAGGCCTGCACGGCCCCATAGCCAATCGTCCACAGCGCCAGAAAGCCCCCGACCATGGGCCGGGACCAGCCGGATGCGTACAAAAACACCGGAACACCCACTACAAACCACACATCCCGTGCGCCAAACAGCACCACACGGGCGGCAGCCAGCAAGTTGATGCCCTGGTTTTTGGCAAACAGCTCCTTGGCGGACTTGGACGCTTTGCTTTTGCCCATGAGCTTGGGAACGTACAAAACGACGCCCAGCAGTACCAGGCTCAGTAGACCCGCCATGGCCCAGAGAGAGGCTCTGAATCCCAGCACTTCCAGCAGCACGCCACCCAGAAAAAAGCCAATGCCCTTCATGGCGTTTTTGCTGCCCGTAAACCACGCTACCCATTTGAACAATTGACCGGACGCTTCGCCGGCGGTCAGCTTGATGGCTGATTTGCTGGCGGTTTTGGTGAGGTCTTTGGCCACGCCACACACGCCCTGCGAAAGCACCACCCAAGCCACGGACATCGTGGCCGTCCAGTCGGGCGAAAGCGCGGACAACAGCAAAAAGCCGGTGATCTGTGTGGTCAGGCCCACGGCCAGCATGCGCGCAATGCCATAGCGCGTGGCCAGCCAGCCACCGATCAGGTTGGCGGCAATGCCCGCAGCTTCGTACAGCAAAAACAGAAACGCCAGCGTGAATGGCGAGTAGCCCAGTTTGTAAAAGTGCAGCAGCACCAGCATGCGCAGTGCGCCATCGGTGAGCGTAAAACCCCAGTACGCGCTGGTGACGATGGCGTAATTGCGTGCACCATGGGCGCCGGCTGGGGTTGTTACCGCGGTGTTCGCCATGTTAGATGCCCACGGTTTCCATGTGGCACGCCAGATCCACCATGCGGCAGGCGTAACCCATCTCGTTGTCGTACCAGGCATAGACCTTGAGCAGTGTGCCGTCGGTCACCATGGTGGAGAGCGCGTCGACGATGGAGCTGCGGGTATCTCGGGCGTAATCGGCGCTGACCAGAGGACGCTCCTCATAGCCCAGAATGCCGGCCAGCGGCCCCTTGGCAGCAGCGGCAAATAGTGTGTTCACTTCTTCGACACTGGTCTCGCGCTTCATCTCGAACACGCAATCGGTCAGGGATGCATTGAGCACCGGGGCACGCACTGCGTGTCCGTTGAGTTTGCCTTTGAGTTCAGGGTAGATCAATGCAATGGCCGTGGCGCTGCCGGTCGTGGTGGGAGACAGGCTGAGCATGGCGCTGCGCGCGCGCCGCAGGTCCTTGTGCGGGGCGTCGACCATCAGGTTGGTGTTGGTCGGGTCGTGGATGGTGGTGATCTGGCCGTGGCGGATGCCGATTGCGTCGTGGACTACCTTGACCACAGGTGCCAGACAGTTGGTGGTGCACGACGCTGCGGTGACGATGGTGTGCTGGGCAGGGTCATACAAATGGTGGTTGACCCCAACCACGACGTTCAGTACGTTGCCAACCTTCACCGGTGCGGCCACGATGACGCGTTTGGCCCCCCGGTCCAGATGACCCTGCAGGGTCTCTGGCGTGAGAAATTTGCCGGTGCACTCCAGCACTACGTCCACCCCCATGTCACCCCAGGGGATTTCTGCTGCGGTCGCATGGGAAGAAAACGACAACTTCTTCGATCCGATGCGAATGCGGTGTTCGTTCTCGGCGGCAATATCTTCCCGCCAGCGTCCTTGTACGCTGTCAAAGGTCACCAGATGCGCGGTGGCTGCTGCACCACCCTTGAGCTCATTGAGGTGCATAACCTCCAATCGATTTCCAGCGCGAGGGTCATCCGACTGTCTCTCGGCTGCGCCCAGCGCTGCACGCAGTGCAAGGCGACCAATACGCCCCATTCCGTTGATACCTACTTTCATGGTCAAACTCCATTGCGTAATTAGTAGAATGAATATTGAATTCAACGTTTGTTGAAGTATGGCTGACTTTGATGTCTTTTTTGTGACAAGAATCCCTGCTCAATGAAAGGCCACAAAAAAATGTGGTTTTTAGTATCGAAAAGTGGCCTTGTCTCTCGTGGAATATGCGTGAGTAGCTATTAAAATAATAGCGCCTAATGGCCGTGACTTCAGGCTTTGTGGACTGCGTTCTTTCGAACGTAAGCCTCGAATGCCGGCGCAGGCACCGGCCGGTTGAAATAGTAACCCTGCACCTCCGTGCAACCCCGTGCACGCAAAAATTCCAGCTGTCCCTCAGTTTCCACCCCTTCTGCAATGGTCTGCATGCCCAGGCTGGTAGCCATGCTGATGATGGCGCCCACGATGGCTTTGTCTTCAGGGTCTTCGGTGATGTCGCGCACAAACGACTGGTCAATCTTGAGTTTGTATACCTGGAACCGCTTGAGGTAGCTCAGCGACGAATAACCGGTTCCGAAGTCATCAATGGACATGCGTACACCGCGCCGGTGCAGGTCGTCCATCACGGCGATGGCGCCCAGCGGATTGGTCATGGCCACACCTTCAGTAAGTTCCAGCTCCAGCAGATGGGCGGGCAGCGCAGCTTCTTCGAGGATGTCGGACACCAGTTGCGGCAAATCGGCGTGCCGGAACTGCACGGCAGACAGATTGACGGCCATCGTGATGGGGGCCATACCCTCGGCAATCCAGCTGGATAGCTGCCTGACGGCGGTCCGGATCACCCATTCCCCGATGGGCAAAATCAATCCGCTGCTCTCGGCGATGGGAATGAACTCGGCGGGCGAGATGGCGCCCAGCTCGGGGTGCTGCCAGCGCAGCAACGCCTCGGCGCCTACGGTGTGCCCGGTGGCCAGCGAAATCTGGGGTTGGTAGTGCAACGCCAGCTGGTCGCGTTCCAGTGCGCGGCGCAGTGCGTTCCCCAGCAGCAGGGTACGGTCAGAATGCGCTTGAATCTCTGTTGTGAAGAAGCGGAAATTGTTGCGCCCGTCCGCCTTGGCGCGGTACATCGCGGCGTCGGCGCATTTGGAGAGGGTGTCCAGGTCCGCACCATCCCGCGGATACAGCGCAATGCCGATAGACGGCGTGACCGTAAGTTCATGCTGCTCAATCTGGAACGGTATCAATGCGGTCAATAGCAGTTTTTCAGCCACATGGCTGGCACCTGCCGCGTCGGTGTCTGGCAACAGCAGAATGAATTCGTCGCCACCGAGTCGTGACACGGTGTCCTGCTCACGCACTGCATCCCTGAGCCGGTTTGCCAGCATCACCAGCACCTGGTCACCCACCCGATGCCCCAGCGAATCGTTCACGTTCTTGAAGTGATCCAGGTCCAGGAACATCAATGCCACGGGATGGCCGGCCCGTTGTGCGACGCTCAGTGCATGTTGACAGCGGTCGTTCAACAGCACACGGTTGGGCAAACCCGTCAGCGGATCAAAATGCGCCAGACGCTGGATATGGGCTTCCGCCTCTTTCTGTTCCGCCGCCTTTTTTTCCAGCTTCATCACGGTGTGGCTGAGCTCTAGGGTGCGTATCTCCACCAGTTTTTCAAGATCAGACTGTGACCGCCGCAATTCCTGCTCAGCATGTATGCGAGCGGTGATGTCCATGGTGATCCAGATGGAACCCTGGCTCAGGTCGCTGGCGTCAATGGCTTTGGCGCGGACGTCGCAATAGATGGAAGTGCCGTCTTTCTTGCACAGCAACATTTCTCCATGAAATGCCTGACCGGCCGCAAAGGGTGTATAGCATTGCTGCCCGGCGTCCTGCCAGTCCTGGTCGTTCAGGTACCACTGGCGTGACGAGCTGCCGTCAAGTTCACCCGGGCCATACCCAAAGAGTTTTTCAAAGCTGCTGTTGCAACGGGTCACCTTGCGGTCACGCAGAAAAACTATGCCGACCATGGCGTTGTCCAGGATCAGGCCCTGCTCCGTGAGCACGGATTGCAACTGGGCCTGCGCCTCTTTTTGTTCGCTGACGTCGTCAACGATCCAGATGGAGCCCTGGTCGGTATCGGACGGATTGACCAGCTTGCCGGTCAGATGGGTCCAGAACAGTTGCCCATCCTTGCGTCGCATCTGGACTTCGCCCCGATATGGCGCACCCCTGGCCATGACGGGATAGGCGGCTTCCCCCAGCGCACGAAAGGCGACTTCACTGGGATACAGCGACTTACTTTCTTCTCCCACTATGTCGGCTACCCGCAAGTAGCCGAAGATCTCGGCAAACCGCTGATTGCAGCGAATCACGGCCCGATTCTTGATGAATGCGATGCCTACACCTGCACTTTCCAGGACCACCTGCTGTTCCTGCAATGCCAGACGCAACTGCTCCACGGCATCGCGGCGCAGGGAGTGTGCTTCACGGTGGAATTCATTTACGGACATGCGGGCATGGGTGGATCGCAAAATTTCCGCATTGTCACGCAAATGCCACGCAAGCGCCATAGAGCGGTCACGAGAAACGACCATGATTCCCCTGTCATATTTGACGCTAAGTCTGCAACCCGATGAAGGAACAAGACATGAAAGAACTTCCAACGCCAACGTTTCCGCTGTCTCCTGCTTTCCTGGTGAGAAGCTCCAGCTTCCTGGGCATCGCCCGGGTTGACGAGCCCCAACGGGCTCCGGCTCCACAGCCAGCGAGTCAGGCTGAAGAACATCCGCAAACAGGTGGAATCACGGCGGTGTGGGCTCGGCATCTGGATGAAGTGCGAGAGGCCCAGCGCCTGCGCTTCGACGTTTTTGCCGGCGAGATGGGCGCTCGCCTGGAGACCTCAACCAATACCGTGCACCCCGGGCATGACATTGACATGTTTGACGACTTCTGTGAGCACCTGCTGGTGCGCGACAAGGCAAACGGGCAGGTGGTTGGAACCTACCGGGTACTCACGCCAGCGCAGGCCAAACGCATCGGAACTACCTATACCGACACCGAGTTTGACCTGACCCGGCTTCGCAGCATGCGTGAGCGCATGGTTGAACTGGGCCGCAGCTGCGTGCACAAGGACTATCGCCACGGTGGCGTGATCATGGCTCTGGGCGGCGCGCTATTCGAGTTCATGGTACGTAACCGGTTTGAGACGATGATCGGCTGCGCCAGCATCCCCATGTCTCATAACGGCGTGGCTGGCGGCCATGCGGCGGCCAGTGTCTGGAACCGGTTAGGCAAAACCCATCTGGCTCCCATCGAGCACCAGGTTTTCCCGCGTTGCGCCTTGCCCATTGAACAGCTTGACGGGACGCTGACCGTGGAGCCGCCAGCGCTGATCAAAGGTTACCTGCGGCTGGGCGCCAAGGTGTTGGGCCCACCCGCCTGGGACCCCACCTTCAACTCGGCCGATTTGCCCATCATGGCTCGCCTGGAAGACCTGCCTCCCCGGTATCGCAAACACTTTCTCGGCGCATGATGCGGGCGATGTTCGGCTTCAGCGATGGCCCGGACTCCCATGAAAAGGATGACGACTTCGTTGTCAGGCGATACCGCGCCATCTTCATCTCGGACCTGCATCTGGGCACCCCCGGTTGTCAGGCAGCGGCCTTGCTGGGCTTCATGCGTTCGCACCCCAGCGACTACCTGTATCTGGTGGGGGATATTGTGGATGGATGGCAGTTGCGCCGGCGCTGGTATTGGCCGCAGGCGCACAATGATGTGATCCAGAAACTGCTGCGCCGTGCCCGCAAGGGCTGTCGTGTGATTTTTGTTCCCGGCAACCACGACGAGTTTGCACGTGCCTTCATCGGGCACCAGTTCGGGGGCATTGATGTGGTGGAGGATGCGGTGCATACGACGGCTGACGGGCGGCGCCTATGGGTTACTCATGGAGACTATTTTGACGGCGTCATCCAGTGTGCAAAGTGGCTGGCCTATGTGGGCGACAACCTGTACGAGTTCACGCTCAAGCTGAACCGCCACCTCAACACCATGCGTGCCCGGCTGGGGCTTCCCTATTGGTCGTTGTCTGCTTACCTCAAGCAAAAGGTGAAAACGGCTTTGAACTACGTGACCGATTTTGAAGAAGCGGTGGCGGCTGAGGCGCGCCGCCGGGGGCATCAGGGGGTGGTATGCGGACACATTCATCGTGCAGAGATACGTGATATTGGTGGCACTCTCTATTGCAATGATGGCGATTGGGTCGAGAGCCGAACGGCGCTGGTTGAACACCATGACGGCCATCTGGAGTTGATTCGCTGGGCGCCTGCAACGGATGTTTCAGGTCTTGTCCCCTTGCGGCAGTCGGTAGCGGCATGAGGAGGGCGCCGGAATGAAGATTGCCCTGATTACCGACGCCTGGCAACCCCAGGTTAATGGCGTGGTGACCACTCTTGTTGAGTTGGTTCGTGAACTGACCCTGGTGGGTCACCAGGTGGACGTCATTCATCCCGGGCAATTCAGGACAAGACCCTGCCCGGGGTATGCAGGGATTGACCTGGCGGTTTTCCCGAAGAAAGCGCTGTGGCGACAACTCGATGACCTGTCGCCACAAGCCATTCACATTGCCACAGAAGGCCCCTTGGGCTGGGCGGCGCGGGCCTATTGCCTGAAACGAGGGCTGGCCTTCACCACAGCGTTTCATACCAAGTTCCCGGAAATCCTCAATGCGGCGCTTAAGGTGCCCCTGTCCTGGGGTTACGCCTTGTTCCGGCATTTTCATCGGCATTCTTCGGGTGTGCAGGTACCTACCCATGGCGTGCTGCGCATGCTGGAACAACGGGGGTTCAGAAATCTGAGAAGCTGGACTCACGGAGTGGATACCCGGTTGTTTTCCTTTGCTGCATGGCCTCGACCCTATGTAGATCTCGGAGTGCTGGCCAGGCCGGTTTCATTATTCGTCGGCAGGGTGTCGTACGAGAAAAATATTGAAGCATTTTTGAAGCTGGATGTGCCCGGTACCAAGGTGGTGTGCGGCGTGGGGCCGCTGGAGACAGACCTGAAGGCGCGTTTCCCTGGCGTGCGCTGGATGGGCCTGCTGGCAAGGGATGAACTGGCTGCGGTTTATGCCAGTGCGGACGTATTTGTTCTTCCCAGCAAGTCGGAGACTTTTGGACTGGTGATGCTGGAAGCCATGGCGTGTGGTACGCCAGTGGCGGCCTATCCGGTCGATGGCCCGAGGGAAGTGCTGGGAGCGGGCCACGACCAGGTTGCCGGTGGTGTCTTGCATGACGACCTGCAACAGGCTTGGCACGGCGCTCTGGCGACACCCCGACATGAAGCACGTTCGAGAGCACTGTCTTTCAGCTGGGCTCATGCAAGCCAGCTGTTTGCCGGCCATCTGGTGCCTGCCCGTCAGGGTGAGCGGCTCAACGCGCTTCCGCGCAAAACCGAAGTTGTCACACCACTGTCATCAAACCCCTGAACAATCCGTCATGAATCCGTAACAAATCGATTAACTGACGCCGAATGTTCTCCCCAGCTTCCGTACGTGAGCCAACGGGCTATGCGCCTGCAACCCCCTTGCTGGATCGGGATCACAGCATCCTGGCATTCAATGAGCGGGTGCTCGACTGGGCCTGCCGTGCCGAAGTCCCGCTGCTGGAGCGACTGCGGTACCTTTGCATCGTCTCATCCAATCTGGATGAATTTTTTGAGGTGCGGGCCGAACCGCATGTGGCGGCGCAGCTGGCCGGGGATCTGCAGGGCGTCTACACCATGGACTCGTTCGCAGCTCTGGCGACGGCTGCGAATGCGCTGGTCTCGCGGCAATACGCTTTGTATAACGATGAGTTGATGCCGGCTTTTGAAAAGCAGGGTATCAAGATTGTGTCGCATGGAGACCGCAACCAGGTGCAGCGCCGTTGGGTAAAGCAGTATTTTGAGCGCGAAGTTCGCCCGCTGTTGCTGCCCGTTGCGCTGGATCCCTCGCACCCTTTCCCCCAGGTAGCCAACAAATCACTCAATTTCATCGTGCGTTTGGGTGGGCTGGATGCGTTCGGCCGTGACAACGAGATTGCCATTGTCAAGGTACCGCGCGTTTTGCCGCGCCTCATTCGCATGCCGGACGCGGTCTCGGGGCGGCACAAACTGTTTGTTTCTCTCTCCAGCGTCATACGGGCGCACTTGAGTGAGCTGTTTCCCGGGCGCGACGTCGGCCAGTTTTCACAGTTTCGCCTGACGCGGCATTCTGACCTGGCGGTGGATGAAGAGGACGTCACCAATCTGCGGACCGCGCTGCGTCAGGGTCTGCAACATCGGCACTATGGGCAGGCGGTGCGGCTGGAAGTGTCTGCAGGGTGCTCTGAATACCTGTCCCACTTTCTGCTGGAGCAGTTCGAATTGCCTGAGCAGGCGCTGTACCGGGTTCACGGTCCTGTCAACCTGGTACGACTCACACAGCTGATCGATCTGGTGAACGCGCCCGAACTGTGTTTCCCTTCGCACCAGCCGTGTTACCCCACCCAGATTGTCACAGGGCTTTCGATATTCGACCAGCTCAAGCAGGGCGACATCGTCATACACCAGCCGTTTGAGAGTTTTGACGGGGTGCTGGATTTCCTGCGGGAGGCGGTTCAGGACCCGCAGGTGCTGGCCATCAAGCAAACCATCTACCGTGCAGGGTCAGACTCTGCCCTCATGGATCTGCTGCGTGAGGCTGTCCGGCGGGGCAAGGAAGTCATGGTGGTGGTGGAGCTCAAGGCGCGATTTGATGAAGAAGCCAATATCAATTGGGCCGAGATGCTGGAGTCCATTGGCGCACAGGTCGTATATGGTGTGGTCGGCCTCAAAACACATGCCAAGATGATGCTTGTCACTCGCCGGGAGGGCAAACATCTGCGGCGCTATGGTCACCTGTCAACCGGTAATTACAACCTGAAGACCACGCGCCTGTATACCGATCTGAGTCACCTGACCGCCGATGCGGCGCTGACGGCGGATATGGCCAATATCTTCATCCATCTGGCGGGCCAAAGCCGGTTGGCACGGATGAATGATGTGTGGATGGCGCCCTTTCATCTGCATCGAAAGCTCATCCAGAAGATTGACGCGATCGCAGACGCCGTAGCGCAGGGCCAGTCTGGCCGGATCGTTGCAAAAATGAACGCCCTGACGGACGAGGTACTGATTTCGTCGCTCATTCGGGCCGGGCAAAAGGGCGTCAGTATTGACCTGATTGTCCGAAGCGCCTGTATCCTGCCGCCGCAGGTTCCGGGTTTCACCGACAACATCCGTGTTCGATCCGTGATTGGCCGGTTTCTGGAGCACACGCGCGTCTTCTACTTTCGCAGCGGCGACGTGGAAGATCTCTATCTCTCCAGTGCTGACTGGATGAACCGCAACATGATGCGGCGTGTAGAACTCGTCTGGCCCGTCAAGGACCCGGCACAGCGTCAGCGCATTGTGGACGAGTGTCTGGTGGCCTACCTTCATGACGAGGTTGATGCGTGGGATATGTTGCCCAACGGCGAATATGTACGGGTGACGCCGGAAAACCGTCGTTTGGCGCACGGCGCGCAGGCGGCCCTGGCGAACCGCTATTCAGGGCGAGACAACAGCGGGACAGCGCGTTCATGAACCTGATTCTGTGGCGTCACGCGGAAGCATTGGAGGCAGGGGAGGGTGGCGATGACATGGCGCGCCCCCTGACGCCTCGCGGCGAGAAACAGGCTGCCCGAATGGCGACCTGGCTGGATCGCCAGTTGCCTGACGCTGCCCGCATTTTGGTTAGTCCCTCAAGGCGAACCGAGCAAACAGCCATGGCGTTGGGCCGGAAGTACAAGATTTGTGCAGAACTGTCGCCGGGCTGCAGCGCAGCCCGGCTGCTGGAGTGCGTGCAGTGGCCGCAGGCCAAAAACACGGTGCTGGTGATTGGACATCAGCCGACGCTGGGACAAACGATAGCCCAACTGATGGGATTGACAGAGTCCGAGTGTGCGGTGAAGAAAGGGGCAGTCTGGTGGCTGAGAAGCCGGGAACGTGGCCCGGGTTCTCAGACCGTCGTGGTGACCGTTCAATCGCCTGAGGTTCTGTAGCCTCTGGCAGACTCAGTCTTTCGCGGGTCGGCCCGTTTTGATGGAGGGAACCACCTTGAGTGCTGCCATGAACGCGACATCCTGCATGGCTGCAAGGGCCTTGATACCCGCCCGCAGCAGCTCGCTCTTTTTGGCGGGACTGCCCAGCTGGCCCGCACGCTGCTTCAGGTTCGCCAGTACGGTGTACTCTTCCTTGGGGATAGTGAAACTGTCACGCACCAGCTTGGGCTTCTTGACCTTGACTGGTTTTTCAATACTGGCTTTTTCCTCGACGGCCGGTTTTACTGGCGCGGGTTTCGGCGCCGGTGCTTTTCGGGCCACCGCTGGACGGACTGGCCTGACTTGTTTTGCGGGTACTGAAGTTGCTGGTTTGGCTGGCTTGGCAACAACTACTTTTTTTCGGACGATGGGCATAAGTTACTTTCCAGAAAATAAACGATGCATACAGTTTATATCGTTTATTGTTGATCGTCAAAAAACCGGAAGTTGGTGCGTATCAAAATCCGGAGAGAGTCAGTGACCAGGGCGTTTTCTGCCAGGCTGTGATTTCTTCGCGCAGCAGATGTGCGGACTGCGGGAAGACTTCTCCCCAACCCTTGCGACAGGTCAGCACAAACCCATGTGTGTCGCCTGGGCCACGTACCAGCTGCAGGCCGGATGTGTCCGGATCGCGCCTGGCGTGGCACAGGATGATGGCCAGACGCAGTGCCAAAAGCTGCTGCACGAAGACATGGTCTTCAAAATCTGCATCCAGCTTGCGCAGCTTGCCGCGTTGCCCCAACACCAGCAGGCTGAGCTTGTGCAATTCAGCCGCCGCAAATCCCATCGCGTCGGCATTGTCCAGAATATAGGCACCATGCTTGTGGTAGTCGCTGTGTGAAATCTGGGTGCCAATTTCGTGCAATTGCGCCGACCACATCAGCTTGCGCCGGTTACGCTCGTGATCCGGAGTGGACAGGTCCGACGAATCAGTGTGAAGCTGGTCAAACAATTGGGTCGCTACTTTACCGACCCGGTTGCCATGCGTCGCGTCAGCCTCGAATTTGGTAACCAGCCGCTGAACTGATCTGGACCGGGTGTCAGCCGTGTCTTCCGTGTTCCCCACCAGGTCATACAACACGCCGTGCCGCAGCCCGCCACTGGCGGCCTTCATTTCGTTGATACCCAGCAAATCAAAAGTAGCCCGCAAGATGCTCAACCCTCCGCCAATAATGGCCCGCCGGTCATCCTTCATCCCCGCTAGCCGCAGACGATCCGCGTTCTGGGCTTCCAGCAGTTTTTCCAGCAACCAGTCCAGCCCCGCCTGGGTAACGGAGCCCTCCGGCCAGCCGGCAGCTGCCAACACATCTCCCACAGCACCAATGGTGCCAGCAGAGCCGTAGGCCACATCCCAGGAGTCCCGGCGGTACGCGTTGAGGGCTTCATCCAGCACGGCCTTGGCGGCAATCTCGGCCATCTGAAAGGCACGTGAGGTGAATTTGCCGTCAGCGAAATAGCGAGCGGACCAGGCAATGCTGCCTACGCGATAAGACTCCATGACCCTCGCATCAGATCCGTGACCCAATATCAGCTCGGTAGACCGCCCGCCAATGTCGGCTACCAGCCGGCGCTCGGAAGATTGGGGCAGCAGCTTGGCCACACCCAGATAAATCAGGCGGGCTTCTTCCCGGCCGGAAATCACGTCAATGGGAAAGCCCAGGATGTCATTGGCCTTGAGCAAGAAGTCTTCCCGGTTGCGGGCCTCGCGAAGCGTCTGGGTCGCAACGGCGCGTACCTGGGTCTTCTTGAAACCCGCCAGCCGCTCACCAAAACGGGCCAGGCAGTCCCAACCCCGTTGCATGGCCTCGGGTGTCAGGTTGCGTTCGTCGTCCAGACCATTGCCCTGGCGGACCGTTTCCTTCAGGTATTCCGTGCGGTAAAACTGCCCGTGGTCCAGGCGCCCAATCTCCAGGCGAAAGCTGTTGGAGCCCAAGTCCACCGCAGCCAGTCGAGTTCCGTTTTGCATCTGCTGTCTTGCTTTTTTGTTGTCGTTGCGGACAGCATAGCATTCGGCTACAGCAGCCATATTCGGCCTGCTTCAGTGGACTCGGGGTGCAGCCATTCACTATTAAAATGATAGCTACTCACGCATATTCCATGAGGGCCAGGTGCCGATTTCATCATTAAAAATGACCGTACCCGGTGGTTTTAATATTTTTCAGGCACCAGAATCTCCTGCGGAACCGGCCCCCGCACATAGTCGTCGTGGCGTTCGCGCGGAGGCAGGACGATGGGGGCGTGCTCGATTTCGCTGTACGGAATCTGGCCCAGCAAATGGTCAATGCAGTTGAGCCGGGCCTTTTTCTTGTCAACGGCCTGCACCACCCACCAGGGGGCCTCGGCGATATGTGTGCGCTCCAGCATCACCTCTTTGGCCTTGGTGTATTCTTCCCAGCGGCGACGGGATTCCAGGTCCATCGGGCTGAGCTTCCATTGCTTGAGTGGATCATGGATGCGACCGAGAAAGCGCAGGTGCTGCTCTTCATCCGAAATGGAGAACCAGTATTTGATCAGCTGGATGCCCGAGCGGGCCAGCATGCGTTCGAACTCGGGTACGGTCCGGAAGAATTCCTCGTACTGTTCGTCGGAGCAAAACCCCATCACCCGCTCTACGCCGGCACGGTTGTACCAGCTGCGGTCAAACAGCACAATTTCCCCGGCCGCCGGCAGGTGAGACACATAGCGCTGAAAGTACCATTGCGTGCGCTCGCGGTCGTTCGGCGCCGGCAGGGCGGCCACCCGGCACACACGGGGATTCAGCCGTTGCGTGATGCGTTTGATGACGCCGCCTTTTCCTGCTGCGTCGCGACCTTCAAACAGAATGACTACTTTGTGGCCCGTCTTGACGACCCAGTCCTGCAGTTTGACCAGTTCACCCTGCATCCGGAACAGCTCGCGGAAATACAGCCGCCGGCTTTCTTTGTACGTATCTGAATGGGTGTCGCCTCCGCCCAGTTCATCAATGTGACGGTCTTCCAGCTCCAGCTCGACTTCCTCGTCGTAGCTGTCGGTCAGATCGCGGCGGATGCGCTGAACCAGGTCTTCATCGCTTGAGCTCATGGGGATTTCCGGTACTGTCCCAACCTGCCATTGCATCAGGACGTGGCAAATGGAGAGTTGATCTTACGATCGTTCGATGACAGTTTCGTGAAAAACCCGCTGTGTGGGATTTCAGATTTTTGAGCTGCTTTGCCTTTGTCGCGGGGATAGGGCTCGCCAGGCGATCCAGCCAACTTTTACCGATCCACGCCGCCAAGTTCGGTCAAGGCCAAATGTCACACCACTGTCACCTTCCTGTTGCATCCTAAGCGTTTTCAACTCACCAATATGAAGACATGGCCCACTCCAATGATCGTCCTTCCGACACCTTTAACAACGAAGACTCCAACCATACGAATAATCCACACATTGACGCCGTCATTGCTGCGCGCTTGAGCCGGCGCAGTATCCTGCTCGGCGGTGCTGGCGCCGCCGCCTCCAGCCTTTTGGGTGGTGCTGTCCTGACGGGATGCGCTACAAATGCAGGCTCGTCGTCTGGAGCGGCGTCGATGTCCGGCAAGCTGGGTAGTCTGGGCTTTGTTGCAGTTGGCAAGAGTCTCGCCGACAAGATTGTTGTAGCCCCTGGCTACAGCGTGCAGGTGATCTATGCTCTGGGTGACCCGCTGAAGTCCAGCACCGCCGCATTCAGGAACGACGGCACCGATGCCGACTGGGAAAACCGTGCCGGCGACCACCATGACGGCATGGAGTGGTTTGGCCTGGATGCCAACGGTAAGCCCTCCAGCACCAGTACCAACCGTGCCCTGCTGGCGGTCAACCACGAAGCCACGACGGACGAAAAGCTCAGTTCTTTCTTCATTCACGCCGACGGTGGCAAATCCACCTTGCCCCGCCCGGCGTCCGAAGTGGACAAGGAGCTGGCCATCCACGGTTTGTCGGTTGTAGAGATTGAAGCCAAGGCAGGCAAATGGAGCTACAAGCCCGCGTCCAGCTTCAACCGCCGGGTAACGACCATGACAGACCTGCTGATTAGCGGGCCGGCCCGGGGTAGTGAACACCTGGTCACCAAATACAGCACTGATGCCACACGCGCCCGCGGCACCCTGAACAACTGCGGCACCGGCAAAACTCCCTGGGGCACCTTCGTATCGGGCGAAGAGAACTGGGCGGGGTACTTCTTCCGTGATGCCAAAGATGACGATAGCCGTGGCAAGAAGGACAAGCAGGTTGCTGCGCTAAACCGCTATGGCCGCAAGGCCGGCGCAGCCAGCCGCCACGGCTGGGAAAGTGCTGGCGCAGATGACAAATTTGTGCGCTGGAATAATGGAGCCTTGGGTGCCTCTGCCCGTGCCGACTACCGCAACGAAATGAACACGTTCGGCTACGTGGTGGAAATGGACGCCTACGACGGTAGCCAGGCCGTGCGCAAGCGAACCGGTCTGGGTCGCTTTGCCCACGAGAGCGTGAGCTTTGCCAAGCCCATGGCAGGTCAACCCATCGTGGCTTATATGGGTGACGATTCCCGCGGTGAGTACATGTACAAGTTTGTGTCTGCTGCCAAGTGGGACGCTGCTGACGCCAATGCCAGCAACCGCCTGGCCGTGGGTGACAAGTACCTGGACAAGGGAGCGCTGTTTGTAGCCAGCTTCAAGGCCGATGGCACTGGCCAGTGGATTGAACTGTCCATGAACAACCCCATCGTCGTCGCCAACCCCGACTTTGAGTTCAAGTCAGACGCTGATATTGCCATCTTCACCCGCCTTGCCGCAGATGCGGTGAATGCCACCAAGATGGACCGTCCTGAGTGGGGCGGCGTCAACCCCCGCACCGGCGATTTCTACATGACCCTGACCAACAACAGCAACCGGACCGTGGATGGGGACATGGGCGTGGATGCCGCCAACCCCCGCTACTACAGCGATATGAAGGGCAGCAAGGAAAACAAAGGCAATGTGCACGGTCACATCGTGCGGGTTGCTCAAGGCAATCCGTGGGATACCGCATTCAAGTGGGACATTTATCTTTTTGCGTCGGAGGCCGATGCCGACAAAGCCAGGGTGAACCTGTCGAACCTCACAGATGAAAACGACCTGTCTTCCCCGGACGGCCTGGTCTTCAGTGAAGCCACTGGTTTGTGCTGGATCCAGACCGATGACGGCGCCTACACCGACAAGACCAACTGCATGCTGCTGGCCGCCATTCCGGGTACAGTCGGCGACGGCAGCAAAAAGACCCTAAGCTACAAGCGCGCAGATGGCAGTGAAAAGCGTGTGGATACCTATGTTGGCAAAGCCCAGACGCCCAGCACCCTCAAGCGCTTCCTGGTTGGCCCGGTGGACTGCGAAATCACGGGTCTGTGCGAGACGCCCGATGGCAAAGCCCTGTTCATCAATATCCAGCACCCCGGCGAAGGCACCAAGATGGCGGATGTTGGCAACCCCGCCAAATACACCAGCCAGTGGCCCGCCAATGCGGGTTACGGGGCGGGCAAGCGCCCTCGTTCGGCAACCATCGTGATCACCAAAGCTGATGGAGGCCAGATCGGCAGCTGATGCGCTGAAGTCTGTGTGCATTCAGCCAAGGCCGCCAGGTAGCAATGCCTGTCGGCCTTTTTTGTGAATTGTCACATCACCGTCACAAATCTTTCTTATATTTGTGTACGAGCTAACCGTTACTCCTTGTCAACTTTATTAAAGGTACCTCATGAAAACCGCGTTCAAAATGTCAATGATCTCTGCTGCAGGGTTTGCTGCAATGTCTCTTGTTTCGCTGGCAGGCGCGCAGGAAATTACTGGTGCCGGGGCTACTTTCCCTGCGCCGGTATACGCAAAATGGGCGGCAGATTACAACAAGGCTACTGGCGTCAAGATCAACTACCAGTCGGTCGGATCTGGCGCAGGCATCAAACAGATTGATTCCAAAACGGTGGATTTCGGTGCATCCGATATGCCGCAAACGGACGACGTCCTCAAGACCAAGGGCCAGTTTCAGTTTCCCACCGTGATTGGCGGCACCGTTCCGGTGATCAACATCAAGGGCATTGCTCCCGGCCAGATGAAGCTGGACGGCCAGGTGCTGGGCGACATCTTCCTTGGCAAGATTACCAAGTGGGACGACCCGGCAATCAAGGCGCTGAATCCTGGCCTGGCGCTGCCTGATGCCGCTATCGCGCCAGTGCGCCGTGCTGACGGTTCTGGCACCACTTTCAACTTCACCAACTACCTGAGTCGTGTTCACCCCGAGTGGAAAGCCAAGGTCGGTGAGGGTACGGCTGTGAACTGGCCCGTGGGCGCGGGTGGCAAGGGTAACGAAGGTGTTGCAGCGTTTGTGAACCGCCTGCCCAACTCCATTGGTTATGTGGAGTACTCGTACGTCAAGCAAAACAAGATGACCTACACGCTGATGAAAAACCGCGATGGCGTGTTCGTGGCACCTGATGACGAAACGTTCAAGGCTGCTGCTGCCGGTGCTGACTGGAACAAGTCGTTTTATCAGCTCATCACGGACCAGCCCGGCAAAAATGCCTGGCCCATCTCGACAGCAACTTTTATCCTGATGCAGTTGAAGCAGGACAAGCCGGCCAATGCGACTGAAACTTTCAAGTTTTTCTCGTGGGCGTTCAAGAATGGGGACAAGATTGCGGCTGATCTGGACTACGTGCCCATGCCGGACAACGTGATCGGCGCGATTGAGAAAGCCTGGGGTCAAGTGACCGATGCTGCTGGCAAGCCGGTAGCCCTGAAGTAAGCGTTGGGTGACTGCGTCATCGGAAACGAAGGAGTAAGTGCGTGTCAACTACACTTCCGGCAAAAGAGATGCCGATTAACCAATCTGCCCTTCCTTCCGGACGTGTGATGACCAAGCCTCCTCCGATGAAAATGGCCCGCTCCGGGCCCATGGTGGACCGTATCTTTGGCTGGCTGGCCAAAGGTGCGGCCCTGTTTACGCTGGCCATGCTCATCGCCATTCTGGTGTCGCTCACCATCAGCGCCTGGCCTGCCATCAGCAAGTACGGCCTCGGTTTTCTCACCAGCACCAGTTGGGACCCCGTGAAAGAGGAGTTTGGTGGATTGGTGATGATTTACGGTACCTTGATGACGTCACTGATCGCATTGCTGATCGCCGTGCCGGTGAGTTTCGGTATCGCCCTGTTCCTGACGGAGTTGTCTCCGGCCTGGCTGAGGCGTCCGCTGGGTACGGCCATTGAACTGCTGGCAGCTGTGCCGTCCATCGTGTACGGCATGTGGGGCTTGCTGGTGTTCAGCCCGGTTTTGTCCACCTACGTGCAGCAGCCGCTCCAGGCGCTTTTCAGCGGCGTGCCGTACGTTGGTGCTTTGTTTTCCGGCCCGCCTGTCGGCATCGGCATATTGTCGGCTGGCATCATTCTGGCCATCATGATCATCCCGTTCATTGCGGCCGTGATGCGTGACGTGTTTGAGGTGACGCCTCCCATGCTCAAGGAGTCGGCTTATGCTTTGGGGGGCACAACCTGGGAGGTCGTCTCGCAGGTGGTGTTGCCGTACACCAAAGCCGGCGTGGTGGGTGGCATCATGCTGGGCTTGGGGCGTGCGATTGGCGAGACCATGGCTGTGACCTTCGTGATCGGCAACTTCAATCAACTGGACTCGTTGAGTCTCTTTCAGGCCGCCAACAGCATCACTTCCGCGCTGGCCAACGAGTTTGCTGAAGCCGGAGAAGGTCTTCACCAGGGAGCCCTGATGTACCTTGGGCTCGTGTTGTTCTTCATTACATTCGTGGTGCTGGCCCTTTCTAAAGTGTTGCTGTCGCAGCTGAAAAAGAACGAAGGAGCAAGAGCATGACCACCGGAGACAGTTTGTTGCGGGCCGCAGCTTTGGACGAGGTGAGGCAGGCCAAATATGCGCAACGCAAGTTTGTCAATCGCGTCGCATTGACCCTCTCGCTTTTAGCGATGGCCTTCGGCTTGTTCTGGCTCTTCTGGATTTTGTTTGAAACCGTACGGCTCGGAGTGGGTGGTTTGACGCTGGCCACTTTGACCCAGATGACGCCGCCGCCCAATGACGAAGGCGGTTTGGCCAATGCCATGTATGGCTCGTTTCTGATGGTGATGTTGGCCACGTTTGTGGGTACACCCATCGGCATCATGGCGGGCATTTACCTGGCCGAATTCGAGACCAAAGGCTGGCTGGCCACGGTAACGCGTTTCGTCAATGACATTCTTTTGTCGGCGCCGTCCATCGTGATTGGCCTGTTTGTCTATGCTGTCATTGTGTCTCGCTTCAAGTCATTCTCCGGCTGGGCTGGCGTGATGGCTCTGGCACTGATCGTCATACCTGTGGTGATCCGGACTACGGAGAACATGCTGCAACTGGTTCCAGCCGGCTTGCGGGAAGCTGCTTATGCCCTGGGGGCACCAAAATGGAAGGTCATTCTCAGCATCACGCTCAAGGCGGCGCGTGCGGGTGTTGTCACCGGTGTGATGCTGGCGATTGCCCGGATTGCCGGCGAGACGGCGCCTTTGATGTTCACCGCGCTGAGCAATCAGTTCTGGACTTCCAGCCTGAGCGAACCGATGGCCAGTTTGCCTGTGACGATTTTCAAGTTCGCCATGAGCCCCTATGAAAACTGGCAAAAACTGGCTTGGGCGGGTGTCTTCCTGATCACGGTGACAGTGCTGGGTTTGAACATCATCGCCCGGGTCGTCACCCGAGCTCGCTAACAGCAGTTGCACCAGACCGACGCCGGCTACGAATCCAACAAGGAAAAAGATGAATACTGCTACGCCCATCAAGGAACATTCCAAAATTTCGGTCAAGGACCTTAATTTTTATTACGGCAAGTTCCATGCCCTGAAGGGCATCAACCTGGAAATTCCCGAGAAAAAGGTGACTGCCTTCATTGGGCCGTCTGGTTGCGGGAAGTCCACACTGCTGCGGATTTTCAATCGCATGTTTGAGTTGTATCCTGAGCAGCGTGCGGAAGGTGAGATTCTTCTGGACGGGGAGGATCTGTTGACCAGCAAGAAGGACGTGGCCCTGCTTCGCGCCAAGGTTGGCATGGTGTTCCAGAAGCCGACGCCATTCCCCATGTCCATCTATGACAACATTGCCTTTGGCGTCAAACTGTTTGAAAACCTGAACGCGACGGACATGGAGGAACGTGTTGAGTGGGCGTTGCGTAAAGCGGCGCTCTGGAATGAAGTGAAAGACAAGCTGAGTCAGAGTGGTTCAGGGCTCTCCGGTGGTCAGCAGCAACGTCTCTGTATTGCACGTGGCATCGCCATCAAGCCAGAAGTGTTGTTGCTGGACGAGCCGTGCTCGGCGCTGGACCCCATCTCCACGGCCAAAATTGAAGAACTGATTACCGAGTTGAAAACCGATTACACCGTGGTCATCGTGACACACAACATGCAACAGGCAGCCCGCTGCAGTGATTACACGGCGTATATGTACCTGGGGGATTTGATGGAATTCGGTTCAACTGAACAAATGTTCTTCAAGCCATCTCGCAAGGAAACTGAAGACTACATCACCGGCCGGTTCGGCTAAGGAAAAAACATGCCTGAAAAACATCTTTCCACGCAGTTCGACAGCGAACTCAGCGCAGTTTCCACGCGGGTGATGGAGCTTGGCGGATTGGTTGAGTCCCAGATTCGCAACGCCATCTACGCCCTGTCGCAATTCAGCGCAGAGGTGGCCAATCAGGTGACGGAGGCCGAATCCCGGGTGAATGCCATGGAGGTGGAGATTGACCGCGAGTTGTCGTCCATCATTGGCCGGCGCCAGCCCACGGCGCGTGACCTGAGGCTGCTGATTGCCATTTCCAAAACCACCGCCAATCTGGAACGTGTAGGCGACGAGGCGGAAAAAATTGCGCGCATGGTGCGATCCATCATCAACAGCGGAGCGCCCCGTTCGTTGCCATCGCTGGAGTTGCGGGTGGCATCGGACCTGGCATCCGGGCTATTGCGCAAGGCGCTGGATGCGTTTGCCCGATTAGACACGACGGCGGCCGTTGCGATCCTGAAGGAGGACGATCTGATTGACAAGGAATTTGACGGGTTCGTGCGCAAACTGGTGACATACATGATGGAAGACCCCCGCATGATCTCCCCCAGCCTGGACCTGCTGTTCCTGGCCAAGTCGATTGAGCGCATTGGTGACCACGCCAAAAACATTGCAGAGTTCATCATCTACGTAGTCAAGGGCGAAGATGTGCGCCACACGCCCATGGAGCAAATTGAATCCGTTGTGAAATGAGAAATCAGCCTGGCGTTTTGATTGTGGAAGACGAGCCGGCGATAGCTGAGCTCATCGCTGTCAACTTGCGGCACAACGGTTTTCGTCCGCTGTGGGCGACGGACAGTGCCTCAGCCCAGCGCGAACTGGATGCGGTCTTGCCCGATGTGATCCTGCTCGACTGGATGCTTCCGGGGGAGAGTGGTTTGTCGCTTGCCAAGCGCTGGCGGTCCGACGCCCGCACCAAAGGTGTCCCCATCATCATGCTGACGGCCCGGGGGGATGAGATGGATCGGGTTACCGGCCTGGACGCGGGGGCTGACGACTATATTGCCAAGCCTTTTTCCACTAAGGAGCTTCTGGTAGCCGGTCGCAGCTGCTGGACAAGGTGTGGGGCGACCACGTGTTCATTGAGGAGCGTACCGTAGATGTTCATGTCAAGCGCCTGCGTGAAGCACTGGGTGCAGCGGGTCCCATGATCGAAACAGTCCGCGGTGCCGGCTATCGGCTGACTGCACAACCCGTGGCAACCAGCGCTGCTTCCAGCCAGGCACACGTCTGATCATTCTTTTCGTGACACAGTTCTCCCTGTGACATGATTGTCCATGCTCTGGCGATTTGTTTCCTTCATGTTCAGTCAGCTCGGCGCGGGTGCTCTGGGCTGGTACTTTGCGCCCGGATCCTATCAAATGGCCGGGCTGCTGGCCGGTGTTGTGCTGGGGGCCCTGACCTGGTTTGTGGTTGACCTTGCGCGGGGAGTGAAATTCCTGGAGTGGCTTCGTGCCGGCGATGTTTCGGATGCAGCAATGTCGCACGGATTGTGGGGAGAGGTCTCTGACCGTACGCGCCGACTGGTGCGCTCGCGTGAACGGGAAACGCTGGAAAGCCAGAACCGCCTGAATGACTTTCTAGCTGCCCTGCAAGCCTCTCCCAATGGGGTTGTACTGCTGGACTCACAAGGCCGCATCGAATGGTTCAACCAGACTGCCACCGAACACTTTGGTTTTGATCCGCAGCGTGACATGCTTCAGCACTTTGGCAATCTGGTGCGTGATCCCGGCTTTGCCGCGTACTTCGCGGGCGGTGACTATCAGCATGATGTGGTCATGCCAGGCCGCGCCAGCACAGCTTCCAGGCCGGTTAATCTGTCAGTCCATTTGCATCCCTACGGTGAGGGGCGCAGTCTTCTGCTATCACGCGATATCACGGCGCTGGAGCAGGCTGAGGCGATGCGAAGGGATTTTGTTGCCAATGTGTCCCACGAGGTCAGGACCCCACTGACCGTGCTCGGTGGTTTTGTTGAGACTTTGCAGACCCTGCAGCTTGACGAATCAGACCGGCAACGCTATCTGGCCTTGATGGCGCAACAGGCTGATCGCATGCAAACGCTGGTCAAGGACTTGCTCACCCTGTCTCGCATTGAGGGCAGCCCATTGCCAGGACTGGATGAGCGCGTGCCCGTTTCCACGCTGATGCATCAGGTTGAACTGGAGGCGAGAGCCCTGTCACGCATCGTCAGCCAGGGCTCGGGCACCGTACAGACCATGAGTTTTTCCACCGTGTCAGGCCGGGAACTTGTTGGCGTCTCGTCAGAGTTGCTCAGTGCGATGACCAATCTGGTTGGAAATGCCATCCGCTATACCCCGGCTGAAGGTGAAGTGCATGTCACGTGCCGGGACGACTCGGAAGGACGTCTTTTGTTCTCGGTGCAGGACACGGGTCCGGGAATAGCGCCGGAGCATATCCCGCGCTTGACCGAACGCTTCTATCGGGTGGATCGCAGTCGATCAAGGGAAACCGGTGGCACCGGCCTGGGGCTGGCCATTGTCAAACACGT
Organism: Candidatus Egaibacter danicus; assembly: GCA_016707075.1. GTDB lineage: Bacteria > Pseudomonadota > Gammaproteobacteria > Burkholderiales > Burkholderiaceae_C > Egaibacter > Egaibacter danicus. The sequence continues at coordinate 103,171 of JADJII010000003.1, forward strand.
TGTGCAGCGACATGGTGCGCAACTGAAGATCGACAGCACACCGGGGAAGGGCTCTACGTTCACCATCGTGTTCCCTGCTAACCGGGTCGCAGTCACCCGGAATATTGTGAACGCTGGTTAGGGTTGAGATACGATTTTTCGCCGGTACAGATACAGGTTGCCATCACGATCAGCGGGATGACGAACCGTGCTGTCAAGTTGCCATTGCCTGATATCGACGATGGTGGAGAGTGTGGCCAAGGCGTCGCGCTCGACAAATAACCACTCGCAGACGGGTGCCGCACCCGCGGGTCGTACCATCAAAGAGCCGTGAAACTGCAGTGCCGCGATGCGGTTCCTGCTCAGGCCATAGGCTTCTATGCAGTCTGGTGTTTTGACAATGGCAGCAATGCGCTGAACCAGCGGAACGTCGCCGCGAACATAGTTCAGCAAAGGCATCCACAGGGTAGTGAGCAACAGCCAACTGAGAACCGCTCCGCCAGCAGGCAATACGAGACTCTTCCAGATCGCTGCACGATGCCGTCCCACACGCCATTTGACCAGCCAGATCCAGGCGAAGGTGGCGAGCAGTGCGATGACGAAGGGAATAAAGGAAAAACTGTGCTCAAAACCCGGCGCCAGGCGGGCCACGTTGGCGGCAGGCTGCTTGGGTATGCCTGTCTGCATCGCGAGCCAGATGACCCAGATGATGAATGCGCAGCCCGAGAAGAACAGCAAAGTGAACCAGTCGATCAGGGCTGACACGCTGCGCCCCAAGGTTGGGAGAGAGAACGCCGCCAGAGCAGCGAGGGCGGGCAGGGCCAGCAGGAGGGAGCGATCTGTCGATGCTGTAGCGATGGTGGTGCCCAGCGAAACTGCGACAAACCATAACGGCAGGCTCAGATGCAGACTCGGGTTCCTGCTTCCGAGCTGGCGCCGCCAACGCCAAAGCGTCCAGCAGATCAACGGCCATGCCGGCCAGGTAAACCAGAGCAGCAGCCGGCCAATACTTTTCCATTTGGTAAAGCTCGGATCAGGTAGTTCAATGCGCCAGTGCCACAGGTCCAACAGGGTAGCCAGCAAAGCAGCACCCGCCGTGAGTACCACAATGCCTGCGACGCGGCGCCTGGTGACAACTGGTTGTTCTGTCACCTGCCACTGGTCGGCCCCGTAAGTCACAGCGCCCCCGATTCCAAAAAGAACAGCCATGGCAGGTGCGCCGGACAGGGACAGTCCGGCCAAACCCGCGGTGCCAGCTACCAGCGGCAATACGGTCCGATAGGGTAGTGCTGCAAAAGCAAAAAAACACAGGGCCGTAAAACAGAGTTGTGCCAGGGCAGGGGTTGTTTCATGGGAAAGCTGAGCCAATCCGAGGCAGGCAATAAAAGCCAGCAGGCCCCCGTCTGCCAGCGCTCGGGCGTAGTCGGTCGGAGATGCCTCGCCTCCAAAAGCAAATGCCACCGGCTGTGCCTTGGGGTTTCGGGCCAGGTAATAAGTCGCGTACCAGGTTGCCAGCATGGCCACACCCAGCATCACGCCAAAAGGTATGCGGGCCGCCAAGTCAGGTGGTATTGCGCTGGGCGCCAACCGCATCGCCCACGCTCCCAGCCAATAAGGAAGCAGTGCGTCAACTTCAGGGCTCAAGCCCATGAGTTTTGGAGAAAACCAGTCAGATCCGTCCTGTAACAGACCCGCCATAAATCCGAACGCGGTGATGTCGGCATTGCGCCATGGCTCCCGCCCTATGAATCCAGCCAGCACGTAGCTGATGGCGAGCAGCAGCAAGGGCGCGCGAGGCAGACGACGAACCGACCCTTGGGCAACGATGGCAGGTGTTGGGCGATTCACAGGGAGGTTGGACTGGAGTGAAGCAAAAAAAAAGCAGCTCGGTATTCCGGGCTGCCTCTCTTGCCTGAACCTGATGCCAGGTTACTTGGCTGCCACTTTGCCGAAACGGTTGCGGAACTTCTCGACACGCCCGCCCATGTTATCGACGGATTTTTGAGTGCCTGTATAGAAAGGATGTGACTCGCTGGAAGTATCCAGTTTGTACAACGGCAGCTCACGGCCGTCTTCCATCTTGATCATTTCCTTGGTGTTCGCGCAAGAACGGGTCACGAACTTGAAGTTGTTGGACAAATCCATAAAGCAAACTTCGCGGTAATTGGGGTGAATGCCTTCTTTCATGATCTTCTCCATCAGTTGCGCCAGCCGCCCCGAGCATTGTGCAACCCATTGCACAACTGAAAACCCGAAGTACTTTTCGCGTAAAGCCTTCGATTATAGCCTAGCAGTACAAATTATCCGCCCCGGCGCATCTGATCAAAAAACTCCATGTTGTTCTTCGTGGCCTTCATCTGCTTCAAAACCAGCTCCATGGAGTCGATTTCATCCATGTTGTAGAGGAATTGACGCAGAATTCGGGTTTTTTGCAGTATCTCGGGCTGCAATAGCAATTCTTCACGTCGCGTGCCACTGCGATTGAGCTGGATCGACGGGAACACACGTTTCTCATACAAACGGCGATCCAGGTGAATTTCGGAGTTACCGGTGCCTTTGAACTCTTCAAAAATTACCTCGTCCATGCGGCTACCGGTGTCCACCAGCGCGGTGGCGATGATGGTCAGCGAGCCGCCCTCTTCCACATTGCGGGCGGCACCCAGAAAGCGCTTGGGGCGTTGTAGCGCATTGGCGTCCACGCCACCGGTCAAGACCTTGCCGGAGGAGGGCACCACGTTGTTGTAAGCGCGGGCCAGGCGGGTGATGGAGTCCAGCAGAATCACGACGTCTTTTTTCAATTCGACCAGGCGCTTGGCACGCTCGATCACCATCTCGGCCACGTGCACGTGACGGGCGGCAGGTTCATCAAATGTGGAGGCGATCACTTCGCCTTTCACGGTGCGCTGCATTTCGGTCACTTCTTCAGGACGCTCGTCCACCAGCAGCACCATCATGTAGCTGTCAGGGTAGTTGGCGGAAATGGCGTGCGCGATGTGCTGCATCATCACCGTCTTGCCGCTCTTGGGCGGAGCGACCAGCAGGGCGCGCTGGCCCTTGCCGATGGGGGCGATGATGTCGATCACACGGCCGGTGATGTTCTCATCACCCTTGATGTCGCGCTCCAGCTTCATCTGCTCCTTGGGGAACAGCGGCGTCAGATTCTCGAACATTACCTTGTGCTTGTTCTCCTCCGGGCCGCCGCCGTTGACCTTATCTAGCTTGTTCAGTGCAAAGTAACGCTCGCCATCCTTGGGCGTGCGCACTTCGCCTTCAATCATGTCACCGGTGTGCAGGTTGAAGCGGCGCACCTGGCTGGGGCTGATGTAGATGTCGTCGGTAGAAGCTGTGTAGCTGGTGTCGGGGCTGCGCAAAAAGCCAAAACCGTCGGGCAGAATTTCCAGCACGCCATCGGCAATGATCTGCTCGCCGGTGCGGGCGCGCTTCTTGATGATGGCGAACATCAGCTCCTGCTTGCGCATGCGGCCGGTGTTTTCAATCTCAAGCTCTTCAGCCTGCTTGAGGACTTCCGACACATGCAGTGCCTTGAGTTCGTTTAAATGCATGGAGGTAACCCCGTGGGGCAGTTGACCGAAAAATCGGAAGGGTGACGAAAATCAGGGGAGGTTTGGGAAGAGGCCAGACGGTGGTCTTTGCCTCACAGTTCTAAACCGGGAACTCGAACCAACTCAGGTTATGGGCTGGCGATCAGGCTGAATTATGACAGGAAAAAAAAGCGGCCGCAAAACGATATTGCGACCGCCTGTTTGGGGTGTTGAAGTAGGGCGGATACGGAATCAGGCAAGTTGCTGATCAATAAACGCCGTTAATTGCGACTTGCTCATGGCGCCAACCTTGGTGGCGGCGAGCTGGCCGTCCTTGAAAATCATCAGCGTAGGGATGCCGCGAATGCCGAATTTCGCTGGAATGTCACGGTTTTCGTCCACATTCATCTTGGCAATCTGCAGCTTGCCTTCGTACCCGGTTGCCACTTCATCCAGGATGGGGGCGATCATCTTGCACGGACCACACCACTCAGCCCAGTAGTCCACCAGCACGGGTTGAGCGGACTTGAGGACGTCGGTTTCGAAAGACGCGTCGGACACATGTTTGATCAATTCGCTGGCCATGAGGATTTCCTTGTAATGAGGGCGGTACAGGTAAAGTGAGGAAATTGTGACAGAAACCAAGGACCCCCGTCCGTGATTTACCCGGTGCCCCGACGCTATGGATGAAATAGCAAAAAAACATCATGCAACGGCCGGTTGGGAGCGGGTGATTGACTGCATCCGTCAAGAGATGGTGCGTCGTAAGGTGCACCCGGCGCAAACCGTGGTGCTGGTGCCCTATGCCCAACTGATGCTGGAGGCCCGTCAGGCGTGGGCCGTGGCCTTGACGACGCCCGGTTTTGTTCCCCGATTTGAGACCACGATGAACTGGACGCGCAGCCTGGACGGGTTCGCGCCTGGGGGCGACGACCTGTGCATGGACCCTGCGCGCGATGTGTTGACGGCTGCCTCATTGCTGGCGCGCGCCGGCATGGCTCCCCAGCAAAATGCCTTGGCCGGACGCCTGATGGCTGCCGCGTGGAGCCTGGCCAGACTGGCCGCGTCCGTCGCCCCCGGGGAGCGCCTGGCCTGGGGCACCCGGATGGCGACGGGGTTGACAGCTGACATGACGGCCCCTGTGCTGGAGCTGGAGGCGCGCCTGGGGCGCATCGCGTTGGCCTGGGCGGCCAGCTCCAGCTATCCGACCGATCGGGTGTTTGCCGCGCGGGCAGAGCTGGTTGTTGTTCTGGAAGGCTTTCAGTCCGAACCCCTCGCGCAGGCCCTGCAACAGCTTTGGGGTGACCGTGTGGTTGCCTTGCCGCTGGACACGGCCGATACCGCCGACACAGCGGCGCAGTCGCGTGAACGTGGCTTGTTGAACAGCTCGGTGTCCCTGCACGCTGCACTGGACTTGCAGGACGAAGCCCACCGCGCCGCAGCCTGCGTGCTCGCCCATCTGGCTGCAGGCCGCAGCCCGGTGGCGCTCGTGGCGCAAGACCGGGTACTGACCCGGCAGGTGCGTGCCTTGCTGGGTGAGCGTGGCGTGGCGGTACGGGATGAAACGGGTTGGAAGCTGTCCACCACGCGTGCGGCCGCCGGGCTGATGGGCTTGCTGCGTGCGTGTGTCTGGGACGCTTCAACCGATGCCGTGCTGGACTGGCTCAAGAATGCCCCAGCGTTTGAGCCTGCAGCAGTGGCCGAGCTGGAGGCCGGTTTGCGCAAAGCCGGGACACGCGAATGGCGGCAGGTTCCTGCCACGGACGGCATCGCGCAGCGGGTACAACTGTTGTGTGAAGCGCTGCAACCCGGCAGGTCGGTGACGGCCTGGCTGCATGACGTACGTACCGCGCTGGAGAGTGCCGGGCAGTGGGTTGCACTGAACAATGACCCTGCTGGCGAAGCCGTGTTGACGGCCTTGAGTCTGCGCGAAGGCGCTGATGCGGCATTTGCCGATGTGGCGGGCCGCCTCAGCCTGAATGACTTCACCGCCTGGGTCAGCCAGACGCTGGAGGCGGCCAGCTTTTTGCCAGCGCACCCGGCGCAGGCGCAGGTGGTTATCCTGCCGCTCAGCCAGTTGCTGGGGCGTGTATTGCCTGCCGTGGTGCTGCCGGGCTGTGACGAGATGCGCATGCCGGTGTCACCCGAGCCGCCAGACAACTGGACGCCTGCGCAACGTCAATGGCTCGGCTTGCCTTCACGTGCCGAGCTGGCTGCTGCGTTGCGAGCGTCGTGGCAATACGCGCTGAAGTCACCGTGGCTGGATGTGTTGTGGCGCACCAGCGAAGGCGGTGAACGCCTGATGCCCAGCGGCTTTGTGCAGGCGCTGCTGCTCCAAAACGCAGCCAACCCCGGGGACCCGGCTCTGGCCCCGACGCCCGATCCGCGGGTGTTGCGTGAGCTGCAGGCGCAACCCTCCAGCATGCCGCAGCCGGTGGGGCAGGCGCTGACAATCTCGCGCCTGTCGGCCAGCGCCTATGACGATCTGCGTAGTTGCCCGTATCGGTTCTTTGCGCTGCGCCAGCTCAAATTACAGGAAGACGACGAGCTGGACACGAGCGTGAGCAAGCGCGACTTTGGTACCTGGCTGCACAGCCTGCTCAGGCACTTTCCACGAGGCATTAAAAACCACGCCAGACCCCGATTTATATGCGCGGGTAGCTATGATAAATGTAGCGTCCGTGCAGGCGACCACCGATCTGGGTTTGTCGGACGCTGAGTTCTTGCCATTCGCTGCATCCTGGCCCCGCGTGCGGGATGGCTATCTGGAGTGGCTTGCCAAACACGAAGCCACTGGCGCCCGTTTTGACCAGGCCGAAGTGCAGCGGGAGATGCCGCTGGGCGCCATCACGCTGATGGGCCGCATCGACCGCATTGACCACAACGCGGATGGCAGCGCATTGGTCATGGATTACAAAACCGAGAGCGACACCCAGACGCGGGAACGCATCAAGGACGCGCTCGAGGACACGCAGCTGGCGTTTTACGCAGCCTTGCTGAGCGACGACACGCTGGCTGCGGCGTATGTCAACGTGGGTGAGAAAGACGGCACCCGTACCCACCAGCAGCACGACATTGTGGTGCTGCGCGACCATTTGCTGGAAGGCATTCAGCACGATATGGGACGCATCGCCAGCGGCGCCGGGATGCCCGCGCTGGGGGAGGGCATGGCCTGCGAATATTGCGCTGCGCGTGGCCTGTGTCGCAAAGACTTTTGGGAACAACGCCCCGGCGAAGGTGCTGCATGAGCGAACAACAACCCGCCTACCAGCACAACGGCAACCCCGTTTCTGCAGACGCTTTTTATGCCATCGCCTGCAACCCTGCCCGCAGCGTTGCCGTCGAGGCCTGCGCGGGTGCCGGCAAAACCTGGATGCTGGTCTCACGCATCATCCGCGCGCTGCTGGACGGTGTGGATGCAACCGATGGCCATTTGCAGGTGCAGCCGCATGAAATTCTGGCCATCACCTTCACCAAGCGTGCGGCCAGCGAGATGCGCGAGCGGCTGTACCAGTGGCTGGAGGCGTTTGCGGTGGCCGATCACGACACGCTGCAAAAAGAGCTGGACATGCGTGGTGTACAGGTTAAAAAAGGCCTGCAGCCCTCGCCGGATATGCCTGAGCGGCTATCAAATTTGTATCAAAGCGTGCTGGCTACCGGGCGGCAGGTGCAGATTCGCACCTTTCACAGCTGGTTTGCTGCGTTGCTGCGTAGCGCGCCGCTGGCGGTGTTGCAGCAGATGGAGCTGCCGCTGAATTACGAGTTGCTGGAAGACGATGCACCGGCCAAGACGCTGGTGTGGCGGCGCTTTTATGCCGCGCTGGCAGCCGATGCGCCGCGCAAGACTGACTTTGAATCGGTGGTGTTCGACTACGGACGCGCCCAGACGCTGAAGGCGCTGGAAACGGCGCTGGACAAACGCGTGGAATTTGCGCTGGCCGATGCGCGGGGTGTGGTGGATGGTTCGGTGCAGCATTTCACTGCGCAATTCACGGAATTCGGCGGGCTCGAAACCCCTGAAGAGTGGTTGACGGCGAATCATCCACGTCTTCATGCGCTCCGTGATGCGGCGGTGGTTCTGGGTCGCGCCAGTGCGCCATCGTTCTCGGCTGCGGGCGTTGCGCTGGAACAGGCATTGACAGTGGGCGACATGTCTGCCGCGTTCGACGCGCTGCTCACCCAAAAAGGAACGCCCCGCAAGTTCGGTGAAAAGATTGTCGGCATCGAGCAGGTGCGTATGGCACAAGACCTCGTTTTACGGGTCGTTGCCGCCCGCCACCAGCACGACGCCTGGCTGTACCAGCAGCGCATGGCGCGCCTCACCCGGGTGCTGATCGCCGAGTTTGCTGCCCTCAAGCGCGAGCGCGGATGGGTGGACATGAATGATGTGGAGCGCGCCGCGCTGGTGATGCTGGGTGACCCCGTGCTCTCGGGCTGGGTGCAACAGCGCCTTGATGCCCGCATCAGGCACCTGCTGATCGACGAGTTTCAGGACACCAACCCGCTGCAGTGGCAGGCGCTGCTGTCGTGGCTCAGCAGTTACGCGGGCAGTGGCGGCGGTGCGCAGGCGCCCAGCGTGTTCATCGTAGGCGACCCCAAGCAGAGCATCTACCGGTTTCGCCGGGCCGAGCCGCAGGTGTTTCGCGCGGCGCAGGCGTTTGTGCGCGAAGGGCTGGGCGGCGACCTGCTCAGTTGCGACCACACGCGGCGCAATGCCCGTCAGGTGATGGCCACTGTTAACGCGGCGATGGCTGTGGCACGTGAGGAAGACCATTACCAAGGGTTTCGTGAACACACCACCAGCTCGACCGAGGTCGGTTTGGTGGGCAAGTTGCCGCCGATATCCAGGACAGCCAGGGCACCCGGAAATACGCCCCGCGATGCCAGCGTGGAAGACGCCGTCTGGCGCGACAGCCTCACCACGCCGCGCGAGACGGTTGAAGACACTGTGCGCACCCTGGAAGCACGCCAGGCCGCGCGCTGGATAGCCGGGCAAGTAGCTGCCGGGCTGCCGCCGCAGGAAATCATGGTGTTGTCGCGCAAGCGGGCCGGGCTGCTGCCCCTGCAGAATGAGTTGCGCGCCTTGGGTATTCCTGCCCAGATTGGCGAGAAAACCGAGCTGATAGCCTGCTGCGAGGTGCTGGACGTGGTGGCGCTGCTGGACGTGCTGGTGTCGCCGCAGCACGACCTGTCGCTGGCCCGTGCGCTGAAGTCGCCGTTGTTTGGCTTGCCGGATGAATCGCTGGTGGAACTGGCCTTGTTGCGCCGCGAGATCAATGCATCGTGGTTTGATTTGCTACAAAAAACGGAGCTGCTCACGCATAGCTTGAAAGGGCTAGGTGTCATTTTGATACGATGGAAGGCATGGCTGGACCAGTTGCCGCCGCATGATGCGCTGCAGGCCATTTATGCCGATGGTGACGTGCTGGCCCGCTTTGCAGTGGCAGCGCCCGCCACGCAGCGCGACACCGTGCTGGCCAACCTGCAGTCACTGGTGGGCATGTCGCTGCAAATGGGTGGCGGCCGTTTTGCCACTCCCTATGCTTTTGTCAGGGCGCTCAAGGCGGGTGGTGTTGTCGCACCCGCGGCGGTCAACCCGCAGGCGGTGCGCCTGCTCACCATCCACGGTGCCAAGGGGCTGGAAGCGCAGGTCGTGCTGCTGCTGGACACCGACACACCCGAGCGCAACGCCGAGACCATGGGAGTGCTGGTGGACTGGCCAGGCGAGGCGGCATTCCCGGCCAAATTTGTGTTTCTCGCCAGCGAGAGCCAGCCACCGGCCTGCGCCGTGGCGACGCTGGAGGCCGAGCGGGCCGAGCGTGGGCGCGAAGAGCTCAATGCGCTGTATGTGGCGCTCACGCGAGCCCGGCACACGCTGGTCCTGTCATCCATCGAGCCGTATCGCGACGCACAACGCAGCTGGTGGCAGCGGCTGAGTGATCTGATGCCGGAGGTAACGAACCTGCCCGATGCGGCGCAGCATGTTTTAGCGCAGCCACTAACCGGACGGGTCACTTTTTACATCAAGGAACTGCCACCAGCCCCCGTCAAATCTGCGCAGATCGCTATCCAAACAGAAGCGGAAATTCACCGCGCTGAAGACAACCCGGTTGTTTCCCGCATCGGCCAGGCCATGCACCGTTTGCTGGAGTGGGGCGATGCGTCCGACGCCAACGCATCGGCGGCGGCCTTCGAGTTTGAGCTGTCGCCCTCGCAGGGCGCGCAGGCCCTGTCACTGGCGCAGCGTATCCTCCAGGGTGCGGGCGCCTGGGTGTGGGACCACGCCGTGGTCGGCTGGCAAGAGAATGAAGTGGAGTTGATGTACCAGGGTGAGCCGCTGCGGCTGGACCGCCTGGTGCAACGCAAGGACACGCTGGACTGGTGGGTGCTGGACTACAAATCGGCCCATGCCCCCCAAGACGAGCCGGAGCTGGTGGCGCAATTGCAAAACTACCGCGACGCGGTGCAGGCCATCTACCCGGATGCCACTGTAAAAGCCGCATTCCTGACGGGGCAGGGCGAACTGGTGGAACTGCCTGCGTGACATACAAACATTAGAAATATAAAGTCAGGAGAAGAATGAAAAAAGTGATCGTGGTGGGCGGTGGACCCGCCGGTTTGATGGCGGCTGATGTGCTCTGCAGCGCAGGTGTTTCCGTCGATGTGTATGACGCCATGCCCTCCGTGGGCCGCAAGTTTTTGCTGGCCGGAAAGGGTGGTTTGAACCTGACCCATTCCGAACCTGCCGATATTTTTGTGACCCGTTTTGGTGCCCGGCGCGGGCAGATCGAGCCCCTGCTGGCAACCTTTGGTGCTGCACAAGTTCGTGACTGGGCGAAGACGCTGGGCGTGGACACCTTTGTTGGTACGTCGGGGCGCGTGTTCCCCACGGACATGAAGGCCGCGCCATTGCTTCGCGCGTGGCTGCATCGCCTGCGTTATCCCGAAACTGGACAAGCGGTGCGTTTTCACATGCGGCACCGGTGGACGGGCTGGCAGTCTGACGGTGCAGTGGGTGCGCAGCTGAAGTTTGAGACGCCGGGTGGCGAGGTCACGGCGCAGGCCGACGCCGTAGTGCTGGCATTGGGTGGCAGCAGCTGGGCGCGTCTGGGGTCGGACGGTGCCTGGGTGCCCCTGCTGGCTGCGCGCGGCGTGGCGGTGGCGCCGCTGCTGCCGTCCAACTGTGGCTTTGATGTGGCGGGTGGCTGGAGCGGGCATTTCACAAGCCGGTTTGCGGGCCAGCCTTTCAAATCGGTCGCCATTCAATTCACGAACTCGCAAGGCCAGCGGTTCGAGCGCCGGGGAGAATTTGTGGCCACGGCCACCGGCGTGGAGGGCAGCCTGATCTATGCCGCATCCAGCCTGCTGCGCGACGAGATCGCCGCGAAGGGCGCCGCCACGTTTGATCTGGACCTGCTGCCTGATTTTTCGCCCGAGCGGGTGCTGGCGGAGGTGACCCACCCCCGCGGATCACGCTCGCTGTCGAGCCACCTGAAAAGCCGGCTGGGTATTGACGGCATCAAGGCGGCAATCCTTTACGAATTGCTGTCCAAGGCCGACGTTGCGGATGCGCCCAAACTGGCAGCCGCCATCAAGGCGCTGCCCATTCGTCTGGTGGCCACCCGTCCGATCGATGAAGCCATCAGCAGCGCAGGCGGTGTGCCTTTCGAGGCAATGGACCACGGCCTGATGCTGAATGCGTTGCCGGGCGTTTTTTGCGCCGGTGAAATGCTGGATTGGGAAGCGCCAACCGGTGGCTATCTGTTGACGGCCTGTCTGGCCAGTGGCAAGCGGGCCGGGGAAGGTGCCCTGAAATATTTGGCTGGAATCGCTTGAAGATTGCTGCAGCTTTCAGGGGAAGTCATTAGAATTCGCGGCACCCGGGCGAAGATCCAGCGGGCTACATCAGGACGACAATGGAAAACGACACCACGATACCTTCCCTGCTTGGAGCAATCAATACCATTCCATCAGGTTTGGGGCCGATGGCCAGCAATCGCTCCAAACCGCGCCCCGAGCCAGGTGTCTCATTGGTAAAAATTGCAGTCTTGATGGTTCTCGGTACTTTGCTGGTGGTTGCGGTACGCTACTTCACGCGCTAGATGCGTTGCTCACGTTTTGTGGGCGATACCGTGCCGGATTCTTGCCACAACCAGCCCGGCCAGGTACATGAAGCCAGAGCAGCTTAGCAGTACCAGAAAGCCGGTGAAGAATACACCGCCGATGCTTTTGAATCGTTCCCAGAGTTCGTGGTTCTCGGCATCGTTCTTCGTAAACGGCGTCTTCTGGATTTTGTAGGTGGTCCGGGTATTGAAAATGAACCAGCAGGTTCCCCCGTCTTCAAAATAGGGCGGCTCTTTGAGCTGCTCCAGCGCACCATTGATGTAGGCATCGCAGTTCCCGCTGTTGAAATCAGCCTGCAGGTTTTTCCGGTATCCAGCATCGGCCCTCGCGCTATAAACGTAGGACTTGACCGGCATGTACAGCAGGCACCACAAGGCGAGTGCGACGGTGAAAACCAGCCAGATGCGTTGCCAGCCGTTGAGATGTTTCACTGCGAGAAATTAGGTTGACGAGCCTTGACCCCGGCACTGGCTCCACAGTTAGGGCTGCTTGGTTCCCCACCTGACCCGGTTGGCCGCTTCACCATGCGGGAAGGCCCGTCAGTTGATATTGTAAGGCTTGGCCTTGCGTTCAACCTTCAGTGAGGTCTTTCAGGCTGGCGCCCGCTGCATTGGTTTTGACCGAGGCGATGCCGTTTTCCATGGATGCCGCGGAGGAGTACATTTCGCTGCGCCCGATGACCTGGCCGTTTGACGACTTCAGATTGAAATAAGGCTGGCCGGATTTGGAGGTGGCTTTCTCGAAGCGCTCATCCATAGCACCGTTTTTCTTGCAGGACTCGACGCCCTGGATCGCGCTGGCTTTGGTCTCATACATCTCGCTGGTCAGGATCACCTGTCCGTTCCCGGCTTTCAGATTGAACATGAATTTTCCATTTTTGGACTTGCTGATCTCAAACTTTCCAGCCATAACGATCTCCTGTTAAGTGAACAAAATTGAATGATCTGCCACCAAAGCGGCGGAACAAGCCTCGCGGCATCTTTTAGTCTACCCCTATTGGCTGCACCTTAGAATCCCCCAGATGTCATATCTTGTGCTCGCCAGAAAGTATCGCCCGAAGGATTTTGCCGGCATGGTGGGGCAGGAGCACGTGGTCCGGGCGCTGACAAATGCGCTGACGTCGCAGCGGCTGCACCATGCATACCTGTTTACCGGCACCCGGGGTGTTGGCAAAACGTCGGTGTCGCGCATTCTGGCCAAGTCGCTGAACTGTCTGGGTGCCGATGGCCAGGGAGGCATCACCGCCACACCGTGTGGGATGTGCCAGGCGTGTACGGACATCGATTTGGGCCGGTTTGTGGATTACACCGAGCTCGATGCGGCTTCCAATCGGGGCGTGGATGAGGTGCAGGCTCTGCTGGAGCAGGCGGTCTATAAACCGGTGCAGGGGCGCTTCAAGGTCTTCATGATCGATGAGGTGCACATGCTCACCAATACGGCGTTCAACGCCATGTTGAAGACGCTGGAAGAGCCGCCGGACTATCTGAAATTTGTGCTGGCTACCACCGATCCACAGAAAGTCCCAGTGACGGTTCTTTCACGTTGTTTACAGTTCAATCTGCGCCCGATGGCGCCAGAGACCATCCGCGAGCACCTGATGCATGTGCTCGCCGACGAAGGTGTGACCGCAGATGCACAGTCTTTGCGGCTATTGGCCCGTGCGGCGCGAGGGTCCATGCGCGATGCGCTGTCACTGACCGATCAGGCGATTGCGTTTGGTGCGGGTGCGCTGGAAGAAGCCACAGTGCGCCAGATGCTGGGCAGCGTGGACCGCTCGTATGTATTTCAGCTGATTGAGGCGCTGGCGCAAGGCGACGGCAAGACGGTGGTGGAAACCTCCGAGCTGTTGCGCCTGAATGGGCTGAGCGCAGCGTCCACGCTGGAGGAAATGAGCACCGTGCTGCAGCGCATGGCGGTACTGCAGGCGGTACCCGCTGCCGTGGATGAGACTGATCCTGAAGCTGCCCAGATTGCGCGGCTGGCAGAGACCATGCCTGCCGATGAAACGCAATTGTTATACAGCCTGTGCCTGCACGGACGTGGCGAGCTGGGGCTGGCGCCTGATGACTACGCCGCCCTGACCATGGTGCTGTTGCGGCTGCTGGCGTTCAAACCCGGCATGGCGGCAACGCCGAAGGCTGAAAAAAAAACTCTGATTGAGACCCGGCCACCGATTGTGCCGGCTGTGTCGGTTTCATCGGTAGCGAAGGTGCAGCCACCTGCTGTGGGCGCGAGACCGGGGATGCCCGAAAAGCCGCCTCAACCTGCCCCCTCCGTGCAGGCCAGCGGTCCTCCCGCAGGGCAGGTGTTGCACGTCGTGGCAGGGCTTGCTGGTTCTCCAGCGCGCGAGAACCCGCCAAATTTTGAGGAAAAAGAGGCTGTAGCCCTCGTCGAATATGCGCAACACGCTACAAAAGCTGTAGCAATACCGGTTCGGGTGCAGGCGGACTCACGCTCAGAGGTAGCGGCCGGCCAGTCTGCCGCTGCTACCCTGATTCCGACCGAAGAGGGAGATTTCTGGCATGCCACGGTGCAGCAGCTAATTGCCGAGGAAGCGATTACCGCGCTGGTTCGGGAACTGGCCTTGCAGTCGCAACTGGTGGCCCGCGATACCGACCAATGGTTGCTGCGGGTGGAACGCGAGTCGCTGAACCAGAGCGGTAGCCGCGAGCGGCTGTCGCAGGCTTTGCGCGCGGCAGGGCATGAGGTCGGGTTGGCGGTTGAAATCGGCCGTGTTACCGACAGCCCGGCCCGACGCAACGCGGCGCTGGCCGCCGAGAAGCAGCTGGCCGCTGAGCGAATCATTTTCGAAGACCCGTTTGTGCAGGCCATGATGCGGGATTTTGGGGCGAAAATCGTGCCCGGAACGATCAAGTCTGTTTGATCTCGCTTTTATTTCAAAACTGAACGCAAGGACAACCATGTTCAACAAAGGACAACTCGCCGGCCTGATGAAGCAGGCCCAGGCGATGCAGGACAACATGAAGAAGGCCCAGGACGAGCTGGGCAATATCGAAGTGACCGGTGAATCAGGCGCCGGTCTGGTCAAAGTGGTGATGACCTGCAAACACGACGTGCGCCGCGTCACCATTGACCCCAGTCTGCTGGCTGACGACAAGGACATGCTGGAAGACCTGGTGGCGGCTGCGTTCAACGCAGCGGTGCGCAAGGCGGAAGAGACTTCTCAGGAAAAAATGGGCAAACTCACGGCCGGCATGCCGGGCCTGCCCGGCGGCATGAAGTTTCCTTTCTGATGCGCCCGGCGAACTCTGGCGTGCCCGACCGGCTGACGGCGTGACGGACTCCAATTCGCTGGAAGGGCTGGTTCAGGCCCTGCGCCGTTTGCCTGGTGTGGGGGTGAAATCTGCCTCGCGCATGGCGTTTCATTTGCTGCAACATGATCGGGAAGGAGCCCGGACACTCTCACGCGCCCTGCAGCATGCGGTGGACAGTGTGAAGCATTGCGAGCGGTGCCATACGTTCACGGAAAGCCAGTTGTGCAGCACCTGTGTGGACCCGCGGCGCGACCCGTCCAAGCTGTGTGTGGTGGAAACGCCGGCTGATCAATCAGCGGTGGAGCGTACGGGCGCCTACAAGGGTTTGTATTTCGTGCTGATGGGCAAGCTCAGTCCGCTGGACGGCATTGGACCCAAAGACATTGGGCTGAAGAAACTATTTGACCGAGCTACTGACGGTACCGTGCGCGAAGTGATTCTGGCAACGAATTTCACCGCCGAAGGCGAGGCCACGGCGCATGTGATCGGTGAAGCCCTGAAGGCCCGTGGCCTGCAGACCACACGGCTGGCCCGAGGTGTGCCCGTGGGCAGCGAATTGGAGTATGTTGACTTGGGTACCATCGCGCACGCGCTGGTGGATCGTCGATAATTTTGCGCAATTCACGGATGAACTGATTTTTTTTGCTGAATTACCCATGACTTTTGTCTACTTCACCATGGCTTACTGGTGCGTACTGGTTGCAGCCTTGTTGCCCCTGGTTTGCGCCGGTATTGCCAAGGCAGGCATGTTCGGAAAATCCCGCCGCGAAGGGGGCTTCGACAACCACAACCCGCGAGCTTGGCTGGCCAGCCAGACTGATTGGCGAGCCCGTGCAAATGCTGCCCAGGCCAACAGCTTTGAAGCGTTTCCCTTCTTCGCGGCAGCCGTCATCATTGCGCACCAGCTTGGCGCGGCTCAGGGACCGCTGGATGCGCTGGCCTTTCTGTTTGTGGTGCTGCGTCTCGTGTACATCATGATGTACGTGGCCGACTCTGCCACCATCCGCTCCATCATATGGGTGCTGGCACTGGCTGTGAATATCGGGATCATGTTCGTCGGCTATCGCTGAACTTCTACTGACTACTGCCTAAGTACAAACCCGCTCGGGAAGTTCCTGATGCGGGTATTTTGTGGGCTTGGTACGCTTGCTGCATAACAGCAATAAACAGTCAAACAAGGGATCGGTATGCGGCAGATGTCCATGAGTCGGCGAAGGTTCACCTCCGCATTGGGGTTGGCGGCAGCCTGTCTGGCTGCACAGGACCTCAGAGCTCAGACGCGGTCGGAAAAAGTGAAGGTTTCCATTTCGGTAGGTGGAAAAGGGGCCTTTTATGCACTGCCACTGACGATTGCCGAGCAACTGGGATTTTTTAGGGCTGAAGGGCTTGATGTCACCATCACCGATTTTCCAGGCGGTGCCCAGGCACTGCAGTCCGTGCTGGAAGGTGGGGGCGATGTGGTGAGCGGCGCGTTTGAGCACACCATCGCCCTGCAAGGCAGAAACCAGTTTTTTCAGGCGTTTGTGCTGCAGGGGCGTGCTCCCCAGATTGCGTTGGGCGTATCGCGCAAGACATTGCCGGCCTACAGGGGGCCTGCCGACCTGCGTGGCAAAAAGATTGGCGTCTCCGCGCCGGGTTCGTCCACCAACATGGTGGCCAGCCTGGTGCTCTCACGCTACGGAATCAAACCCGGTGAGGTGACTTTTATAGGTGTTGGCACGGGTGCGAGTGCTCTGGCGGCGATACGGTCCGGGCAGATTGACGTCCTGAGCAGTTCGGACCCGGTGATGACGATGCTGGAGCAAAAGGGCGAGATTCGGGTGATCGCTGACACGCGTACGCTCAAGGGTACGGTTGAGGTGTTTGGCGGGGCCATGCCTGCCGGGTGCCTGTATGCCCCCCTGGCGTTTCTGGAAAAGAACCCCAACACGGCTCAAGCGCTGGCGAATGCCATTGTTCACAGTTTGAAGTGGCTGCAAACTGCCGGGCCCAGTGATCTGATCAAAACCGTACCCGAGGCCTATTTGCTGGGTGACCGTGGCCTGTATCTCGCGTCGTTTGACAAGGTGCGCGAGGCCATCGCTCTGGATGGCTTGATTCCGGAGGACGGGGCAAAGGTTGCGCTGAAGGCGCTGACCAGTTTTGAGCCCACCCTGAAAGCCGACAAGATTGATCTGGCAAAGACATTTACCAACGAATTTGCCCGTAAAGCCAAAGCCAAATTCAAGGCCTAGCCCGATTCCTGCTCCTATTTGCTATCAAAATAGCAGCTATCCACGCATATTTTGCAAGGGCTGGAGTGCTATTTACTTGCGTTTTTTCTTCTGAATCACGACTGCACGGCGCACCGGCTTGATTGTCTGGGTGTTGCTTGTGGTTGACTTGATCCGGGCGACTTGCTTTGCACGGACAGGCAGGTAAACCACGATCTGCTGACCCACTTTGAATGCGGCCGAACTGGCAACCTTGTTCCACTCTGCCACGCTGGAAACGCTGAGGTTATAGCGTTTGGCGATGGAGGCTACGGATTCACCCTTGCGGGCCTTCAGGGTGCTGCGACGCAGAACCACCTCCGGTGCCAGTGCCATATGACCGTTGTCTGCAACCTGTTCCGAAACATCTTTGGAAGTGCCCTCCGAGCGCGGCACCAACAATGTGGACCCGACCTTGATCAGCATCCGCGGAGGAATGTTGTTGACCTCCCGGAGGTGGCCCTCATGCATGCCAACACGTTTGGCTGCATCAGCCACTTTCATGGTGGACGGAGCCGTCCAGGCGGTCCAACTGGCCAGACGGCTATTTCCGCGCGCCTTGAGGTTGGTCTCGAAGATGATGGCGTTATCCCAGGGAAGCAGGATCTGCGGTGTGCCTGCCGCCAGAATGACCGGCCGGCTGGCAGAGGGGTTCAGTGCCTTGAAATCCTCCAACGGAATCTCGGCCAGCTGGGCTGCCAGTGCAACGTCCAGATCACGCGTGATATCCACCGACTGGAAGTAGGGGTGATTGGGGATATCAGGTAACTGGGCGTTGAAGGACTGCGGGGTGGCGACGATGTTTTTGACCGCCTGAAGCTTGGGCACATACAGACGGGTTTCTGCAGGCATGCTCAGGTCGGCATAGGACGTACCCAGACCTGCGCGCTTGTTCTTGGCGATGGCCCGCGTGACACTTCCTTCACCCCAGTTGTAGGCCGCGAGAGCCAGGTGCCAGTCACCGAACATGCCGTGCAGCTTTTGCAGATAGTCCAGCGCGGCCCGCGTTGACGCGAGCACGTCGCGCCGGTCGTCACGAAAGACGTTCTGCTTGAGTTCGAAGTACTTCCCGGTGCTGGGCATGAACTGCCACATGCCGGCGGCCTTGGCGCTGGAAACGGCCTGCGGGTTGAACGCACTTTCGATGAAGGGTAGCAAGGCGAGCTCCGTGGGCATGTCACGTCGCTCCAGTTCCTCAACGATATGGAACAGGTATTTGCGCGAGCGCTCCGTCATTCGCAGGATGTAATCGGGGCGGCTCACGTACCACTGCTCGCGGTCATGCACCAAGTCATGCTCCAGATCGGGCATGGCAAATCCCTGACGGATGCGTGCCCACAAATCTGCGGGAGGCTCCAGCGTCGCGACGGTGCGGCTGCTGATCTGGCCGTTCGCAACATTCTGAAGGGGGCCGGTTGACTGCGAGCCGGTCATGGCCAAGTCTGGAGGGATGGCCGGTACCGTGCGGGCTGCTGGCAAACCAGGTGTCACAACGGCCGCACTGTTGCTTTGCGCGCTTGGGCTGGCGTCTGCGGGGCTGCCGGGCGTGGTGGTGGCGCAGCCAGTCAGCCAGAACAAAGCGGACAGGCACAGAATGCGAAAATAAGTCATCAGAAGTTGTTTTTCCATTCGCGGATAGCCGCAAAAACCGCCACTTCATCCCGTTCTTCAGCCTGCCGCGCCACAGCCTGAGCCACGACAGCGGGTTGGCGCGTGCGCAAAAACGGGTTGATCTGAAGTTCCTTTGCGATGGAAGAGGGCAGGGTAGGTTGTCCTTTTGACCGTTGCGCCTCGCACCAGGCACTATATTGGTTCAAATCTGCGTTGCGAGGTTCCACGGCTCGCGCAAATTTCAGGTTGGACAGCGTGTATTCATGCGTGCAACAGACACGTGTGTTGCCTGGCAAGGCGGCCAGCGAGTCCAGCGAGGCCAGCATTTGGGCAGGGGTACCTTCGAAAAGTCGTCCACAACCACCCGAAAACAGGGTGTCGCCGCAAAACAGCAGCGGTGCGCCATCCATCGATTGGCAGAAGTAGGCAATGTGCCCGGATGTGTGGCCTGGTACGTCCATGACGGAGAACGTCAGGCCCAGTTCAACCACCGTGTCTCCGTGGTGCAGGCGCAGCAACGGCTCGGGAATGCGCTCGCGCGCTGGCCCCCAGACCCGTGCACCAGTAGCTTCACGCAGGACATCAACGCCCCCGACGTGGTCGGCGTGATGATGCGTGACTAGAATCGCGTCCAGCTGCAGGCCGTATTGCTGCAGGGCGCTCAAAACAGGTTGGGCGTCGCCCGGGTCTACAACAATCGCATGGTGGCCACTGTGCAGCAGCCAGATGTAGTTGTCGGTAAAAGCAGGAAGCGGAATCAGATTCATGAGCAGTCAAATTATAGGTTTGCAGGACTGGTTTCAGACACCGCCGGGTCGCTACCTGCTCGATTGGGAGCGCATTCAGCTGGATGCGGCTGTAGCCGACATTTTTGGATACCATGCCTTGCAGCTGGGTTTGCCTGAAATCGACGCGCTACAGGCCAACCGCATGCCCCATCGATGGCTGGCCTCTGGCACTTCACAAGGCCGGGAACTTCAACAGGATGGCCGTGATGTACCTGCGACCACTCAAGGAGTCTCAGCGGCGCTGGTGACTGACTTTACTGCGCTGCCGTTTCCCCAAAGCAGCCTCGACCTGGTGGTGCTGCCCCATGCACTGGAGCTACACCCCGATCCGCATGCCACGCTGCGGGAGGTGGAGCGCGTGCTGGTGCCCGAAGGTCGGGTGGTCATTTGCGGCTTGAACCCGGCCAGCCTGTGGGGGTTGCGTCAGCGTCGGGGCCATTTGTATCAGCGAATGGGTTTTGGCGAACTGTATTTGCCGCAGGCGGGTGAATTCATCGGCTACTGGCGCCTGCGTGACTGGTTGCGCCTGTTGAGCTTCGAGGTCGAATCGGGGCATTTCGGGTGTTATCGCCCTGCGGTACGCAGTCAAAAATGGCTGGATCGCTATTCGTGGATGGATGCGGTGGGAGACCGCTGGTGGCCCATTTTGGGCGCGGTGTATTGCCTCGTGGCGGTTAAACGGGTGCGCGGCATGCGATTGCTTGAACCCGCCTGGAGAATCAGTAAAAGCGTTGCGGGCAAGCCGGTTTCCGTAGCGAACCAGGTTCGCAAAATCGAACCATCTGGCTGGATGAATGACAAGGAACGAGTTTGAACCACGTTGAAATTTATACAGATGGTGCCTGTAAAGGCAACCCGGGACCGGGTGGCTGGGGCGTCTGGCTCAAGCACGGCCACGTTCACAAGGAGTTGTTTGGAGGGGAGCTCAATACCACCAACAACCGCATGGAATTGACAGCCGTGATAAAGGCATTGCACGCGTTGAAACGCCCTTGTGCGGTGACGCTGTACCTGGACAGCGAATATGTGCGCAAAGGCATCACGGAGTGGATTCAGGGCTGGAAGGCTCGGGGTTGGCGGACGGCAGCCAGACAGCCGGTGAAAAATGTCGAGCTGTGGCAGCAGCTGGATGCCCTGGTGGCCTCTTCAGGGCACAAGATTGAATGGCGGTGGGTCAAGGGGCATGCCGGTGACCCGGGCAATGAGCGGGCGGATGCACTGGCGAATCGGGGTGTTGAAAAAGCCCTGGGTCGTACGTAAAAGCTGGTTGTAAAGTTCCGGTAAAGGACTTGACCAGGAGTCCGGGATTCCTCGTGGCGTTGCACTGGATTGCGGGCGTCCTGATACATTCACGAGTCGGTTGGCGCCTCAACAATCACATAAGAGCAGACTTTCAATGGCTTCCAAAGCAGTTTATTCGGTCGTGGCAGTGGTGGGTATCGCAGCGGCTTCAGGTGCCGCTTGGTGGTATCAGTCAAGGCCTTCCAGCCCCAAAGAAATCACCGGAGCACCGGCCGGCGCTTCCAGCGCCGCCAGTGCCCCCGCTGGCGCTGCGTCAGCGCCACGGGCGGCCGGGGTCGAGGTGGCTAGAGTTGAAAAGATGTCCCTGCAGGACGATGCCCAGTCCGTTGGATCGTTGCGATCCCGGCAAAGCGTGATGATGCGTCCCGAGGTTGCTGGCCGGGTCAAGGAACTCGGGTTTACAGATGGCGCGCGCGTGCGCAAGGGACAGGTGCTGGTGCAACTGGATGACGTGCTGCAACGTGCTGAAATCCGGCAGGCTCAGGCTCAGGTTTCAATCGCCCAAGCCAATCTGAAGAGAAATCAGGAGCTGGTCGCACAGAATTTTGTGGCGAAACGGGTGCTTGACGAGAGTGCGGCGAATCTGCAGGTTGTGGAAGCGCAGCTTGCGTTGTCTTGCGCCAGGTTGTCCCGCATGGCCATCATTGCGCCCTTTGACGGCACAGTCGGCATTCGCAACGTCAATCTTGGGGACTACGTCAAGGATGGCGCTGATCTGGTGAATCTGGAAGACATCAGCAGCATGTATGTGGACTTCCGCCTGCCCGAACGTTTTCAGGGGAAACTGCGTCTGCAACAGGGCGTTGAACTGCAACTGGACGCTTTTCCCGGTCGCGCGTTCAAGGCACGCATTGAAGCCATCGATCCCCTGCTTGATGCCAATGGACGATCAGTCGGCGTGCGGGCGGTGTTGCCCAATACGATGGGTGAGCCCCTGGCGCAGGGTGGCGGTCGACCTGGAGCCGCGGGCCCGGGCGCTGCCGGAAAACCCGCTGGTACCACTTCTGCGGCCAAGTCGTCCGGC
The DNA here is from genome assembly GCA_016707075.1 of Candidatus Egaibacter danicus. Lineage (GTDB taxonomy): Bacteria > Pseudomonadota > Gammaproteobacteria > Burkholderiales > Burkholderiaceae_C > Egaibacter > Egaibacter danicus. The sequence continues at coordinate 125,068 of JADJII010000003.1, forward strand.
AGCAAACCGGTTGGTTCCAAACCTCCCATCGTCGCTGGCATGACCGGCAGGGCGGGTCAGTCTGGCGCCCCGGTGCCGGGCCGACCAGCGGGCACAGGCCTGATTGATGCCAATGGTTGTCCGGTCGATTCTCAGGTTGCTTCGGGTGCCCAGGCTTCCGGCAGTTCGACACCGCCACGGGTAGGTCGTCCGACAGTTGCCGGCAATCTGGGCGCCGTTGCCGCAAGCGGGAATGCTGTGCCATTGCGTCCTGGCATGTTTGCCCGGGTGACTACCGTATTTGCCGTCAAGGATTCGGCGTTGGTCGTGCCGGAAGAAGCCATAGTTCCTCAGGGAGGACGCCAGTTTGTGATCAAGGTTGTTGAACCGTCGGCTGTACCAGCTGCTGCTTCCACCCCACTGCCGCCTGACACCAAGTTTGTGTCGCTGCGGCAGGAGGTCAAGCTGGGCGTTCGCAGGCAAGGCAAAGTTGAAATTACCGAGGGGGTCGGAGAGGGTGAAACGGTGGTGGTGGCTGGTCAGCAGCGTTTGCAGCGGGACGGAACGGCAGTGCGCATCGTGGAGTTGGGGCGACCGCCGCAAGGCGCCGCCTCTGCGGCTTCGGGCAGTTCAGCTGCTGCCGCATCTCCTGCTTCTGCAGCCAGCCGCTAAGCAAACCGGACCCTCATCATGCAACTCGCTGAAACGTCCATCCGTCGCCCCGTCTTTGCCACGGTGCTGTCGTTGCTGATTGTCCTGATTGGTGCTGTTTCATTCAACCGGCTTAACGTACGGGAGTATCCCAAGATCGATGAGCCGGTGGTGTCGGTCCAGACGCGGTTCGGTGGTGCATCAAGTGAAGTCATTGAAGGGCAGGTCACGAAGGTACTGGAGGATTCGCTGGCTGGCATTGAGGGTGTGGACGTTATCACGTCATCCAGCCGGCAGGAGCGAAGCCAGATATCGATCCGGTTCGCCCTGACGCGCGACGCTGATTCTGCTGCGGCGGATGTACGCGACAAAGTTTCGCGTGTACGCCAGCGTTTGCCCCAAGGCATTGATGAGCCTGTCATTGCGAAGGTGGAGGCCGATGCTTTTCCCGTCATCTTTCTGACGCTCAGTTCCGATACCCATAGTTCGCTGCAACTGTCGGAAATGGCCAATTCGCTGGTCAAACCTGTTCTGCAGACAGCGCCAGGTGCTGCTGACGTCAGCGTGTTTGGCGAACGGAAGTTCGCAATGCGAATCTGGGTAGATCCTGACAAGCTGGCGGCGTATCGCCTGACCATTCAGGACCTCGAGGACGCCCTGAGGCGCTCTAACCTGGAAGTGCCTGCCGGACGCATTGAGAGCAGGCAACGCGAATTCAATGTGACGGCGGCAACGGACCTGCAGCGACCGCAGGAATTCTCGCAGGTTGTGATCCGCACCGTGAATGGTCTGCCCGTGCGCATTGCCGATGTGGCGCGTGTGCAGCAGGGCCCGGTGGATGAGCGTTCCAGTGTTCGCCTGAACGGTCGCGATTCCGTGGCGCTGGGGGTGATTCGTCAGGCCACGGCTAACCCGCTGGATTTGTCAGCGGGCGTGCGCCAGTTGCTGACCAAGGTTCAAAAGGACTTGCCACCAGGGGTCCAGGTCGAAATTGCCAATGACAACTCCGTGTTCATCGACCGGTCGATCAAGGCAGTATTCCAGACCATTGTTGAGGCCTCCGTACTGGTGGCATTGGTGATCTTTGTATTTTTGCGCACCCTGCGCGCGTCGATCATCCCGCTTCTTACCATTCCAGTGGCCCTGATCGGCGCGTTTGCATTGATGGCATTGGCCGGGTTCAGTATCAATACGCTGACACTGTTGGCGCTGGTGCTGGCGATTGGTCTGGTGGTCGATGACGCCATTGTCATGCTGGAAAACATTTACCGGCATATAGAAGAGGGCATACCGCCTTTCCAGGCGGCCATCAAGGGTGCCCGAGAGGTGGGTTTTGCGATTGTCGCCATGACCATGACCCTGGTCGCCGTCTACGCGCCGCTGGCGTTTGCGCCCGGCCGGACCGGACGCCTGTTCACGGAATTCGCACTGGCACTGGCTGGTGCGGTGGTCGTGTCAGGTCTTGTCGCATTGACGCTGTCGCCGATGTTGTCATCGGTACTGCTGCGTCACAACCCCAAACCCTCGCGCTTTGACCGGGTGATGGAGGCCGTGCTGGTTGCTGTCACCCGTGGGTATGGGCACGTTCTGTCCTGGACGCTGAAACACCGGTGGCTGGTGCTGCTGGTGATGGTGGGCAGCGGCGTCGTTTCCTATTGGGCGCAAGCCGACATCAAACGCGAGCTGTCTCCTATCGAAGATCGGGGTGTGGTGGTGGCACAGATCAACGGTCCCGATGGAGCGACGCTGGACTACACCAATCGGTACGCGTTGGCGATTGAACGAATCGGGCAGAACTACCCTGAATTTGATCGGGTGTTTGCCACTGTAGGCAACCCGACGGTGGCCCAGGGCAACATCTTCTTCCGGGCATTGCCTTGGGAAGAGCGCAAGAAAACCACCCTGGAGATGGCCCGGGAGATGACGCCACGCGTGTCCAGCCTGTCCGGTGTGACGGCTTTTCCCATTACCCCGCCATCGTTGGGGCAGGGCTTCACCCAACGCCCTATCAATTTCGTGATCATCACGTCTGAGAGTTACCAGAATCTGGCCCAGGCGGTGCGTGCGTTTCAGGACGAATTGGCCAAAAACCCGGGTTTCGTTCAGGTGGATTCTGATTTGCGGCTGAACAAGCCCGAGATCAAGCTGGAAGTGGACCGTGAACGTGCCGCCGATATGGGGGTAGGCGTGGATGCGATTGCGCGTGCCGTGGAGACGCTGCTGGGTGGCCGAAACGTGACGCGCTACAAACGCGAGGGGGAGCAATACGATGTGATTGTGCAGACCAACCCTACCGGGCGGGATACGCCGGATGACATCGAAAAAATCTTTGTGCGCGGCAAAGGAGAGTCGATGATTCCGCTGTCAGCGCTGGTCAAGATTCGTGAAGTGGTGGTGCCACGCGAACTCAACCACTTTGGACAACGGCGCTCGGCATCCATCACGGCGAATCTGTCTGCCGACTATTCGGTGGGTGAAGCGCTGGACTTCATGGATGCAACCGCCAGGAAAGTACTGAAGCCGGGCTATGCCACTGACCTGAACGGTTCCAGCCGGGAGTTCCGGAAATCTTCCGATTCGCTGTCCCTTGTTTTTGTGTTGGCTCTGGTCTTTATTTTCCTTGTCCTGGCAGCGCAGTTCGAAAGCTTCGTCGATCCGTTTGTCATTCTGCTCAGCGTTCCGCTCTCGATGGCTGGCGCCTTGCTGGCGCTGAAGTTGTCAGGTGGCACGCTGAACGTCTTCAGTCAGATAGGCCTGATCACCCTGGTGGGCCTGATCACCAAGCACGGAATTTTGATCGTGGAATTTGCCAATCAGCTGCGGGAACAGGGACTGACCACCTTGCAGGCGATCAAACAATCGGCGACGCAGCGTTTGCGTCCCATCATGATGACCACTGGTGCCATGGTTTTGGGGGCCGTTCCACTGGCGCTGGCTACCGGTGCGGGTGCCGAGAGTCGTCGTCAGATTGGCTGGGTGATTGTGGGTGGCATGAGCCTGGGCACGTTGCTGACGATTTTTGTTGTGCCCACGATGTATACATTACTGGCACGCAAACATGCGCCGGGTGCTATCAAGACGGTGGTTGTTGACCATATCCACGACGCGGCGGGTGAGCCCGCTGTGCATGAAGCCGCTCATTCAGCGTAACGCACCCGAACGTACTCCCCAGGGGCTTCACCCAGGGAGGTTCCGGCGGTTTTTGTACGTGCCAATTTTTTGGGTGACGAAGACTTGGCCAGCCACTGTTGCCATGCTGGCCACCATGATCCTTCATGAGTCTTTGCCTGTTTGGCCCATTGTTCGGGCTCCATCCAGGGACCGTATGCAGGACGTATGGCGCTCTGAAAACTGCGATGCGGGTGACCCGGCTCGGAAATGATGCCCGCGTTGTGGCCTCCGCTGGCCAGAACGAATGTGATTTCTGCTCCACACAGATGGTGCAACTTGTAGACCGAGCGCCATGGCGAGATATGGTCGCGCTGTGTCCCCACCATGAATACGGGCTGATGGATATCGCTCAATGACACGGTGTGGTCTTCTACCCGGTAGCTACTGGTTGCCAGAGCATTGTGAAGGTACAGTGATGTCAGGTATTCATGGTGCATGCGTGCGGGCATGCGCGTTGTATCAGCGTTCCAGGCCATCAGGTCATTGGGTTGCTCGCGTTCCCCCATCAGGTATTCGCGCATGCGTCGTGTCCAGATCAGATCGCGGGAGTGCAGGAACTGGAAGGATCCTGCCATCTGCTTGCCGCTCAGGTAGCCTTGGCCACGGGTGATGTTGTCCAGCAGCCCGATCTGGCTTTCGTCAATAAACAGGCCCAACTCGCCAGGCTCCGAAAAATCCGTCTGCGCTGCCAGCAATGTCAGGGTTTTCAGGCTTGGCAGGTTCCGCGTGCCGGCCACACCACCAGTGCGCGCCATCGCCGCTGCCGCAATGGTCAAAAGTGTGCCACCCAGGCAATACCCCATGGCATGTACCGGAACCCCTTTGCCGCTTTGCTGACCGATCACTTCCAGCGCATCCATAACACCCATGTGCAGGTAGTCGTCCATCGTCAACCTGGCGTCGCTGGCATCGGGGTTGCGCCAGGACAGCATGTACACCGTATGCCCCTGGCCCACCAGGTACCGTGCCATGGAGTTGTGGGGTGAGAGGTCGAGAATATAGAACTTCATGATCCACGACGGGATCATGAATACCGGTTCCGGATGAACCTTCGCGGTCTGCGGCTCGTATCGGATCAGCTCAATCAACCGGTTTCGGTAGACGACTTTTCCGGGTGTTGTCGCTACATCGCGCCCCACCACAAAGCGGTTGGGCAGGCTGGTAACTTCAGGGTTCGGCACACCTGACACGTCAGTCAGCCAATTCTGCGCACCCTTGAGTAAGTGTGAACCATGCGTCTCCATGGCATCGCGTAGCACCACGGGATTGCTGGCCAGCCAGTTGGCGGGCGCCATCATGCCCAAAATCTGCTTGGCGAAAAATTGCGTCAAAGCATCATGATGTGCAGTCATGCCTGGCACGTGCGCAGCCTCACGCCAGAAAGCCTCTGCATTGCGAAACCCGGTACGCAACTGACTGAAGGGCCATGCGGCCCATGCTTCGTGCCGAAAACGCGGATCATCGTCGGCAGCACCTTCTCCGTCCTCAATGCCGTCCTGCATATTCATCGTATCTTTGGCCAGGCGTACCGCCAACGCTGCCAACTCCATCTGACGACCCGGAGATATACCCAGATGCCAAGCCCAATCGGCCAAAGCCAGTGATAGTGAAACGGGTGACAAACCGCCTGTGAATGGTGCCCCTGCTGCGTGAAGCAAGCGGTCAAGTTTTTCTGTGGCAGATTCGACAGTCCTAGATACGTCCGCTGAGGGTGATGACGGTGGCTTTTTCATGGTCGGATTTTTATACGCACAAAATTTCATTGTGCAAAGCGGTGGCGCATCGCAGGTTGATTCAAATCAACGGATGTTGGCTTGACCAGACCGCATTTCACAGGTGGAACACTTGATTTATAGCAAAGCACCCGGCGGACGTTTGTCTAGTATGGGCACATCGTTCATATTGAGGAGTAGTCATGAATACGCTGACCAAAATGGCCTTGGGACTGATCGGTCAGCTCAAGCCCCAACCCGCGCAAGGCAATGCGCAATCTGCGCTCAAGTTGCCACCAGCGCAAACCGACGGCGGTTTACCGCTGATGCAAGCCTTGCACAAACGTCAGTCGCAGCGGGCGTTTGAGCCAGCACCGCTGGTTGCGCAGTCCATCTCGGACCTGCTCTGGGCTGCCGCAGGCGTCAACCGGCCTGCGTTGGGCGGGCGCACGGCGCCCAGCGCGATGAATGCACAGGAAGTGGACGTCTACGTCGCACTGCCCGAAGGACTGTACCGCTACGACCCGCACAGCCATGTGCTGAATCTTGTCGGCGCCACCGATGTTCGCCGTGTCACGGGTTATCAGGATTTTGTGGACAGCGCGCCCATGGAACTGATCTATGTGGCCGACCACTCGCGTATGAAGCTGGTACCCGCCGCTCAGCGTGAGTCGTATGCTTCCGCTGCGGCTGGCGCGATGGCCCAGAATGTTTACCTTTACTGCGCTTCTGCCGGACTGGCCACGGTCATTCGTGCCTGGATTGACCGCCAGATCCTGTCGCAGGCGATGGGTCTTGAGGCGGATCATCAGATCCTGCTGGCGCAGACCGTTGGGCAACCTTCGAGTGGAGTTGGTCAGTGAAATTCATGGTTACTGGCGGGTAACCCCACGGTGAGACAGTGCTATGAGTGCTGTTTTTGATCCGCTTCGGCTGGCTGCCGTTTCCATGGACGTGATGGTGGCCGGTCACGGCACGTCTGCCGGTGTGGTGGCACGCCAGTCTGTGCGTCTGTCGCTGGTCTTGCAGGCTGCGCAGCGTGGCTCACGCCTGTACCGTGAACGCATGCCGGGCAGTGTGACTGGATCGACTCCGCTATCGTCGCTTCCCGTGATCACACGAAGTGAATTGATGCAGCGTTTTGAAGACTGGGTGACTGACCCAGGTCTCAAACTCCAGGAGCTTCGGGCATTTGTGGCTGACCCGTTACGTGTGGGGGAGGCCTACCTTGACAAATATGTTGTCTGGGAGAGTTCGGGCACCAGCGGAGAACCGGGCATCTTTGTACAGGATGCCGCAGCGATGGCGGTGTACGACTCACTCGAGGCTTTGCGCCGTAACAACCCCCGTTCACTGGCGCGTTGCCTGGACCCGCTTTATCTGTCCGAACGCACAGCGTTTGTCGGCGCTACGAATGGACACTTTGCCAGCTACGTGACGCTGGAGCGTTTGCGACGAATCAACCCGTGGATGGCCGGGACAACACGCAGCTTCTCCATCCTGCAGTCTGTGGATGAGTTGGTGCTGGGCCTGAATGAGTTTGCCCCCACCATCGTTGCTACTTACCCCACCGCCGCTGCGCTCCTTGCTGACGAAGCGCAAAGTGGCCGTCTTCAGATCAAGCCGAGGGAGGTCTGGACTGGCGGCGAGAGCCTGAGCGCAGCCACACGGGATCGTGTGCAGCAGACGCTGGCTTGCACGGTTCGCAACAGCTACGGCGCTTCCGAGTTTCTGGCGATGGGTTGGGAGTGTGGCGATGGGCACCTGCACATCAACGCGGACTGGGTGATCCTGGAGCCGGTGGACGAGCGTTATCGTCCGGTACCGGCAGGCCAGCCCTCATTTACCGTCCTGCTGACGAATCTGGCCAATACGGTGCAGCCCCTGATCCGCTATGACCTGGGGGACCAGGTCACGCTCCATAGCGAACACTGCAGGTGCGGATCACCTTTGCCCACATTCGACGTTCAGGGCCGGCAGGATGACGCATTGGTGATGGCAGGCAGCCAGGGGCGACGTGTGACACTGCTGCCTCTGGCGTTAACGACGGTCCTGGAAGACCAGGCCGGCGTATTTGATTTTCAGCTGCGCCAGAAGGACGACCACACGCTGGCCTTGCGTCTGGGCTCAAGGCATCCCGATGCGCAGGCCGCCATGGCCAGGAGCCGGATGGCACTCAAGGCATACGCCAAGGCGCAAGGCGTGGCGTCCATGTGTGTGGAGGGCGAGTTGGGTCATCCGCTAACCCGTGGTCGCAGCGGCAAGGTGCGCAGGGTGATCGGCAAGGGCTAAATGACACCGTCAAACATCATGACATCCACTTCGTCACCAGCATTGACGCTGGTCTGCTGGTGATGTAACACGATCAGGCCATTCGCCTGCACCATGGAGCTCAGTACACCGGAGCCCTGGTTGCCCGTGGTCCTGACCTGTAGCGAGCCGTCAGGCGCCATGCTGACAGTGCCCCTTTGATATTCGGTGCGACCAGGTTTCTTGCGGATGACCTCGACACTGCGGGCCTTGAGCAGTGGCGGTGGGCCATCCTTGCAGCCCATCATCTGAAGCAGGGCTGGGCGTACAAAAGCCAGAAAAGTCACCATAACCGCGACGGGATTGCCGGGCAGGCCAAACAGGATGGCGTGATGAGGTATTGGTGAGATGTTATTATTTTGATAGCTATCCACGCATATTTCATGAGACCTTGACGCCAATTGGTTGCCTGAAATACGTCCCACGGCCATGGGCCGGCCCGGACGCATCGCAATCTTCCAGAAAGCCACGTCACCCAGCTTCTTCATCATGGTTTTGGTGTGGTCGGCTTCTCCGACGCTCACGCCGCCGCTGGTGATGACGGCGTCGGCCTGTGCCGCAGCTTTAACGAATGCTGCTTCCAGCAATTCAGGTTCGTCGCGAACCACGCCCATGTCGATCACATCGCAGCCCAGGCGTTTGAGCAAACCAAAGACGGTGTAGCGGTTGCTGTCGAACACAGCTCCTTCGCGTGGCGCTTCACCCAGGCTCAAAATTTCGTCTCCGGTGGAGAAGTACGCCACACGCAATTTGCGCCAGACGGCTGCCTTTTCAATGCCCAAACTGGCCATAAGCCCTAGTGCAGCTGGCGTGAGCAGCTCACCTTTTTGTAGCGCTGGACTGCCTTGCAGCAAGTCCTCACCCAGCTTGCGACGGTTGTCGCCCACCTGGAGCAATCCCGCGGGAATCGTGATTTGCGGTTCTGCCATGCTGCCAGTGGCCCTGGTAAATTCTTGCGGCACCACCGTATCCAGTCCCCCGGGCATGATGGCGCCAGTCATGATCTTGACGCACTCGCCGGGCGCGACGGTGCCTCGCCAGGCCTTTCCAGCCAGCGCCGTTCCCACGACCTTCAGGGTCAAAGGAGCTTGGGCAGACAACTGGGCACCATCAAACGCGTACCCATCCATGGCCGAGTTGTCATGGGGAGGCACGCTGATGGGCGAGATGATGTCCTGTGCCAAAACCCGACCCAGGGCGTCAAACAGATGAACGCTTTCGTTGTCAGTTACCGGATCCACCAGTTTGGACAGAAACAGGTTGGCGTCAGGGCAGGTAAGGGCCTGAGGGTCATAGCCCTGCAGTTCGGCGGAAATTTGCGCTATCGTTTTCATGTTTTCTCGAGCGAATGCAGTTCATCCAGCGTGTTGGCATTGAAGAACGCACGCGGATCATCCTGCGGCAAATTGAACGGTACCACCACCGTTTTGTGCAGGGCAGTCCACGCATCGATCTTGCGACGCCCGCCGTTGATGAACTGGATCAGGCTGTCTTTCAGCGAGTGCTTGAGCAGGCAAAACACGGGCTGGGTTCGAAGCTGACCGTCCTCTTCCGGTGCAGAGGCCATGGCGATGTCGGCCTGATTCGCGATAAGGGCGCCATGAAGCCGCTGGACCAGATCGTCCGGAAAGCGCGGCGTGTCGCAGGGCACAGTGACCAGGCAGGACGTGGTGCAATGCTCAAAGCCTGTCAAAAAACCCGCCAATGGCCCTGGATAGTCGGCCAGCGCGTCGGGCCAAACCGGCGCACCAAAGGATTCATAGGTCGGCAGGTTTCGGTTGGCATTGATGAGCGCGAGCCCAACTTGTTGCTGCAGACGTCTGAGCGTGTGCAATGCCAGGGGCGTGCCGCAGAACGGTTGCAAGCCTTTGTCCACGCCACCCATGCGGGAGCCGCGCCCGCCAGCCAGAACGATGCCAGTGATGTCTGGATCGGGGCCCACGCTAGCCCCCGATGTAGCTCATCTCTACCCGGCGCGAACCTGTGCCCGTGTCGGGCACGAGCGTACTGCGAAGCTCGGAGTAGCGGTCGGTTCGCCCTGACCAGATGTGACCAATGGCTGAAGCGATATCTTCGTCGGTAGTGGGACCCCTGATCAGTTCACGCAAATCGTAACCCTGAGACGCAAACAGGCACAGGTACAACCGGCCTTCGGTCGACAGTCGGGCCCGGTTGCAGTCATGACAAAACGCATGGGTGACGCTGCTGATCACTCCCACTTCACCACCGCCGTCAGCGTAACCCCAGCGCTCGGCTGTTTCGCCCGGGCTGGACGGGTCCAGCTGCACCAGGGGCAGCTCAGCATGGATGAGTTTTACCACCTCGGCGGAGGGCATCACCTCGTCCATGCGCCAGCCGTTCGTTGCTCCCACATCCATGTACTCGATGAAGCGCAGCACAATGCCCGTGCCCTTGAAATGCCGTGCCATCGTGAGAATTTCATGGTCGTTGGTACCGCGTTTGACCACCATGTTGACCTTGATCGGGGCCAGCCCCACCTGCTGCGCTGCGCTGATTCCCTCAAGAACCTCTGCCACAGGGAAGTCGACGTCATTCATGCTGCGAAATACCGTGTCGTCCAGCCCATCGAGACTGACGGTAACCCGCTGCAACCCGGCTGCCTTCAGGGCTTTCGCCTTGCGCGCCAGCACAGACCCATTGGTAGTGAGCGTGATGTCCAGAGGATGCCCATCTGCCGTGCGCAGCGCGGCCAGCTGTTCAATCAGAACCTCGATGTTCTTGCGCAGCAGCGGCTCGCCGCCAGTCAGCCTGATCTTGCGCACGCCATGGCTGACAAACAGCTTTGCGATACGCGTGATTTCCTCAAACGTCAGCAACGAGCCATGGGGCAGGTAGGGGTAATCCTTGTCGAAAATTTCCTTTGGCATGCAGTAGCTGCAGCGGAAATTGCAGCGATCCGTGACGCTGATGCGAAGATCCCGCAAGGGTCTACCCAAGGTGTCGCCCAGCAGGCCGGTTGCTGCCATACGGCTCGCAGGGGCAAATGCAGCCGCAGGGGTGGGCAGCACCTTGCTGCGGTGATCAACCAGTGGAATGGTGCGTTCAGACATAAGTGCTATTGTCCACTGCCCGGGGCGACCCCTTTAACAGTGCTGTCACCCTGTGCTTAGACGCAGCGTGCGCCGTCCACCTCGATGCAGACGCCGCTGATGAAGCTGGCTTCATCGCTGGCCAGATAAAGTGCCGCATTGGCCACGTCCAGAGCCGTGGAAAAGCGGCCCAAGGGGATGCTGGAGAGAAATTTGGCACGCCGGGCCTCGTCCAGCGATCCGCCAGCAAACTCGGCTGACAACCCGGTATCCGGATTGAATACCGGGTTGATGCAGTTCACCCGGATATTGTCCGGACCCAGTTCAGCCGCCAGCGATTTGGAAGTGGTGATGACCGCGCCTTTGGAGCCGTTGTACCAGGTCAGGCCGGGCCGGGGGCGCAAACCTGCGGTAGATGCGATATTGATGAAGCTGCCACCACCCTGCGCGCGAAACACGGGCGTTGCGTGGATGGTGGAGAGGTAGATGCTTTTCACGTTGACCGCAAAGCACTTGTCGAACTCTTCTTCGCTGACTTCCAGCGCAGGACGATTGCGATGTGTCCAGCCAGCATTGTTCACCATCACATCGAGCCGGCCACAGCGTTTGACCGCTTCGTCTACGAGGGCTTTGACGTCGGCAGATTTCGTCACATCGGCTGAGAAGAAGGATGCACGACCGCCCGCCCGCACGATATCGGCTACAACCTTGCTGCCGTTGCCCGCATGAATGTCATTCACGATCACCTGGGCGCCTTCAGCCGCCAGACGTGTTGCAATGCCTTCTCCGATGCCGCCACCGGCACCTGTCACGATGATACTTTTGCCTTGAACGCGCATGAATTGACCTGACTTCTAGCTCATGGGGCCCGCTTGGGTAGGTGCAAAGTCAGACGGCATATTGTCCCGGTCCGAAGGGGGAAGATCAAATTTGGGCTTGGGTGCCGGTAGGGTTGCGGCCACAGGTCCCAATTTGGCTGCCTCGACCTTAGTGTTCCAGAATTCCGGTGCAGGCATGCTCTTGAATGGGTATTCACATTCGGCCGCAAACCGCCAGGAAAAAATGTAATTGGCGTGATTGACCTCAGGGTCAAAGCGATCCAGGTTCTTGATCAGTTCCTGCTGAATGACCGGTGCGTAGCGCAGCACCGCTTCATTCCACTTCAGGATGATCAGGTGAACAAACAGTTCCTCTCTCGCTGTCTTTCGGGACATGACGGTGACTTCGCAGCCAATCGTTCCGGGAGGAATGCCATTGAGCCGCAGCGTATCTTTGAGCACCACACGCACCAGTTCGCGCTGGGTACTGGTGTGTTGCATGGTGTCGTTCATCATTGAAGATGGTCCGGGATCAGCCGGAGTGACGGGTTTGGTTCGCCCAAAACCAAGAAATTTCAACATCTTTTCTCCCGAATATTTGTTTTCAGCAATTCCCTTGAATTAAGTCACAAGGCTGATTGATGGGCAAGCTTTGGCCATGATTCTCGTTGTACCCGGTGTGCGAAGACGACAACCTGCTGTCAGGGGGATTTACTTTTACGGTGTTTTACAGTGCCGGCCGGCGTGCCCAACCCGAAATGCCTGCGAAAGATCACCCATGCCGGATGGCTATGGTTTTGAGCGTCGTGAACCCATAAAGCGCCTCCAACCCCTTTTCACGTCCGTATCCGGAGGACTTCACGCCGCCGAAAGGCAACTCCACACCTCCACCGGCACCGTAGTTGTTAATGAAGATCTGTCCACTTTTCACTCGTTTGGCCATGCGAAACTGTCTCGCGCCGTCGGCCGTCCAGACTCCGGCCACCAAACCAAACCGTGTCGCGTTGGCCAGTTCGACCGCATGGTTCTCATCGCGGAAACTCATGGCTGCCAATACCGGTCCAAACACCTCTTCCTGCGCCAGACGGTGCATCACCGGAACGTCGCGAAACAGAGTGGGCGCCTGATAAAAACCGGTTTCCGGCGCTTCGTCCACAATTTGACCTTGTGCCACCATCGGGATGTTCGCCACTTGGGCGTCGCTCAAAAAATCCCAGACGCGTTGCTGCTGGCTCTGGCGAATCAGTGGCCCGACATCCAGATCCATGGCCGCAGGCCCCACACGCAAATTGGCGAAGGCCACACCCAGGCGCTCCAGCAGGGGTTCGTAAATTTGCTGGGCTACCAGCAGACGTGATCCGGCCGAGCAGGTTTGGCCTGCGTTTTGAATGATGCCATTCAGGATCGCCGGCACTGCTGCGTCCAGATCGGCGTCGGCAAACACAATCTGCGGGCTCTTTCCCCCAAGCTCCAGCGTGACCGGGCAATGCCGCTGGGCCGCAACCTGCTGGATCAGCGTTCCAACCGAAGGGCTGCCCGTGAAGCTGATGTGATCGATGCCGGGATGCCGCACCAGTGCATCGCCCACTTCATGTCCATAGCCAGTCACGATGTTAATGGCGCCGGCCGGGAAACCAACCTCTGCCGCGAGCTCGGCAATGCGAATCAGCGACAGACAGGCATCTTCAGATGGTTTCACCACACACACATTGCCTGCCGCGAGGGCGCCGCCTACACTGCGCCCGAAGATCTGCATGGGGTAGTTCCACGGAATGATGTGGCCGGTGGCGCCGTGTGGCTCATACCAGGTCATTACCGTGTAGCCATCCTGGTAGGGAATGGTGTCCCCGTGCAGCTTGTCGCATGCGCCGGCATAAAATTCGAAGTACCTTGCCAGGGCAAGGGCATCGGCTCGTGCCTGTCGCGTTGGTTTCCCGCAGTCGCGCTGCTCGATCAGTGCCAGTTCTTCCGCGTTTTCAGCGACTTTGGCGCTCAGCCGCATCAGCAATCGGCCCCGCTCCGTGGCGGACAGCTTGCTCCAGATGGCATCCAGACACTGGCGAGCGGCACCAACGGCAGCATCAATGTCGGCCGCATTGCTGCGCTGAATGGCATCAAACGGCTGGCCGTCTGAGGGGTCCAACATCGGAATGGTGTGTCCGCTGGAGGAGGGAACAAGGGCGTTTGCAATGTAATTGAGGTGCATGTCCGTCATTTTGCACGTAACATTCCGTTTTGACGCTGGCCAAGCGTCGCTGTCCCCAGTCCTATCGCCTGCCAAGGAGTGCACCTTGAAAACCCTGACTGACCATCTCGCGCAGTACGCCGCCTACCATCGCGATCCCCGAAATATCAGTACCCATTTTGTGGGTGTGCCCATGATTGTTCTGGCGGTGGCGACGCTGCTTTCGGGCGCCTCTTTCGATTTGGGGACGATCTCCATCAGTCTGGCGATGTTGGTGACGGCCGCCACCTGCATTTTCTATTTCCGTCTGGACTTTCGTTTTGGCGTCATCATGACTGCGTTGCTGGCTATAACGCTGATCGTTGCCAACTGGCTGGCGGGCCTGAGCACGTCAAACTGGCTCCTGGCCGGAATCGGGCTGTTCGTGATTGGCTGGATCATTCAGTTTGTGGGGCACTACTATGAAGGCAAGAAGCCAGCCTTTGTGGACGATCTGGTTGGCCTGCTTGTAGGCCCCCTGTTTCTGGTGGCTGAGGCGGCATTCGCCCTGAACCTTCGTCTGGACGTGAAAGAGGCAGTTGAGTCGCGGGTGGGCAAGGTTCGCCGGCGCGATTCTGCCCTTTCTGCCTGACTGCCGATACCCAATGAAAAAGGCCCGCAGTAGCGGGCCTTTTTTTGCTTGAGGCGAACTTGAATTACATCAAGGTTACTTCTACACGCCGAGCCTCTGCTGCCGGGCCATCAGCCTTCGTTTGTTCAGGCTTCTTGAGTTCGACCTTATCTTCAGCAACGCCGGACGCCTTGAGCAGATCACGCACCGCCAGGGCGCGCTGCTTGGCCAGTTCAGCATTTTGGGCGGGGTCGCCGGTGGCGTCGTGATAGCCGCTGAGCACGGTTTTTTTCCCACCGGAGACGGCCTTGATGATCTCGCTCAACGCTTCAGTACCGCCAGCTGCCACGTCGGCTTTGCCCGAGGCAAAGTAGAACTTGACCACGCCGTTTTCAACTTTTACGGAAGCGCCATCGGCGGCTGGCATAGCTGCCACCGCAGGAGCTGCCGCAGGAGCTGCCGCAGCATGGCCTGTCATTTTGGGGCCATGGATCTGCATCACCAGCGGCACGATCAGCAGCGCCACGATGTTGATGATCTTGATCAGCGGATTCACAGCAGGGCCGGCTGTGTCCTTGTACGGGTCGCCGACGGTGTCGCCGGTTACAGCGGCCTTGTGGGTTTCGGAGCCTTTGCCGCCGTGATGGCCATCTTCAATGTATTTCTTGGCGTTGTCCCAGGCGCCACCACCAGTACACATGGAAATGGCGACAAACAGGCCGGTCACGATGGTACCCATCAGCAAGCCACCCAAAGCAGCGGGGCCGAGCAGCAAACCCACCAGAATTGGCACCACCACAGGTAGCAGAGACGGGATCATCATTTCCTTGATGGCGGCCGTGGTCAGCATGTCAACGGCCTTGCCGTATTCCGGCTTGGCAGTGCCTTCCATGATGCCCTTGATCTCGCGGAACTGGCGGCGTACTTCAACTACCACCGAACCCGCAGCGCGACCCACCGCTTCCATGGCCATGGCGCCGAAGAGGTAGGGAATCAGGCCGCCGATGAACAGACCAATGATCACCATCGGATCACTCAGATCAAAGCTGATGGATTTGCCATAGGCTTCGAGCTTGTGCGTGTAGTCGGCAAACAGTACCAGCGCTGCCAGACCGGCCGAGCCGATCGCGTAACCCTTGGTTACGGCCTTGGTGGTGTTGCCCACGGCGTCCAGCGGGTCGGTGATGTCACGCACGCTCTTGGGCATTTCCGACATTTCGGCAATGCCACCGGCGTTGTCGGTGATCGGGCCATAGGCGTCCAGTGCGACCACAATGCCGGCCATACTGAGCATTGACGTTGCGGCAATCGCTATGCCGTACAGGCCCGCCAGCGTGTAGGAAACCCAGATGGCGATACAAACAAAGATGACTGGCCATGCAGTGGAACGCATGGACACGCCCAGACCGGCGATGATGTTGGTGCCATGACCTGTCGTCGAGGCCTCGGCGATATGTTTCACCGGTGCATATTGCGTGCCGGTGTAGTACTCGGTGATCCACACCAGCGCCCACCAGCAGGGCGCCCAGCACCATGGTGGCGATCAGCGTCACGGCATAGGTTTCGAACAGGTCGGCAGCCATGCCGGCACAGTCGCCCACGTTGTCGCCCACGTTGTCGGCGATCACGGCCGGGTTGCGCGGGTCGTCCTCGGGGATGCCGGCTTCAACCTTGCCTACCAGATCGGCGCCCACGTCAGCGCCCTTGGTGAAGATACCGCCGCCCAGACGGGCAAAAATGGAAATCAGCGAGGAACCGAAGGCAAAACCGATCAGCGGGTCCAGCAATTTGGCCAGGCTCTTGTCGGGCGTCAGGTTGCCGTTGCCTACCAGAAACCAGTAGAACGCGGTGACACCCAGCAGGCCCAGGCCCACCACCAGCATGCCGGTGATGGCGCCGCCGCGGAAGGCCACGTCCAGCGCCGGACCAATGCCTTTGGTGGCGGCCTGTGCGGTACGCACGTTGGCACGCACCGAGACGTTCATGCCGATGAAGCCGCAGGCACCCGAGAGCACTGCGCCAATGATGAAGCCCGTGGCGGTCAGGCCACCGAGAAAGACGCCAATGAGGATGGCCAGGACGACGCCGACAATGGCAATCGTCTTGTATTGGCGAGCCAGGTAGGCGGCGGCACCGGTCTGAATGGCGGCTGCAATCTCCTGCATCCGCGCATTGCCTGCGTCCTGGGAAAGAATCCAGCTGCGAGCCCAGAAGCCGTAACCTACGGCGATGAACCCGCAGACAAGCGCCAGAATCAGCGCTGAGTTGCCTGTCATGAGAATCTCCTCAATGTTGTTTCGCTAAGGAGGGGTCAACGCAAGCGTTGCCCCCGCTGCGTTGCTTCCTCCTCGCTCCCAAACAACAAAAATTGCCCGGAGAAGATTGGCCAACGGGCGGACTGTAACGTGAAAAACACCGGTTTCTGCCTTCAGCAAGTGACGAGTAAGTAAAATCAGGGTTAATACCTAGCGTTCGGCACGCCCGCGTGCCCGTCCTTTTCAATCAACGACAACCCGAGACAACACCATGTCCTTAGACAACGTCACCCCCGGCGCACGAGTCCCTGAAGCGTTCAACGTGATCATCGAAATTCCGATGAACGCCGACCCTGTGAAGTACGAAGTGGACAAAGCCACAGGCGCGATTTTTGTGGACCGCTTCATGAGCACGTCCATGCACTACCCCACCAACTATGGTTATGTCCCAAAAACCATCAGTGGTGACGGTGACCCGGTGGATGTACTGGTGATCACACCCGTGCCGCTGATTCCCGGTGTGGTGGTGACTTGCCGTGCCATCGGCATCTTGAAGATGGAAGACGAAGCCGGGCAGGACGGCAAAGTACTGGCGGTTCCTACCGACAAGATTCTGTCCATCTACAGCCAGTGGCAAAAACCGGAGGATCTCAACCCGATGCGACTGAAAACCATCGCCCACTTCTTTGAGCACTACAAGGATCTGGAGCAGGGCAAGTGGGTCAAGATTCTGGGCTGGGAAGGCCCGCAATCCGCCCATCGGGAAATCATGGACGGTATTGCCAACTACAACAAGGCTGCCAAATAAGGCTTTTCAAGAGTATTTTTGGCCATTAGCCCTCGCCAGATATGCGCGAAAAGCTATCAAAAATATAGCGTTTGCGGTGTTGCCACCGACAGGCGCTTTATTTCAGCGATGTGGGTCAGGAAACAGCAGCCCGTGCATGCCGCCTTTGCGCTCGAATCGTCGCCAGTTGCCTTCGGCTTGCGCCAGCCGGTCTGCCACCGCCCACCAGGCACTGGGGTTGAGCCCCATGCCGACGTGGCTGGCCACAATTTCGATGTTTTCGGTGTGCGGGTT
This sequence comes from Candidatus Egaibacter danicus, assembly GCA_016707075.1. Classification (GTDB taxonomy): domain Bacteria; phylum Pseudomonadota; class Gammaproteobacteria; order Burkholderiales; family Burkholderiaceae_C; genus Egaibacter; species Egaibacter danicus. Next base: position 142,890 of record JADJII010000003.1, read on the forward strand.
GATCAGGCAGGGTTTCTGGATGCTCGAGCGCCAGGCGACGATACCGTCAGTTCGTGAAAAGACGGATGTTGTGGGCACCGGAGGCGCGCCGGGCAAGTCGAAACCATGCACTTCGCGCTCGGCGTTGCGTCCGCTGGTCAGCTCGTAAATCCGCCATGCGTTGGTGCTTTTTGGAGAACCGCAAAACGGGGTTCCCAGCGTGATGACTGCGCGAACGGCATGGGGCAATTCCTTGGCCAGCTCACGCGCATAGACGCCACCCAGACTCCAGCCAATCAGGCTGACTTTACGTCCGGAGTGCTCAAACGTGTCCTGAACCTGCCGCTTGGCGGCTTCCAGCACACCCGCACGGGGACCAAAGTTGAAACCCTGCCGCCAGCCTGACACGTCGTAGCCGCGGGCGTCCAGAAATCGACGCAGCGGCACGGTAGAGCCATCACTGGCAGACAGGCCAGGGAACACGATGACGGAATGGCCGTCGCCCTGCGGAGCGCGCTGCAATAGTGGCCAGGCCGGCAATACTGCGCCAAATTCCCACGGTGCACGAAACTCCATCGCCAAAAGCCATGGACTGGGAGGGGCGACGGGTTGGGTCATTTCAGGCACGTACGATCTTCTTCCTCGGAGTTGACTTGCGGGCAACAGTAGCAGCTTTCAACCGCGTGGCTGTTGGTTTTGCCGCAGTTTTAGAGCGTGCAGTCTTCGTTTGCGTCACCTTGGTGACGCGGGGTCCCCGGGTTACTACTGATTTTGTAGCGGGTGGCGCACTGGAAGCCGGGTGCGTCAGTGCGTAGAGACGCTGCGCTTCCCTGAACGCGGCCTGAATCGCATCGGCCAGATCCTGCAGATGGGGAACGGCTTTTTTGTCGGCAACCAGGCCAAAGTCCACGCTGCCGGCATACGTCTGGATGGTGATGTTCAGCGCCAGCCCATGGGTCACGATGGATAGCGGGTGATACGTCAGCATCTTCGCGCCCGCCAGATACAGCGGCACCTGCGGGCCAGGCACATTGCTGATGGCGAGGTTGGCCATCATCGGCAGGTGTTCGGGCAGACTGGTCGCGCTGTAGGTCTTGAATGCTGCCTTGGCTACGCCGCCCACTACCCATGGCGCCAGAAAGGATGGGTAATCGGTAGGCAGCACGCTTTTGAGGCCAGCCAGTGCAGATTTCACCTTGCCTGTTGACTTCATGATGGCGCTCAGGCGTTTCATGGGGTCAGCCAGATGGGTACCCAGATCCACTACGGTCATGCTCGCCTGGGTGTTCATGTCCGTGTTGCCTTCCTCGCGCAGGCTCACCGGCATGGCGGCCAGCAGCGGCTTTTTGGGAATGCTGGCGTGTTGCGCCAGATAGGTGCGCAAGGCGGTTGAGCAAATCCACAGCACGATGTCGTTGAAGCTGCCGCCCACGGCTTTGCCCATGGCCCGGCACTCGGCAAACGGCAGGCTGGCCGTGGCCAGGCTTCGCTCGGGTGTGATGGCGGCGTTGAAGATCGTTTTTGGGGCCAGCGTGATGGGTGACTTAGGGCGCAAGCTGCCCAATCCCTTGCTGACATCGCCCGAGATCGACTGTTTAACCAGCGCACCGCCGAGTGAAGAAACGGCTGCAGGCAGAGATTTGACCAGCTTCACATACTGCACCAGCGAACCGGAAAACATCGATCCAATCTTCTCGCTGATCGTCAGGTCGCTCTCGTGGAGGATCTTTCTCGTTGGGTCCGGTGGCGGCACCTCACGCGGCGTGGCGCTCAAATCGAGGATGGCATTGGCCAGAGCGGTGCCACCTTTCCCATCGAGTGCAGCATGGTGGATTTTTGAGTAGAACGCCACGAGGCGATTGCCTTCAGGCCCCTTCACACTGTCAAAAACATGGAACTCCCACAGCGGGTGCGAGCGGTCCATCAGCTGTCCATGGAGCTCTGCAGCCTTTGCCTCGACCTGCCGCACGGTCAACTGGTGGCCGGGGACCTTGCGGACGTGAAAAGCGAGGTCTACTTCATCGGCCTCGACCCAGCCCGGGTGCCCCATGTTGAGCGGCATGAAAGCCAGCTTGCGCGCAAAGATGGGTGCGAGGTGAACGCGTTTGGCCAGATGCTGCAGCACGGCCTTGTGAAAACTGCCTTTGAAACCCTCCGGCAATTCATACAGGTGCAGAGAGCCCACGTGCATGGGTGTCTCGGGCGTCTCAAGGTACAGGAACGTGGCGTCCAGGCCGCTGAGGGTGTTCATGGGGCTTGTCTCCGGCATGGATGTTATGCGTCCCATTCTAGGCATGGCCGCCCATCCCGGTAAACCGTTTGCTGGCCCGGCATGTCCGGGGGATCTCTCAGTGACTGCCGTTGGGGCGCCGTCCGATACCGGCAGCGTCGCGCAACTGACCCAGGTGCACGTCGTGCAAACGGTCCAGTTCCAGCAGGGCGGTGAGGGCATCAATCTTCAGGCGGGGTGCGCGCGGGTTCACGCCGTCTCCCCCGGTCATGACCAGGCCCTGGATGTAGTCGCTGCATTCCTGGCGTCCCCACAGGGAGCCAATCATGGCGTGAATTTGAGGCAGGTCCTGGCCAATGGTCCGCATGGCACTTTGTTTCTTGCGCTCTGCTTCCTGTTCCTGCGGCGCGGCAGAGCGCCGGTCCATTTGCACTTCGTCCTGTTGCACCGGCATTGCCAGCAGCGGTGCAGGCCGGGTTGTGATGAACGACTCATCGGGTTGGGCGGCAGCATGGTTCCGGGTGTTCAGGGCGTCTTTGAGCAGTGCCCAGACCGAAATTGGCTCACGGCGGATCTGCCCTGGCCATGACTCGGCTTGTAGTTCAATGCGGGATGTTCCCGACCGGGTTTGCAGCGCTGCAGAACGGGTATTGGAAGGTGTTGTCATGGTTGGACAAACGATACGCCCCCGGCGCTCGCGCAAAGGCCTGATAAACCATGGTTTATCAGGCCTCTTCTGTTATTGCCTCCAGGCAGGTCTATCGGCGTGGCTTGCGGGGAATATGCTCCACAGCCTTCTTGCCGAACTGGGTGTCGTGCAACTCATCGAGCAGCATCAGAGCTGCCACTGTCCCCAGTTTGAAGCCGACGCGGCTGTTACCCATGCCATCGCCACCGCTGAGTATCAGGTTCTGGATGTAGGTGCTGCATTCCGGTTGCCCCCACAGGGACTCGATGGTGGTGTGGATGCGCGGGTAGTCCCGCCCGACGATGCCCATCGAGTTCTGAAGCCTTTGCTGATAGGTCTGCTCTTCCGTCAGGACGGGAGCCGCCGGCACTTTTTGTTCATGCCGTGGCGTAAGCAGCGGCGTCAATGGCGGGGGCTGCGTCACCGCATAACTCGGCTGCTGACGTGAAGATGGCCGGTCAGCCCGGATTTTTCGTGCATGCCGCTCGAGCGCAGCAGCGCCCTTGGCCAATTGCCGCAGAGGGGCTGCGGTCAGGTCAATGAAGGCTTTGCCAGGGGTGGAATCGAGGCCTCCGAAGAAGCTGTGAAAGGCGGATGTCATGGTGCGGGATGAGTCAATGCACAGACTGTAGGTGAGGTTGGATGACCCGCCAAGACCAGCCAGCACACCAAAATCAGAAACCATGACTTAGTTGCAAAACCGGCCGTGAACCTTTTCACACTTGTGGCTTGCGAACTGAGAAAGATTTCGCAGATGGCCAGTTCAGGACGGGTTTTCCTTGAACGGATTGCGTTGCGCCAGATCGTCCAGGTAGTTGTCGATACCCGCCCCCTCGCGCTCCAGAAAACGCTCCACGGCATCGGCAAAGCCCAGATGGGCCAGCCAGTGGGCGCTGGTGGTCCGCACGGGCAGCAGGGCGCGGGCCATTTTGTGTTCGCCCTGAGCACCGCCCTCAAAGCGCTGGAAGCCGTGCTCGATGCACCATTGCAGCGGCTGGTAGTAGCAAGCCTCAAAGTGCAGACAATCCACGCGCTCGGTGGCACCCCAGTAACGACCATAGGCGATGTGATCATTGGCTTGATCCAGCGTGGTTTCCGGTACTTTATGGATGTCAAAAGTGCTCTCAGACCTTGTCGGATATGCGTGAATAGCTATTAAACTCGTAGCAATTGGCTGGCCACCGCGCTCGCCGACAAACAGCAGCCAGTTTTCCGGCATGATGGCGGCCATGCGGTGGAAGAAGTCGCGGCTCAGGTAGGGCGCGTTGCCGTGTTCGTAGTAGGTGCGTTCGTAACAGCGGTAAAAGAACTCCCAGTCTTTGGACGTGATGTTTTTGCCCAGCGACCAACGGAACGTGACGCCTGCGTCCGCTACCTTGCGGCGCTCCTGCCGGATTTTTTTTCGCTTGTCCTGGCTGAGCGACATCAGGAAACCTTCAAAACTGGAGAAAGGGCGCTCCAGGTCTGGTGCAGCGCCGAGCGTGGGGGCCGAACGCAGCGCCGGGCCGCCCCAAGCAAGTCCAGCCCCCTCGGGGGGCAGCGCAGTACGCGAAGCGACAAGCGTGGGGGCAATATTCTTCCAGTGAAACTGCACGTTATGGCGCAGCATCAGGCCGGCGGATTGGCAGGCTTCAACATCCACATCGCTGGCGAACAACAGGTGTAAGGACGATAAATCTTCCTCTGCGCACCAATGAACAAGTGCTTTCACCAGTGCCAGCCGGGTCGCAGCGTCGATCGCCAGCAGCCGTGCACCAGGCACGGGCGTGAAAGGCGGTGCAATCAGTGCCTTGGGGTAATAAGCCAAACCGTGCTGGTGGTAGGCGTTGGCCCAGGCGTGGTCAAAGACGTATTCGCCGTAGGAGTGGTCTTTCAGGTACAGGGCGCAGGCGGCGACCAGTTCGAGGTCGGCAGGGCCTTTCTTCCACAACGTGACGAATCGCGGCGTCCAGCCGGTTTTGGGCGTGGCACTGCCACTCTCGTGCATGGCGACCAGGTATTCGTGGCGCATGAATGGGTTGGCATCCGGCTGCAATGCCAGCAGGGCATTCCATTGTTCTGCAGATACCTCCAGCGGCGAATTCAGTACGCGAATGACATAATCATCTTCACTCCCAGCCATCACGGTATACAGTGTTTTCATGACTCTTAAAATCTGTGTTGCCCAGCTCAATTTTGTTGTAGGTGACCTTGCCGGCAACGCTCAAAGAATTATCGATGCGGCCCGATCCGCTCATGCGGATGGTGCACGCCTGCTGCTGACTCCAGAACTCTCCATTTGCGGCTACGCGGCGGAAGACCTGTTTTTGCGCCCTGCGTTCATCACTGCCTGCGATGATGCCGTGAAAACGGTGGTGCGTGAGCTGGCAGGGTTAAAAGGCATGACCGTGGTCGTCGGGCACCCTGTGGGCGGCGACAGCCGCACCAAAAGCGTCGCCGTGCAGCAGCGGTTCAATGCCGCCAGCGTGATCTCGGAGGGGGAAGTGCTGGAGATCTATGCCAAGCGCGAGTTGCCCAATTACCAGGTGTTTGATGAGCGGCGCTATTTCACACCCGGAAAAGGTGTTTGTGTATTTCAGGCCGGAGAAGGTGCCGACCGGGTTTCCGTGGGCCTGCTGATCTGCGAAGACGCCTGGTACGAAGAGCCGGCGCGGCTAGCCAGGGAAGCCGGCGCAGACCTGCTGGCGGTGATCAACGCATCGCCTTTTCACGTGGGTAAAGGCTACGAACGGGAAGACACCATGCGCGAGCGGGTGCTGGCCACCGGTTTGCCCATGGTTTATGCCCATCTGGTGGGCGGGCAGGACGAGGTGGTGTTTGAGGGTCACTCGTTTGCGCTCAATGGGGATGGTTCGCTGGCCGGAAGAGCCCCCAGTTTTGTGGAAAAACTGTTCCCGGTTATTGTGGAACGGGCGCAAGGCGCTATCAAAATGGAAGCACTAATCGAGCCCGAACGCACAGCCGACGCCGACTTGTGGGACGCGCTGGTGCTGGGCGTGCGCGACTATCTGGGCAAAAACGGCTTTCCCGGCGCGATTCTGGGGCTCTCAGGCGGTATCGATTCCGCGCTGGTGCTGGCCATTGCGGTGGACGCTTTGGGCAAGGACCGCGTTCGCACCGTGATGATGCCGTCGCCCTACACGGCGGACATCAGCTGGATCGATGCGCGCGAGATGGCTGACCGGCTGGGCGTTCGGTATGACGAGATTTCCATCGTGCCCGAATTTGAAGCATTCAAGGCGTCACTGGCGGGCGAGTTCCGGGGGTTGAAGGAAGACACAACCGAGGAAAACATCCAGGCCCGGATTCGGGGGACCCTGTTGATGGCGCTATCCAACAAATTCGGATCGATCGTGCTGACCACGGGCAACAAGAGCGAGATGGCCACAGGTTATTGCACCTTGTACGGGGACATGGCGGGCGGCTTTGCGGTGATCAAGGACCTGGCCAAAACGACCGTATTTCGTCTGACCAAATGGCGCAACCAGCATGATCCCTACGGTACGGGCAGCGCCCCTATTCCCGAGCGCATCATCACCCGCCCGCCCAGTGCCGAATTGCGTCCTGACCAGAAAGACCAGGACAGCCTGCCGCCCTACGAGGTGCTCGACGCGATTCTGGAGCGCTACATGGAAAACGATGAAAGCATCGAATCCCTGCTGGCTGACGGCTTTGATCGTGCCGACGTGGAGAAGGTGACGCGACTCATCAAGATCAACGAATACAAACGCCGCCAGGCCCCCGTAGGCATCCGCGTGACGCACCGCAGCTTTGGCAAGGATTGGCGCTATCCTGTCACCAGCAAGTTTCGCGCGTAAACTTCAGTCCATTGCGTACAGAATCCGAGGAATACATGAAACAAATCACCGCCATTGTCAAACCGTTCAAACTGGAAGAGGTGCGCGAGGCGCTGGCTGAATGCGGCGTGACGGGCCTGACGGTGACCGAGGTCAAGGGTTTTGGCCGCCAGAAGGGGCATACCGAACTGTACCGGGGCGCGGAATATGTGGTGGACTTTTTACCCAAGGTGAAGGTTGAAGTGGTTGTGAAGACCGAAGACGTGGACCGTTGCGTGGATGCCATCGTCAAGGCCGCGCGTACCGGCAAGATTGGTGACGGCAAGATTTTTGTCACCGCTGTGGAGCGCGTGGTGCGTATCCGCACCGGTGAGGAAGACGAAACCGCCGTTTAAGAAAAAGGCGCCTCTAGAGGGCGTCCAGCCTCGGCGCGGGTGACGTGCCCGCCGCCTGCACCAGTTCCTGCAGTAAGTCGGCCGGACTGGTGCCGCTCTGGATCAGGCTCATTTGCCACTCGCCCAGAAAACCCTGGTTGATGGTGGACTGCAAAAAACCCAGCAAGCCGTCGTAATAACCGGCGGTATTGAGCAATCCCACGGGCTTGTCGTGGTAACCCAGCTGGCGCCAGGTCCAGACCTCAAAAAACTCTTCAAACGTGCCAATACCGCCAGGCAGGGCCAGGAAGGCATCGGCGTGCTCGGCCATCATGCGTTTGCGTTCGTGCATGGTATCCACGATGTGCAGCTCGGTGCAGTCGTGGTGCGCCCATTCCTTCTCGACGAGGGCTTGCGGAATGATGCCAATGACTCGGCCGCCTGCCCTGCGTGTGGCGTTGGCCACTATGCCCATCAGGCCGCCTTTGCCACCACCATAAACCAGCTGGCCGCCGTGTTCTCCTATCCAGTGGCCCACCGCAGCCGCAGCTTGTGCAAATTCGGGTTTTGTGCCGGGTTTGGAGCCGCAGTACACGCAGACGGAAAAAGCAGGGTCGGGAAAAGTCTTCAAAGCAGTCACCTCAAGCTCCCCAGCGCTGAAACACGGCCGTGATCCAGATACCTGCACACAACAGCAAACTCAACAGCACTGCTGCGCTACCCATGTCTTTGGCACGCTTGGAGAGGTCGTGCCATTCCGGGCCAATGCGGTCGATGGCGGTCTCGATGCCTGTGTTGAGTAATTCCACCACCATCACGAAAACAACAGACCCTGCCAGCAAAGCCGTCTCGATCCAGCTGCGTCCCACCCAGAACGACAGCGGAATGAGAACCATGGCTACCAGTGCCTCCTGGCGGAAAGCGGTTTCCCCCCAGCCCGCGCGCAGACCGGCCCACGAATAGCCGCCAGCGTGCCAGATGCGGCTCAAGCCGGTTCGTGATTTCTGGGCATTGGCAGGCTCTGTGGCCTGACGATGGGGCGTGGAAGCAGTCATGGGCAGATTGTCGCGCATCAATTTTGCCATTCGCTACAGGCTCATTGAAGGTCGCTGGCGGCCTTGGAAACGCCCAGAAAGGATGTCTTATCCGTTCAAGGGTTGTGAGTTCACCAACCGGGTGCCCGCCAGGGCGTCGTGCCAGAACTGCCTCAAGGGATGGAAGCGGCTCAACAGCGCCCATACAGCGACCCATCCCACCAGAATGACGCCTGTTTCACCGCCAGATAGCTTGAAGGGTGAAACCGCACCCAGAGCCGGCAGAAACCACAGCCAACTTAAAACGTAACGCAGCAAGGCGCGGGCCTGGGTGACCGGTTTGCCAGCGGTGTCCACCAAGCGGATATTCCACGTCTTCATGGCCAGTGTCTGGCCCTTGGCCCAGAACCAGGTGAAATAGATGCCAAACACCACGAAGAGAAAAGCTTGAAGTCCGTGTCGGTTGTCCAGCGCATGACGGGTCTGGCTGAGCGTGCCGAAGAGATAACCTGCGACAAAGACCACGCCAAACATCAGCATGCCTTCGTAAAACCAGCAGGCCATTCGCCTTGGCAGTGAAGGCGCTATCAATTCTGGAGCATCTAGCGCGGTACTGGCGGGATCTGGGGCCCGTAAAACCCTGGAATTTTCTGCCATGCCGCAGCGACTCAGGGACGCTGAAACAAAGGAAGCAGCGGCGGCGCGTCCTGCGGCGCCAGCGCATTGGCGCTGTTGCTGGCTTTCTTTGACTTGGAGAATTGCTGCCCCTTCAAATCAGACCGTGACGGCGGTACATCGGCCAGCTTCTGCTTCGGCACAGGGGTAACAGCTGGCGCGGCTCCCGCAGGCTTGGCGGGTGCGCCAGAAGCCAGCTTCTGCTTTTCCTGGGGGCTGAGCGCCTGATAGGCTTCCCATTGGGTCTTCTTCTGGTCCGGAGAAAGTTGCTTGGTTTCCGCAAAATTCAGGCGTGCCTGCGCACGTTGCGCGACGCTCAGGCGTGCCCATTCATCCATGCGACTATGCAGTTTGGCTTGCTCCGACGGTGGCAGGCTGGGGTAATTTTGTGAAAGCGCTATCCATTTGCGCTTTTGTGCTTCGCTGATTCCTGACCAGCTGGCTGCAAGCGGTTTCAATGCGGCTTTTTGGGATGCGCTTAACTCCGACCATTGGGGTTCGGAAGGTGCAGTCAGTTTGACTCCAGGTGCTACCGCGGCTTGTGCCAAGGCGCTGGAGCTGGTCATACCCATTCCCAGAGTGGCAATGACGAACACAAATGCGCCGGACAGGGACCACCAGCAGTCCACGTCCTTTTGCGCTTCATGGGGAGGAATTGCCGTGCTACAGGTCAACAACTTCATTGCCCCAGATTCTGGCCAGATTTGACGAACTGCAGAAAACCGGGGTCGGCATAGGCCTCAGGCGGTAAATCGTCCGTCAGCAGCGCGGTGTCCACATTGGCAATTTCACGCGCTGTATCGTCGTCCTGAATGGCGCTGATGGTGAACAAACCAATTGCCAGGGCGATCAGTGGCAGGGCAGAAGCAATGCTGCTCCAGAAGCTCAATCCCTCATCGCCGTACGTCAGGGAGGCGGAACTTCCGGAACCCACTACGGAAGAAGCAGTCTGCATTTTCTGGATCTTGCGCTTGGCCAGTGCCTGATAACGGGATGCGCGCAGGCGCTCGGAAATGTCGTGGGGCAGGTCCTGGGTACCCGCACTCAGCCGGGCGGCTACCTGGAGGCCGTATCGATCTTGCTGAATGTCTATCTGGTGTTGGTACGAATTCGTCATAGTGTGATTCCCTTGGCTCTCAACGCCTTGCTCAGAGCCTGAACTGCCCGGGAGCAGTGCGTTTTGACACTGCCTTCAGAACAGCCCATGGCAGCAGCCGTCTCAGCCACATCCAATTCTTCCCAATAACGCATGAGGAAGGCTTCCCGTTGACGGCCTGGCAATTCCTGGATTTCGACTTCGATTTCCCTGAAAACCTGCGCCCGCTCTGTGGCACTTTGCGCACTTTCGGTCTGTTCTGAGCTGCTTTGAACGTTTAAAGTTTCCAGCAGATCGAATTCCCCGTCTTCGCCGGGGGATTCGAAGTCACTCATGTTCGAAAACAGGGCATTTCGGGTCTTTTGACGGCGAAACCAGTCCAGTGTGCAGTTGGCCAGAATCCGCTGAAACAGCATCGGAAGCTCGGCTGACGGCTTGTCGCCATAGTGCTCGGCCAGCTTCATCATGCTGTCCTGCACAATGTCCAGCGCCGATTCTTCGTTGCGGACGTGGTAAACCGAACGCTTGAAAGCGCGCTTTTCAACGCTTTTCAAAAAGTCGGAGAGTTCCTGTTCAGTTGCCAAGACAGACGTGCCACTGGGGCCTGTTGATGTAAAAGTATTCCGCTTTGCAGGGGCTTCTTGGGGGCGATCGGGCACCCGTTGTGGCACAAATTATGGCATCCGGGGGGTAATTTTTTCTGCAGCCTCTCGCTTTTGAATTGTTGCAGTGCGATAATATTCTTTGCTCGTCAAAAGGCAAACGGGTCAAAGTCCGGCGCAACACTCAGTGCGCTTATGGCTTTGGCCTTAAGTTTCAACACAACTCCACAAGAGTTTGTGAAGAAGCACCCAAGGTTTTTCGTTAGAGAAATTCACAAAGGTTGATCATGGAAATTTCAAAAGCCGAAATCGCTTCGGCAGCAGCAGTGTCTGCAGCCAAAACATCCGCAGTTATCCCCAGCACGCCCGAACTTCGTGGCGCCGAAATACTTGTCAAGGCCCTTCAGGCCGAAGGCGTGAAGTTCGTTTGGGGCTACCCCGGTGGTGCCGTACTTCACATATACGACGCTTTCTACAAGCAGGAGACCATCCAGCACGTTCTGGTGCGCCACGAACAGGCGGCGGTGCATGCTGCGGACGGCTATGCCCGGGCCACGGGTGACGTTGGCGTGGCGCTGGTAACCTCTGGCCCGGGCGTCACCAATGCCATTACCGGTATTGCCACGGCCTACATGGACAGCATTCCCATGGTTATCGTGACGGGGCAGGTGCCCACGCACGCCATAGGTCTGGATGCGTTCCAGGAATGCGATACCGTTGGTATCACGCGCCCCATTGTCAAACACAACTTCCTGGTGAAGGATGTGCGTGATCTGGCGGATGTGATGAAAAAGGCCTTTCACATTGCCCGCAGTGGTCGTCCTGGCCCGGTGGTGGTGGATATTCCGAAAGACGTGTCGTTCAAGAAGACGCCGTACGCCGGTTACCCCGCCACGGTGGAGATGCGTTCCTACAACCCGGTTCGCAAGGGTCACGGCGGGCAAATCCGGAAGGCTTTACAGCTGTTGTTGACGGCGAAGCGACCCTATATCTACACGGGTGGCGGTGTCTTGTTGAGCAACGCTTCTGCCGAATTGCGTACGCTGGTGGATATGCTGGGTTACCCTTGTACCAACACCTTGATGGGTCTGGGTGCCTACCCGGCCAGCGACCGCAAATTTTTGGGCATGCTGGGCATGCACGGCACGGTGGAAGCCAACAACGCCATGCAAAACTGCGACGTGCTGCTGGCTGTAGGCGCACGTTTTGATGACCGGGTGATTGGCAATCCCAAACACTTCGCCCAGAACGAGCGCAAGATCATCCATATCGACATCGATCCCTCCAGCATCTCCAAGCGCGTCAAGGTGGACATTCCCATCGTCGGCGATGTGAAAGATGTGCTGCTGGAAATGATCGCGATGATCAAGGAAAGCGCCACCAAGCCGGACGCCAACGCGTTGGGCGCCTGGTGGGACACGATTGAAGGCTGGCGCAAGACCAATTGCCTGAAATACGACCACGGCAAGGGTGACGTGATCAAGCCGCAGTACGTGGTTGAAACGCTGTGGAACATGACGAAGGATGTAGAAACCTACATCACCTCCGACGTGGGCCAGCACCAGATGTGGGCCGCGCAGTACTACCGGTTTGACGAGCCCCGTCGATGGATCAATTCCGGCGGCTTGGGCACCATGGGTGTGGGCATTCCCTACGCCATGGGCATCAAGCTGGCCAAACCGGAGGCCGAGGTGTTTTGCGTCACGGGCGAAGGCTCGGTGCAGATGTGCATTCAGGAGCTGTCAACCTGCCTGCAATACAACACGCCGATCAAGATCGTGGCGCTCAACAACCGCTACCTGGGCATGGTTCGCCAGTGGCAGGAGATTGATTACGAAGGCCGCTACAGCCACAGCTACATGGATGCATTGCCCAATTTCGTGAAGCTGGCCGAAGCCTATGGGCACGTTGGCATGCTGATCGAAAAGCCGGGTGACGTGGAAGGTGCCTTGCGCGAAGCCCGCAAGTTGAAGGACCGCACGGTGTTCATGGATTTCCGCACCGACCCCACCGAGAACGTGTTCCCGATGGTGAAGGCCGGCATGGGTATCACGGAAATGCTGCTGGGCAGTGAAGATCTTTGATCAAATCAGCCCTTATCCCTCGTCGGATATGCGTGAGTAGCTATAAAATATATAGCAATTTATCAACCTAACTTTTTGATGAATCTATTGTTTGCCAAGCCTGCACATTACCGTGTGCAGGGGAGGGCAGCGAAAAGAGGAATCTGTTCTTATGAAACACATCATTGCCGTCTTGCTGGAAAACGAGCCCGGTGCTCTTTCCCGCGTTGTGGGTCTTTTCTCGGCCCGTGGTTACAACATTGAATCGCTGACGGTGGCGCCCACCGAAGACCCGAGCCTCTCGCGCATGACCATCCAGACCACCGGGTCTGACGATGTGATTGAGCAGATCACCAAGCACCTGAACCGCCTGATTGAGGTCGTCAAGGTCGTCGATCTGACCGAAGGCGCCTACATCGAGCGCGAGCTGATGATGGTGAAGGTGCGCGCGGTGGGTAAGGAGCGTGAAGAGATGAAGCGCATGGCAGATATTTTCCGTGGCCGCATCATTGATGTGACCGAGAAAAGTTACACCATTGAATTGACCGGTGATCAGTCCAAAAATGACGCGTTTCTGGAAGCGATCGAGCGCGGTGCGATTCTGGAAACGGTGCGCACCGGGTCCAGCGGCATAGGCCGGGGTGAGCGGATTTTGAGAGTTTGATGAAGATTTAATTTGGCCGTCCGTACGCGCGTTTCGACAGGCTCAACGCGAACGGACTTGCAGTGGCGATTAACGTTAACCGTTCGCCCTGAGCCTGTCGAAGGGCATTTCGCCAGCAACCATTTAGGAGAAGAAGATGAAAGTTTTTTACGACAAAGATTGTGATTTGAGCCTGATCAAAGGCAAAACCGTGGCCATCATCGGTTACGGCAGCCAGGGCCATGCCCACGCACAAAACCTGAACGACAGCGGCGTGAAAGTGATCGTCGGCCTGCGCAAGGGTGGTGCGTCCTGGTCCAAGGTCGAGAAGGCCGGTCTGAAGGTCGCTGAAGTGGCCGAAGCCGTCAAGGCTGCCGACGTGGTCATGATCCTGTTGCCCGACGAGCAAATCGGCGTGGTCTACAAAAACGACGTGGAGCCCAACATCAAACAAGGCGCGGCCCTGGTGTTTGCCCATGGCTTCAACGTGCATTACGGCCTGGTGAACCCACGTGCCGATCTGGATGTGTGGATGGTCGCTCCCAAAGCGCCTGGCCACACCGTGCGCGGTACCTACGCTCAAGGCGGCGGCGTGCCTCACCTGGTGGCTGTGCATCAGGACAAGTCCGGCAAGTCCCTGCAAATGGCGCTGTCGTACTCCATGGCCAACGGTGGCGGCAAGGCCGGCATCATCGAGACCAACTTCCGCGAAGAAACCGAGACCGACCTGTTCGGCGAACAGGCCGTGCTGTGCGGGGGCACGGTGGAGCTGATCAAGGCCGGCTACGAGACCTTGGTGGAAGCCGGCTACGCGCCTGAAATGGCCTACTTCGAGTGCCTGCACGAGTTGAAGCTGATTGTTGACATGATTTATGAAGGCGGCATCGCCAACATGAACTACTCGATCTCCAACAACGCCGAGTACGGTGAATACGTCACCGGCCCGCGCATCGTGACCGACGAGACCAAGAAGGTCATGAAACAGGTGTTGAAAGACATCCAGACCGGCGAATACGCCAAGAGCTTCATTCTGGAAAACAAGGCCGGTGCACCCACGCTCATCAGCCGCCGTCGTTTGAACTCCGAGCATCAGATCGAAGTCGTGGGTGCCAAGCTGCGCGCCATGATGCCCTGGATTGCGAAGAACAAGCTGGTGGACCAGACCCGCAATTGATATCTGCCAAGCTGCTCAGGGGCCACGAAAGTGGCCCTTTTTCTTTGGGGATTCAATTGCGCCGCGAGGCCATGACTGGCTTACACTTCGCTTCACAGGCGGTTCTTCAAAGCTGGGGCTGGAGTTCCGTAATAACCAGAGGTTGAATGTATGGATGATGAAAATGAATTGACTGTGGCGGATGCCGAAGCGCTGGTTGTCAAGAAACGCCGCAAGGGTATTTACATCCTGCCAAACCTGTTTACGCTGGCGGCGCTTTTCGGTGGTTTCTATGCCATTGTCATGGCGATCAATGGCCGCTTTGATCTGGCCGCTGTTGGCGTGTTTTGCGCCATGGTGCTCGACAGTCTGGATGGTCGTGTTGCGCGCATGACCAATACTCAGAGTGCCTTTGGCGAGCAGATGGACTCGCTTTCCGACATGGTGTCTTTTGGCGCCGCACCGGCATTGATTTCCTATGTGTGGTCGTTGAAAGGGCTGGGGCGCTGGGGCTGGATTGCCGCGTTTGTGTATTGCGCTTGCGCGGCCCTCAGGCTGGCGCGTTTCAACGTGAATACGGGCGTGGTGGACAAACGGTATTTTCAAGGGCTGCCTTCACCGGCTGCCGCTGCCCTGATTGCCGGCTTTATCTGGCTCATCACAGAGTCGGGCGTCAAAGGCACAGACGCCTTGTTTGGGGTCCCCATTCCGTGGATTACCTTCGGGTTGGCCTTGTACGCGGGGCTGACTATGGTGACAAATGTGCCTTTTTACAGCTTCAAGGACATCGGCATGAAGCGCAGTGTGCCGTTTGCCGTGATCGTGCTGATTGCGCTGATCATTGCGGCGATCAACATTGATCCGCCGACCGTGATGTTTCTGGTTTTTGTTGTGTACGGTTTCAGCGGGTATGTTGTGTACGGGTGGCGGAAAACCAAGGGTGTGCAGACCAGCGTGATCAGCACGTCAACGGAAGAGCCCGATGAGCGCGGCCTCCATAAATGACTCCTCGCACTTGTTCCGTGCGGCGCCCATCGCGAACCTGTGGTACATTGCATCCATGAAATTGATTTCGCTTGCTCTACTGCTGCGTCCTGACGGGCGGAACAAGTAGCGCGCGCGAACTTTTTCCACAAGGCCCGTCAGCACACGCTACGGGCCTTTTTCTTTGGTGTTTTCTTTTTTGAGTTTTGGGTGTTTCTGAATCAACAGGAGAATTGAAATGGCTGACAAGTTAATCATTTTTGATACCACTTTGCGTGATGGCGAGCAGTCGCCTGGAGCGTCCATGACGCGGGACGAAAAGCTGCGCATCGCCCGTCAGCTGGAACGCCTGAAAGTGGATGTGATCGAGGCTGGTTTTGCGGCCAGCTCCAATGGTGACTTTGAGTGCGTAAAGGCCATCGCCGAGGTTATCAAGGACTCCGTCATCTGCTCGCTGGCTCGTGCCAACGACCGAGACATTTCCCGTGCTGCGGAAGCCTTGAAACCCGCCAAAGCGGGCCGCCTGCACCTCTTCTTGGCGACCAGTCCCCTGCACATGGAAAAGAAGCTGCGCATGACACCGGATCAGGTGTTTGAGCAGGCCAGGTTGTCAACCCGCTTTGCGCGAAACCTGATGGCGGATATCGAGTTCAGCCCGGAAGACGGCTATCGCTCGGACCCGGACTTTTTGTGTCGCGTGCTGGAAGCCGTGATCGCGGAAGGCGCCACCACAATCAACGTGCCTGACACGGTGGGTTATGCCATTCCTGAACTCTATGGCAACTTCATCAAGAACCTTCGCGAACGCATTCCGAACAGCGACAAAGCAGTGTGGTCGGTGCATTGCCACAATGATCTCGGTATGGCTGTGGCCAACTCATTGGCCGGCGTGAAGATCGGTGGTGCACGGCAGGTGGAGTGCACCATCAATGGACTGGGCGAACGTGCCGGCAACTGCTCTCTGGAGGAAATCGTCATGGCGGTGAAAACACGCAAAGACTATTTTGGCCTTGAGATGGGCATCGATACCAAACACATTCTTGCGGCCAGCCGCATGGTGAGTCAGACGACCGGCTTTGTGGTGCAGCCCAACAAGGCTGTTGTGGGCGCCAACGCGTTTGCACACGCCTCGGGTATTCATCAGGACGGTGTGCTTAAAGCCCGCGATACCTACGAAATCATGCGTGCCGAGGATGTGGGCTGGAGCGCCAACAAGATTGTGCTGGGCAAGCTCAGTGGTCGCAACGCCTTCAAACAGCGTTTGCAGGAACTCGGCGTCTCAATGGAAAGCGAAGCGGATATCAACACCGCCTTTGCCCGTTTCAAGGAGCTCGCTGATCGCAAAAGCGAGATCTTTGATGAGGACATCCTCGCGTTGGTGAGTGATGAGAGTGTCACCCATGAGAAGGAACAATACGGATTTGTCTCCTTGTCGCAACACAGCGAAACCGGCGAGCGCCCCCAGGCTAGTGTGGTGTTCACGGTCGGTGGAAAGGAAGTCAAAGGCGAATCGGACGGCAACGGCCCGGTCGACGCATCCCTCAAAGCCATCGAAACACACGTCAAAAGCGGTGCTGAGATGGTGCTCTATTCTGTGAACGCCATAAGCGGTTCTACAGAGAGCCAGGGAGAGGTGACGGTGCGGTTGCAAAACAGTGGTCGGGTGGTGAATGGTGTGGGTGCTGATCCTGACATCGTTGTTGCATCAGCAAAGGCATACCTGAGTGCTCTCAATAAGTTACAAAGCAAAGCTGACAGGGTGGCCGCCCAAGGCTAGGGTTTACCACTAAAACCCACGCCTTTTCTTTAGATATGTCCCGCAAGTAGTTGATCTTGCGGGACTTTTTTTGTATAAACTCTCTGCATGAAGGAACTACAGGAAGTCCCATCCATGCTAAATCGACACTTCTCCAAAATGGGACTCTCCCGGACCCGAGTTGCTCAGGTCATTTTCGTCATAACCCTCGCGTTCGGCCTGCATGTTTCATCCGCTCATGCTGGTTTGACCAAGCGTACTGCCGCGCCGTCCAAGAAGGTGGTTGTGGTTAAACGAAAGGTGGCCAAAGCACCCGTGGTTTCCCGGCGGAAAACCGTGATCCGCGCTGTAGCCGTGCCACCCAAACCATCTTTCGGACAGCTTGCGGGTCTGCATACGGGTAGTGATGCCCTCGATCTGAGATCAAGCGTGGCGCTGGTTATTGATCAGGAAACCCAGGAGGTGCTGTTTAGCAAGAATGAGCAGGCTGTTCTGCCCATCGCGTCACTGACCAAGCTGATGACCGGTCTGATTGTTCGTGAAGCCAAGCTGCCCATGGATGAGATGATCACCATTTCCCAGGACGATGTGGATACCGAGAAGGGGAGCCGCTCCCGACTGAGTGTGGGGACCGAATTAAGCCGGGGTGAACTGATGCATCTGGCCTTGATGTCCAGCGAAAACCGGGCTGCGCACGCATTGGGCCGTAGCTACCCCGGCGGACTGGGTGCTTTTGTCACGGCGATGAATGTGAAAGCACGTTTGCTTGGTATGGCCGATACACGATACGTAGAGCCAACGGGTTTGTCCAGCAGCAACCAATCAAGCGCCCGTGATCTGGCGACTTTGGTCAATATTGCGCATGGTGACCCGGTATTGCGTGAGCTATCGACCTCAACTGGCTATGAAGTTGCCGTCGGCAAGCGGACACTGCAATTCAACAATACGAACCGATTGGTGAAAAACCCCACTTGGGATATCGGGTTGCAGAAAACTGGCTACATATCGGAAGCAGGGCAGTGTCTCGTCATGCAGGCGAAGGTGGCAGGCCGCAAGCTGATCATGGTCTTTCTGGATTCGGCCGGCAAGCTCAGTCGTTTGGGTGATGCCGAACGGGTTCGGAACTGGGTTGAGACAACGCCTTCGTTGTCGGTACCCCGTCCCGTGCCAGCTGCTGCGGTCACTAGCGAGAAAGTACTCTCCAAGTCCTGAATAGCGAAGGCTGCCTCACCCTGCATACCTAAAGGGGCGGTTGGCTCAATCAGCGTTGCATCGCTGATTTGCGGCCCAGTGTCGCCGAGATTTCGTTCGCAGTGGCTTGCAGTTTGGCCAGCCATCCTTCATCTCCTGACTTTGGCCAGTTCCCTTTCGAGCGCTGCCAGTTGGGTGATGCTGTTTTTGGTTTGCCCATTCAAACCGGTGCGCGTGGCATAAGCCCGTATTCGCTGAGGGTCATCGGCAGCAAGAAAAAGCTTCCCAACTGACGTCAAATGCAAGGGTGCCCGGCCACCGATAGCACGAACCACCTGCATGCCTGACCGTTCGCTGTAGGCGCGCTCGACGTAGACGATTTCATCGCCCTGGCGCATGCTCAAATTGACTGGCTGCTGAATCAGTTTGTGAAGTTCCCGCATGGGAACAAGTGCGGCGTCGCGGACATTGAGCCGTCCCTTGACCAGATTGCCAAGCTCCAGCAGACGCATCCCGAGGCGGTAACTACCAGGCTGCGGACGATCCACAAACCGCCCGGTCGCCAGATCATTGAGGATTCGGTGCGTGGTTGAAGGGTGCAAACCAGCCTTCTCGCTGATTTCCTTCAGTGAGATGGCCTCCTCGCGCGACGCCAGGATATCTATCAAGGTAAACATCCTTTCGATGACCTGTACGGTGGGTGTCGCAGGAATGCCAGGATCAGTTTTTTTCATGGAGCTCTCAATCGCAGGATCTGATTTTATCTTATGAAATCAGGGTCATTTGCAATCCAGACGCCATCCTTCAGGACTTCCTGAGGCAAGAAACGGACCTTGTAACTCATTTTGGTGCTGGCGCTGATCCAGTACCCCAGGTAAACATGAGGAAGGGCCAGCAGGCGTGCCTGTTCAATCAGCCACAAAATGCTGAAAGTGCCATAGCTGGCGCCATTGTCGGGCTCGTAAAACGTATAGACAGCCGAAACGCCATCTTCCAGTACGTCAAGAATCGTCACCATTTTGAGGTCACCCGGTATGCCATCCGGCAGGGATTCACGAAATTCGACCAATCTCGAGTTCACCCGGCTTTGCAGGAGAAATTGCGTATATTGGTCAATGCTGTCGTGATCCATGCCACCGCCTGCATGGCGACCATTCTGATAGCGCAGGTAGAGCTGGTAATGCTCTGGCACAAAGCACAACTTGAGAACCCTTGCCTGCAATGACGAATGCTTTTTTTGTGCCCGTCGTTGACTCCTGTCGGGTTTGAAGGTGTTGGATAGAACCCGCAACGGCACGCAAGCCTCACACCCATCGCAATACGGCCGGTACGTGAACATGCCACTGCGGCGAAATCCCTGACTGACCAGTTCGGAGTAGGTTGCGTTATTGATCAGGTGACTGGGCGTTGCCACCTGCGACCGGGCTTGCCGCCCACTCAGGTAGCTGCAGGGGTAGGGTGCCGTTGCATAGAACTGAAGCGTCTGTAACGGAAGATCCTTGAGATGCGTCACGGTTTATGTGTCACTCAATACGTTACGTAGAGTCATTTGGTTTTGGCAGGATTTCACGCCAGTATAGGGGGTCAAAATGCCAGTGGGGGCCCTGCTGGAGCGAAGCCCCGCCAACGATGTCAACAAAATCAGAGCGTGCGATCTCCCGGGCACCGAGTGAAGCCAGGTGGTGGGTGTTTTGCTGGCAGTCTATCCAGTCAATATGGTGATTCCGGCAAAAGCAGACCAGTGCCGCCAACGCAATTTTTGAGGCATCCGGAACCCG
Organism: Candidatus Egaibacter danicus; assembly: GCA_016707075.1. Classification (GTDB taxonomy): domain Bacteria; phylum Pseudomonadota; class Gammaproteobacteria; order Burkholderiales; family Burkholderiaceae_C; genus Egaibacter; species Egaibacter danicus. The sequence continues at coordinate 162,933 of JADJII010000003.1, forward strand.
GGTGAACATGGATTCCCCAAAAACAACTTTACCCAACGACACGCAATACAGTCCACCCACCAGTTGACCGTCTATCCAGGTCTCAACGCTGTGCGCGTAGCCCGCACGGTGCAGGCCGACATAGGCTTCGACCATTTCCGGAACAATCCAGGTTCCTCCTTGCCCAATTCTTGGGCTGGAAGCACAGCTTTGAATCACAGCCCTGAAATCAGAATCAAAACGGATCTCACATGACGACGAGTTGCGAAACGCCTGCAATGTTTTGCGCAGCGAACGATGCAAACGAAAACTACTGGCATTCAACGCCATCCGGGGATCCGGACTCCACCAGAGAATGGGTTGGCCATCACTGAACCAGGGAAAGATACCCTGGCTATATGCAGCACACAGTGTTTGCACGCTGAGCTGACCACCTGCGGCCAGCAGTCCCGGCGCCTGTGAGTCGGGTCCCCACGCCTTGGTGGGTGATGGAAAGGGGTCACCGGGCTCAAGCCATGGGAGGGGTGGGGAATTCGAAGCCATTGGGTTGACTTTAGTACAACGGACCCCATGTATTCAGTCGGGTGATGATGCTTCCGTCGTGCGAAAGGAGAGCATGCATAATTATTCGTGCCAGTCCGCCAGAATACGGATGCAGTGCAGTTAGAATATGGCCTCGTCGGAGTGTGGCGCAGTCTGGTAGCGCACCTGGTTTGGGACCAGGGGGTCCAAGGTTCGAATCCTTGTACTCCGACCAAGAATCCAATAAAAAGCTCACAGTGTGGGCTTTTTTTCTATCTGCGTTTCTTGATTCTGTCCGTAGCTCAGTTGGATAGAGCATCAGCCTTCTAAGCTGAGGGTCGGGGGTTCGATCCCCTCCGGACAGGCCAAAGTCATCTTCCCCCTGACAGTTTTAAGCCTTCATGTCTTGGAGGGTTACTCCCTAGCAGCTGCGTCATACACCGGCGGTATATTCCTTGCTACGCCGAAGATAGTCCCGCAACGGCCGTATGACGGTGTTTTCAATCCCGGTGGACTTTTGTTTCACCAACTTATGCCAAGGAGCGAACAAATCATGAACTCACGATGGAACATGAAATCAACCGTAAAAGCCATTGCAGCTGGTGCCCTGCTGGCCGGTGCCAGCTTGGCCATGGCCGCCAACGTGCCGACTGGCGTGCAACTGCATGCCAGTCAGGAGATGGTGCGCAACAATGGTTCTGAGCCTGACACGCTTGACCCTGCGCTGGCTGAAGGCGTTCCGGCAAATAACATCATTCGTGAACTGTTTGAAGGTTTGACGGCAACTGATGGAACAGGGAAAGTCGTTCCTGGCGTGGCCGAGAGCTGGAAGCAGGTTGACCCCAAGACTTGGGTATTCAAGCTTCGAAACAATGCGAAATGGTCCAATGGCGATGGTATTTCGGCCGCTGACTTCATCTATAGCATGCGCCGGTTTGTTGATCCCAAAACGGCTTCGGAATATGCATCAACGTTCGGTATTTTCATTCTTAACGGCAAGGAAATTACCGCGGGCAAATTGCCCGTCACCGAACTGGGTGTGAAGGCGCTGGATGCCTACACGCTTGAAATCAAGACCCCTTTCCCGGTTGGCTTCATGCCTGATCTGGTCTCCAACCTGCAGTTGGGTCCTGTCCACAAAGCCACTGTCGAAAAGTTCGGCAAAGAGTGGACCAAGCCGGCCAACATCGTCGGCAACGGCGCTTTCAGTCTGAAGGACTGGCAGGTCAACAGCAAGATCGTTCTTGCCAAGAGCCCGAGTTACTGGGATGCCAAGAACGTGCAACTAACCAAAATGACCTATCTGTCGGTCGAAGACGGCAACGCAGACGTGAAGCTGTTCGAGTCTGGTGAGAATGACTGGGTTTATCAGCTTCCGCCTGGCACCTACGACAAGTACAAGGCGCAATATCCGAAGGACATTCATAACGCACCCATGCTGGGACTGCGTTACTACTCTCTGAACAATGCCGATCCGGTCTTCAAGGATGTGCGTGTTCGCAAGGCGCTTTCGATGGTGATTGATCGGGACATACTTTCACAGCGCGTGACCGCAGACGGGCAGGTAGCCGCCTATGGCGTGATCGTCAACGGCGTAGCGGGAGCTGACGTCACCACTTATGACTGGGCTACGTGGCCGATGGACAAGCGCGTGGCTGAGGCCAAAAAACTGCTGGCTGACGCGGGTGTGGCGCCAGGGACCAAGCTGAAATTCGCCTACAACACCAGCGAATACCATAAGAAAATGGCCATCTTTGCCGCCTCAGAGTGGAAAACCAAGCTGGGTATCGACCTCGAAATGGAAGCCATGGAGTTCAAGGTACTGATCAAGAAACGCAACGATGGTGACTACCAGATGGCGCGCAATGGCTGGATCGCCGATTACAACGATGCCACCACTTTCCTGACGCTGGTGCAGTGCGATTCCGATCAAAATGCCCAGAAGAACTGCAACCGCAAGGCGGAAGCACTCATAGACGAGGGCAATCAGTCCCTTGATCCTGCCAAGCGGAAAACCCTTTTGACACAGGCGGCGAAGATCATCATGGAAGACTACCCCATGATTCCGTTGCTGCAATACACGGTGCCGCGTCTGGTGAAGTCTTATGTTGGTGGTTACTCGGCAACCAATTCAATGGACCGGTATCGGGCGAAAGACCTGTACATCATCAAGCATTGATGTTGATTTGAAGTTATGTATGGGCAGGTGTCTGATGGCGCCTGCCCATTTGCTCGGCCTCTCGAAATCGGCACAGTGATTTATGTGGACCTACGTTTTCCGCCGCGTCCTGGCGATGATCCCAACCGTGTTTGTGGTCATCACGGTTTGCTATCTGTTACTACACGCTACCCCTGGAGGACCATTCGACAGCGAGCGTAAGGTTTCTGCGGTGGTGCTGGCCAACCTCAATGCCAAATACCATCTGGACCTCCCCCTGTGGCAACAGTACCTCTATTACCTGAAAAGTCTGCTGCATGGCGACCTGGGTGCGTCATTTCGTTATGAGGACTGGTCAGTCAATGAACTGGTAGCCAAGGCGTTGCCGGTTTCGGCTGCCATTGGCGGTGGATCCATTCTCATTTCGCTGGTTCTGGGCGTATTCCTTGGTACGGTAGCCGCATTGCGGCAAAACAGTGTCGTTGACTACCTTGTCATGGGGATCAGCAATGCCGGGACGGCGTTCCCGTCGTTTGTCATAGGCCCTGTACTCATACTTGTGTTTGCGATCTGGCTCAAAGTGGCACCAGCTGGCGGGTGGGATGCCTTCTCTCCCCGTTACATGGTGCTGCCGATGTCGCTGCTGACCTTCATCAATGTTGCCTCGATCGGTCGCGTGATGCGCGGCAGCCTGATTGAGGTCTTGCATAGCAATTTCATACGCACTGCGCGAGCCAAAGGCCTGCCCATGCGTGTCATTGTTTTGCGCCACGCCCTCAAACCTGCGTTGCTGCCAGTCGTTTCACTGACAGGTCCGCTGGCTATTTCGTCCATTACCGCTGCAGTCGTGACCGAGTCTGTTTTCTCCATCCCCGGTTTGGGTAAATTGATCCTGAACGGGGCCGGTAACCGGGACTACACGCTGGTGCTTGGCCTCGTGGTACTGGTGACGGTCATCACCGTGGTATTCAATTTGCTTGTGGACCTGACTTACGCGCTTCTTGACCCCAAGATTCGCTATTGAAGTTTCTACGTCATGAGCTTCAACAATAAACGCGACGATCTGGTTGCCAGTCTGGACCACACTCTGGACGCGGCCATCACAGGGCGCAGCCCCTGGCTGGATGCCCGGGCCCGCTTTCTTCGCAACAAGGCAGCGGTTTTCAGTGTGGTACTTCTGTGTCTCATTGCGCTGGCCTGTGTCGTCGGCCCGTGGGTCTTGCCGCACGCATTTGACAGTGCCGACTGGGATGCGATGAGCCTGCCGCCTACTTTCAAAAACTGGCATCTGCTGGGGACTGACGAGTCGGGGCGTGATTTGCTGGTTCGCAGCCTGATTGGCGGGCGCATCTCCCTGATGGTTGGCCTGCTCGCTACCATGACCTCCGTGACGCTGGGAATTGTCTGGGGCGCCACGGCAGGCTTCATCGGTGGGCGTGTGGATTCGTTCATGATGCGCATTGTTGATATGATGTACGCCGTACCTTACCTGCTGATAGCCATCCTGATGGTCACCATTCTGGGGCGGGCGTTCTATCTGGTCGTGATCACCATTACCGTGTTTTCATGGATGGACATGGCGCGGGTGGTTCGTGGCCAGACGCTGTCGCTCCGATCAAAAGAGTTTGTCGAGGCAGCCCGAGCCATTGGTGTGCCGACGCGCCGAATCATCTTCCAGCACATCGTGCCCAATCTGCTGGGCGTGGTGGTGATTTACGCCACCGTCACCATTCCCAACGTCATCCTCACGGAATCGGTATTGTCATTTTTGGGGCTTGGCATTCAGGAGCCCATGACCAGCTGGGGCGTGTTGATTCACGACGGTACGGCGGTGATGGAAATTTCTCCCTGGATGCTGCTGTTCCCCGCACTGTTTCTGTCGCTAACCCTGTACTGCTTCAACTACACGGGGGACGGTTTGCGTGACGCGCTGGACCCCAAAGATCGTTAAGGCATTGATAGACCATGAATCTGCTCGAAGTCAATAACCTTGGCGTTCAGTTCCAGACGCGGGATCGGGTGGTGAATGCGGTGAACGGGATCAGCTTCACGCTCAACGCCGGTCAGACGCTCGGCATCGTGGGGGAGAGCGGTTCCGGCAAAAGCCAGAGTGTGCTGGCCATGATGGGGCTTCTGGCCCGCAATGGTCAGGCCAGCGGGCAAGCGTTTTACAAGGGTGAAGATCTATTGACAATGCCCTCGGCTACGCTGAACCGAATCCGCGGCAACCGCATGGCCATGATTTTTCAGGATCCCATGACGTCACTCAACCCCTACTTGACGGTTGAGCGGCAAATGACCGAAGTGCTGCAATTTCATAAAGGCATGAACCGAAAATCTGCGCGGGCCCGAGCGGTGGAAGTGCTCGATGCCGTCAAGATTCCCCAGGCAGCAAGCCGGATCGACATGTATCCGCATGAGTTTTCGGGTGGCATGCGCCAGCGGGTGATGATTGCCATGGCCTTGCTGTGTGAGCCCGAAGTGTTGATTGCTGATGAACCCACCACCGCGCTTGACGTGACGGTGCAGGCCCAGATCATCACCTTGCTGCGCGAATTGCAGCGCGACTTTGGTACGGCCATCATCATGATCACCCATGACCTCGGTGTGGTAGCCGGCATTTGTGACGATGTGATGGTGTTGTATGGCGGCCGCGTCATGGAGCAGGCCACTGCAAAGAGCATCTTCTATCAGGCGTCGCATCCCTACACGATTGGCCTCTTGCACGCAGTGCCCCGTCTTGACAAAGATGAGGAGACATTGGTTGCCATACCCGGCTCTCCGCCTGATATGGCACGTCTGCCCAAAGGATGCCCGTTTTGTGCGCGCTGCACCTTTGCGCAGGCGACATGTCGCAACGATATGCCGCAACTGATAGTCTCTGATCTCAACCCTGCGGTATTGCGTGCCTGTCATAAGAGTGCAGCGGTCGTGATGTCCGTTGGTGCGCTGGAGGTCGAACATGCTTGAAGTCCGGGACTTAACGGTTCACTTCAGTGTGACCGCCCCCAACGCATGGCCATGGACAGCGAACCAGACCCTGAAGGCAGTGGATGGCGTTGCGCTGTCCGTTGCTGCGGGCGAGACCTTGGGTGTGGTGGGGGAGTCAGGCTGCGGCAAATCAACGCTGGCCCGCGCGATTCTGAACCTCATCACGGCGACGTCCGGCAGTATTGTGTGGATGGGGCAAGAGATGGCGGGCGCTTCACCGCAGAAATGGTTCAGCGTGCGCAAGGACGTCCAGATGATCTTTCAGGACCCTCTGGCGTCGCTCGATCCACGCATGACGGTGGCCCAGATCATTGGCGAACCCTTGCGCACCCACCATCCAGATATGTCGGCTCAGGAAATCTCGCAACGTGTCAGTGCCATGATGAGCCGTGTAGGCCTCACCGAGCAGCACAAGAACGGTTATCCGCATGAATTTTCAGGAGGGCAATGCCAGCGCATTGGTATTGCACGTGCATTGATTCTGGAGCCCAAACTGATCATTTGCGATGAGCCTGTGTCGGCGCTGGATGTGTCCATTCAGGCGCAAATCATCAACCTGCTGAAGGACTTGCAGAAATCAATGGGCCTTGCGCTGATTTTCATTGCGCACGACCTGGCCGTGGTCAAACACATCAGCGACCGGATTCTGGTGATGTACCTGGGCCATGTGATGGAGCTGGCGCATAAAAAGGCGCTGTACGCGACTCCCCGCCATCCATACACCCGCGCGCTTTTGTCGGCCATCCCGATTCCTAACCCCGACCGGGAACGCGCGAAAGTCATCCAGTTGCTGCATGGCGACCTGCCGTCGCCCATTAACCCGCCCAGTGGATGTGTTTTTCGAACCCGATGCCCGCAGGCTGTCGAGCGTTGCGCGAACGAGGTGCCGCTACTTCACCGGCTGGATGATCAAACGCAAGCCGCCTGCCACCTCGCCTGAATGCAGTTCTTCCGAGGTTTTTAGGTCTTTTTGACCTCCATCCCTCGTGGATATTGCGTGACCAGCTATTAAATCAATAGCGAGTCAACGTTGCCTTGCCAATGCAGCCACTGTTCAGCGGCTGACTTCAGATGCGCAACCTGGCCCGTCGTACCCATGGTGATTTGGCCCAACCGGTTCTCCCTCAGTCCACCATTGGCTGATCGCAACAGTCGCCGGGTTTGCCTGGCCACCGGCTCGCCAGTCGATATGAACGGGATGCTTTGGCCCACGAGATCGTGCAAATAACCCTGTACAAAGGGGTAGTGAGTGCAGCCCAGCACCAGCGTGTCAATCTGGCCAGATTCATGGCCAAATTGGCCGATAGCCCTTGTGTACTGTGCGCAAAGCGCTATCAGTTTCGTAGTGTTGTCGCTGTGAACGCTTTGCTCGATCGCTTCTGCCAGTCCGTCACATGGCTGGCAGATGAATTCAGCCTGGATGTTCACCGTGTCCAGCAACGCCTGGAACCGGCTGCTGGTCAGCGTGCCGCGTGTCGCCATGACCCCCACTCTTCCCGTGCGGGTCATGGCGGCGGCAGGTTTGAGTGCCGGCTCAACTCCTACGATATCGAGCCCCGGGTTTTCGCGGCGCAATATATCAATCGCCAGTGCAGTGGCCGTGTTACAGGCCACCACCAGCAACTGGATGTGGCGGTTCTGACGCAGGTAGTTCGTGATGGCCCGGGACCGCTCCAGCACGTGAGCCGCATCGCGCTCACCATACGGGGCATGGCCGCTGTCGGCGATGTAGACAAAGTCTTCGGCGGGCAGTTCGGCATGCAACGCCCGCAGGATGCTCAGGCCACCAATGCCGCTGTCGAATACGCCAATGGGCTGGGTCAACCCGTCAGACGCCTTGCCGGACATGGATTCCCGGCGCTCTCAAATTGCCTTGACAGGAATATTCTTGAACTGGCCGGTTGCTATCTTTTTCTGCCACTCGGCCGGGCCGGTGTCATGCGCGTTGGTGCCAGTAGAGTCCACCGCCACGGTCACCGGCATGTCAACGACGTCGAACTCGTAAATGGCTTCCATGCCCAGGTCGGCAAAGCCCACCACTTTGGCGCTCTTGATGGCCTTGCTGACCAGATAGGCCGCACCGCCCACCGCCATCAGGTAGGCGCTCTTGTGCTTCTTGATGGCGTCCACGCCTGTGGGTCCACGCTCGGCTTTGCCGATCATTGAGATCAGACCGGTTTGCGCCAGCATCATCTCGGTGAATTTGTCCATGCGTGTGGCGGTGGTCGGGCCGGCAGGGCCAACCGCTTCACCCTTGATCGGGTCAACCGGGCCGACGTAGTAAATGGTGCGGTTGGTGAAGTCCACCGGCAACTTCTCCCCTTTGGCCAGCATGTCCTGAATGCGCTTGTGCGCGGCGTCACGACCGGTCAGCATCTTGCCGTTCAGCAGCAGGGTATCGCCCGCCTTCCACTGCGCAATTTCCGATTTGGTCAGGGTGTTGAGATCCACCTTCTTGCTCTTTTTGTAGTCAGGCGCCCAGTGCACATCGGGCCACAGGCTCAATGATGGCGGATCCAGATAAACCGGGCCGCTACCGTCCATCACCAGATGCGCGTGACGCGTGGCAGCGCAGTTGGGAATCATCGCTACGGGTTTGCCTGCCGCGTGGGTCGGGTACATGTTGATCTTGATGTCCAGCACCGTGGTCAGGCCACCCAGGCCCTGCGCTCCAATGCCCAGCGCGTTGACTTTTTCAAACAGCTCCAGGCGAAGTTCTTCCACCTTGTTGAGCTTCTCGCCACGGGTGGCCTTGGCCTGCAGTTCGTACATGTCGATATCTTCCATCAGGCTTTGCTTGGCCAGCAACACGGCCTTTTCTGCCGTGCCCCCAATGCCAATGCCCAGCATGCCAGGCGGGCACCAGCCGGCGCCCATGGTGGGCACGGTTTTGAGTACCCAGTCCACCACCGAGTCGGACGGGTTGAGCATGACCAGTTTGGACTTGTTCTCCGAGCCACCGCCCTTGGCAGCCACGGTGATGTCCAGCTTGTCACCCGCCACGATCTCGACATTGATCACGGCAGGCGTGTTGTCCTTGGTGTTCTTGCGGTCAAACTGCGGGTCGGCCACGATGGAGGCACGCAGCGTGTTGTCGGGGTGGTTGTAGCCGCGGCGGACACCTTCGTTGATGGCGTCGTCCAGCGTTCCGGTGAAGCCTTCAAGGCGCACATCCATGCCAATTTTCAGGAAGACGTTGACTATGCCGGTGTCCTGACAGATCGGGCGGTGCCCCTCGGCACTCATGCGGGAGTTGGTCAGAATTTGGGCAATAGCGTCCTTCGCAGCAGGGGACTGCTCACGTTCATAGGCACGCGCCAGATGGGCAATGTAGTCGGCCGGGTGGTAGTAGCTGATGAACTGCAGCGCCCCTGCGATGGTTTCAATCAGGTCTGTCTGGGTGATGGTGGTGGTCATGTATGAACTTTCGGTGGCACTTGTACGGCAGGCGTCAGGCAGAAGACGGGTTCTCAAATGCCTCACGACTGCGAAGGATAGGTGTTATGCAGACAATGTGGACGAGTTTACCCAACCACGACCGTCAGTTAACTGACTTCACACAAGAATCCAGCCGTGCTCAAGTACCTTTCGCGCAGTGCCAATCAGTTCATACCTTCCCAGTCGCTGGGTGGTGTTCTCCTCGCCGTTGCAGCGCTGGCGGCTCTGTTGCTCAGCAACTCGCCCTGGGGTGATGCATACCAGCGTTTTCTTCACATTCCCGGTGAATTGCGCCTGGGCGGCCTGCAAGGTGGTACCGCACTGGTGCTGTCCAAGCCGCTGGTCGTCTGGGTCAACGATCTCTGGATGGCGGTTTTCTTCTTTCTGGTGGGGCTTGAAATCAAACGTGAAATGCTGGAGGGTGAACTGGCCACCCGGTCACAGGTGCTGCTGCCCGCCGTGGCGGCCTTGGGGGGCATGGCGGTTCCTGCCCTGATCTTTGCCGCGATCAATTGGGGCAACCCGGTCGCGCTGCGGGGCTGGGGCATTCCCATGGCGACCGACATAGCCTTCGCCCTCGGCATCCTGGTTCTGCTGGGGAGTCGGGTGCCTGCGTCGCTCAAGGTTTTTTTGACGGCAGTGGCCATCATTGACGACTTGGGTGCCATTCTGGTCATTGCCTTTTTCTACACGGCTGACCTGTCGTTGGTCATGCTGCTGGCGGCCGGTGTGGGTGGGCTGCTGCTGGCGCTGCTGAATCGCGCGGGCGTTAAAGGTGTCGGGCCGTATGTGATGGTGGGCCTGGTTATCTGGCTGTGCGTACTCAAGTCAGGCGTGCATGCCACACTGGCGGGTGTGGTCACCGCTCTGGCGATCCCGATGTCAGACGGGAAGGGCGGATCGCCACTGAATCGCGCGGAGCACGCCATTCAGCCCTGGGTTGCTTTTCTGGTGTTGCCCGTGTTCGCGTTTTCAAATGCGGGTGTCTCGCTGCAAGGTGTCACACTGGCCACTTTTACCCAAACCATTCCGCTGGGCATAGCTGCCGGCTTGCTGCTGGGCAAGGCCATGGGCGTGTTTGGCGCGTCGTGGATCTTGATCCGTCTGGGGGGTGCACACCTTCCTCCACAAGCCAGTTGGCTCCAGTTCTTTGGTGTATGCGTTTTGTGTGGTGTGGGTTTCACCATGAGCCTGTTTATCGGCTCCCTCGCTTTCGAAGGCACAGAGGCTGCCTACGAAGTTCAGGTCAAGCTCGGCGTGCTGACGGGTTCTCTGCTGTCAGCCGTGTTGGGAGCCCTGTTGCTGGTGGCCAGACCGAATGCGCTGCCAGTTGATGTCCGAGTTACTGGCTGAAGTGCATCCGCTGCATTAATGGTCAGCTTTGTCGGAACTCGGTGCGCCATGTGCCATCAGCCGGTCGGTGAGCGCGATAGCCAGCGCTGACAACAGGAACACCACGTGGATGATGGTCTGCCACATCAGAACCTTGATGTCGTAGTTGGCGGCATTGATGAAAGTTTTGAGCAGGTGGATGGACGAAATGCCAATGATGGCCGTTGCCAGCTTGACTTTCAGGACCGAGGCATTCACATGACTCAGCCACTCGGGCTGGTCTGGGTGTTCCTCCAGGTCCATGCGACTGACAAAGGTTTCATAACCACCCACAATCACCATGATCAACAGGTTGGAGATCATGACCACGTCTATCAGCGCCAGCACGACGAGCATGATCACCGTTTCATTGAGTGACGTGATCTGGAATTCGGTCTTGTAGCCGATGCTGGTGATCAGCGCCTGCAGGGCGGTCTGGCTGCCAAATGCTGCTTCCAGCAGGTGAACGAGCTCGACCCAGAAATGGAAGACATAGACCGCCTGTGCAGCGATCAGTCCCAGATAGAGGGGCAGTTGCAGCCAGCGGCTGGAAAAAATGAAGTTGGCCAAGGGGCGCAGTTTCTTGGGACTACCTGTTTTTATTTCGCTCATAAGGGGGTGGGGGCTCAGATTCGGTCTGGATTGGGGTTTTTACGGACAGCCGGGATTGTAGGCCGGCAACCTGCAGGTCCTGATTCCCGGTATTCTTGGGGAACCGTACCGTCAGTGCTTTGTAAGTGGCACCCCGGATAGTCTGTACTTGACAAAGCCCCCTGATATCCACAGAAGTCGAAGACCCTATTGAGGAGACGAAAAAATGAGCACCATCGAGTCAGTCCTGGTTGAAAACCGCGTGTTTCCGCCCAGCGAAGCCACTGTGAAAGCAGCCCGTATTTCCGGTATGGACGGTTACAACGCCCTTTGCAAAGAGGCCGAAAAAGACTTCGAAGGTTTCTGGGCCCGCCTGGCCCGCGAAAACGTGCTCTGGAACAAGCCGTTCACCCGCACGCTGGACGAGTCCAACGCGCCGTTCTACAAATGGTTTGATGACGGTGAACTCAATGCTTCTGCCAACTGCCTGGACAAGCACATCGGTACACCCACTGAAAACAAGGTGGCCGTGATTTTTGAAGCCGATGACGGCACCGTCACCAAGACCACCTACAAAGAATTGCTGGCCCGTGTGAGCCAGTTTGCCAATGCCCTCAAGGCCGACGGCGTGAAGAAGGGCGACCGCGTGCTGGTCTACATGCCCATGACGCTGGAAGGCGTGATTGCCATGCAGGCCTGTGCCCGTATTGGCGCTACGCACAGTGTGGTGTTCGGCGGCTTCTCGGCCAAGGCATTGCAGGAACGCATCATTGATGCTGGCGCCGTGGCCGTTATCACGTCCAATTTCCAGATGCGCGGCGGCAAGGAGTTGCCGCTCAAGGCCATCGTGGACGAAGGCCTGGCCATGGGTGGCTGCGAGTCCATCAAGAATGTATATGTGTACCAGCGCACGCAAACGGCGTGCAACATGGTGGCAGGCCGCGACAAGACCTTTGCCGAGGCGCTGGCCGGCAAGAGCATCGAGTGTGCACCGGTTCCCGTGGGAGCCGAGCACCCGCTGTTCATTTTGTATACGTCGGGTTCTACCGGCAAACCCAAGGGTGTGCAGCACTCGACTGGCGGCTACCTGCTGTGGGCCAAGCTCACGATGGACTGGACATTCGATCTGAAACCCACCGACGTTTTCTGGTGCACGGCAGACATCGGCTGGATCACCGGCCATACCTATGTGGCCTACGGTCCACTGGCTGCCGGTGCGACACAGATCATCTTTGAAGGCGTGCCGACGTACCCGAATGCCGGACGCTTCTGGCAGATGATTGAGCGCCACAAGTGCACGATTTTCTACACCGCACCCACGGCCATCCGTTCTCTGATCAAGGCTGCCGAGAGCGACGAAAAAGTGCATCCCGACCGCTCTGACCTGAGCAGCCTTCGCATTCTGGGCTCGGTGGGTGAACCGATCAACCCTGAAGCATGGATGTGGTACTACAAAAACATTGGGCATGAGAAATGCCCGATCGTGGACACCTTCTGGCAAACCGAAACCGGCGGCCACATGATGTCGCCGCTACCCGGTGCCACACCGTTGGTTCCCGGTAGTTGCACCCTCGCGCTGCCCGGCATCATGGCGGCGATTGTGGACGAAGTCGGCAATGACATTCCCAACGGTACCGGCGGCATTCTGGTCGTCAAGCGACCCTGGCCGTCGATGATCCGCACCATCTGGAACGACCCTGAGCGCTTCAAGAAGAGCTATTTTCCTGAAGAAATGGGCGGCAAGCTGTATCTGGCCGGTGACGGCGCGGTGCGCAGTGCCGACCGGGGCTATTTCCGCATCACTGGCCGTATCGATGACGTGCTGAATGTGTCTGGCCACCGCATGGGTACGATGGAAATTGAATCCGCACTGGTTTCCAAGACCGATCTGGTGGCTGAAGCCGCCGTGGTGGGGCGCCCGGACGATCTGACCGGTGAAGCCATCTGCGCCTTTGTGGTGCTCAAGCGCTCACGCCCCACGGGCGACGAAGCCAAAGCCATCGCCAAGGAGTTGCGCGACTGGGTGGCCAAGGAAATTGGCCCCATCGCCAAGCCCAAGGACATCCGTTTTGGCGAAAACCTGCCCAAGACCCGCTCCGGCAAGATCATGCGCCGCCTGTTGCGCTCGCTGGCCAAAGGTGAGTCCATCACGCAGGACACCTCTACGCTGGAAAACCCGGCCATTCTGGACCAGTTGGGTCAGGCGTATTGATTGGTTGTCACCATGTTCGAGTGCGAGCGCTATAAAAATAGTAGCTACTCACGCATATCCAACGAGGGTTAAAGGCCTAAATGAGCAATAAAAAAGCCCGCTGACATGGTTGTCAGCGGGCTTTTAGTATTTGGACTGTGCGACATGCCCGTACAAGACATGCCGGGCGCCACTTGGCAAGTTACTTCTGGCTCAGCACCCAAGCAGCCAGCTTCTTGGCTTCGGCTTCATTCACCTGCGCGTTGGCAGGCATGGGCACGGCACCCCAGACACCAGAGCCACCTTTGAGGATCTTGACAGCCAGTTTGTCTGCAGCAGACTTGTCAGCTGCATATTTGGCAGCCACTTCCTTGTAGGCGGGGCCGACCAGTTTTTTATCCACTGCATGGCACGCCATGCAGTTTTTGGCCGTAGCCAAAGCCTGATCGGCAAAAGCGGGCGCTGCGGCGGTCACGGCTACAGCGATGGCGATTTGGGCAAACAATTTGGTTTTCATCTATCGTCCTCGTGGGTTGAGTTACAGTTCCTTAACGTGATTGTAGTGACCCTGGTTGACGCGGTTTACCGGACCAAGGTGTAAAAACCACAGGAGTTTGTGATGTATTTACTGGGACTTGGAATTGTTTTACTGCTCATGAAGTACCTGGAAATGGGGCCGGTAGCCACCTGGAGCTGGTGGATCGTCCTGACGCCATTCGCATTGGCAGTCGTCTGGTGGGCTTGGGCTGACTCGTCCGGCTATACCAAACGCAAGGCCATGGAGCGTGAAGACGCCCGGCGCAAAGCCCGGGTTGACAAGAACAAGGAAGCCATTGGTACCCTGCGCAGAGGCGGACGTCGCTAGACGCCCCACCTTCTGCATAGATCAGTAGTTGTCCAGCACCGCACCTTTGCTGGCGGTGGAGGCGTTGAAGGCGAATTTGGCTTGCACGCCGCGTGTGTAGCGCGGAGCGGGGGCTTTCCAGGCCGCCCGGCGCTTCGCAATTTCAGCATCGCTCACGTTGAGTTGCAGCAACAACTGGCGTGAGTCAATGGTGATGGAATCGCCTTCATGAATCAGCGCAATCGTGCCGCCGACAGCGGCTTCGGGCGCCACGTGGCCCACGACCATGCCCCAGGTGCCGCCGGAGAAGCGCCCGTCGGTAATCAACCCCACGCTTTCACCTAACCCCGCGCCAATCAGCGCGCCGGTGGGGGCCAGCATTTCAGGCATGCCGGGGCCGCCCTTGGGACCCAGATAACGCAGCACCATCACGTCGCCCGCCACAATCTTGCCTGCCAGAATCGCAGCCAGCGCCGACTGCTCATCGTCAAATACGCGTGCCGGGCCGGTCATCACCGGGTTTTTCAGACCCGTGATTTTGGCCACGCAGCCTTCAGGCGACAGGTTGCCTTTCAGAATGGCCAGATGGCCCTGCTTGTACATCGGGTTGTTGATGGGACGAATCACATCCTGATCAGCGCGCGGCACATCTGGCACATCTTTCAGCACCTCGGCAATGGTCTGACCGGTGATGGTGATGCAGTCGCCATGCAGCAGACCCGCCACCAGCAGCGTCTTCATGACCTGGGGGATGCCGCCAGCTTTGTGCAGATCGACCGCCAGGTACTTGCCGCTGGGCTTCAGGTCGCACAGGACCGGCGTTTTAACGCGCACGCGTTCGAAATCGTCAATCGTCCATTCCACGCCAGCCGCATGGGCAATGGCCAGGAAGTGCAGCACTGCGTTGGTCGAGCCACCGGTCGCCATGATCACGGCCACGGCGTTCTCAATTGCCTTTTTGGTCACGATATCGCGTGGCTTGATGTCCTTTTTGATGGCTTCAATCAGCACCTTGGCTGATTCCTTGGCCGAGTTGGCTTTTTCGTCGTGCGGGTTGGCCATGGTCGAGGAGTAGGGCAGCGAAATGCCCAGCGCCTCGAATGCCGAACTCATGGTGTTAGCGGTGTACATGCCGCCGCATGAGCCCGTGCCAGGGATGGCACGCTGTTCGATTTCGTGCAGGTCAAAGTCGCTCAGGTTGCCGGCGGCGTTTTGGCCCACGGCTTCGAAGACGCTCACAATGTTGAGGTCTTGCCCCTTGTAGCGCCCCGGTAAAATCGTGCCGCCGTACACATAGATGGCGGGCACGTTGGCGCGCAGCATGCCCATGAGGCCGCCGGGCATGTTCTTGTCACAGCCGCCCACCACCAGGACGCCATCCATCCACTGGCCCTGAACGCAGGTTTCGATGCAGTCCGAAATGACTTCGCGGCTCACCAGCGAGTACTTCATGCCTTCGGTGCCCATCGCCATGCCGTCGGAGATGGTGGGGGTGCCGAAAACCTGTGCATTGCCACCGGCTTCTTCAATGCCGGCAATGGCTGCATCAGCCAGCTTTTGCAGGCCCGAGTTGCAGGGCGTGATGGTGCTGTGGCCATTGGCAACGCCGACCATGGGCTTCTTGAAGTCGCCTTCTTCGTAGCCCATGGCGTAGTACATCGAGCGGTTGGGCGCGCGGGACTTGCCTTCGGTGATGTTTTTGCTGCGGGGGTTCAGGATGACGGGTTTGATGTCCATGGCAAATTTGTCTCTGGAATTGGGTTTTGGGGGTGAATTCAGGAATTTTCAGCGTCGAGTATGCGCCGACTGATAAAACGATTCCAATATATTTTTAACGATGTATTAATATGTACAGCGTATGAGTGAATATGTACAAAAACCATCGCCTGCCCACCTGATCGAGCTGCGTCTGTGGCGCCAGTTCGTGGCGGTGGCCGAAGAATTGCATTTTGGCCATGCCGCCCTGCGCCTGCACATGACCCAGCCGCCGCTGACTCAGGCCATTGCGCAGCTGGAAAAGCTGATGGGCGTGCGGTTGTTTGACCGCACCAAGCGCAGCGTCGCGCTCACCCCTGCGGGCGCTGCATTGCTGCCTGAGGCGCGTGACCTGCTGGCCCGCGCACAGGCCCTGCCTGCGCAGGCGCGTGCCGCTGCAGGCGGAGAAGTCGGCCGGTTGCGACTGGCCTTTGTCTCGACGGTTGGCTACGACTTGTTACCGCAATGGGTGCGTGCTTTTCGCGAGCGCTATCCGGCTGTGCAACTGGAATTGATCGAGGCGACCGGCGACGTGCAACTGCAAATGCTGGAGCGCGGCGAGATTGACGCGGGCTTCATGCTGCACTCGCCCGGGTTCGAGCCCCCTGGGCTGACACGCCTGCTGATCGCCAGCGAACCACTGGTGGTGGCGATGCCTGAAGCACATCCGCTGTCGGCAACAGCCATCGTCAGGCTGGACAAGTTGCTGGCCGAGCCCTTGATCATCTTCCCAAGGCGCATCGTGCCGTCGTTGTTTGACGCTATTTTTTCGATGTACCACGCTGTGGAGCGTTCACCCCAAATTGCCCAGGAAGCCATCCAGATGCAGACGATCGTGAATCTGGTTTCTGCCGGTTTGGGCATTGCCTGGGTGCCCGCCAGTGTGCGGCAATTTCAGCGCAGCGGCGTGGTGTACCGCTCTGTCAGGGCAGGCAAGGGCAGGCTGATGCCGGAATGCGAGACCAGTCTGGTGTGGTCGCGTCGGGGTCCGGTACTGGAAAAGTTCTTGACGTTTATGCCAGTTTGATCCAGAGAGCCGGCGCAAGACAGCCGACCGCGCCCATGAGTGGCATGCGTGCAAAATACAGGCATGCTCGTTCATCCCCAAATCGACCCCATTGCCATTCAACTCGGTCCTCTGGCCGTGCACTGGTACGGCCTGACGTACCTCGCGGCCTTTGGTCTGTTCATGTTTTTAGGCATGCGCCGCCTCAGGCATCCACCGTTTGCTGCCATCACCGGGCCAAGCGCTTGGTCGCGAGGCGACGTGGAGGACATCCTGTTTCTGGGCGTGATGGGCGTTGTCCTTGGTGGGCGTATTGGTTATTGCCTGTTTTACAAGCCCGGCTATTACCTGGCCCATCCGCTGGAGATTTTTGCCGTGTGGCAGGGTGGCATGAGCTTTCATGGCGGCATGCTGGGGGTAATCGGGTCCATGATCTGGTTCGCCGTGTCGCGCAAGCGGCCTTTCTTGCAGGTGGCTGATTTTGTGGCGCCATGTGTGCCCACGGGGCTGGCGGCCGGGCGCGTGGGTAATTTCATCAATGGCGAGCTGTGGGGACGATTGGCAGACCCCAGCTTGCCTTGGGGCATGGTGTTTCGCGGTGCGGGCGACTTGCCGCGGCACCCGTCTCAGGTGTATCAGTTCTTGATGGAAGGCTTGCTGCTGTTTGTCTTGTTGTGGCTGTATGCCCGCAAGGAGCGAAAGCCGGGACAAGTGGCGGCGGTTTTTTTGCTGGGTTACGGTGTATTTCGCTTCATTGCCGAGTTTTTCCGTGAGCCGGATGCGCACCTGGGCCTGCTGTCGTTGGGCATGAGTATGGGGCAGTGGTTGTGTGTGCCGATGATTCTGGGTGGTACGGGGTTGTGGTGGTGGGCTGGGCAACGACGGACCCGGTAAATACCTGACATCAAGGCAAGCAATCGCACAGCAGCTTGCCTGGCAGGTGGCGATTACAAATCATTGAGGGTAAACACCGGGGCAGTTTTTACAATTTGTTATTGCGTAGAGTTTTGTAATTACTGATAATTATGTGAAATTACCGACAAGGTTGGCGATGCGCCTGATTCAAAACTCCCTGCACGACGAAGTGGCCGCCACCTTGCGCGACCGCATTTTTTCGGGCGAACTGGCTCCCGGCAGCTTCCTGGACGAAGTGGGGTTGTGCGAAAGCCTGACCATCTCGCGCACGCCGCTGCGCGAGGCGCTGAAAGTGTTGACGGCGGAAGGCCTGGTGCGTCACGAGCCACGGCGTGGCTGTTTTGTGAACCAGGTGACCGAGCAGGATCTGGACGAGATCTTCCCGGTGATTGCGCTGCTGGAAGGGCGTTGCGCGTTTGAGGCCGCCCGCAACGCCACCGATGCGGACCTGGCCGTACTGGAAA
This sequence comes from Candidatus Egaibacter danicus, assembly GCA_016707075.1. Taxonomy (GTDB): domain Bacteria; phylum Pseudomonadota; class Gammaproteobacteria; order Burkholderiales; family Burkholderiaceae_C; genus Egaibacter; species Egaibacter danicus. Next base: position 181,158 of record JADJII010000003.1, read on the forward strand.
CCCTGCACCAGCGGCTGAACGGCCACGCCAAAGCGCGGCGCATCACCGATTACTACACCGCCAACTTCGCCATTCATGAGGCCATCATCACTCTGGCCAACAACCGCTGGCTGGCCCAGGTGATCGGGGATTTGCGCAAGATTCTCAAACTGGCGCGTCTGCAAAGCTTGCAGGCCACGGGGCGCATGGACCAGAGTCTGAGCGAGCACATGGCGGTGTTTGCCGCCCTCAAGGCCCGTGACAGCGAAGGCGCCGACGCCGCCATGCGCACGCACCTGACTCGCCAGCGCGAAGCCCTGCGCGCTTTGATGCGCAACCACACCAGCAAGGTACAGGCATGAACACCACTACGACATGGATCACACGCAAGGTCTCCGGGCTGCTGCCGCATGCAGGCGCTAAAGGTGCATCAAAAGGTAATTTGAGCAAAATTAACCAAGAAAATGTGCCTCTAGCCCCCGTGGATATTGCGCAAACAGCTATTAAAACAGTAGCGTCAGACAAGAGCTCAGGCAGCAAACTGCGCTCCACCCGCGAGCGCCTGCAAGGCAGTTTGCGCCATAAGGAAGAAGCCCTGTCGCCCCGCGTGCTGCGCCGCACGTTGGAGGAGCTGCGGGCCATTGTGGATCCGCAGATCAGCGAAGTCGAGGGTGGTCGCCGGGCGCAGGGTGTGGCGCGCTGGTACGCCAGCGCCACGCTGGAGCAGCGGCGCGACATGTGGCTGCTGATGAGCGAGCAGTTTGTGGCCGACCCGCAAGTCGTCAAAGTCGCGCAAGCCCAGTTTGCCGCCGCTGTGGGTACGCCCGACGAAGCTGCTGCCGAAGTGCACTACCGCCGTGCCACCGTGTCGCCGCGCAGGCGATTGCTGCAGCGCTTCAGCGCGTTCCCCGCGGGCATCCGTTTCCTGGTGGACTTGCGGGCCGACATGCTGCCTCACCTGAAGGCCGACAAACGCCTGCAGGCGCTGGACGTGGAGATGGAATACATGTTCTCCACCTGGTTTGACGTGGGTTTTCTCGACCTGCGCCCCATCAGCTGGGACTCGCCCGCGTCGCTGATTGAAAAGCTCATCAAATACGAAGCGGTGCACGATATCAAGAGCTGGGCCGATGTGAAAAACCGGCTCGACTCCGACCGCCGCTGCTACGGCTTCTTTCACCCCCGCCTGCCCGACGAGCCGCTGATTTTTGTGGAAGTGGCTTTCATGGACGAGATGGCCAGCAGCATCACACCGTTGCTGGACGAAGCCGCCAGCGCCGCAGACCTCAAGAAAGCCACCACGGCGATTTTTTACTCCATCAGCAACACGCAGGCTGGACTGCGCGGCGTGAGCTTTGGCGACTCGCTGATCAAGCGCGTGGTGGAAACCCTGAAGCTGGAGTTCCCCAAGCTCAAGGTGTTTGCCACCCTGTCGCCCATCCCCGGTTTTCGGGCCTGGCTGGGCAAAAACGCCGCCACCATGCTGGAGAAGCTGGACGATAAAAGCCGCCTGCAACTGGGCCGCGTGCTGGGGTTCGGCCCGCCGGGGCCGGATCATTTTTTGAGTGCTGCCGACAAGGCACTGACACTGGATGCCAAGTCGCCCGTGCGCAGCCTGCTGTTGCAAAGCGCCGCGCACTACCTTGGCAGCGAGATCAGGGACGGCAAGCCCGTAGACCCGGTGGCGCGGTTTCACCTGGGCAACGGCGCGCGGGTCGAGCGGCTGAACTGGGCGGGTGACCCGTCTGCCAAAGGTCTGAAGCAGTCTTGCGGTTTGATGGTGAATTACCTGTACGACCTCAAGCGGCTGGACAAGCACCGCGCGATGCTGGCGCAGGGCAAAATCGCGGTATCGGGTGACATTGAAGACTTGCAGTTTTAAGTTTTGGTGTAATTTTATTAACAACGACAGGAGACAACCATGATCCACAACGATCCAATCCAGACCTTTCCACGGCGCACGGTTTTGCGCATGGCCGCAGCCGCTGCGGCCGCCTCTGCGCTGGGCGCTCAGGCGCAAAGTGCATGGCCCGCCAAGCCGGTGACGCTGGTGGTGCCGTTTCCCGCCGGTGGGGGCACCGACGCCTTTGCGCGGCCCCTGTCGGCGCAGTTTGCGCGGCTCACCGGCAAGCAACTGGTTATTGACAACCGCGGTGGTGCGGGTGGCACGCTGGGCGCCGGCATCGCCGCCAAGGCCGCGCCCGACGGCTACACGCTGTTTATGGGCGCGGTGCACCATGCCATTGCCCCGTCGATGTACCCCAAGCTGGACTACGACATCGAGAAAGACTTTGTACCGTTGGCCTTGGTGGCCAACGTGCCGCAGGTGCTGGTGATCAACCCGAAAAAGGTGCCTGTCAATGACTTCAAGGGTTTTCTGGAGTTCGTGCGCAAGAATCCTGGCAAGCTGAACTACGGATCAGCCGGCAGTGGCACTTCTCACCATCTGGCCGGCGAACTGTTCAAGCAGCAAAGCAAAACCTTCATCACACACATTCCCTATCGTGGAGCAGGTCCGGCGCTTCAGGGGTTAATTGCCGGTGACGTGGAGATGATGTTCGACGGCCTGGGTTCGTCGGCCAACCACATCAAGGGTGGCCGCATCAAGGCACTGATGATGGCGGGCGCCAAGCGCAACCCCGCGTTCCCCGATGTGCCGAGTGCGGCCGAGCTGGGTTTCCCTGAATACACCGTGACCACCTGGTACGGCATCTGGGTGCCCAAAGGTACGCCAGCGGATATTCAGGCGCGCATTGTCGAAGAAATCAACAAGGCCGGTTTGTCGGATGAAGCCAAGGCCGTGTGGGCAGCACAGGGCGCCGAGTTTGGCACGCTCTCTCCACAGCAGTTTGGCAACTTTGTCAGTGCAGAAGTCAAGCGCTGGTCGGTGGTGGTGAAGGCTTCAGGCGCCAAGCTGGACTGATGTCTGCCCGCATTGTTTTCGAGGAGGGTGACGATGGCGTGGCGTCAGTCACGCTGTCTCACCCGGGTAAGTTCAACGCCATGTCGCGTGCGATGTGGCGCGAGTTGCGTGCCGGGTTTGAGTGCCTGCAAAGCAGCGCCAGCCTGCGCTGCGTCCTTATCAAGGGGGGAGAGTGGCCATTTCTGCGCAGGGGGTGACATCTCGGAATACGCGGATTTTCGCTTTCAGGAAGAGAGCCTGCGCACGTTTCATGAAGATGACGTCTGGGGCGGTCTGCAGTCCATGCTGGACTGCGACGTGCCCATCGTGGCGCAGATTGAAGGCAACTGCATGGGCGCAGGCATTGAAATCGCCAGCTGCTGCGACATCCGTATTGCCAGTACCGCTGCCCGGTTTGGTGCACCCATTGCCCGCCTGGGTTTCCCGATGGCGCCGCGCGAAACCGAGTTGGTGCTGCGCGAAGCCGGGGCATTGACGGTTCGGGAAATGCTGCTGGAAGCCGCAGTGTTTGATGCAGCACAGATGCTGAGCCGTGGCTTCCTCAACCGTATAGTCGCCGTCGAGCAATGTGCGCCAGAGGCGATGGCCACCGCACAACGCGTGGCCACGCTGGCCCCGGCGGCTGCACGCATGAACAAGCAGTACATTCGTGCTTTTCATGCACAAAATAGCCTTCCAACCCTCGCCGAGTATGCGTTACCAGCTATTCATTCAATAGCAACCATGACCCAACAGGCCTACCGTTATGCTGACAGCCCCGAACACCGGGAAGGCATTGCCGCGTTTGTTGAAAAGCGCAAACCCGTCTTTTGAGAATTCCATGAAGCAGTCTGACCACAACCTTTTTACTGCCTTGCGCGCCGCGTTTCCCAAAGATCTGGATACTGTCGCCATAGAGACCGATACCGACCGGCGCTACACGTGGCGAGATCTGGACCGCGCTACCGCCATGATGGCCAATTTGCTCGCCTCGCTGGGTCTACCTGCTGGCTCGCGCATCGCCGTGCAGGTGGAAAAATCGGTCGAGGTCGCCATGTTGTACCTGGCGACGCTGCGCGCGGGCTATGTATTTTTGCCACTGAACACCGCCTACCAAAGTGCTGAAATCGAATACTTCATTGGCAACGCCGAGCCTGCCGTGGTGGTGTGCAGTCCCAAAAACTTTGGCTGGGTGAGCAAGATCGCTTTCAAGGCGGGCACACACAACGTGTTCACGCTGGGCGACGACCGCACCGGCTCGCTGCTGGACCGTGCAGCCCATTGCAGCGATCAGCACACGCCGGTGGTCCGGTCGCCAGACGACCTGGCCGCCATCCTTTACACCAGCGGCACCACAGGACGCAGCAAGGGTGCCATGCTCACGCACGGCAACATGCTGAGCAATGCGCTGGTACTCAAGGATTATTGGGGCTGGAAGCCAGGCGATGTGCTGATCCACGCGTTGCCCATCTTCCACGTGCACGGCCTGTTTGTGGCGTTGCATGGCGCTCTGATCAACGGTAGCAAGATGATCTGGCTGGGCAAATTTGATCCCAAACTGGTCTTGCGCAAGATGCCCGGGGCGACGGTGTTCATGGGCGTTCCGACGCTGTACACGCGTTTGCTGGGCGAGGCGGGTTTGACGAAAGACGCGGTGCGCAACATGCGGCTGTTTGTGGCGGGCTCGGCGCCTCTGCTGATCGAGACCTTCACCGCCTGGCAGGCGCGCACGGGCCACACCATTCTGGAGCGTTACGGCATGAGCGAGACCGCCATGCTTACCTCCAACCCTTACCGGGCCGACCCCCGCTACAACAACCAATCCGAGCGTCGCGGTGGCACCGTGGGTTTCCCCTTGCCGGGCGTGAGCTTGCGCGTTCAGGATGACGAGGGCACGATTTTGCCGGTGGGTGAAATTGGTGGCATTCAGGTGAAGGGCCCCAACATTTTCAAGGGCTACTGGCGCATGCCTGAAAAAACAGCGGAAGAATTCACCGCAGACGGCTACTTCAAAACCGGCGACGTGGGCAAGGTGGATGCGCGTGGCTACGTGACCATCGTGGGGCGCAGCAAAGACCTCATCATCAGCGGCGGCTACAACGTGTACCCCGCTGAAATTGAGGGCTACATCAACGACATGCCCGGTGTTCTGGAAAGCGCACTGGTCGGCGTGCCGCATCCGGACTTTGGCGAAGTGGGGGTTGCTGTAGTGGTCGCAAAGCCGGGCGCTGTGCTGGATGCCGGGGACATCATCGCCAGCCTGAAGGCCAAGCTGGCCAATTTCAAGATCCCCAAGCGCTGCTTCATCGTCAGTGAGCTGCCGCGCAATACCATGGGCAAGGTTCAGAAAAACGTGTTGCGTGCCGAGTACCAAAATTCAGTTTCATAACAGCGGAGATCTGCAAGCACCGCGATATGGTCAATTCCTCAAATTGCGACCGTTGAATTGATGTTCATTGCCTCTAGACTGGGCCTGTAACACTGAATAGAACTACCCAACATGGCCAATGACAGTCTGAAGATCGGTTTTATCGGGCTTGGTGCCCTCGGTCAGGGCCTATGCAGCAGCTTGGTCAGGGCCGGCTTTTCCACCACAGTGACTGACCTCAACCAGGAAGCCGCACAGCCTTTGGTGGCGGCCGGAGCGGCCTGGTCAGCTGATGTTGCCGGTGTGTGTCGCGGTGCGGATGTGGTGATCACTGCCTTACCCTCACCAGCGGTGTCACGCAAAGTCGTCGAAGGTCCGGGCGGTGTGTTTGAGAACATGGCGCCCGGTGGTGTCTGGATCGAGATGAGCACCACAGATTTTGAAGACCTGCAGCGCCTTCAAAGCGAAGCTACTTTGCGCGGCATCAGTGTGCTGGAATGCCCGGTGACCGGCGGCGTTCATCTGGCCAACTCGGGTGAAATTACCGTGCTGGTGGGTGGCGAGGAAGGTGTCTACAGGCGGGTTGAGCCCTTGCTCAAAGCCATGGGCGGGCAGATCATCTACATGGGCAAGCTCGGAAATGCTTCGGTCGTCAAGGTGGTGACCAACATGCTGGCTTTTATCCATCTGGTTGCAGCTTCTGAGGCGATGATGGTGCCGGCCAAATATGGTGTCGATCCGGATGCGACCTACCGCGCAATCCGGGCCAGCTCGGGCAACAGCTTTGTGCATGAAACCGAGTCCAAGCTCATTCTCAGTGGTAGCTATAACGTGAAATTCACGATGGATCTGGCCTGCAAGGATCTGGGCCTGGTCAATAACATCGCTGAAAAAATTGGCGTACCGCTGGAGCTGGGCAGCATGACCCAGCAGATTTTCATGCGTGCGCGCGGGCTGTACGGTGGCAATGCGCAATCACCTGAAGTGGCGCGCATGATTGAGGCTGCTTGCGGTCTGGAGCTACGCGCACCCGGTTATCCAGCTGAATTGCTTGCAGAAGAGGGTGCGCCACGCCCCTCGGGCACGCAGGCGAAATCGTGACCCATCCGGTGGTTTCAGCAACTCCGACAACACGTGATGGCTGGGCGGCTCTGGCTTCCCGTCTGTCGATCACTACCGGGCTGTTTATTGACGGACGTTACGTTGCTGCGCGCGACGGCAGAGTGTTTGATTGCGTGAATCCCGCGAGCGGCGAGGTTATTGCCCAAATGGCTTTGGGTGGCGTTGCCGATGTTGACGCTGCTGTTAGCAGTGCACAGACCGCCTGGAAAGACGGTCGCTGGCGTGGCCTGGCACCGCGCGCGCGTATGGAGGTGTTACAACGTTTTGCCGATCTGGTGGAGCAGCATCGCGATGAGCTGGCCGTGCTAGAGACGCTGGACATGGGCAAGCCTATCCGTGATGTGATCAATATAGACATCCCTGAAGTCCTGAAAACCATCCGCTATTTCGCCGAGTGCATCGACAAGATGGAGGGTGCTGTGACGCATACCGATCCATCAGCTTTGCACATGATCCTTCATGAACCGCTGGGGGTAGTGGGTGCCATCACGCCATGGAACTACCCGATGCTGATGGCGGTGTGGAAGATCGCACCGATTCTTGCCGCGGGCAATTGCGTGGTGCTCAAACCGGCGGAGCAGGCGCCGCTGTCATGTACCCGGCTGGTCGAATTGTTTGTGCAGGCTGGGGGTCCGCCGGGCGTGTTCAATCTGGTCAACGGTTTTGGCCCGGAGGCCGGCAGGGCACTGGCCCTGCATCCAGATGTCATCAAGCTCTCATTCACAGGATCCACTGCGGTTGGCAAGCTGCTGCTGGGTTACGCCGGGCAGTCCAATATGAAGCGTGTGGCACTGGAAACCGGTGGCAAAAGCCCGCAGATTTTTCTCTCTGATTTATATGATCTGGATGCAGCCGTGGACCGTGCCGTGGGCGGCATTTTTGACAATGCGGGACAAGTTTGCAACGCCGGGTCACGTCTGCTGGTGCAACGTGACATCCACGACGAGTTCGTCAAACGCTTCATGGCTCGCGCCGCGGCGGCCTATCGGCCCGGCGATCCGCTGGATCCTGCAACCACACTGGGACCACTTGCCAGCCACGCGCACCAGCGAAGCGTTCTGGCCCGCATTGTCCGTGGCCAGAGTGAGGGGGCGCAATTGGTGATGGGGGGAGGCAGTCAGGGTCCGGGTGCCTCGGGCGCTTATGTGGAGCCCGCATTGTTCACCGGTGCTACCAGCCAGATGAGCATCACCCGCGAGGAGATTTTTGGGCCGGTGGCCGTGGTAACGGCTTTTGAAAGTGAAGAGCAGGCGATAGCGCTGGCTAATGACTCGGACTATGGTCTGGCCGCGTCAGTGTGGACCAGTGACCTGAAGAAAGCGCACCGCTTCGTCAATGCGCTGGAGGCGGGCGTGGTGTGGGTCAACTGCTTCGGCGACGGCGACATGACGCAGCCTTTTGGCGGCTACAAACAATCAGGCAACTCACGCGACAAACACATGATGAGTTTGCTGTCTTACATGCAAACTAAATCAGCGTGGTTTCAACTAGGTTGAAACCACGTCCCACTGAAGAGATTATTTCAGTACCAGCACCGGTACAGGAGAGTGCGTCAGCACGTGCTGCGTCTCACTGCCCAGCAACAGTCGCTTGATGCCTTTACGGCCGTGGGAGGCCATCACGATCAAGTCACATTTCTGTTTTTTCGCCGCGGAGACGACTGCATCCGACACCAGATCGGACTTCACCGTGATTGCTTTTACGACAACGCCTTTGCCTTCAGCAAGTTTCTTCACCGCGTCAACGATGGTTTGTCCATCCATGGCCCACTGCTTTTCGACCCGGCTGATTTCGCTGACGGGCAACGCAAGACCGCCCTCAAAGTAGCTTTGCGGGTATCTTGGGACTACTTTCAGGGCGACCAACTCGGCGCCGCATAGTGCGGCCATTGCAATGGCGCTGTTGACGGCCTTTTTGGACAGGCTGGAACCGTCGGTTGCTACCAGAATACGCTTGTACATAGTCGCTCCTAAAATGTAATATGGTACAGCTTACACGTCGGATATGGCCACGCTTTGATATGTATCAAGTATCAGGATGATCCGGTCCGGCACACTTCAACATCATGTTCCCAGCCGCTTTTGTATTGCCTGAGAAGTTTGCGACTGTGGAAGCTTCTACGGAACTACCTGCGCTTGCTCCCAGCGGAAAAGAAGCCTTGAGACTGCTGGATGATCCACATGAGTGGAGTGCATTCAGTCGGGTTTGTGGCCCCGACCCCGCGCTTTGGGAGTCCAGTGTGGTGATCGAAGGCATGCACTGCGCCGCTTGTTCGCTGACGGTCGAGGAGGCTCTTGGCAGGGTGCCAGGCGTTGTCAGCGCCCAAGTCAGCGCGGGTAGTCATCGGGCACGCGTCGTATGGTCGGCCTCGAAGGTCAGCCCTTCCGGGTGGATGCAGGCCGTCGCTGATAGCGGCTACCGCGCAGTGCCAGCAAACGATGTGTTTGCCAGCGAGCGTCGCAAGGTTGAAACCCGAAAAGCCCTCTGGCGCTGGCTGGTTGCAGGCCTATGCATGATGCAGGTGATGATGTACGCGTGGCCCGCTTACATTGCTCAACCCGGTGACCTGACCGGTGAGATGGAGCAATTGCTGCGCTGGGCGTCCTGGGTTCTCACATTGCCTGTGATTCTGTTTTCCTGCGGGCCTTTTTTCAGGAATGCCCTGCGTGATGTTGCGCAGACCCGCATCAGCATGGATCTGCCAGTGGCGCTGGGTATGGCTATTACCTTTGCGGTGAGCACGGCAGGCACGTTTCAACCAGAAGGCGTGTTCGGCCAGGAGGTCTATTTCGACTCCCTCACCATGTTCGTCTTTTTCCTGCTGACCGGGCGCTGGCTGGAACTTCGATTGCGGGACCGTACGGCAGGGGCTCTTGAAGCGCTGATGAACCGCCTTCCTGACAGTGTGGAACGTCTGCAGCCCGGTGGCCAGTTTGAGCGTGTGGCGGTGCGCCGGTTGGTGGTTGGTGATCTGGTCCGGGTGCATCCGGGTGAGGCTTTCTCCGCAGATGGGGTTATTGAGCAGGGGTCTACCCAGGTGGACGAGGCATTGCTGACCGGAGAATCACGTCCGGTAACACGCGGCGCCGGAGCACTGGTCGTTGCAGGCAGTCACAACCTGAGCGCTACCGTTCAGGTGCGGGTGCAATCTATTGGGTCGGACACCCGGTTTGCGCAAATCGTTGCGCTGATGGAAAGCGCCTCGGCCACCAAGCCGCAAGGGGCGCAACTGGCGGATCGACTTGCAAAGCCTTTTTTGGTGACCGTCTTGCTCGCGGCGATTGCTGCCTGCGCATGGTGGTGGAGCCGCGACCCTGGTCATGCACTGATGGTGGCGGTAGCTGTGCTGGTGGTTACCTGTCCGTGTGCACTGTCCCTGGCTACGCCTGCGGCCATGCTGGCTGCTGCTGGATCACTGGCACGCAGCGGTGTGCTGGTGCGCAGATTACAGGCGTTTGAAAGTCTGGCCACCGTGGATACCCTGGTGTTTGACAAGACCGGTACCCTGACGCGGGATGCGATGGTTTTGGGTTCGGTTGAGACGCGTTCCGGGGTTTCACCTGACGAAGCCGTTGCCATGGCGGCGGCCCTGGCAGAGCACTCCCTGCATCCTGTCTCAAGGGCGTTGAGTCTGGCCGCACAACATCGAGTGGGTGGTGGCGTGAAGTCCCGGAGTCTGGTCTGTGATGCCGTTGTCGAAACGTCCGGGGAGGGCGTCGCTGGCGCAGTGATCGACAAACGGCCAGACGCGAATGCAGAGCCCATCTCCCTCAAGTTGGGGTCTGCGCGTTTTTGCGGTGTTTCGTCTGCCAAAACCGGTGGCTTGCAGGCATACCTGAGCGACGGCAAGGGTTTGGTGGCCACATTCGGACTGATGGAAGACATTCGCCCGGAGGCCCGCGCTGTAGTCAAACAGTTGAAGGACGACGGGGTTTCTGTGCATATGTTATCGGGCGACAACCCGGCATCGGTTGCGCGCGTGGCAGAGCTGGCGGGAATTTCCAGCGCAAAGAGTACCTGTTCACCTGGCGACAAGCTCAACTTTCTGCGTAACCTGCAGGCTTCAGGGCACAAAGTGGCCATGGTGGGTGATGGCCTGAATGATGGACCTGTTCTTGCCGGTGCCAATGTGTCGTTCGCGTTTGGTCGGGCGGTACCGCTGGCGCAGGCGCAGGCCGATTTCGTGGTGCTTGGCGATAGCCTCATGAACGTGGTTCAGACGCTGAAGCTGGCCCGACGTACACTGGCAATCGTTCGCCAGAATCTGTGGTGGGCACTGATTTACAACGCGGCCTGCATCCCGCTGGCTGTTGTCGGATTCCTGCCCGCTTGGCTGGCTGGATTGGGCATGGCGGCCAGTTCACTGCTGGTCGTTCTTAATGCCTTGCGGCTGGCCCGTGGTGTGCAAAACACCCCTCTTGGGGTACTCAAGGAAGCTTGATGGACATTCTGTATTTGTTGATTCCCCTGTCTGTCGTCCTCGTTTTTTTCATATTGGGCGGGCTGTGGTGGGCTATTGATCGCGGTCAGTTTGAGGATATCGAGGGTGAAGGGGAACGAATTCTGAAGGATTCTTAAGAATTTTCGCCTGCATTTGATTTGTGTCAACCCGAGGCACCTTGCCCCGAAAGACACTTCGAACCGAAGTAAACGAAGAAGAGGTAAAAAATGGCATTTTCTAACCAGCAGGCGACTGTCTACAACGATACCGTTGTGCGGCAATTCGCCATCATGACGGTCGTCTGGGGTGTAGTGGGCATGCTGGTCGGCGTGATCATTGCGGCCCAGTTAACCTGGCCGGAGTTGAATTTCGGTATTTCCTGGCTGAGTTATGGTCGATTGCGGCCATTGCATACCAACGCGGTGATTTTTGCGTTTGGTGGTTGCGGTTTGTTTGCTGCTGCCTACTATGTCGTGCAACGCACCTGTCAGGTGCGGCTGTTTGGCGACAAACTGGCCGCCTTTACCTTCTGGGGTTGGCAACTTGTGATTCTGGCCGCTGCGATTTCCCTGCCGCTGGGATTTACGCAAGGCAAGGAGTATGCCGAACTGGAATGGCCGATTGATATCCTGATCACGCTGGTCTGGGTTTCTTTTGCCATTGTGTTCTTTGGAACCGTCGGCACCCGCAAGGTTAAGCATATCTATGTGGCCAACTGGTTCTTCGGTGCCTTCATTCTGGCGGTGGCAATCCTGCACTTGGTTAACAGTGCAGCCATCCCTGCAGGCATGATGAAGTCTTATTCGGCTTACGCCGGTGTTCAGGACGCCATGGTTCAATGGTGGTACGGCCACAATGCGGTGGGCTTCTTCCTGACCGCTGGATTCCTGGGCATGATGTATTACTTCATCCCCAAACAGGCGGGTCGTCCTGTCTACAGCTATCGCTTGTCTATCGTTCACTTCTGGGCGCTGATCTTCACCTACATGTGGGCGGGTCCTCACCATCTGCACTACACCGCGCTGCCTGACTGGACCCAGTCCGTCGGTATGGTGTTCTCCCTGATTCTCTTGGCTCCCAGCTGGGGCGGCATGATCAACGGCATCATGACGCTGTCTGGCGCATGGCACAAGCTGCGTGACGATCCCATCCTGCGCTTCCTGATCGTGTCACTGTCCTTCTACGGCATGTCCACTTTCGAAGGCCCGATGATGTCCATCAAGACAGTCAACGCCTTGAGCCATTACACCGACTGGACTGTAGGCCACGTGCACTCCGGTGCTTTGGGCTGGGTGGGTCTGGTGACCATGGGTTCGATGTACTACCTGATCCCGCGCCTGTTCGGTCAAAAACAGATGTATAGCGTCAAGGCCATTGAAGTCCATTTTTGGACTGCCACCATTGGAGGCGTGATCTACATTGCGGCCATGTGGATTGCCGGCGTGATGCAGGGCCTGATGTGGCGTGCTGTCAACGCCGACGGCACCCTGACCTATACCTTTGTGGAGTCCGTCAAGGCAACCTTCCCCTTCTATGTGCTGCGGTTGACCGGTGGTTTGCTTTATTTGAGCGGCATGCTGATCATGCTGTGGAACACCCTGAAGACCGCAACGGCGGGTCGTGCCGTCAGCGTCAACATCCCCGCTGCTGCTGCGCACGCTTGAGAAAGATCACATCATGGCAAACAACACGAAATCCGGCATCTCTCACGAGATGATTGAGACCAACAATTTCCTGATGATCGTTCTCATCCTTCTGGTTCTGCTGGTGGGTGGGTTGGTGGAAATCGTTCCGCTTTTCTTCCAGAAGTCCACCACTGAGCCGATCAAGGGCATTCAGCCCTACACGGCTCTGCAACTGGCTGGGCGGGATGTTTACGTCCGCGAAGGCTGCTACAACTGCCATTCACAGATGATTCGTCCTTTCCGCGCTGAAACATTGCGCTATGGTCACTACTCGGTGGCTGGTGAGTCCGTATATGACCATCCCTTCCAGTGGGGAAGCAAGCGCACGGGGCCAGATCTGGCGAGGGTGGGTGGCAAATACAGTGATGAATGGCATCGCATTCATCTGGTGAATCCGCGTGACGTGGTTCCCGAGTCCAATATGCCGGCTTATCCCTGGCTTGAAAAGAGCGCGGTAGACGCCGCCTCAATGCCAGCTCACATGAAGGCCCTGCGTACGGTGGGCGTACCTTATACCGACGAGCAAATCGCCAAGTCGGTCGAAGAACTCAAGGGCAAGACAGAGCTGGAAGCCACCATTGCTTACCTGCAGGTCTTGGGCTTGGCTCTCAAATAAGACGGAGGAGCAAACCATGGATATCAATACCCTTCGATCCATTGCCACGGTGGCAAGCTTTTTGACTTTTCTTGGCATCGTCTGGTGGGCTTGGTCCAGGCGGCGTTCCGCGGACTTTTCTGAAGCTGCCAACCTGCCTTTCGAGCAGGACTGAGACTCTCCGAATAAGGAATAAAAATGAGTGACTTCACAAGTAACTTCTGGTCAATCTACGTCACGGCTATCACGGTGGTAGGTATCGTCGCCTGCGCGCTGTTGCTGTGGTTCAGCGGCAAGGCGAAAGCTATGACCGCTCATGACAACACCACGGGCCACGTTTGGGACGGCGACCTGCGGGAAATGAATAACCCCCTGCCTCGCTGGTGGGTATGGCTGTTCGTTATCACCATCGTATTCGCTCTTGTCTACCTGGCCATGTACCCTGGTTTGGGCAACTTTGCGGGCAAGCTGGGCTGGACACAAGCTGGCCAGTATCAGGCGGAAGTTGACAAGGGCAACCGCGAAGTGGCCCCGCTTTACGCCAAGTTCACGGCCATGAAACCTGAAGACGTGTCACGAGATCCCCAGGCCAAGGCCATTGGTGAGCGCCTGTTCATGAACAACTGCTCACAGTGCCACGGCTCAGATGCGCGCGGTGGCAAGGGTTTCCCCAACCTGACTGATGCAGATTGGCTGCACGGTGGCGCACCTGAAAAAATCAAGGAAACACTGGCCTTGGGGCGCATCGGCAACATGCCTCCTATGGGTGCTGCTGTGGGTACGTCTGACGATGTCAAAAATGTGGCTAACTATGTGCTGAGTATGTCCAACAGCCCGCATGATTCTGTCAAGGCTGCACTGGGTAAGTCCAAATTCGTGGTGTGCGCCGCCTGCCACGGCATGGACGGTAAAGGCAACCCGGCTTTGGGTGCCCCCAACCTGACCGATGACGTCTGGCTTCATGGCTATGGCGAAAATGCAGTGATTGCCATGGTGAACAACGGCAAAGTCAACCAGATGCCTGCACAGGCTGACAAATTGACTGAGGCGCAGGTCCACGTGCTGGCGTCTTATGTATGGGGCTTGTCGAATAATGCCCAGCCCAAGTAACGGATTGCGTGCTTAACAGCGCCCCACGGAGGACAGTTTTCCCTTGGCCCTTTCAGAAACACCACCGCGCAGGATTATTCCGATCGCAGAGTCGCCGGACAAAGGCCCCATAGAGCCCCCTCCCGGTGCCGATGAAGAAATGGTCTCGCTCTACGAGGCCCACAAGAAAATTTACCCACGTAGTGTCACTGGAATCTTTTCCCAGTGGCGCTGGGGCATGGTGTTCCTGACCCAGCTGGTGTTTTATGGCATGCCATGGCTGGAATGGGGCCAGCGTCAAGCCGTGCTCTTTGATCTCGGCGCCCGGCGCTTCTACATTTTTGGGCTGGTTCTCTACCCGCAGGACTTCATCTACCTCACCGGTATTCTGGTGATTTCAGCCCTGTCGCTGTTCCTGTTCACTGCTGTGGCGGGGCGTTTGTGGTGTGGTTATGCCTGCCCTCAGACCGTCTATACCGAAATATTCCTGTGGCTCGAAAAGAAGACCGAGGGTGACCGTTCAGCGCGCATGCGTCGCGACGCAGGCCCCTGGAATGCCGACAAGTTGGGTCGCAAAGCCCTCAAGCATTTCTTGTGGCTGGCGGTTGCGTTGTGGACCGGCTTCACGTTTGTGGGCTACTTTACTCCCATTCATGAATTAGGCCGTGAATTTGTTCAGATGAACATGAGTTCATGGGAAACCTTCTGGACCCTTTTCTATGGTTTTGCCACCTACGGCAACGCAGGATTCATGCGTGAGCAGGTATGCAAACACATGTGCCCGTACGCACGCTTTCAAAGTGCGATGTTCGACAAAGACACTCTTATCGTCACCTATGACACCGAGCGTGGTGAGCCACGTGGCGCACGCTCCAGAAAGGCTGATCCCAAGGCACTGAACCTGGGGGCTTGCGTCGATTGCAGTCTCTGTGTGCAGGTCTGCCCTACCGGCATCGACATTCGAAAAGGCCTCCAGTACGAGTGCATCGGCTGCGGCGCCTGCGCCGATGTCTGCGACACCGTGATGGAAAAAGTGGGGTACGCCAAAGGGCTGGTGAAGTATTCAACCCAGAATGCCATGAGCGAGCACTGGACTCGTTCGCAAACGCTGCGCCATGTATTTCGCCCACGTGTGTTGGTTTACACGGCCATCCTGGGGGCAGTGGTCATGGCCATGCTGGTGAGTCTGACTCTTCGCACGCCCTTCAAGGTGGACGTGGTGCGTGACCGTGGTTCCCTGGCTCGCATCGCAGCTGGCGGGCGAATTGAAAATGTCTATCGTCTCCAGATCGTGAACGCATCTGAATCCACTCAGCGTTTCCGCATCACTGCGGAAGGGTTGCCCGGGCTGGCGGTCGTGTCTGACGAAGATGTTGTGATCGTTGAGTCCACGCAAGCCCGCTGGGTGGCCGTTCGCGTGCAGGCCCCGTATGAAGCCGCCAAGCCAGGATCACACACCATTCATTTTGATATTGCAGCCATTGATTCGACGGACAAGGTATCCGAAAAATCTGTGTTCATTGTTCCCCGTTAAGGATTGGTTATGTCACAAGCCACAAATACTTCCCCGCAGCCCTGGTGGCATTTTGGACACGTCTGGCTGGTGATTGCAGGCCCGGCTGTTGTGGTAGTGGCCAGCTTTGTTACGCTCTATTTTGCTATGTCGGGCAAAGACCCTGTGCTGGACGAAGACTACTACCGCAAGGGCGTTGAAATCAACAAAACGCTGGCTGAAAATCCGGCAAGCCTGGCACCAGCCATGCAGGGTCGTAACCATGCTGCCACGGGCGGCAAGCCTGAGCCGAAAGCGCCCTGAATTTCAGGTACGTGAAACCCAAACGAGGCAAACATGCTGCAACAACGACTGATGTGGATTGTCTGGCCTGCATTTTTGATGGCTGGGGTCATCGAAATGCTGGTTTTTGCCATGGGTGACCCGCAAGACCTGCACTGGTTCGGGCATCCTCTGGAAATATCCCGCCAAGGTGTTTACACGCTGGCGTTCTTTGTTTTCTGGCTAATCACGTCAATTAGCGGTGGTTTGACCACCTTGCTGTCCATGTCGCCATTTGAAGTGAACCGCTGCCCCTTGCCGGAAGATGGTCGTCCGGACGGTTGTCCCAAGCAGGGTTCTTGCTGAGGTCTAGTTACAGACCTTTGGGTTGACGATGTCCTTGAGGGAGTCCGTGTTCAGTATGCGTACGTGCCGCTGCTTGACTTCCACGATGCCATCTTCCGCAAACTTGGAGAAAGTGCGGCTGACGGTTTCCAGCTTCAAACCCAGATAACTCCCAATTTCTTCCCGTGTCATGCGAAGAATCAGCTCGGATTGGGAGAAGCCCCGGGCATGCAGGCGCTGTACCAGATTCAGTAGAAATGCCGCCAGGCGCTCCTCGGCCCGCATGCTGCCCAGCAACAGCATGACGCCGTTTTCACGCACAATCTCCCGGCTCATGATCTTGTGCACATGACGCTGCAGGGCGTTGACCTCCCTGGACAATTCCTCAATGCGGTCAAACGGCATGATGCACACCTCGGCGTCTTCCAGCGCTATGGCGTCGCAGGTATGGTGGTCGTTCACAATGCCATCCAGCCCCATGACCTCACCTGCCATCTGAAAACTGGTCACCTGGTCCCGGCCGTCTTCTGAGGCCACGCAAGTCTTGAAAAAACCGGTCCGGATCGCATAGAGGCTGGTAAATTTCTCGCCATTTCGAAATAGCAGACTGCCCCGTTTGATCTTGCGCCGGCTGGCGACCACATCTTCAATGCGGTCCAGTTCTTCGGTTGTAAGCCCGAGGGGCATGCACAGTTCACGCAGGTTGCAGTTGGAACATGCAACCTTGATGGCGTGTGCGCTCATGCCAGCGTCAGCTTTGACGGGAATCGCCGCCAGCGCTTCAGCGCCAGGATGAGATTTGGTATCTGGTTCCATCATGTGATTCCCTTTGTTCGGCCCGGACTCCAGTTTACCCACTTCGACGGGGTTTTGACTCAGATCAAAAGTCTGACTGGAGAATTACGGCACAGTCAGCACGTCTGTATTGGAGTGTTCATGAGCGCTGATGCCGCCCCTGTTTCGAGTGATTTATTGCGTCGTTATGACGTGGCCGGGCCGCGTTACACGTCTTACCCCACTGCCGACCGGTTTGTGGAGGCCTTTGGAGCGGACGAATATGCACAGGCACTGACTCAACGGCGAAGCGGAGCTGCTGCCATGGCGTTGCCGCTGTCCCTTTATGTGCATATCCCGTTTTGCGAGTCGCTGTGTTACTACTGCGCCTGTAACAAAATCATTACCAAGCACCATGATCGCGCGACCCCCTATTTGCGCTACCTCAGTCGTGAGGTTGATCTGCATGTCGAGCGGATCGGCTTGGGCCAGACCATCAGCCAGTTGCACTTTGGCGGCGGCAGCCCCACATTTCTGAGTGACGACGAGTTGCGCGAACTCATGGGCATGTTGCGCCGGAATTTTACTTTTGCGCCCGGCGGTGAATATTCCATTGAGGTAGATCCCCGAACGGTGGACGCGTCACGCCTGGACACACTGGCCGAGTTGGGTTTTAACCGGCTCAGCTTTGGTGTGCAGGATTTTGACCCGGCGGTCCAGAAAGCGGTTCATCGGGTGCAACCCGCTGAACAGGTGTTTGCCCTGGTTGAAGCTGCCCGCGCGCGCGGTTTTGAGTCCATCAACGTGGACCTGATCTATGGACTGCCGCAGCAGAGTCCGGAATCCTTTGATCGCACACTGGTGCAGGTGAACCAGTTGCGCCCGGACCGTATTGCCCTGTACGCCTACGCACACCTGCCCGAGCGATTCAAGCCGCAGCGCCGCATCAACACGGTTGAGCTGCCCAGTGGGGCTGCCAAGATTTCCATGTTGTCTCGCTCGTTGGCGGCCTTTATGGCAGCGGGCTATGTGTATGTAGGCATGGACCACTTTGCTTTGCCCGGTGACACGCTGGCCGTTGCCAAGCGCCAGGGCCGTCTGCACCGAAATTTTCAGGGCTACAGTACGCAGCCCGATTGCGACCTGATCGGCTTGGGCGTGTCGTCCATCGGACGCATTGGCGCCACCTACAGCCAGAACGCCAAAACGCTGGAAGACTATTACGACTTTCTGGATCAGGGCCAGTTCCCGGTGGTCCGGGGCTTGGCGCTCACACGTGATGACCTGGTTCGTCGCGCCGTCATCATGGCGCTGATGTGTCAAGGGCATGTTCAATTCGAATCCATCGATTTGGCTTTTCTGGTGGATTTCAAGTCCTACTTCGCCAAAGAGCTGGAGGCCTTGCAGGCACTGGAAGTTCAGGGCATGGTCGTTGTGGATGAATCCGGTATTCAGGTCACGGCGCAGGGCTGGTTTTTCGTGCGTGCCGTAGCCATGGTATTTGACAAATACCTGCAGACAGACCGAACCCGGGCGAAGTTCTCCAAGATCATTTAGCATCGGCTGATGCAATCCTCTCTCGCGTTGACAGCTCTGCTCATGGGTCTGGTTGGTGGCCCACACTGTGTGGTCATGTGTGGTGCCGCCTGTGCCGGCATTGGGCAGGCTGCCGGCGAGCGTAAAAACAGCGCCATGTGGACTTTTCAGGCGGGGCGGGTGCTGGGCTACTCGGCGCTGGGTGGTGTTGCGGCAGCATCCATGCAGGGGGTGGGCTGGTTAAGCTCGCAGGCGGTAGCCTTGCGGCCTGTCTGGACCATGCTTCATGTGGCTGCCATGTTGCTGGGCTTGCTTCTGGTATGGAAAGCGCAGCAACCGGCCTGGCTGGACAGCGCAGGCAAAAAGATCTGGACGCGCGTGCGGTCAGTCGCGTCCGGCTGGGGCGCGGGCGCACCGTTGGTGATCGGTGCGCTGTGGACTTTTTTACCCTGTGGCCTGTTGTATTCAGCCCTGTTGGTGGCTGGCCTGACCGCCAATGTCATGGAGGGTGCCGCCGTGATGGCGCTGTTTGCGCTGGGCACCAGTGTCTCAATGATGATCGGGCCCTGGTTGTGGCTGCGTCTGCGCGGGCAGGGCGGTGGCTTGGGCGATGGCAATTGGGGCATGCGACTGGCCGGGCTGGCGCTGGCCGCAAGCGCCTTCTGGGCGCTTTGGATGGGTTTTGCTCACGACACCGCGCCCTGGTGCGTAACGCCCTGACCATTCAACGGGTCGTCACTCTGGCCCCATCCTTGAGAGCGGTTGGTGGATAAACAATGACGGGTGCGCCCGCCGCCAAGCCCGTTTTGACCCAGGCTTCGACGCCATTGCGGGCGGCAACCTCGATCTCCCGTTGACGGGCCCGACCTCCCTCCACAACGAACAGTGCAGAGCGTGCCCCCACCGGAAACAGCGCGCTGACCGGCACCTTCACGGCGCTTTCAACAACCTGGACCAGCACCCGTACATCCACCTTGAACCCGTCGCCCAGCGTAGCGCGTTTGTCCGGCGCCGAGGTGATGTCGATCACGGCATTGACGCGCTGCTCCTCCACACCCAGTGCGGACACCTTGGTGAACGCAGCAGGTTCAATCAGCCGCACGCGACCCTCCAGCGTTTCGGGCCCACCCCAGTTACTCAGTTGCACCGGCGTGCCTGGCCTTATCTGAGCGGCATCCTCAGTCAGTACGTCCACCACCACCTCCAGTTGGCTGGGGTCGCCCAGTTCCATCAGCGGCGTGCCCGCCTGAACGATGCCTTCACTTTGCTGTTGAATTTTGAGGATCTTTCCAGATACTGGCGCCTTGATCTGCCATGCGCGCTGTTGGGCACCCGTGCTTCCAGACGAATACTGCCTGAGCGCAATGCGTGACTGGTCCAGTTCGTGGCGGGCGCCGCTTTCTTCCTGTCTGGCGCTTTCCAGTTCCTGCTCTCGCAGACGTACTGTCAGGCGTCCGGTTTCATTCTGGTTGGGTGAAACAAACCCCTCCTTTGCCAGCGCCTCGTTGCGTTTGAGTTCGGCGCGAGCCTGATCCAGTGCTGCCATCGCGCGCCCTACGTTGGCTTTGGCGCGTGAAACTGAAGCCTCCAGTGCGCCGACATGCGCATTTTGCTGGTCACGTGCCCGTTCGTCGAGCAGGGCAGGGACCAGCGGCCAGAGCGTGGCCACCATTGCATCACGCTCCACGCTATCGCCTTGCCTGAGCGTGATACGGGCTACCCGACCCGCCAGCGGCGTGGACACGACGTACCGGTCTCGCAGGCGGGTCTTGCCGTCCTCCTGCACCGAGCGTTCAAACCGACCCTGGGTGACGCTGGCCACTTCAACTTCGGTTGCCCGGGGCATGAAGGCCCAGACCAGCAGCGCCAAAACAATAAGTCCACCAACCATCCATGCTATTTTTTTCTTCATGTATTCACCTGTATTCCCTGTATTTCTACTCGCGCGTCTTGAGGACGCCCACCAGATCCAGCGTATCCACCCGGCGTCGCACAATCAGCCCGCTGACCAGTCCGGCCACCACCACACAAAGCACTGCGTAGGCATACGTGGCGGGCGCAATCACCATGGGGAAAAAAAACTCATCGGTCTTGATCAGGCTGACGATGGTCGTGGCCAGCCCATACCCCAGCAGCATGCCCAGCGGAATGGCCAGTGCAATTTCAATGGCTAGTTCACCCAGCAAAAAGGCGGAAACCTCCGTGCGGGTGAACCCGAGCACGCGCAGGCTGGCCAGTTCCCAGGCCCGCTCCGCCAGGGCAATGCGCGCGTTGTTATAGACCACGCCGGTCGCAATGATGGTGGCAAACACAGAAAGGATGCCACTGAACACCAGCACATTGCGCGCCGTCACTTCGTCAATGTTGCTTTTCATGATGGACTTGCTCACTGCCGCCGCCACACGGGGCAGCTCCTTCAGGCGTGCCAGCAGTTCGGGCTCATGTCCCCGGTCCACCGCCACGGTCAC
The DNA here is from genome assembly GCA_016707075.1 of Candidatus Egaibacter danicus. Taxonomy (GTDB): domain Bacteria; phylum Pseudomonadota; class Gammaproteobacteria; order Burkholderiales; family Burkholderiaceae_C; genus Egaibacter; species Egaibacter danicus. The sequence continues at coordinate 202,236 of JADJII010000003.1, forward strand.
CTGGTTGATGATGTCACCTTCACGCAGCAGCTGGTTCAGGGAGCGCCGCTCCATATAAGCGCTCATGCCCATCAGCTCTGTCACGACGCCGGCCACCGGTAGTTCCAGCACCTCGCGGCTGCCTTCCAGCAGTTCAACGCGCACCATCTGACCCGGCTGGATCTGCAGGCGCTGCGCCAACCGGTCCGTGAGAAGCAGACTGCCTTCTTTCGGCGTGAAAACCTGATGATCAACATCCACGATGCGATGCAGGTCCGGCTGGGCCACCTTGCCCTGAATGGCGCCGCGCCAGCTGTGATTGGCGTTGACCAGACGCACCGCGACACTGCGCACCCCTTCCACTGCCTTCACATGCGGCAGCCGGGCAACATCATGCTCGATGCGAGCGGGCGTCGCCTCGATGAAGGCGATGGTCACATCACCGCGCAAAATCCGGTTGAACTGCGTATCCATCAGCACCACGATGGCATCGCGCCAGAACGCTCCGGTGATCACAATTGCCATTGCTACCGCAATGCCAAAAATCGTCAGCCCGGTACGCAGGGGTCGCCGTTCCATGGTGCGCAAAATCATGCGCAGCGCAGGAGAAAACCAGTGCCGCAACCCCAGCCTTTCAATCAGCATGGGTTTGTAAACGCCGGGCGAGGGTGGTCGCATGGCCTCCGCAGGGGCCATGCTCACCGTGGCATTGATGGCATGAAAGGTAGCCACTACTGCAGCAGAGGTCGCCACACCAATGGCTGCCAGAATCAGCTCGGGACGTACCCGGTAGCGCAGCTCGGGGAATCTGAAGACATCTGCGTAGATGCCCACAAACCAGTGCCCCAGCAGCGCCCCCACGCCCAGCCCCAAAACAGCGCCAATCACCACAATCACCAGCACCAGCTTCAGGTAGTGCAAACGAATCGCGCGGTTTTCATAGCCCAGCGCCTTCAGTGCGGCAATCTGCTCGCGCTGGGTGGCGATCATGCGGCTGAGCACCACATTGAGCAAAAAACCGGCTACTGCCAGAAAAATGCTGGGCAGCACCGTGCCCAGCACACGCTGCTCCTTGATCTCGGAGTTGAGAATCATGTGCGACATCTGCTCGTCGCGTCCATGGGCCTTGTCGCCACCATACGGCGCCAGCAACCGGTTCAGGCCGTCAATTACCGCGCCCTCGCTGGCTTGCGGTGCCAGCCGCACAGAAACCGAATTGAATGCGCCCTCCATGTTGTAGGCCGCGGCCAGCGCCCGCCGGTCCATCCAGAACACGCCAAAGCCGCGCTGGTCCGGAGAACCAAACATGCCGGCAAAGATGTATTCGGGCGATAGCCCGATACCCACAATCATCAGGGCTTCACGCTTGCCGTTGATCAGGGCATGAATGCTGTCACCGGGTTTGAGCTGGCGCGCGACCGCAAAGCCTTCGGAAACAATCGCCTCGATGGCGCCGTTGTGCTGGGGCTCAATCATGCGGCCCGAGCGCACAAACACCCTGTTCAGCCGCTGGGGCGTGTGCAGGTCCAGCCCGATCAGGCGGCCTATCACCGGGTCAGGAACATGGGGCAGGTCAACCGGCACGATGTGCGTGAGCGACGTTTCCACGTGTGCTGCACCGGGAATTTGCCCCAGTTGCCTTTCCAGCGAAAGAGGCGCGCGTTTCAAGGTGGCAAATACGTCGGCAAATCGCGAGTCGGCGTAATACAGGTCACGTGACCACGACAAGGCATCGTAGGCACTGAATGTGGTGATGAAGCCGGCCACGCCACTGGCCACCACCAGCGAGATGGTCAGCACCTGGCTCCACATCAGGCGCAGGTCGCGCAGCAGCTTGCGATCCAGCGCTTTCATGGCGCTGCCCTCACCACGACAGCTCCGAAGGCTTGAGCTTGTGGGTGTTTTGCTCCACCCGCTGAATGCGCCCGCCACCCAGATGCAACACCCGGTCTGCCATGCCGGCAATGGCTGCGTTGTGGGTGATAACAACCGCTGTGGTGCCCATCTCCCGGTTGATGCGCTCAATGACTTCCAGCACCAACTTGCCCGTCACATAGTCCAGCGCACCCGTGGGTTCGTCGCACAGCAATACTTCCGGGCGCTTGACGATCGCCCGCGCAATGGCTACGCGCTGCTGTTCGCCACCCGAGAGCTGCGACGGGAAATGATCCAGCCGCTCGGCCAGGCCCACCAGCGCCAGCGCCTCGTCGGCAGGCATGGGATTGACGGCGATGTCGGTCACCAGCTCCACGTTTTCGCGCACGGTCAGGCTGGGAATCAGGTTGTAAAACTGAAACACAAAACCCACGTGTTCACGGCGGTATTGTGTGAGCTGCGCATCGGTGGCGGCCGTGAGGTCATGTTCCGCAAAACGGGCCACGCCGCTGCTGGGCCGGTCAAGGCCTCCCAGAATGTTGAGCAGGGTGGACTTGCCGCTGCCTGATGGTCCCAGCAGCACAATGAATTCACCGCCGTAAATGGTCAGATCCACGTCCACCAGCGCCTGCACCTTCACCTCACCCATCTGGTAAATCTTGCTCAGGCCCTGGGCCAGGAAGACGGCTGGGCGAGCCGCACCGGCGGGTGGTTCACCAGCATTGTTGGGGGAAGGGATGTTCGGTTCGCGAAAAGCCATTTTTTCACTATCTCACGGCTGGCGGCCCTTTGGGTTGATTCGTGTCAAGCTTATGGTTGCCGGGGGTAGCCAGGGTCATTCTGCCGGGCTGGGATAATCCGGACATGCCCCCAGCCCAGCCACTTTCCACGCAAGCGTCCAGGTCAGTTCCCGCCGAACGCTGGAGACTGTCCGTCGCCCCGATGATGGACTGGACGGACCGGCATTGCCGCTATTTCCACCGCCTGCTGAGCAAAAACGCCCTGCTTTACACCGAAATGGTGACCACCGGCGCGCTGATTCACGGCGACGTGCCACGCCACCTGCAGTTCAACGCGCAGGAGCATCCGGTGGCGCTGCAGCTGGGCGGCAGCGAGCCGGCCGACCTGGCTCACTGCGCCAGACTGGGCGAGCAGTGGGGTTATGACGAGATCAACCTGAACTGCGGCTGCCCGTCCGAGCGCGTGCAGCGCGGCGCGTTTGGCGCCTGCCTGATGGCCGAGCCGCAACTGGTGGCCGACTGCGTGAAAGCCATGGTGGACGTGGTGCAGGTGCCGGTGACCGTGAAACACCGCATCGGCATCGACAAAACTGAAAGCTACGGCTTTGTGCGCGACTTTGTGGGCACCGTCAGCGAGGCGGGCTGCAACGTGTTCATCGTGCACGCGCGCAACGCCTGGCTGAAAGGCCTGAGCCCGAAAGAAAACCGCGAAGTACCGCCGCTGCGCTACGAGCTGGTGCACCGGCTGAAAGCCGAGTTTCCCCACCTCACCATCTGCGTGAACGGCGGCATCACCACCAGTGACCAGGTGGCAGCACAGCTACAACAACTGGACGGCGTGATGATCGGCCGTGAGGCCTATCACAACCCCTGGTGGCTGAGCGAGTGGGACGCCGCGTTTTTTAATGCCGAGCCCCCACCCGTTCGTGCTGAGCCTGTCGAAGCGCTCACCCGCGAGCAGGTGGAAGAGCAGATGTGCGACTACATGGCGGCTGAGGCTGCCGCACACGGCACGCCGTGGAGCGCCATCGCCCGCCACATGCTGGGCCTGCGCCACGGCCTGCCTAGTGCACGCAAGTGGCGCCAGGTGTGGAGCGACCACCGCCTGAAAACCCTGCACCCGCGCGACGTGATGGCGCTGGCACACGAGGCGGTGCGCGAAGCCGCCTGAAACATCGCCACAGTCTGGCCTGCCCGCGGGCAGTGAAACAGGCACTTGTCCTACGGGCAACCCCGGCGTCTTTTGGTCTAATAGGCAACAGCCTCCAACCTGGTTCCGCCGGACCCAGAAGACGGGTGGCTTGACCCGAAGAGGACGATATGAACTCAATCAAAATGATCGCCGTGGCGCTGATAGTTGCTGGCGTGCTGGCGCTGGCCTACGGCGGATTCAGCTACACCAAAGACACCACCGCCGTGAAGCTGGGGTCGCTGGAACTGTCCGTCAAGGAAAACAAGTCCGTGAACATCCCGGTGTGGGCAGGCGTTGCCGCGGTGGTGGCGGGCGGGCTGCTGCTGTTGATGGGTGGCCGGAAGTCCTGAATTTGGCTGTTTTTGAGTGCCAAATTGGCCTCTAGCCCCCGTCAGATATGCGTGAGTAGCTATTAAATATATAGCAAATAACCCTGACTGAGTGCGACCAGCACGTGCCGATACAGAAACAGGTCACCTCAGCGCCACCCATGTCGCGCGGGTGCTGCATCTGGCCATGACGACCATGCCAGCGCACGTAAAAGCGAATCCAGTAGAGGTAAGCCTGCTCGGTTTTGAGGCTATAGTGTTTGTAACGAAGTACCTCGCGCACCTGTTCCAGCAGGCGCCTGGATTGGGGAAGATAGACGACGGGGTTCATAGAATCAAAACCATGTATAAAATAACAGTATTCATGTCGGTGAACAAGTTGTCAAGCGGCTTGCAGCTGATTTATCGTGATGTTGTGGCCATGGCTTTGCAGCTTATCCCGTCGGATAAGCTGGTATCCCAGAATATCCGCCGATCTACATCACGTTGGACCCCATGAAATCAGCTACTGGAACATTCATCGAGTACTGGGGCCACTTTCGCGATGATGCGCCCTCACTGGTACATCCCGACGATGCCGCGCTTGCACGCCAAGGGGATTTTGAGCTTGGCCTACTGCCGCTTCCTATCAACGGCAACCTGGCAGAGGCAGAGGTCGTCATTCTCATGCTAAATCCCGGCCTCGACGCAGAGGATTACGAATGGGAAAGAAATGCAAGCTTTCGAGCCAGCCTCATCCGCAATCTGAAACAAAATCACGGCCCGGCTGATTACCCGCTGCTGTATTTGGACCCCGCGTTCACCCAACATCCTGGCGCCGGGTATTGGAGTCGGGCACGCATTCCAAAACGCCCAAAGCGAGAACAACAGAAACTACGAGCAGTCGTTGAAGGGCTCGTAAAACGGGACGGCGTATCCATCGAAGCAGCACAGGCCCACGTAGCTCGAAAGATCGCAATCGTTCAGCTTTGCCCTTACCACTCAACGAACATGCATCGTAGAGACCTACTGAAGAAACTCCCAAGCTGCGGTCGCGCACGTGCGCTCGTGCACGCGTTGGTCTCCTCCGAAGAGAAACTCGTTGTCGCAACACGCTCCGTAAGCGAATGGGGCTTTGCGGGCCCCGTAACCTCTAAGAACCTCGTTGTCTACCCAAGCTCTCTTGGCATATCCGCATCACTCAGTCTTTCAAGCGCCGGCGGTGTTGCAATTCTGCAGCGCCTATCCCGAGTCCCGCATGGGTTCCAACAAGTGGTTCCAGGCGATGGTCCTCGCGCTGCGCTCGGCCCGCGCCTGAACCACGGCGTTAGGCGTCATGAACGCACCTACCCTCGGCTACGAAGACGACTCCACGCTGTCGAAGCGCGAGATTGCACAGATGCAGCTCGTCGAAGCAATCAGCTTGTTCTTGCAGGGCAAGTACGTCTGTGCCGTCACCCTAGCTGGCGCGGCAGAAGCCGTTATGTCGGGGCTACTCGATGCAGAAGGGAAACTCTCCGCCGTTGAGGAGTCAACAACAAGAGTCTCGTCTCTCCTGGCGGCCATCGGATTGAAGTCACTGCGCCCGAAGAAGGACACAGAACATTACAACGAGTGGAACAAGGCCCGGAACGCGCTGAAGCACTTCGATCACAAGAAGGATTCAGATACTGTGACTCTGAATCAGTTTGACGAAGCGTACTGGATGATCGAGCGCGCGTTGCACAATGCAGACCTTCTCGCAGTAGACATCGCCAACCGCGACGCATATCGAAACTGGGTCATCGTAAACATCAACATGTAGCCCCTTGGCTATGTGCGAACCAACATGACGCCTAACCCCTCGTATATGGACTCCCCCCCAAAGCGCAAGAAACTGACCGATAGATTGGCTGTCAGGATGCTTGAGGCCGAAGTGATCGGGCTGGAAAATTTCCCTCGGGGCCAAAAAACTACTCTTTTTAGGTGCCAAATCAGCCTTCAGCCCTCGTCGGCTATGCGTGAGCAGCTACTAAATTAGTAGCATTCAAGATGACGGGTATCCCGTGCCGCGTCGGCAAAGCCGTTCTTTTTTACTGCACCAGATCCTCGTGCAGGCACAGGTAGTTGCCTTCCGTATCCTTGAACCAGGCCGCCTTCTCGGCACCTAGAACGCAAACGTGATTCACCGTCTTGAAATCCGGAAAGTCATAGTTCTCGAATGTCACACCCGCCTTCTTCAGTTCCGCGATGCTGGCGGTTATATCCGGCACCTGAAAGCTGATCGCCGTATGCTCGGCTTTTGTGCCTTCCGGCTTGGGGAAAAGTGCGAGTGTGCTACCGCCCACTTGATAGATAAACTTGCCGTCAGGCCGCAAGCCACTGGGCTTCAACCCGAGGCTTCGTTCGTAAAACGCTCTGGCCCGGTCCATGTCGATCACGGGGAGCATGGTTGTCACGGAGGCATTGGCTAGCATATGCAATCCTTTCGCTCTGTCTATTGGCACGCGTACCCGAGGTGCCGCATCCCCGCTCTGGGGCGAACATTTAGTATAGGCACCCAGGCGGGCAAATTCCAGCACGCTGTGCAGGGCAGTTAGCTCACATCTCATACCTCAGGAGACAGAACACCATGATTCGCCACACCGTTGCCTTCAAACTCAGGCACCCGCCCGGCTCAGCGCCCGAGAGTGCCTTTCTGGCGGCGGCTCGCATACTATCCGCCATCCCGACGGTGCGCCAGTTCGAGTGTCTTCGGCAGGTGGGGAAAAAGACCGCCTTCACCTTCGGATTTTCGATGGAATTTGCTTCGCAGCCAGACTACGATGCCTATAACGTTCACCCCGACCACGTGCATTTTGTGGAAACGCGCTGGAAGCCGGAGGTGCTGGATTTCATTGAGCTGGACTACATCGCATATGAGCCGACCTGACGCAAGCCCGGGCCAACCGGCATCCGGGCTCATCTCGCAAAGAATCGCCGATCTCGCAGACTGGCGTGGGGAAACCCTGGGCCGCATGCGCCAGCTCATTCAGCAGGCAGACCCGGACGTCGTCGAGGAGTGGAAGTGGGTCACACCCACCAAACCCGGCACGCCGGTGTGGTCGCACAACGGCATCATTTGCACCGGCGAGACCTACAAGGACAAGGTGAAGCTGACCTTCGCCAAGGGCGCGTCGCTGAAAGACCCGGCCAGGCTTTTCAACGCGAGTCTGGACGGCAACGCTCGCCGCGCGATCGACATCGCCGAGGGTGAAACCGTGGATGCGTCTGCCTTCAAGGCGCTCTTTCGCCAGGCGATTGCCCTCAATCAGGCTGGCAAGGCCGCCAAACCCAAATAGCCAAATAACCAAATAGGAGGAGTCCCGCCATGTGCTGGAGCATCAAGACACTGTTCAACTTCGAGCCACCCGCCACCGAGCTGGAGATACGCGACGCGTCGCTACAGTTCGTGCGCAAACTCAGTGGTTTCAACGTCCCGTCCAAAAGCAACGCACCCGCGTTTGATCTGGCGGTGGCGCAGATAGCGGCGACGGCGCGCACGCTCATTGAGTCGCTGGTGACCACAGCCGAGCCCCGTGACCGCGAGATTGAGGCCACGCGCGCCAAAGCGCGGTCTGCCGCACGGTTTGGGAATCAATCAACAGGAGCACATGAATCATGATCACCCTTGAATTCCTCATCACTTCCCTGATCGTTGTGCTGATTCCCGGCACGGGGGTTGTTTTCACCGTCTCCACCGGCATCATTCAGGGGCGCCGGGCCAGCGTGTTTGCGGCCATCGGATGCACGGCGGGGATCGTGCCGCACCTGCTGGCCACGGTGCTCGGCCTGGCGGCGGTGTTGCACACCAGTGCCTTGGCGTTTCAGGTTCTCAAGTTCGCCGGTGTGGCGTATCTTTTCTACATTGCCTTTGCTACATGGCGTGACAAAGCGGCCTTTGTGGTGGACAGCACGTCTTCTGCCAGTTCAGCCGCCAGCCTGGTGACGAAAGCGTTTTTGCTGAACATCCTCAACCCTAAGCTGACTATCTTTTTCCTGGCTTTCCTGCCGCAGTTTGTCGCCCCGAATGCCGCTGCGCCGCTGGCGCAGTTGCTGCTGCTCAGTGGTGTTTTCATGGCCATGACTTTTGCAGTGTTTGTGGTTTATGGTTTTCTTGCTCACGCGTTCCGCAAGGCGGTGATCGAATCGCCGCGTGTTCAATCGTGGCTGCGTCGCGGGTTTGCAGCGGCTTTTGCGGGTCTGGGCGCCAACCTGGCGCTGTCAGAGAAATAACGCCAAATTTGAGTGCCAAATTGGCCATTAGCCCCCGTGGAATATGCGTGACTAGCTACTGAATATGTAGCGTTTCAGGCGCTCTACACAGCGGGTTCTGCTCGCACCCGTTTGCCTTTAGCATCGGCATCATGAACGATACCCTTCCGTATCAGCTGCTCGCCGATGCGGTGCTCGCGCTCCATGTGGCCATCGTGCTGTTTGTCGTTGCCGGCCTCGCGGTCGTCATTGCCGGCAACCTGCTTGCCTGGCGCTGGGTCAATGCAATGTGGTTCAGGCTGGCGCACCTGGGTGCCATTGCCATCGTCGTGGCGCAGTCATGGTTTGGAATCATCTGTCCGCTGACGACGCTGGAAATGTGGCTTCGCGCAAAGGCGCGAGCAGAGACCTATGGCGGCAGCTTTGTTGAGCACTGGTTGCAGCGCATCCTGTACTACGAGGCCCCCGCTTGGGTGTTCGCAGTCGTCTATACACTGTTTGGGCTGGCCGTTGCCGCAGCGTGGTGGTACTTTCCGCCACGGTTCAGGCGTTAGCCCCATCCATTGATTCAAGGAGAAGCTTCATCATGAACGATCTGGTGTTTTATACAAATCCGCAGTCACGCGGGCGCATAGCCCACTGGATGATGGAAGAGACGGGTTTGCCTTATGAAACGGTTTGGCTCGAATTCGGGCCCGCCATGAAGAGCGGCGAATATCTCTCGGTGAATCCCATGGGCAAGGTTCCTGCCCTCAAGCACGGCAGCGTTGTCGTCACGGAAGCTGCTGCCATCTGCGCCTATCTCGCGGATCGCTTTCCGGAAAGCAACCTGATTCCTCCCGCAGGACATCCTGCCCGGGCGGCCTATTTCCGATGGATGTTTTTCGCGGCTGGCCCGGTGGAGCAAGCCGTGACCGCGAAGGCAATGGGCTGGCAGGTGCCCGAGGACAAGAGTGGTTTTGTCGGGTTTGGCAGCTATAACGCGGTGATCAATGCCGTTGAGACGGCGCTGTTGCCGGGCCCGTACATTTGTGGTGAGCAATTTACCGCTGCGGATGTGTACGTTGGCTCCCAGCTTGGCTGGGGCATGATGTTCGGTACCATCGAAAAACGTCCCGTCTTTGAAGCCTATGTTGCGCGGCTGTATGCACGTCCCGCCGCCCAGCAATGCAATCGATTGAACGAAGATTATTTAAAAAGTCGCAAGCCCTGACATGGCAGTGGCTTTGCTGCGTCGCCGTTTCAGGTTCTATCCAGTTTGGCGGGTTCTCAATTTCTTTCTACAGCTTTTCAATGCTGTCTATATATATGGCCATTCCTCATCTACGCTCAGGACAGACAGTCAATATCCAGCCTCTCGGCAGTCGGCTGCTGACTGAGAAGACGGTAGCTTTGTTCAAGTCGGACGAACTTGAAGTCATTCGCCTGGTGCTGCTTACTGGCAAATCCCTGCCACCGCACAGCGTGCCGGGAGAAATCACAATCCAGTGCATTGAAGGAAGGATAGATGTGCCAGTCGAGGGGGCAAGTCACGTGCTGGGCACCGGACAAATGCTGTTTTTGTCAGCCAATGTGGTGCATGGCGTCATGGCGCTGGAAGACTCATCGGCTTTGGTAACCATCGTTTTGTCTCCGCGCAAAGCCCTATGATGACAATCATGGCTACTTCATCCAGGCGCGCATCTCCTGCAGCCAAGAGGGCAGCAGCTCCCCCAAAGGGCAAGACGTCTTCCAAGTCGTCTGCCGCAAAACCGTTCATCCGCTTCTATCACGCCGAGGCGCTTCGCACGAAGACGCTTTCGCTCCTGACCACGATCGAGGATGCGCAGGATCCCACCCGGCACCGCGACGCCCTTTCGAATCTCGTCATGGAGTTGACGAACAGTGGCATGGACTACTACTTCATGAGGTCACTCAAGCTCGCCAAGCCGGGTTTTATCGTGGAGCAATCGGCAAACCTCGGATTGGCGGGCGTACAGCAGGTCATGGGGTCGGTTGTGCGCCAGATCATCGGCCGCATGGACGGCCCACAGCTACTTTCCGTGGCTGGCTCCATCCGCCAGCTCATGCTTTGAGTCACAATGCAACCGAGCCACTTTATGAACGCAGAAGAAACCCTGTCCCCGGAAGAGCACGCGAAGCTTGAAATCACGCTTCCTACCGCGCTGGAGCTGTGCCGTCTCGGGTTGGCCACGATGATTGACATCCGGCAATCCTTCGAGATTGAGATGAAGGGCGCAATCCCTGACACCATGCACATCCCGATGTTCGAAGTCAAACTGATGCTCGGCCACACGCTGACCGAGGACGAGCAGGACATTCTGGATGCGGGCCAGCCCAAGGATATCGACGCCAAAACCTTCTTCACGATGATCAACCAGCTGCACCACGCGCGTGATCACCTGTTGCTGTGCATTTGCAACAGCGGTCGGCGCAGCCTGACTGCCGCGGCGTTGTTACGCTCGCTCGGTTATCCCAAGGCGCTTTCGGTGGCGGGGGGCTTCCAGGCCTGGAAGAAGTTGCAGTCCGCCGCTGCCTCCCCGGTTACCCCGACATCAGCCAACTGAATGTGATAGCCCGCTAGCGGCATCGTCTCTGGAACGCTTTCCATGCTTGAAGTCTCCTGGTTCCTGTTCATCGTGGCCTCGCTGGTGTTGATCATCACGCCGGGGCAGGACATGATTTTGGTGATGTCGCGCTCGGTGGCGCAGGGCGCCGCTGCGGGGGTGGTCACCGCTGCCGGCGTGAGTGTGGGGCTGGTGGGGCACACCCTTCTGGCCACGCTGGGCCTGGGTGCGGTGCTGCGCACATCCGAGTGGCTGTTTTTGGCGCTCAAGCTGGTGGGGGCGGCGTATCTGATTTACCTGGGCGTTGGCTTGCTGCGCACCAAAAACACCGGGCTGGTGGTTCAGTCCGCTTCCCACCGGTCACTTGGGCGGCTGTTCTTTGACGGGGCGCTGTCCAACGTGTCCAACCCCAAGATTGCGGTGTTTTACTTTGCTTTCCTGCCGCAGTTTGTGTTGCCGGGTGCATCGCATCCCACGCTGGCTGTGTTCGCACTTGGCCTGGTATTTGCCGCGCTCACCTTTTTGGTGAAGGGGCCGGTTGGGTTCTTTGCAGGCCTGTTGTCGGGCTGGCTTCGCTCCCGGCCGGCGGTGCTGGCCTGGCTGTATCGCTCCAGCGGCGCCATTCTGGTTTTGCTGGGGCTCAAGCTGGCATTCGAGCGCAGGGGTTAGCCAGTTCACCGAACAGCACTGACGCGTCATCAATTGGGGGTTGTTCGTACCATAATCCCAAATAGTCCGAGCACGGGATTGTTTACTTCCTGGGGGATGCCATGCGCTTACCGTTACTGTTTGCCTGCTCCGTGATCGCAGCCCTCAGCTTTGCGGGTTCCTCTCGGGCAGAGACGTTGGGACAGAAGCCTTCTTACATCTGGGGCGGCATCAGCGCTGTGCCAAATGAACAAGCCATCACCCGGACCATTTGGGCACCCGGTCTTGATGATGGCCACGTTCCTCAGGGGCTGACCTACCTTGCAGATACGGTTCTGGTTGCCGGATACAACAGCGCAGACGCCAAAGTCGACAAAGGCCCGTGCAGGGTCTTCAGCGTGTCGACAAAAGATGGCAAGCAAACCGGCTACTTTGACATGCCGGAAGACTGCGGGCACGCAGGCGGGCTGGCCATGGTGGGCGGCGGCATGCTGGTGGTGGCGGACACCCGCACGCTGTACAAGATTGATCTCCGACGGGCGCTGGAGTCCAGGAGCACGAAAGACGCACTGGTTTCGGTCGTGAAGCTGGGCGGCGCGTTGAAGGGCTCATTTGTCGATTTCGATGGCACGGATTTATGGGTTGGGTCTTCTGAAAAAGACGGTACGAAAGCAAAGGCACATCGGCTGAGCCTCGGTATTTTTGATCAGTTCAACGGAAAACCCGCGATCACAGAAGATCAGGCGCTTTCTGTGATTCCGATTCCAACGGAGGCCAATGGCATGGCATTTGATGCCGGTGGCGCACTGTGGTTGGCCAGCAGCAACAGCAAATATGGCGCTTTGTATCGACTGAATTCAAAGACTGGAGAGATCCAGTCCCGATTTGACATGGTCATTGGTATCGAAGACCTGGGCTTCGACGCGGATGGCAAACTTTGGGCTGTGTCGGAAGCCGGCACGCGCCGTTGGGCGAAGTGGTCCAAGACCTACCCGGTTGTTTTCCAGATCGACGTTTCAGCACTCAAGTAGGTATTTCGTCTTTTTTTAGGTGCCAAATTGGCCTCCAACCCTCGTGGAATATGCGTGAGTAGCTATCAAATTTGTAGTGACTCAGCTGATCACTGGCGGCCTGGGTATGTTGCGGAAAGCAACTCGGAGAAGGAGAAATCATGAATCAAGCCAGAGTCATACTTGTTGCCGCCTTCGTATTTGCAACGCCGGTCATCGCTCAATCCGAGAACCCGTACAACGGCAAATGGACCGTGTCGTTCGACGGGAAGAAGTCCGCCGATCTCGACGGATCCGTTGTCATCAAGGACAACGGTGGAACCTGGGACATCGTTGCTCAAAGCCGCAAAAATCCCTGTGTTGGCAGGCCGCACGCCATAACCGTCCAGAAAGCAAGCGCGGAAGAACTGGTCTTCACGGTGAATCGTGCGCAGACACTGGTGGGCTGCAAGGACTCCACGTACACGTTCAAAAAAGTGGACGACAAGATGATGAAGGGCGATGTGGTTGACGGTCGGGAAATGTCATTGATTCGAAGCCAGTGACTCCTTTTGCGCTCCAAAGCAGCGTGTATGCGCGCATCGCGGCGTTCAAGAAGCACATCGGGTTTTCTCTAGTCATCCAGGGCGATGCAGAACTTGCGGCTGCGGTGGCGCCTTATGCGGAGAAATGGGCAATCTGAGGGTGAAGCAGAATCTCGCAAATGCGTCCGCGAAAGGCCGCACGAGGCGTCTGCATGACTGCCTCAGCGCTGTTTCACATACCGCGCAAACTCGTCAGCCGGCATGGGCTGAGAAAAATGGAAACCCTGCGCTTCGTCGCACTGGAAGTCGTTGAGCATTTGCAGCGCTGAAGCTGTTTCAACACCTTCGGCGATGGTTTTGAGACTCAGGCTGTGGGCCATCTGGATGATGGCGCGCACGATGGCTGCGTCATCCGGGTCGCTCGCCAGGTCACGCACGAATGACTGGTCAATCTTGAGTTTGTCGATGTCAAACCGCTTGAGGTACGACAAGCTGGAATAGCCGGTGCCAAAGTCGTCGATCGACAGCGTCACGCCCAGCCGCTTGAGGCTCTGCAGCGTGGATAGCACGCCTTCAACATGCTGCATCAGGATGGACTCGGTCAGTTCCAGCTCCAGCAGGCCAGGGTTCAGGCCTGACTCCTGCAGTGCGTGGCTCACAACCTGAGCGACATCACCGCGTTTGAACTGGGCTGCAGAAAGGTTGACTGCGATGGACAGCGGCGGCAGCCCGGCGCGTTGCCAGGCCACAGCCTGGCGGCAGGCCTCGCCCATAACCCATTCGCCGATCTGCACGATCAACCCGCTTTCTTCGGCAACGGGAATGAAACGCGCTGGCGACACCATGCCCATATCCGGGTGGTTCCAGCGAATGAGAGCCTCTGCACCGATGATGGTACCGGTGATCAGATCCAACTGAGGCTGGTAATGAAGAACGAATTCCTCGCGCTCAATGGCGCGGCGCAGGCCGTTCTGCATCACCATTCGTTCAACCGCCTCCACGTTCATGGATTCGTCAAAAAACCGGAAGGTGTTGCGCCCGGCCTCTTTTGCCCGGTACATGGCGGTGTCGGCTTTCTGCAGCAGGCTCTCAAAATCGGCCCCGTCCTGTGGGAACAGCGTGACGCCGATGGAAGCGGAACTGGACAGCTCGTTGCCGTCGGCGTGGAAAGGCTCTTGCAGCCGCTGCTGAAGCTTGGTCAGAATGGGTGGGATGACATCGGTATCAGGAAGATCACAAAGCAAAATAAGGAATTCATCGCCACCCTGGCGGCAGATCGTGTCGGTCTCACGCACGCAGGCGGACAACCGGCTGGCGACTTCCTTGAGCAGCATGTCGCCTGCAGCGTGCCCCAACGAATCGTTGATGTTCTTGAAGTTATCCAGATCCAGGTACAGCAGCGCCATGCGGTTCAAAGTCCGGTCGGCGTGCGCGGCCGCCTGATTGAATCGGTCCTGCATCAGGAGACGGTTGGGCAGACCGGTCAGTGAGTCGTGGTAAGCCAGAAACTCGATTCTTTGCTCTGCCGCCTTGCGTTCGGTAATTTCGGCCACGACTGTCTGGTAGCCATAGACCCTGTTGGCGGCGTCACGCAGGGGGGCGAAGGTCAGACTCACGTCGATGGGGGTTCCGTCCCGCCGCTGCCGCACGACTTCAACCTGGGCAACCAGCTCGCCGCTGAGGGCGCGTCGCCGCAGCTCTTCTGCTTCGGCCAATTGCCCGGGAGGGACCGTCTGCAAGGGGTGTCCGATGATCTCGCTGGCTTTCCAGCCGAACATGCGTTCTGCCGCCAGGTTCCAGCTGGTCACGTTGTTGCCCATGTCTCTGGCATAAATGGCAAGAGGCGAGCTCTGGAACATGGTCTCAAGTTGCTGGCGAGCCTTTTCCAGTTCGGCTGTCCGTTCAATGACCCGGTTCTCCAGTTCACGGTGAGCGATGTCCAGCGCTTCCTGCGCCGCTTTTTTGTCTGAAATATCTTCCGTGATCCAGATGGTGCTGCGGCTGCCATCCGATGTTGTTAGCGCCTTGGCCATATGGCGGCACCAGATCAATGTGCCATCCTTGCGGGCGTTTTGCCACTCGATATCGACCAGTTCTCCGTCAGCCAGTTTCTTGCCGATGGCCTTGCCAAACGCCAGGTAGTCCTCAAAATCCCTGAAGAACACGTCGGCCTTTTGTCCTGTCAGCATTCCGGCTGGCCAACCCAGAAGCACCTCGACGCGCGGGTTGCAATGCACGATCAGGCCGTCGCTGGTGAACATGATGCCCAGCGACGCGTTTTCCAGAATGGCCCGTTGCTTGATGAGCAGGTCCTGCATTTCAGCCTGGACGCGTTTACGCTCGCCAATGTCCTCGGCTATCCATATGGTGCCTTCAGCGGTGTTCTCAGGGTTAATGGCTTTGGCACGCATATGGCAATACACGGTGCTGCCGTCTTTGCGCCGCATGGGTATTTCCTGATCCAGCTGTTCCCCCCGGGCGAGAATCGGGCCGGCCAGGCGGCCTATCTCCGCATAGTCTGCTTCCGACAGGTAGAACACCGATCCGGGCTGGCCGACCAGCTCTCCGTGGGGCCAGCCATATATTTCAGAAAACTTGGGATTGCAGTGCTGTACTAGCCGGTCACGCGTGAACAGGATACCAACCGACGCATTCTCCAGAATGGCCTGGTACTCCAGCAACGTTTGCTGTGGTGAAGCGGCAGAAATAGGGCCGGCGGGTGAATTGATCAGGTCCGTCATGGGGGTCCAACGTTGTCTTCCTCCCCGCCTGCAGGGTTCACCCAGCAACTAACTGCAGAAATCTTGGGGCATTTTTGTGCCGATTCTAGGCCCGGTCTGGCCTGCCTGCCTCTGAATTTGGGGGGTATTTGCCGGGTTCTCAGGCGGCTGCTTCCAGCCCATTGGCAAAATGCTCGCGCATGCGCTGCGCGGTCGCCTCGGAGTTGCGCGATGTCAGCGCGGCCATGATGGCGCGGTGCTCGGCCAGTGATTCGTCGATACGGCCACTTTTGAGCAGCGAGTTATGGCGGTTGAGCTTCATCACCTTGCGCAGGTCGGCCACCATCTGGTCGCGCCAGCGGTTATTGGCAATTTCCAGTAGCCGCATGTGAAAGCGCTCGTTGATGGCAAAAAACTGGTCGGTGTTTGCCTTGCCGGCCGTAGTACGTGTCGCGGCGGCCTCCAGCTCCTGGTGCAGGGCCTGCAGCTCGGCCAGTTCGGCGGCAGTGGCCTGGGTGGCGACCACACCCGCCGCGTCGGATTCCAGCAGGCTGAGCAGGTGGTACACATTTTTCAGATCTTCTTCCGATACCTCGGTCACATACGCGCCGCGGCGCACCTTCATGGTGACCAGGCCTTCGGCGGCCAGCACCTTCAGCGCCTCGCGTAGGGGCGTGCGGCTGATGCCGTAGGCCTCGGCGATTTTTAGTTCGTCAATCCAGCTGCCGGGCTCCAGTTCGCGCTGGAAGATGCGCTGGCGCAGGAGTTCGGCCACTTCTTCGTAGAGCGCGCGGGGTGAAAGGGAAAGTGCTGCCATGGACCGGATTGTAAGCTTGAAACAATTTTTTTAATCAATAATTATAAATAACGTAAACTAGCGTTAATCGACTCTACCGTCAAACCAACCCGTTGCGAGCGCCTTTTTCATGACCTCCAAACTCCCAGAATTCCAGCCGGCCAGTCTTGAGGCGTGGGCCAAAGCCGCAGCCAAATCGGCGCCCGGTGGCAATGTGGCCGCCCTGGACTGGGTCACGCCGGACGGTATTTCCGTGAAGCCGCTATACACCGCTGCTGATACGGTCAACTTGCCTTACGCTAATACGCTGCCGGGCTTTGAGCCCTATCTGCGCGGCCCGCAGGCCACCATGTATGCAGTGCGGCCATGGACGATTCGCCAGTACGCGGGGTTTTCCACTGCGGAAGAATCCAACGCCTTCTACCGCAAGGCGCTGGCCGCCGGCGGGCAGGGCGTGAGCGTGGCGTTTGACCTGGCCACGCACCGGGGTTATGACTCCGACCATCCGCGCGTGACGGGTGACGTGGGCAAGGCCGGTGTGGCGATTGATTCGGTCGAGGACATGAAGATCCTGTTCGACCAGATTCCGCTGGACAAGGTGTCAGTCTCCATGACCATGAACGGCGCGGTGCTGCCGGTGCTGGCGGGCTACGTGGTGGCCGCTGAAGAGCAGGGCGTATCGCAAGACAAGCTCTCGGGAACGATTCAGAACGACATTCTGAAAGAGTTCATGGTGCGCAACACCTACATCTACCCGCCTGCGCCCAGCATGCGCATCATCGGCGACATCATCGAGTACACGGCGAAAAACATGCCGAAGTTCAACTCGATCAGCATCAGCGGTTACCACATGCAGGAAGCCGGGGCCAACCAGGCGCTGGAGCTGGCTTTCACGCTGGCGGACGGCAAGGAGTACGTGAAGACGGCCATCGCCAAGGGCATGGATGTGGACGAATTCGCCGGGTCGCTTGAGCTTCTTCTGGGCCATTGGCATGAACTTCTATCTGGAAGTGGCCAAGATGCGCGCCGCGCGGCTGTTGTGGTGCCGCATCATGAAGGGCTTTGACGCCAAATCCCCCAAATCGCTCATGCTACGGACCCATTGCCAGACCTCGGGCTGGTCGCTCACTGAGCAGGACCCCTACAACAATGTGGTGCGCACCACGATTGAAGCCATGGCGGCCGTGTTTGGTGGCACGCAGTCACTGCATACCAACAGCTTTGACGAAGCCATTGCCTTGCCGACTGAATTCAGCTCGCGCATCGCGCGCAACACCCAGCTCATCATCCAGGAAGAAACCCACATCACCAATGTGATCGACCCCTGGGCGGGCAGCTACATGATGGAGAAACTCACGCAAGACATGGCCGATGCCGCGTGGACGATCATCGAAGAAGTGGAGGCCATGGGCGGCATGACCAAGGCTGTGGACAGTGGCTGGGCCAAGCTGAAGATTGAAGCGGCCGCTGCCGAAAAGCAGGCCCGTATCGACAGTGGCAAAGACGTGATCGTCGGCGTCAACAAATACAAACTCAAGACCGAGGATGCCATTGAGTCACGCGACATTGATAACGTGGCGGTGCGCGACGGGCAGATTGCCCGCCTGAAAAATATCCGGCAAAAGCGCGATCCAGCCCTCGTAGAATCTGCGTTGGCTGCTATTACTTCTGCAGCAGAGAAGGGTGATGGCAACTTGCTTGATTTGTCCATCAAGGCGGTTCGCCTGCGCGCCACGGTGGGCGAAGTGAGCGACGCGATGGAAAAAGTTTACGGGCGCCACCGCGCCGACACACAAAAGGTGACCGGCGTGTACGCAGCAGCTTATGACTCCGCTGAAGGTTGGGACGCACTCAAAGGTGAAATCAACGCCTTTGCAGAAGCGCAGGGCCGCCGTCCCCGCGTGATGATCTCCAAGCTGGGCCAGGACGGCCACGACCGCGGCGCCAAAGTGGTGGCCACCGCCTTTGCCGACCTGGGCTTTGACGTGGACATGGGCCCGCTGTTCCAGACCCCCGAAGAATGCGCCCGCCAGGCGATTGAGAACGATGTGCACGCGGTGGGCGTTTCCACACTGGCCGCCGGTCACAAAACCTTGGTTCCAGCGATCATTGCCGAGCTGAAAAAGCAGGGTGCGGATGACATCATCGTCTTCGTCGGCGGCGTGATTCCCCGGCAGGATTACGAGATGCTGTACGAAGCGGGCGTCAAAGGCATTTACGGGCCGGGCACACCCATTCCGGCAAGTGCCAAGGATGTGCTGGAGCAAATCAAAAAGGCCATCGCCTGAAGGAAATCGGGGTCAGATCCCAATTCAGGACAACCATGCCGCTGGAGACTAACAATACAGAACGAAATTGGGCTCTGACCCCAATTTCTGCCGCCGAGATCGTGACTGCAACAGGCGGCACGCAACGTCGTGCCATCGCTAAAGCCATCACGCTGCTCGAATCGACTCGGCCCGATCACCGCGCGCAGGCCGACGAGCTGCTAACGGCCTTGCTCCCAAACACCGGAAAATCATTTCGCCTGGGCATCAGCGGGGTGCCCGGCGTTGGTAAATCCACTTTCATTGAAGTGCTCGGCCTGTACCTGATCGGGCAGGGTCACCGCGTGGCGGTGCTCACCATCGACCCGTCCAGCACGGTGTCAGGTGGCTCGATTCTGGGCGACAAGACCCGCATGGAAAAGCTCTCGGTCCACGAGCGCGCCTACATCCGCCCCAGCCCGAGCAGCGGCACCCTGGGCGGCGTTGCCGAAAAAACACGCGAGGCCATGCTGGTCTGCGAAGCGGCCGGTTATGACATCGTGATCGTCGAGACCGTGGGCGTGGGCCAGAGCGAGACGGCCGTGGCCAACATGACCGACATGTTTGTGCTGATGCAGCTACCCAACGCTGGGGATGACCTGCAGGCTATCAAAAAGGGCGTGATGGAGCTGGCGGATCTGGTGGTCATCAACAAAGCCGACATCGACCCCGATGCAGCCACACGCGCCCGGGCGCAGATCACCTCGTCGTTGCGGTTGTTGGGTCTGCACGGCAACCCTGAAAACATGCACCACGACGACAAGATCTGGCATCCGCAGGTGATTCAGCTCAGCGCGCTGCTGGGGCAAGGCGTGGATACCTTCTGGGTTGCCGTCTCGCAATTCAAATCACTGCAAACCCAAAACGGCAACTTCACCCATCGGCGTCAGCATCAGGCCCTGGCCTGGATGTGGGAGCGCATTGATGCCGGGCTCAAGCAGTCATTCCGCCAGAACCCGCGCGTGCGCGAACTGCTGCCCACCCTGACCGCCGACGTGACGGCAGGGCGCATCGCAGCCTCCACAGCGGCAAGAAATCTGCTGCTAGCCCTCGTGAATAAGGCGTGAACAGCTATTAAAAACAGAGCAAACTGAAAGAAGAACCATGCACGACATACTCGAACAACTGGAAGCCAAGCGTGAACTCGCGCGCCTGGGTGGTGGCGAAAAACGAATCGCTGCACAACACAAAAAGGGCAAGCTGACGGCCCGTGAGCGCCTGGAGATCCTGCTGGATGAAGGCACGTTTGAAGAGTGGGACATGTTCGTTGAACACCGCTGCGTGGACTTCGGCATGCAGGACCAGAAAATTCCCGGCGACGGTGTGGTTACCGGCTACGGCATGATCAACGGCCGCCTGGTGTTTGTGTTCAGCCAGGACTTCACGGTATTTGGAGGCGCCCTGAGCGAGGCCCATGCCGAGAAGATTTGCAAGGTGATGGACCAAGCGATGAAGGTGGGTGCTCCGGTGATTGGCCTGAACGATTCGGGTGGTGCGCGCATTCAGGAGGGGGTGGCCTCATTGGGCGGCTATGCCGATGTGTTCCAGCGTAATGTCATGGCCAGCGGCGTGATTCCGCAGATCAGCATGATCATGGGCCCTTCCGCGGGCGGCGCGGTGTATTCACCTGCCATGACGGACTTCATCTTCATGGTGAAAGACAGCTCCTACATGTTTGTCACCGGCCCCGAAGTGGTGAAGACGGTGACGCACGAAGAAGTGACTGCCGAAGAGTTGGGTGGTGCCATCACCCATACGACCCGAAGCGGGGTGGCTGACCTGGCGTTTGAAAACGACGTGGAAGCGCTGCTGATGCTGCGTCGCCTGTACAACTACCTGCCCCTGAGCAACCGTGAGAAAGCACCCGTGCGCCAGAGCGGCGACCCGGCAGATCGCGCCGAGGCGTCGCTGGACACGCTGGTTCCTGACAACGCCAACAAGCCCTATGACATGAAGGAGCTGATCGTCAAAACCGTGGACGATGGCGACTTCTTCGAACTGCAGCCCGAGTACGCCAAAAATATCATCATCGGCTTTGCCCGCATGGATGGTCAGACCATCGGCATTGTGGCCAACCAGCCACTGGTGCTGGCCGGTTGTCTGGACATCAAAAGTTCCATCAAGGCCGCGCGCTTTGTGCGTTTCTGCGATGCATTCAATATTCCCGTCGTCACCTTTGTGGATGTGCCCGGCTTCATGCCCGGCACAGGTCAGGAATACGGTGGCATCATCAAGCACGGTGCCAAGCTGCTCTATGCCTACGCCGAGTGCACGGTGCCCAAAATCACCGTCATCACCCGCAAGGCTTATGGTGGCGCCTATGACGTGATGGCCTCCAAGCACCTGCGCGGCGACGTGAACTTCGCATGGCCCAACGCCGAGATCGCCGTGATGGGAGCCAAGGGCGCCGTGGAAATCATCTTCCGTGAAGACAAGGGCGACCCGGCCAAGCTGGCTGCCAAAGAGGCCGAGTACAAAGCACGCTTTGCCAACCCGTTCGTAGCCGGTGCCCGTGGCTTTATTGACGACGTCATCCTGCCGCATGAGACCCGCAAGCGCATCTGCCGGTCACTGGTGATGCTCAAAGACAAAAAGCTGGAAAACCCGTGGCGCAAGCACGGGAACATTCCGCTCTAAAAATTCTGGAGAACAAGAACATGTTTACCAAAATCCTGATTGCGAACCGTGGCGAAATTGCCTGCCGTGTCATCGCCACGGCCAAGAAAATGGGCATCAAAACCGTCGCTGTCTACTCTGAAGCGGACAAGGACGCCCGCCACGTGATGCTGGCCGACGAGGCTGTCAACATTGGCCCGGCACCCAGCCGCGAGAGTTATCTGCTGGCTGACAAGATCATTGCCGCCTGCAAGCAGACCGGCGCACAGGCCGTGCACCCGGGTTATGGCTTTTTGAGCGAGAACGCCGAGTTTTCCAAACGAGTGGAAGACGAGGGCATTGTCTTCATCGGCCCCAAGCATTATTCGATTGGCGCCATGGGCGACAAGATCGAATCCAAAAAACTGGCGGGCGCTGCAGGTGTGAACTGCATTCCTGGTGTGAACGATGCCATCGAAACTGCCGAGCGCGCGGTCGAAATTGCCAAGGGCATTGGTTATCCGGTGATGATCAAGGCCAGTGCCGGCGGCGGTGGCAAGGGTCTGCGCGTGGCTTTCAACGACAAGGAAGCCTTTGAAGGCTTTACCAGTTGCAAGAACGAGGCCCGCAACAGCTTTGGCGATGACCGCGTGTTCATCGAAAAGTTTGTCGAGGAACCCCGCCACATCGAAATCCAGCTGATTGGTGACAGCCATGGCAATGTGCTGTACCTGAACGAGCGCGAATGCTCCATCCAGCGTCGCCACCAGAAGGTGATCGAGGAGGCGCCGTCACCCTTCATCAGTGACGAGACCCGCAAGGCCATGGGTGAACAGGCCGTGGCCCTGGCCAAGGCGGTGAAATACCAGTCGGCCGGCACGGTAGAGTTCGTCGTTGGTAAAGATCAGAGCTTCTACTTTCTGGAGATGAACACCCGCCTGCAGGTGGAGCACCCGGTAACCGAGTGCATTACCGGGCTGGATTTGGTGGAGCTGATGATCCGCGTGGCCGCGGGCGAAAAACTGCCGCTGACGCAGGCGGAAGTCAAACGCAACGGATGGGCCATGGAGTGCCGTATCAATGCTGAAGACCCCTTCCGCAACTTCCTGCCCTCCACCGGCCGGCTGGTGCGCTTTGCACCACCTGAGCAGACCATGTTCCAGGCCAATACCCAGGACTGGTTTGGCGTGCGGGTGGACACTGGCGTACAGGACGGCGGTGAGATTCCGATGTACTACGACTCGATGATTGCCAAGCTCATTGTGCATGGCACCGACCGGAATGACGCCATTGCCAGGATGCGCGAGGCCCTCAACGGCTTTGTGATTCGCGGTATCAGCAGCAACATTCCGTTCCAGGCCGCACTTTTGGCACATCCCAGGTTTGTGGCCGGGGACTTCAATACGGGCTTCATTGCAGAGAACTATTCGCAGGGCTTCAAGGCAGAGGACGTGCCTCACGAAGATCCCTCATTCCTGCTGGCGCTGGCCGCTTTTGTGCGCCGCAAGTCGCGCGAACGTGCCACCAGCCTGAGCGGACAGTTGCCGGGCTATGCGGTAAACGCTGGCAAAGACTATGTAGTGGTGTCGCTGGGTGCAGATGGCAACAATGCCTACGCTGCAGTGCATGTGGATGAGTTTGTAGGGGAAACCGGCTCTGCGCGTGTCAGGATGGGTGCAAGTAGCTATGAAATACGTAGCAATTCGCGTCTCAATGACATCTGCATTCGCGGCACCGTGAATGGCCAGCCGTTTACCGCCCAGGTGGAGCGAGGCACGCCCAGGAACCCGCTGGCCTTGCGTCTGCAACACAACGGTACCCGAATTGATGCGCTGGTGGTATCGCCCCGCATGGCCGAATTGCATGCGCTGATGCCGCACAAGGTGCCTCCCGACATGAGCCGCTACGTCCTCTCGCCCATGCCCGGTTTATTGGTGGATGTGGCCGTGGTGCCTGGCCAGAAGGTGCTGGCGGGTGAGCGCGTGGCTGTTATTGAGGCCATGAAGATGGAGAACGTACTGTTTGCAGCAGCCGATGGTGTGGTGGGCAAAGTGCTGGCAGGCAAGGGCGAAAGCCTGATGGTGGATCAGCCGATTGTGGAGTTTGTCTGATCATGAGCCGACCGTTCAAGGTGTTGGGGATTCAGCAAATCGCCATCGGTGGCCCAGACAAAACCCGGCTGCAAAAGCTCTGGGTGGAGATGCTGGGTCTGGAAGTCACGGGTACCTTTCGCAGCGAACGCGAGAACGTGGATGAGGATATCTGCGCCATTGGCAGCGGCCCGTTCAAGGTCGAGGTGGATCTGATGCAGCCGCTGGACCCCGAAAAAAAGCCCGCTGTGCACACCACGCCGCTGAATCACGTGGGCCTGTGGATCGATGATTTGCCTAAGGCCGTTGAATGGCTCACGGTGCAAGGTGTTCGCTTTGCGCCTGGTGGCATTCGCAAGGGAGCGGCCGGTTTTGACATCTGCTTTTTGCACCCCAAGGCCAGCGATGAATTTCCGATCGCGGGCGAGGGTGTGCTGATCGAACTGGTACAGGCGCCGCCAGAAGTCGTCAAAGCATTCTCGGCGTTGGCGAGGTCATAGCGGGACCAATTTGATCCAGGTCAGACCCTTGGCATAAATACGACGGCCTTCGGGATTCACCTGAGGGCGCCACAGGCTGCTGGGCGTAGACTGTTTTCACCTTCTGGCCAAGACTGCACAAAGCATTGGCAACGGAGGGGCCAAGGAGACAGATTTGCAGCCAACCAATGTCGCCAATCCGGCCTATTTTCACAAGGTCGTCGATTGTCAGTGGGCCTGCCCCGCGCATACGCCCGTCCCCGAATACATCCGGTTGATTGGTCAGGGCCGCTACAGCGACGCCTACATGATCAACTGGGTGTCCAATGTTTTCCCCGGGGTCCTCGGGCGCACCTGTGACCGGCCTTGTGAGCCAGCCTGTCGGCGCAGCCGGGTCGAAGAGAGCAATGGCGACCACCCCGAACCCGTGGCGATATGTCGCCTCAAGCGGGTGGCTGCCGACATGAAGGATGATGTGTCAAAGCGGATGCCCAAGCTGTCACCGCAGAACGGCAAGCGGGTAGCCTGCGTTGGCGCCGGGCCGGCTTCGCTGACGGTAGCCCGTGATCTGGCACCGCTGGGTTACGAGGTCACGGTCTTTGACGGCGAGGCCAAGGCTGGCGGCTTCATTCGCACGCAGATACCGCGCTTTCGCCTGCCTGAATCCGTGATTGACGAAGAGACCGGCTACGTCCTGAATCTGGGCGTGCAGTTCAAGAGCAACCAGCGCGTCGAATCCATGCTGGGGTTGCTGAAACAGGGTTTTGACGCCGTTTTTGTGGGTTGTGGCGCCCCTCGCGGTCGCGACCTGAATATTCCCGGACGTCAGGAGATTCCCGAAAACATTCATATCGGCATTGACTGGCTGGCCTCGGTCTCATTTGGCCACGTCACCAGTGTCGGCAAGCGCGTCATCGTGCTGGGTGGTGGCAATACCGCGATGGACTGCTGCCGCTCGGCACGTCGTCTGGGTGGAACCGACGTGAAGGTGATTGTTCGCAGCGGGTTTGACGAGATGAAGGCATCGCCCTGGGAGAAGGAAGATGCGCAGCACGAAGGTATTCCGATTCTCAACTTCCATGTACCCAAGTCTTTTGAACACAGCCAGGGCAAGCTCACGGGTATGACCTTTGAGGTTGTCAAGGCGGTCTACAGCGAGCAGGGCGTGCGCAGCCTGGTACCCACGGGTGAACCTGATGTGCGAGTGCCGTGCGACACCGTGCTGATTGCCGTGGGGCAGGAAAATGCCTTTCCCTGGATTGAGGCAAACAGTGGCATCAAGTTTGACAAGTGGGGTCTGCCCAAAGTGGATAAAAATACGTTTCAGTCCACCGTGCCCCATGTGTTCTTTGGTGGTGACGCTGCTTTCGGCCCCAAGAACATCATCACGGCTGTGGCACATGGGCATGAGGCGGCGGTGTCAATCGACCGCTACCTGAATGGCGAGGACATTGCCCGGCGACCTGACCCTCTGACCAATCTGATGTCGGCCAAGATGGGTATCCATGAGTGGAGCTACGACAACGACACGTCTAACGACAGCCGCTTCAAGGTGCCATGGGCCAAGGCGGAGGTGGCGCTGGCCAATATCCGCGTGGAGGTGGAGTTGGGATTTGACGCGGCCACGGCCTTCAAGGAGGCGGGGCGTTGCCTGAACTGCGACGAGCAGACGGTGTTCACGCAGGAGACCTGTATTGAATGCGACGCCTGCGTCGACATCTGCCCCATGGACTGCATCACGTTCACGGTTAACGGTGGTGAGGCCGATTTGCGGACCCGGCTCAAAGCGCCCGCGCTGAACCTGAGTCAGGACCTGTATGTTTCGGGTCAGTTGAAGACGGGTCACGTGATGGTCAAGGACGAAGACGTGTGCCTGCATTGCGGATTGTGCGCGGAGCGCTGTCCCACCGGCGCGTGGGACATTCAGAAATTTACGCTGAAGACGGCGCAGGCCGGGCCAGACTGTCGCGATGCCAGAACAGATGCAACACAACAATCCAGAAGCAGGGTGACAGCATGAAACCAATACAGGCCGTGAATGACTTTGTCATCAAGTTTGCCAATGTGAATGGCTCGGGCTCGGCGTCTGCCAACGAACTGTTTGCCAAAGCCATCCTGCGTATGGGCGTGCCGGTGAGCCCGCGCAACATTTTCCCCAGCAACATTCAGGGTCTGCCAACCTGGTACGAGGCGCGGGTCTGCGAAAAGGGCTACCACGGCCGCCGAGGCGGTGTTGACATGATGGTGGCGATGAATCCGCAAACCTGGGACGCCGATGTGGCCGAAATCGAGCCGGGGGCTATCTTTTTTATGACAGCACCCGGCCCCTGCCACCGGAAAAATTTCGCGCGGACATCCAGGTCATTGGCATGCCGCTGACTGAAATCAGCAACGCTGTCTACAGCGATCCGCGCCAGCGCCAGTTGTTCAAGAACATCATCTACGTGGGTGCATTGTCGGTTCTGCTGGACATGGAAGCAGAGGTTTTCGAGAAGCTTTTCTCCGAGCAGTACAAGGGGAAGGAGCGGCTGCTGGAA
The DNA here is from genome assembly GCA_016707075.1 of Candidatus Egaibacter danicus. Taxonomy (GTDB): domain Bacteria; phylum Pseudomonadota; class Gammaproteobacteria; order Burkholderiales; family Burkholderiaceae_C; genus Egaibacter; species Egaibacter danicus. Next base: position 228,835 of record JADJII010000003.1, read on the forward strand.
TCCAACATCCAGGCGCTTCATCTTGGGCGTGACTTTGTGAAAGAGCATCTCACGGCCCCGCTGGGCATTCGTGTGAAGAAGTCCGATAACGTGGGTGACCAGATCTTCACTGATGGCAACAGTGCCGCCGCACTGGGGCTCATTTACGGCGGTGCCACGGTGGCGGCCTGGTATCCCATCACGCCGTCCTCTTCGGTACCGGAGGCATTCCAGAAATATTGCGACAAGTTCCGGGTAGACCCTGCTACCGGCCAGCATCACTATGCCATCGTGCAGGCCGAAGACGAACTGGCTTCCATCGGCATGGTGGTCGGGGCCGGCTGGAATGGCGCTCGGGCTTTTACCGCTACGTCGGGACCGGGAATTTCGCTGATGACGGAATTCATCGGCCTTGCTTACTTCGCCGAAATTCCCGTCACCATCATCAACGTGCAGCGCGGCGGGCCGTCCACCGGCATGCCCACCCGGACACAGCAGTCGGACCTGATCTCCTGCGCTTATGCATCCCATGGTGACACCAAGCACGTGCTGTTGTTTCCGCAGGACCCTCATGAGTGTTTTGAGCATTCGGCTGCCGCACTGGACCTGGCTGACCGCCTGCAGACACCAATTTTTGTCATGACCGATCTGGACATTGGAATGAATCAGCGCCTGTGCAAACCCTTCGTATGGGACGACGCCCGTGAGTTTGACCGTGGCAAGGTCATGACTGCGGCCGAACTGGAGGCAGGCAAAGACTTTGGTCGCTATAAGGATGTGGATGGGGACGGTATTCCCTGGCGCACGTTGCCGGGCACGCATCCGACCAAGGGCGCTTTCTTCACCCGCGGGACGACCAGAGACCCGTATGCGCGGTACTCCGAGCGCGGACCAGACTACATTTACAACATGGAGCGCCTGTTGAAAAAGTTCCGCACGGCTGCGGACCTTGTGCCGCAGCCCGTGTTGCGTAGTGCCCCGCAAAAGACGCAGCTGGGCGTAATCTACTTCGGCTCCACCAGCCCGGCCATGCGCGAGGCACTGGATGTCCTGGAGAGCGAAGGCATGCATCTCGATGCCCTGCGGCTGTGTGCGTTTCCGTTCCCGGAGTCGGTCAGCCGCTTTATTGCCGGGCATGAAAAAGTCTTTGTTGTGGAGCAGAACCGCGACGCCCAAATGCACTCGATGCTGGTCAATGAACTGGACATCGACCCGGCTCGTCTGGTGCGTGTGCTGCACTACGACGGCACCCCTATTACCGCCCGTTTCATTGCAGGTGCCATCCGGAAAAGTGGGCATCCGGCACCACTGGAGAGTGCAAATCTGTCACGCAAAAAGGAGCTTGCATGACCTATCTCGCAAAACCCCGGCTGCACCATCCCTCACTGAGCACCAACAAGGTTGGCTACACGCGCCGCGACTACGAGGGTCGCATTTCCACGCTGTGCGCGGGCTGCGGGCATGACTCCATTTCGGCGGCCATCATTCAGGCTTGCTGGGAACTCGACATTGAGCCGCATCGTGTGGCCAAACTCTCGGGCATTGGATGCAGTTCAAAAACGCCCGACTATTTTCTGGGTGCCTCGCACGGGTTCAACACCGTGCATGGGCGCATGCCGTCGGTGCTGACCGGGGCCAACCTCGCCAATCGTGACTTGCTGTACCTGGGTGTGTCTGGTGACGGCGATTCGGCATCCATTGGTCTGGGGCAATTCGCCAACGCCATGCGGCGTGGCGTCCGGATGGCCTACATCGTTGAAAACAACGGTGTCTATGGCCTGACCAAGGGCCAGTTCTCCGCTACGGCTGACCGGGGCTCCAGGAGCAAAAAGGGTGTGGTTAACAACGACAGCCCGGTGGATCTGGTGGGCATCGCCCTGCAGCTCGGCGCAACCTATGTGGCCCGCAGCTTTTCGGGCGACAAGGCGCAGCTGGTGCCGTTGATCAAGGGCGCCATGACGCACGGCGGTGCAGCCTTCATCGATGTCATCAGCCCCTGCGTCACCTTCAACAACCATGGCGGAAGCACCAAGAGTTATGACTACGTTCGCCAGCACAACGATGCGGTGAGCCGAATCGACTTCGTCTCGCCGCGCAGCGAGATCACTACCCAATATGAGCCCGGCTCGCTGGTGGAGGTGCAACAGCACGATGGCTCCGTGCTGCGGCTGCGCAAGCTGCACCCGGACTACGATCCTACTGATCGTTACGCGGCGATGAGCTACCTGAATGCGCATGACGCACGCGGTGAAGTGGTGACGGGACTGCTCTACGTGGACCCGATGGCAACTGATCTGCACACGGCGCTCAATACCACTGACAAGCCGCTTAACTCACTTGGTGCGGCCCAGCTTTGCCCAGGTACCCGTGCGCTGGACAAAATCAACGCGGGCCTGCGCTAGGCAGCGGCAGGCTGGTATCACATTGTTATCTGGAAGGGCTGCAATCATGACTGAACGCACCGTTTTTCAATCCATTTCCCTGCGCCATGTGGTCAGCCTGGGTCCACAGGCCAGCATCTGGGAGGCCGCCTGTGTCATGACCAAAGCCAATTGCGGCAGTGTGCTGATCGTGGACACGCTGGGTACCTTGCTGGGCATCGTGACTGAACGGGATCTCATGACGCGGGTACTGGCCAAGGCGCTCAGCCCCAAAAAAACCAAAGTGGCAGATGTCATGACCCACAGCCCGATCTGCGTTGGCCCCGACATGCTGGTATCCGATGCAGTGGTGATCATGATCGAGCGCGGCTTTCGACACCTGCCGATCATGGGTGCCGGGTCGAAAATACTGGGTGTCTTCTCGGTGCGCGACGCCTTGCCGCGCGAGATCGGCACAGCGGTCAGCATCGCAGAATTTCACGAACAGGTGAACGACGCACTGGGTTAGTCCCTCCGGCAAGCCACCGGGTGGTAACCGGAGTCAGGGGGATTTATCCGGCTTTTTGCCGCTTTTCCTGCATTTGCGCCGGACTGGGATCCCATACCCTTGACGCATTCTTGTTGAGGAGATCCGGTCATGAGTCCGTTGCAAACCTATCAGGGGGTAGACCCCGTCCGCTTTGTTCCTGCAGCCCCCCGCGATGCTTCAAACGGGTATGCAGATGCTCCTAAAGTCTGGCTTTCAGGCCCCTTGGAGACGTTTTCCCTATGCATGGCTTCTCATGGCCTGTGTGTCAGCAGTGCCATGATGCTGGATGACAAAACCTATGCTATCCAGCAGATCACCTGCGCGCAGGCGCTGGGCGACGACATGCTGGGCGATCTGGCCCTGGCGCTTTCCCGACAGCTGAAACTACAGCAATGAACACTTCTGACGAACGTATGGGCATCTGGGGGCCCGGAGTCTGGCTGGCCCGCCAATCACGTTTGCCAGTCAAACTGGTCATGCTGGCTGTCGTGCTGCTGATCCCGCTAGTCGTAGTCATTGTGCTGTTGGTGCAACGCCAGAGCAGGGAGTTGTCCGTTTCGGTTACGGAAATCGAGGGACTGGCGATTGTCCGGCCGGTGTCTGGCGTCATCACGCTGGTGCAAAAACATCGGGGACTGACGAACATCCTGTTGTCTGGCAATGCGTCAGTGCAGGCCGAACTGGACAAAATCCGCACCGACTTGATACAGGCCAGCGAGGGAACTCTCACAGCCATCAAAGCGAGCCGTTCCTTTGACCAGACACCTCAGTGGCAGGCCCTGGAGACTCGCCTGAAGCGCCTTGCTGCGGACACCCAGGGAGCTACAGTAGCGGATAGTTTCAAGCTGCACAGTGAACTGGTGCGTGACTTGCGCCAATGGGTTTATATGTTGGGTGATGTGTCGGGTTTGCTGTACGACTCTGAGCCCGTGGCCTATCTGCTGATGGACATGGTGGTGTCCCGCACCATCCCCTGGTCCGAGCAACTCGGCCAGCTCCTGGGTGCAGGCGCAGGCCTGCTGGCCAAAGTACAGGCTGAACCCGCCGGCGAGGCTGCCACGCGCATCCGCCTGGTCCAATTCACCGAGACCTTGAATGACCTGCGTTTTGCGCAGGAGGTGCTCAAGCGAAATGGGGAGTCAGGTCTGGGCATGGAAGCAGCCCTTGAGGCGTCTGATCGATTCGCAAGCCAGGCGGCTGACGCTTTTTCTGGTACCAGTACCCAGCCACGCGACGCTTCGTCGTATTTTGCAGCGAGTACCTATGCCATTGAAGCCATTTTGGTTGCGCAAACCCGAATGACCGAGCGGCTGGATCAGCGTTTGAAGAACCGGGAAAATGCACTGACCCTGCAGCGCAACGGGCTGATTGCCGCTGCCGTGTTGGGCCTGCTGGTGTTGCTGTACCTGCTCACCACCTTCTTCAAGGCTTTTTCGATCGACCTGAAGCGACTGAGCTTCGCGATGGAACAACTGGCTGCAGGCAACCTGCGGGTGGCAGGGTCGGTTCGCAGCAAGGATGAGATTGGTGATCTGGCGGACATTCTCAAACGCATGATCGGAAACATATCCGCCATGGTGGCTGCTGTGGGGAGCGACGCTGCCCTGGTCGCACACGCAGGCCACGAACTCAGTATTGGCAACCGCGATCTGGCTGACCGGACCGAGCAGCAGGCCGCCAATCTGGAGCAAACTGCTGCCAGCGTGCAGGAACTGGCCTCCACCGTCGAGAGAAACGCACAGACAGCCAGTGACGTGGACCGACAGACCCTGAGCGTTCGCGGCATTGCCGAGGCCGGCGCGCAATCCATGCAGGCTTCCATCCAGTCGATTGAAGCCATTCAGGCCGGTGCGCGCCGCATGAACGAAATCATCGGTGTCATTGATGGACTGGCTTTCCAGACCAACATACTGGCTCTGAATGCAGCGGTGGAAGCCGCCCGGGCCGGCGAACAGGGGCGTGGCTTTGCCGTGGTGGCCAGCGAGGTACGCTCTCTGGCGCAGCGCTCAGCTGCAAGCGCACGCGAAATTCGCGACCTGATTCAGACGTCTTCAATGCAGGTGGAGACCAGCGTGGCGCAGATCAGGGGTGCGGGTGAAGGTATTGCCCGCATTGTGTCTGGCATCCGCGAGGTGTCAGACAGTATTTCCCAGATTTCCAGAGCCAGTACCGAGCAGAGCACCGGACTTTCCGAGGTGTCATCGGCCGTGGCCCAACTCGACGAGATCACGCAGCGTAACGCCCAGATGGTGGAACGCGCGGTGGCCCAGTCCAACGACCTGGAGAACCAGGCAGGCTCGCTCTCTGCCGCGATCGGTAATTTCAGGCTGCAGCAGGGCGTAGCGCTGGAAGCGGTTGCGTTGGTAGAGCGTGCCGCCGCCTATCGAACGCAATGCGGCGCACGCGAAGCCTTCCTGCGTGGCTTGACGGTCAAGGAAAACAACTTTCATGACCGCGACATGTACGTGTTCGTGCTGGATGGCAATGGCACCTACCTGGCGTTTGGGGGTAACCCCGCCAAGGTCGGCACGCGGGTACAGGATGTTCCAGGTATAGATGGCGACGGTTTGACACGTGCCATTGTGAATCAGGCTTCGCAAGGGCCTGGTTGGGTTGAATACAACATCACAAACCCGGTATCGGGCAAGGTCCAGACCAAGATGTCATTTGTGCAGCAGGTGGATGACACCTTTATGGGCTGTGGCGTTTACAAGAATCTTGTGGTTGCCTAAGTCGGCGTGTCAGGGGGCAGGGGGCCAGCTGCCGCTTTCGCTCTGGCGCGTGCCAGAGCGGCTTCGATTACCGCCCGCTTTTTGTCCAGCACCACGGGGTTGGTGTGCTGTGAATGACTGGCCAGATCGGCCAGCTTCATTTTGGCCTTTGCTTCAAGCCTTTTGGCATTCTCACCCTCGTCCCTGTTGCGTCGGTAGCTACTGAATTCATAGCGATCACGGGCTTGATCGGCCAGCGCCTGCGGCCAGGCTGCCCACGCGGTGGCCTCACCGGTGACATTCTCCAGCGAAATGCAATCCACCGGGCACGCCGGCACGCACAATTCACACCCTGTGCAATACGACTCGATAACCGTGTGCATCAACTTGTTGGTGCCCAGTATGGCGTCGGTGGGACAGGCCTTGATGCAGAGCGTACAGCCGATGCACCACGCCTCGTCGATCACCGCAACCGTTCTGGGGCCTTCCAGCCCATTGGCCGGGTTCAGGGGGGTGACGCGCTGACCGGTGAGCGCAGCCAGGCGCCGTATGCCTTCGGCGCCGCCCGGCGGGCACTGGTTGATGGGAGCTCGCCCGGTGGCTATGGCCTGGGCATAGGCCGCGCAGTCAGGATAACCACAACGTGTGCACTGGGTCTGGGGCAGTGCCGCCAGAATCCGGGCGACGAGTTCAGGCATGGCTCATGGGTCTGGCCAACCGGTTATTTCTTGCGGGCAACCTTTGTTGCTACCGGCTTCATGACAGGTCTGGATGCAGGTTTGGCCACTGCTTTTACGACTGGTTTTGCTGCAGTTTTCGTAGCGGCTCGCGCAGATTTGACGCCGACTGAGGCCACTTTTGGCTTTGATACTGGTGACCCTTTGGTCGTGGAGGCCGGTTGATGAGCGAGGATGAACGCCTTGACCTTCGGGTAAACCATTTCTCGCCAGCGACGGCCAGAGAAGATGCCGTAGTGACCGGCACCTTTGACTTCCAGGTGGTGCTGCTGCGTGTTGGTGACGCCACTGCAAATGTCATGCACGGCAGCAGTCTGGCCGGAGCCGGAAATATCGTCCAGTTCACCCTCCACCGAAAACAGGGCAGTGGTCCTGATGTCCTGCGGACGCACACGCTCGATCCTGCCGTCCACGCCCTTGACATCCCAAGTGCCGTTGACCAGCGCAAAGTCCTGGAAAACAACCCGGATGGTTTCCAGGTAGTAATCGGCATCCATGTCGAGTACAGCGTTGTACTCGTCATAGAACTTGCGGTGGGCTTCGGCGCTGGCATCGTCGCCCTTGATCAGGTCCTTGAAATAGTCGTAATGGCTGTTGGCATGATTGCTGGGGTTCATGGCCACGAAGCCAGAATGCTGCAAAAAGCCGGGGTACACGCGGCGTCCGGCGCCAGCAAAGCTGGTAGGCACGCGGAAGATGACGTTATTCTCGAACCAGCTATGGCTTTTGTTCATGGCCAGATTGTTGACCGCCGTGGGGGATTTGCGCGCGTCAATCGGGCCGCCCATCATGGTCATGGACAGGGGTGTTTTTTCCTTGCGGCTGGCCATCAGCGACACGGCAGCCAGCACCGGGACCGTGGGCTGGCAAACGCTCATCACATGGCAGTTGCCATACTGGGCTTGCAGGTGGCGGATGAATTCCTGCACATAGTTGACATAGTCGTCCAGGTGAAACTCGCCTTCGGACACAGGGATCAGGCGGGCATTCTTCCAGTCGGTGATGTAGACCTTGTGGTCCTTGAGCATGGTCTTGACCGTGTCGCGCAAAAGCGTCGCGTAGTGGCCTGACAGGGGGGCAACAATGAGAACGGCAGGCTGCTCTTTCAGCTTGTCCAGCGTTTTTGTGTCGTCGGTGAATCGCTTGAAGCGGCGCAGCTCGCAAAACGGCTTGTTGATCTCCACGCGTTCGTGAATGGCCACGCCCACACCGTCCACATCGACCGTGCGCAGACCGAATTCCGGTTTTTCGTAGTCTTTGCCAAGCCGGTGAATCAGGTCATAGCCCGCTGAAATGCGCTGTGCCAGCGGCAATTGCCCCAGAGGAGAGAGGCGATTGTTATAAATCTTGGCAGCTGCCTGCGCGAAATCGGCAAACGGCTCCATCAGGGAGCGTTGGGTTTCATACAGTTGATACAGCATGGAGAGAGAACTTTCAGAAAATGTTGCAGTGCAATATAACAGCTGTTACTGTCTGGAAACTTGGGTGATTACCCCAATTTCGACATTTATCCCATATTCTGGATGCTTAGCCAATCCCAGCGATCCTGGTAACTGCGGGCTTTTTCCGCAAAAAGCGGGGCATGGTTACACAGTGGATTCGGTTTTAGCACGCCCTGGTACAAATCATCGAGTCCGTAGGGTGCGTATAGGGCAAGGTCCAGTTCGCCTGATTCAGCGCGGTTTTGCAGACCTACACAGGTGCAGGGCACCAGAAACCGGTCAATCCCGCTTTGGGAGCTGGTGAGCGGCTCATACGGGAAACCAAAGTAAGCCGCGTACCAGGTGTGCACCCGCGCCTGGTTTTTGGCCTCCACGGTGACGCCCAGATCGGCAAAGCAGGACTCCACGCGCTGTGAGACTGCCATCTCGGCGACCTCGGACAGATCAGCGGGGTCAAAGTAAAACAGGTCGTAGTCCTTGATGCCTGTCTCGGGCGGCCGCGCGCTGCTGACGTTCCAGACGGTCTGGAACAGGCAACCGGCTACCAGCCAGGCATCGGGCAGGTTAAGCGAAGGAAGCCGCTCCAGAATGGCCCGATTGAACCGGTTCTGGAGCGCATCGGCGATGAACTGTGCAGGCTGGATTATTCAGATCACCTTGGCGATCGAGGCGCACACATAGTCGATGTTTTTGCTGTTCAGCGCGGCCACACACATGCGCCCGGTGTCGGTGCCGTACACGCCAAACTCGGTGCGCAAGCGCACCATCTGGTCTTTGGACAGACCCGAGTAGCTGAACATGCCGATTTGTGTCGTGATAAAACTCATGTCCTGCTTCACGCCGGCCGCCTTGAGGCCGTCCACCAGCTTCTGGCGCATAGCCTTGATGCGCACGCGCATCTCGCCCAGTTCCTTTTCCCACAGGGCGCGCAGTTCGGGGTTGTTCAGCACGGTGGCCACCACGGCACCACCGTGGGTGGGCGGATTGCTGTAGTTGGTGCGGATCACGATCTTGAGCTGGCTCAGCACGCGGTCAGCTTCTTCTTTGCTGTCGCACAACACGCTCAGCGCACCGACGCGCTCACCGTACAGGCTGAAGCTCTTGGAAAACGAAGTCGAGACAAAACAGGTCAACCCCGCGGCCACAAATTTCTGCACGGCGGCGCCGTCTTCCTTCAACCCGTAACCAAAGCCCTGGTAGGCCATGTCCAGGAATGGCACCAGGTTTTTGGCCTTGACCACGGCTACGACCTGATCCCACTGGGCGGAAGTGATGTCGTAACCCGTGGGGTTATGGCAGCAGGCGTGCAGCACGATGACGGTGCCGGCGGGCGCAGCATTCAGTGCGGCCAGCATGCCGTCAAAGTTCACATTGCGTTTGGCCGCATCGTAGTAGGGGTAACTTTCCACGGTGAAACCGGCACTGGTGAACAGCGCACGGTGGTTTTCCCAGCTGGGGTCGGAAATAAGCACTTTCGCATTGGGGTTGAGTTTCTTCAGAAAATCGGCGCCGATTTTCAGGCCGCCCGTGCCGCCAATGCATTGCACGGTGGCCACACGGCCAGAGGTGACGGGCTCTGAGCCCGCGCCAAACACAAGGGTCTTGACGGCGGCGTCGTACGCGGCGATGCCGTCAATCGGCAGGTAGCCGCGGGCAGTGGGCTTGTCCATCATGGTTTTTTCTGCGGCCTGCACACATTGCAGCAGCGGCAGTTTGCCGTTGTCGTCGAAATACACGCCCACACCCAGGTTGACCTTGTTGGGGTTGGTATCGGCCGCGAAAGATTCGTTGATGCCCAAAATCGGGTCGCGGGGGGCCATTTCGACGGCGGAAAAGAATGACATGAGAGGGGGTCCTGTATGAAATATCGGGAAATGCAGGTGGCGCCATTGCCGCCTGGCCGGTATTTTACCGGGCGGCGGGGTGGGGTTCATTGCGGGCGGCCATGGTGGCTGCGGAGTGGCCGTGCACCCTAAGGCGCAGGTCGCTGACGCGCTTCCTGCGCTGCTCTCAGGCGGGCTAGCAAACTGGCCTCAAACAACGCCAGCCTGATCCGCCCGCCGCTGCGCTGTCGGCAGGCGCGGCCCCGCAGGGGGGGGGGGGGGGGGGGGGGGGGGGGTGATTCCATCCTCCGCCCCAAAGGCGCCAGCGATTTGTACGTGCCCGCCAGGCTTGCGGAGCGGACATCTGTGCCCAGAAGGCGGCCCGGCGCTAGGTCCAGGCAGACAGCCCTGGCATCCAGACGTCAAAATAATGCGAGGGCAGGGGTGGCCTGCAGGCCGGCCCGCATTACGGCCACCCGAACACCTTGCTGCGCCAATTGGCCCTGCCGCCGACGGGCCTTTAGCAAGCTGCTAGCGGCTGCAATGAACCACACTGCACAGAGGTGGGTGTAACATGCAGATCAGCGTCTACAAGATTGGATGGGCCACCCCCGCCAATGATGGACGCCCCGACGCCGGTGATTTCACGCTTATGGGCCGGGTTTACAAACCGCCGCTCCTGAAACCAGCTCACGCCGAATCTGCGGGTTTCGCGATGAACGTTTTCCAAATGGTCTCCCTGCAACAGCCAAACTTCCGGGATATTCAGGCTCACTTTACCCAGGAAATTTGGCCTCTAGACCTCGGGATGCGGGAGCTCTAAATAGCGCAAACCAGGCAGCTTGTACGCAGGTCGTTGTGCCACGGAACATTGTTTGCCCCCGTTTGCTTGGTCAATGACGGATTTCCAAGCCAGGCCATCAAGCCTGGCAACATCCAGCGCCATCAGCAGGCTGGTGCGGTGGTCCCGCGCAACGTCCCGCCAGTGCAGCCCCGTCAACGCACCTTCAAGCGCCCACAACAGGTTGAGGCTGGCGGCAGGTGCTGCTTTTTTGACCCGCACGTAAGCAGCCACCGAGCCCAGGCGCTGGAGCTGGTCCAGGCTGTGAATGCCGGCAGACGCCAGCATCTGGATGGACTTCGGGCCCAGGTTGGGCAATTGCTGGAGAGGGCCCTCAGAATGACGGGGCGGCATGGGCAACTCCTGTCGAATGGATCATTGACGGTTATACTGGATTTTCATACAGTTTTGACGATCACGCAAATCGACAACATGCCCCCGTCCAGCCCCCATCCCAACCCTGTGCAGGCCGACGCCGAAGTGCTGGCCCAACCCGCAACTGGTACCTTCATCACCTTTCCCGGCTCGCCCTTTGAGCTTTATCAGCCGTACCCGCCCGCTGGTGACCAGCCAGAGGCCATCGACAAGCTGGTTGAGGGCGTGAACGACGGGGAGGTGTATCAAACTTTGCTGGGTGTCACCGGCTCGGGCAAAACCTTCACCATGGCCAACGTGATTGCCCGTCTGGGCCGACCAGCCATCGTGTTTGCACCCAACAAAACGCTGGCCGCGCAGCTGTACAGCGAGTTCCGCGAGTTTTTCCCGAAGAACGCGGTGGAGTATTTCGTCAGCTACTACGACTACTACCAGCCCGAGGCCTATGTGCCGCAGCGCGATCTGTTCATCGAAAAAGACTCGGCCATCAACGAGCACATCGAGCAAATGCGCCTGTCGTGCACCAAGAGCATCCTTGAGCGGCGCGATGTGGTGATCGTCGCCACGGTGTCGGCGATCTACGGCATCGGCCAGCCCGAGGCCTACCACCAGATGGTGATGACACTGCGCAGCGGCGACAAGATGGGCCAGCGCGACGTGATTGCCCAGCTCATCCGCATGCAATACAAGCGCAACGACATGGATTTTTCGCGGGGTACGTTTCGCGTGCGGGGCGACACCATCGACATCTTCCCCGCCGAGCACAGCGAGATGGCGATCCGCGTGGAGCTGTTTGACGAAGAGATTGAATCGCTGCAATTGTTTGACCCGCTGACCGGACGTATCCGGCAGAAGATCCCTCGCTTCACGGTGTATCCCAGCAGCCATTACGTCACGCCGCGTGACCGCGTGCTGGCGGCGGTGGAAACCATCAAGGTTGAGTTGGTTGAACGGGTCAAGGAGTTCGTGAGTCAGGGCAAGCTGGTTGAAGCCCAGCGGCTGGAGCAGCGCACCCGGTTTGACCTGGAAATGCTCAGCGAAGTCGGGCACTGCAAGGGGATCGAGAACTACACCCGGCATCTCTCGGGTGCGGCGCCGGGCGACCCGCCGGCCACGCTGACCGACTACCTGCCCAAAGACTCTTTGATGTTTCTCGATGAATCCCACGTGCTGATTGGTCAATTTGGCGGCATGTACAACGGCGACCGCTCGCGAAAGACCACTTTGGTGGAGTACGGTTTTCGGCTGCCCAGTGCGCTGGACAACCGGCCGCTGAAGTTTGAAGAGTTCGAGACCAAGATGCGCCAGGCCATATTTGTCTCGGCCACACCCGCTGATTGGGAGAAGGCACACGCCGGGCAGGTGGTCGAGCAGTTGGTACGACCCACGGGGCTGGTGGACCCCGAGGTGGAGGTTCGCCCTGCAACGAGCCAGGTGGATGACGTGCTGCAGGAGATTCGCATTCGCGTGGAGAAACATGAACGCGTTTTGATCACCACGTTGACCAAGCGCATGGCGGAGCAACTGACTGATTACCTGAGCGACAACGGCGTCAAGGTGCGGTATCTGCACAGCGATGTGGATACGGTGGAGCGGGTCGAGATCTTGCGCGACCTGCGTCTGGGCGCTTTTGATGTGCTGGTGGGCATCAACCTGCTGCGTGAAGGGTTGGACATTCCCGAGGTGTCGCTGGTGGCGATTCTGGATGCCGACAAGGAAGGTTTTTTGCGTTCGGAGCGCTCACTGATCCAGACCATTGGCCGCGCCGCGCGTAACCTCCATGGCCGCGCGATTTTGTATGCTGACAAGGTTACCGACTCGATGTCACGTGCTATCGGGGAGACCGAGCGGCGGCGCAACAAACAGATCGCCCACAACCTGGCCCATGGCATCACGCCGCGCTCCATTGTCAAACAGGTACGTGATCTGATCGATGGCGTTTACAGCGAGAAGGCAGGTCGCGAAATGGAGCGTCTGGAAAACGATGCCATGCAGCGCGCCAAGGTGGAAGACATGAGCGAGAAAGACATTGGTCGAGAGATCAAGCGTCTGGAAAAGCTCATGATGGAGCATGCCCGTAATCTGGAGTTTGAAAAGGCGGCCCGCGTTCGCGATCAACTGGGCACATTGAAGAAGCTTGCTTTTGGCGCTCCGGGCACCGACAACGTCGTTCCCATTTCATCAGGTGGCAAATGACCTGATTTGTGACTGCTCAGTCTACTTACCCGAGCAATTTGCTTGGTTTTTAGGTATACTTGAACTAATTAGTCAAGAAACCCTCGAATTAAAGCGACCGGCGCAGAGCGATTGTATCGCCGGGCGAGCCTGAAAAAGGTCCTGGTTGCTCAAAAAGCGGCTGGACGGGTTTAGCGGCAATCAAGCCAAACCAAACTTAAGGAGCTTGCGATGCGTCTCACTACCAAAGGCCGTTTTGCGGTCACCGCGATGATTGATCTGGGTCTGCGCCAAAGCAGCGGCCCCGTCACGCTGGCTGCGATCAGCCAGCGTCAGCAGATATCACTGTCATATCTGGAGCAGTTGTTTGGAAAACTGCGCCGCAATGAACTGGTGGAATCTACCCGTGGTCCCGGTGGCGGCTACACGCTGGCCCGAAAAGCCTCGGATATCACCATCACTGACATCATTGTGTCGGTCGATGAACCCATTGACGCAACCCAGTGTGGCGGCAAGGAAAATTGCCTGGGTGATGGCGCCCGTTGCATGACGCACGACTTGTGGGCCTCACTCAACGACCGCATGGTGGAGTTTCTTGACTCTGTCACACTGCAAAAACTGGTGGATGATCAGTTGGCCAAGGGGCTGCAGGTCGAGGACAAGCCCAACGTGAAGCGCGCCATTTCCGCCATGCCGGTCGTCAAACCGGTTCGTGTGAACGCGCCCAACTCCGTTTTTGCATTGGGCAACGCGTTTTTCAAGCCCTGACAGCAACCGTTACTTTCCAGACACCTGATTAGCGAGCCTGCGATGGACACCACCCCACATTTCCCGATCTATATGGATTACAGCGCCACCAACCCGTGCGACGAGCGCGTGGTGGACGCCATGATCCCCTGGCTGCGCCAGCACTTTGGCAATCCGGCTTCGCGCAGCCACGCCTGGGGATGGGAAGCCGAAGCCGCCGTTGAAAAAGCCCGCGAGCAGGTGGCTGCACTCATTGGTGCCGACCCGCGCGAAATCGTCTGGACCAGTGGTGCCACGGAATCCAATAACCTGGCGCTCAAAGGCGCAGCGGGTTTCTACAAGACCAAAGGCAAGCACATCATTACCGTGAAGACGGAGCACAAAGCCGTGCTGGACACCTGCCGTGAGCTGGAGCGCCAGGGCTTTGAGGTGACCTACCTGGACGTGCAGGAAGACGGGCTGGTCAATCTGGATGCCTTCAAGGCAGCCATCCGCCCCGACACCATCCTGGCCAGCGTCATGTTCGTCAACAACGAAATTGGCGTGATTCAGGACATCACTGCCATCGGAAACATCTGCCGTGAAAAAGGCGTGATCTTCCACGTGGATGCGGCGCAGGCCACGGGCCGGGTTGACATTGACATGAGCACGCTGCCTGTCGATTTGATGAGCCTGACCTCACACAAAACCTACGGCCCCAAAGGCATTGGCGCGCTGTTTGTGCGCCGCAAGCCACGCATCCGCATCGAAGCGCAAATGCACGGCGGCGGCCACGAGCGCGGCATGCGCTCGGGCACGCTGCCCACGCATCAGATCGTGGGCATGGGCGAGGCCTACCGCATCGCCAGGGAAGAGATGGCTGTGGAGAACGTGCGCATCAAGGCGCTGCATGACCGCATGCTGGCGGGCCTGAAAGGCATCGAGCAGGTTTTCATCAATGGGCACGAAGAAAAACGGGTGCCACACAACCTGAACATGAGCTTCAACTATGTTGAAGGCGAGTCGCTGATCATGGGCATCAAGGGTCTGGCTGTTTCGAGCGGTTCAGCCTGTACGTCAGCTTCCCTGGAGCCCAGCTATGTGCTGCGCGCGCTCGGCCGCAGCGACGAGCTGGCTCACAGCAGCCTGCGCATGACGATTGGTCGCTGGACGACCGAGGCCGATATTGATTACGCGGTAGAGACCATCAAGCTCAATGTGGCCAAGCTGCGTGACCTGAGCCCGCTGTGGGAGATGTACCAGGACGGTATCGACATCTCCACCATCCAGTGGGCAGCGCATTGACGTATTTTGAGTTCAAGAGTTAAGAGGTATCACCATGGCATATTCAGAAAAAGTCGTTGATCACTACGAAAACCCGCGCAACGTCGGCAGCTTTGAAAAAGGCGACGACACCGTGGGCACCGGCATGGTCGGCGCGCCGGCTTGCGGTGACGTGATGAAGCTGCAAATCAAGGTCAACCCGGTGACTGGCGTGATTGAAGACGCGCGCTTCAAGACCTACGGTTGTGGCTCGGCGATTGCGTCAAGCTCACTCGTGACCGAATGGGTCAAGGGCAAGACGCTGGACGAAGCGGCGGCGCTGAAAAACAGCCAGATCGCCGAAGAGCTGGCTTTGCCGCCCGTCAAGATTCACTGCTCCATCCTGGCTGAAGACGCCATCAAGGCCGCGGTGGACGATTACAAGAAAAAGCACCTGGCTCCCCAGACTCACTGACATGTCCGTTTCTCTGACTGAAGCTGCCGCCCGGCACGTGAACCGTTACCTTGCCAAACGTGGCAAAGGGGTGGGCGTGCGCCTGGGTGTCAAGACCACCGGCTGCTCGGGGCTCGCGTACACGATTGAGTATGTGGATGAATTCGCTGCCGAAGATGCCCTGTTTGAAGGCCATGGCGTCAAGCTGGTGGTGGACCCCAAGAGCCTGGCTTATCTCGACGGCACGCAGCTTGATTTTGTTCGCGAAGGCCTGAACGAAGGTTTCAGGTTCAACAACCCGAATGAGCGGGACAAGTGCGGGTGCGGTGAGTCGTTCCGCGTGTGAATCTCCAGTCCAGCGATTTCGAACTGTTTGCCGTTCCTGAGCAATTTGCACAGGACAGGGCCGTGCTGGATGCCCGCTGGAAAGACCTGCAACGTGAGGCTCACCCTGACAAATTCATGGCGCATGGCGCCGCGGCGCAACGCCTTGCCATGCAATGGTCGGTCCGTATCAATGAGGCCTATCAACGCCTCAAAGACCCACTGAAACGTGCCACCTACCTGTGCGAGCGCCATGGTGCCCCAGTCAACGCCGAGAACAACACGGCCATGCCTTCCGCTTTTTTGATGCAGCAGATGGTCTGGCGGGAAGCGCTGGATGATGCAACAAGTATTGATGATCTGAATGAAATCAGCACCCAGGCCTCGTCCGCCAAGCGTGAGGCGCTACAACAATGTGAGCGTCTGCTGGATGTTCAGCATGATTATCCGCAGGCCGTGGCGCAGGTGCGGGCGATGATGTTCATCGACAAATTCACTAGAGACCTGCAAGACCGCATCGATGAAATGGAACTGGCCGGCAAGGGACAATAGAGAACATGGCGCTCCTTCAAATATCTGAACCCGGTCAAAGCCCGAACCCGCATGAACGACGGGTTGCGGTGGGTATCGATCTGGGCACCACCCATTCACTGGTGGCGGCCGTGCGTCATGGTGTAGCCGAGTGCCTGCCGGACGATCAGGGCCGCGTGTTGCTGCCGTCTGTGGTGCGTTACCTGGGTGATGGTGGCCGCCAGATTGGGTGGGATGCCCGAGCTGTGGTGGCGCAAGACCCGGAGAACACGATTGTCTCGGTCAAACGGTTCATGGGCCGCGGCCTGAATGACGTGAAAGACCGTGAAAAGTTGCCGTATCGCTTTTCTGACGCAGGTAATGGCTCCGGCATGTTGGGGCTGCGGACCATCGCGGGTGAAAAATCGCCCGTCGAGGTCAGCGCCGAGATTCTGGCCACACTGCGCTACCGGGCGGAAGACACCTTCAACGATGACCTGTTTGGTGCCGTGATCACGGTGCCCGCCTACTTTGATGATGCCCAGCGGCAGGCCACCAAAGACGCGGCCAAACTGGCGGGCATCAACGTGCTGCGCCTGATCAACGAGCCAACCGCAGCAGCCATCGCCTATGGGCTGGACAACGCCAGTGAGGGCGTTTACGCCATTTATGACCTGGGCGGCGGTACCTTTGACATCTCGATCCTGCGGCTGACGCAGGGTGTGTTTGAAGTGATTGCGACCGGTGGCGACTCGGCGCTCGGTGGTGACGATTACGACCAGGCGCTGGCCGACTGGGTGCTGGCTCAAACGGGCGCGACGGCAGTCAGTGCAGGAGACAAGGCATCGGTCAAGGTGGCTGCCCGCACCTGCAAGGAATCGCTGTCTGCTTCTGAAATGATAGCGTTTCGCGCAATGGTGGCGGGGGCTGAGGTCGTATTTGACGTTACAAATGCCCAGTTTGAGGCGCTGACTTCTGCGTTGACGCTGCGCACGGTTCAGGCCGCCCGCAAGGCTCTGCGCGACGCCCAGCTGACGGTGGATGAAGTCCAGGGCGTGGTCATGGTGGGCGGCTCCACACGCATGCCGCAGGTCCGCGAGGCCGTGGCGCAACTGTTTGGGCGTGAGCCCTTGACCAACCTCAACCCTGACGAAGTGGTGGCGCTTGGCGCCGCCATTCAGGCCAACCAGCTGGCAGGCAACAACGCCGCGGGTGATTTACTGCTGCTGGACGTCATTCCGCTGTCGCTGGGCATCGAGACCATGGGCGGTCTGGTGGAGCGCATTGTGCCGCGCAATCAGACCATCCCGACGGCCATGGCGCAGGATTTCACGACCTACAAGGATGGGCAAACCGCGCTGGCTTTGCATGTGGTGCAGGGCGAGCGTGACCTGGTGGCCGATTGCCGCAGCCTGGCCCGGTTTGAGCTGCGCGGCATCCCACCGATGGCGGCTGGCGCTGCGCGTATTCGTGTCACTTTCACCGTGGATGCCGATGGCCTGCTCAGTGTCACGGCCAAGGAGCAGGTGAGTGGTGTGGAAGCCCGAATCGACGTCAAACCATCTTATGGCTTGGGCGATGAGCAGATCGCCAGAATGCTGCAGGAAAGTTTTGCCACGGCTCAGGACGACATGCGTGCCCGCGCGCTGGTGGAAGCAAGGGTGGACGCTGATCGTATGGTGCTGGCCACCCGCAGTGCACTGGACGCCGATGGCGACTTGCTTTCTCCGCCAGAGCGCAAGGGGATTGAGGCGCTGATCCTGGCCCTCACCGACGCACGTGCCAGTGACGACGCTGCAGTGGTCGAAGCTGCCACCAAAGCACTGGCCAATGGCACCGAAGGCTTTGCAGCGATGCGGATGAACAAGGGTATCCAGCAAGCGCTGGCCGGAAAAAACATAGCAACCGTCTGAGCAATTTCAAACAGAAACACCAACATGCCCATCATCAAGATCCTTCCGCACCCTGAATACTGTCCGCAAGGTGCAGAAGTCACTGCGCCGGCGGGTACCTCCATCTGTGAAGCCCTGCTTGATAACCACATCAACATCGAGCACGCCTGTGACATGAGCTGCGCCTGCACCACCTGCCACGTGATCGTGCGCGAAGGTTTTGCATCGCTGAACGAACTGGATGAGAATGAAGAAGACCTGCTGGACCGGGCTTGGGGTCTGGAGCCGAATTCGCGCCTGAGCTGCCAGGCCATTCTGGCGCAGCAGAATGTGACGGTGGAAATCCCCAAATACTCCATCAACCACGCCAAAGAGAATCATTGACCGCCATGCGCCAGATCTTTCTCGATACCGAAACCACCGGCCTGTACCCCGATCAAGGGGACCGCATCATTGAAATCGGCTGCGTTGAACTGGTCAACCGCAAGCTCACCGGCAATAACCTTCACTTCTACCTGAACCCGGGGCGCGACAGCCATGAAGAGGCGCTGAAGGTGCATGGCATCACCACCGAGTTTCTGCGCGACAAACCCAAATTCGACGCTGTGGCTGACGAATTGCTGGCCTATTTGAGCGGCGCAGAAATCATCATTCACAACGCCGCCTTTGACGTCGGGTTTCTGAACAAGGAGCTGTCGCTGTTGGGGCGTGACAATTTCAAGCAATTTGTAGCCAGCGTGACCGATACGCTGGTGATGGCCAAGGAGATGTACCCCGGCAAGCGCAACGGACTGGACGCTTTGTGTGACCGCCTTGGTGTGGACAATTCCGGCCGCACGCTGCATGGCGCCTTGCTGGACGCCGAGTTGCTGGCTGATGTGTACATCAACATGACCCGGGGGCAGGATGCCCTGCTGATGGACGCGGGAAGCCAGGAACAGACGGTGGGTGCTGCCAGCCGCGTGGATCTCAGCCGGTTTGACCTGACTGTGCTGGTTGCCAACGAGAGCGAAGTGGCCGCCCATGACGACGTGCTGACCCAACTGGACAAAGCCAGCGGCGGCAAGACCGTCTGGCGGGTGGCCGTCTGAGCTGTGGCATAATCCAAGGCTTTCCTGAAACAGATTCAGGGCGGTTAGCTCAGGGGTAGAGCACTGCATTCACACTGCAGGGGTCGCAAGTTCGAAACTTGCACTGCCCACCAATATATTGGTTATAAAACAAGGACTTGCGAGAAATCGCAAGTCCTTGTTTTGTTTTTGACCTGCATTGCCGGACTTTTTCCGGCTTTTGATAAAAAATCTCTTCAGCGATACTCTTTTTGAGCCCCCACGTGCCTTGGTGGCCCATCTATCAATCGCCGTGGCGTTCATTGGGTGCCCTTATCTTTCTGGAGTCGTCATGAAACGATCAAACCTGTTGGGCCGCCTGACAACCACCGCTGCGCTGGCGGTTTTGCCGATGCTCGGTGTGCACGCGCAGACGCATGCGACTGCCGCTGAAGCCACCGCCCTGGTTAAAAAAGGCATCTCTTTTGTCAAGGCCAACGGCAAGCTCAAAGGCTACGCCGAGATCAGCAACAAATCGGGGCAATTTGTCGATCGCGACCTGTACCTGGTGGTCTATGGACTTGACGGCACGGTTCACGCCCACGGCGCCAATGACAAGATGATCGGCAAGAATCTGATCGACCTCAAGGACATTGATGGCAAGGAGTTTGTCCGCGAGCGTGTCCAACTGGCCAGGAGCAAAGGCACTTTCTGGCAGGACTACAAGTTCACCAATCCGACCAACAAGAAGATTGAACCCAAAAGCATGTACTGCGAAACGATGGACGATGCCGTCTTGTGCGGTGGTGTCTACAAGTAATTCCCGCCGATTGGAAAAAATATGGACTGCGTTGATTGTGTCGTCATAGGCGCCGGTGTGGTCGGCCTGGCTGTCGCCCGGGCGCTGGCCCTGCAAGGGCGCGAGGTTCTGGTGCTTGAAACCGCCGGCGCCATCGGAACCGGCACCAGCTCGCGCAACAGCGAGGTTATTCATGCCGGCATCTACTATCCGCACGGCTCGCTCAAGGCACGCTTGTGTCTGCGGGGCCGGCAAATGTTGTATGACTACTGTGTGGCGCGTGGCGTGCCACATCGCCGGTGCGGGAAGCTGATTGTTGCAACATCGCAAGCCCAGGTGGCGCAGTTGCAGTCCATCAAGGACAAAGCCGCGGCCAACGGCGTTACCGATCTGGTACTGCTCAGCCGCGATGAAGCCCGCGCCCTGGAGCCTGCGCTGGAATGCGTGGCAGCCCTTCATTCCCCCGGTACCGGCATCGTGGATAGTCATGCCTTGATGCTGGCCCTGCAGGGTGATCTGGAAAACGCCGGTGGCATTGTGGCATTAAATTCGGGTCTAGCCCATGCCAGATATGCGCCATCAGCTATTGAAATAATAGCAAATGATGGCACGGAGTTGCGGGTCAACACCTTCATCAATGCCGCTGGCTTGCATGCCCAAAGCATTGCGCAGTGCATTGATGGGCTGGACAAACGGTTTGTTCCGCCCAGCTACTATGCCAAGGGAAACTACTTCACGCTGGCCGGGCGCGCACCATTCTCACGCTTGATCTACCCGGTGCCTGAAGCGGCCGGACTGGGTGTGCATTTGACGGTGGATCTGGGTGGACAGGCCAAATTTGGCCCGGATGTGCAGTGGGTGGATTCGCCCGACGATCTGGTGGTTGACCCCGCAAGGGGTGATGTGTTTTATGGCGAGGTGCGCAAGTACTGGCCTGCTCTGCCCGAAGGTGCACTGCTCGCCGGGTACGCCGGCATACGACCCAAGACGGCGGGCCCGCACGAGGCTGCGCAGGATTTCCTCATTCAGGGGCCGGCTGATCATGGTCTGGCTGGTCTGGTCAATCTGTTTGGTATTGAGTCACCGGGCCTGACCAGCTCCCTCGCCATTGGCGACCATGTGACCAGCCTGCTCAGCGGATCTTCGTCTTTGTCGTCAGATCGCTCCATGGCTTGACATGAATGCCTGCAGGACCAACGCTTCATGATCAAACACCTTTTCGCGAGTGCCTGGATGCTGACGCTGGGCGGGGCCATGGCCGCTACCGTGCAGGTGCAGGTAGTGGATGGCGGCGGCAAACCGCTGCCGGACGCCGTCGTGTTTCTGGAATCTCCTGCAGCACGCGATGCATCCAAACCCTTGCCCAGGTTGGAAATCGCGCAGGTGGCCAAGCAGTTTGACCCGTTGGTTTCGGTGGTCCCAGTGGGGACGGCTGTTCATTTTCCGAACCGCGATACCGTGCGCCACCATGTCTATTCATTTTCGCCGACCAAGAACTTCGAGTTGAAGCTTTATGCCGGCACCGATGCAAATCCGGTTGTTTTTGACCGTACGGGCATCGCGGTGCTGGGCTGCAATATTCACGACAACATGGCAGCCTGGGTCGTGGTGGTTGAGACGCCCTACTACGGGCGTACCAATGCAACGGGCAAAGTCTCTTTGGCCAATGTGCCAGCGGGCAGTTATCGCCTGCGTGTCTGGCACGCATCCATTCCGGCGGGCGCGCCCGCACTGGATCAGGTGTTGACGTTGACCGCCGCGGATGCCAGCGTGTCCGTTCGTGTGCCAGGTGCTTCGCCATGACCTGGAGCAGGCGTTTTCAACAGTTTGGTTTGTCATCGCGCATCGCAGCGCTGTCTCTGGGCCTGCTGTTGCTGGTGCAGGCTGCCGTGTTCAGCGTGGTTCAGCTGAGCATTGACCGGAACGCACGACGACAGATTGCGCAGGAATTGATAGTGGGTGAGCGGGTCTGGCGGCGTCTGCTGGACCAGAACGCCCAGAAGCTGGGACAGGGAGCCAGCCTGCTGGCGGCAGACTATGGCTTCCGATCCAGCGTCAGTACGGGCGACATTGATACGATCCGCTCGGCGCTGGAGAACCACGGCGCACGCATCGGTGCCACATTCACGGCGCTGCTGGATACCCGGTTCGCACTTCAGGCGGTGGGCGAAGGGCAGGATAGTGCGGCCCTGGCACCTGTCCTGAAGCAGATGGCGGGTGCGATGTCACGCAGCGCCCAGAGCGGCCAGATTGCGCTGGTGGGCCATGTTCCGTATCAGTTTGTGATGGTGCCGATGAAAGCACCGCTGGTTATCGGCTGGGTGCTGATGGGGTTCCCGGTCAACCAGACGTTGCTCGAGGAAATGCATGGGCTGTCCGACGTGCACGTAGCGATTGTCAGCAGAACCGCCAGCGAACCAGACCGGGTTGTGGTGAGCACCCTGCCGCCCGAGGCGTTGCAGGCGTTGCAGCTGGATGATGCCGAGTTCCGTGAACTGGTCGTGGCCGGTGATCTGTTGATGGCCCGGAGCGTCCGGCTGGCGGCCGGCGCGGGTGACGTGCGAACGCTGTTGCTGCGCTCAGTTGATCAGGTGGTTGCGCCGTTTCGGCAGGGGCAGGTCGCGCTGGCCTGGGTGACGGCCATGGGCGTCATCCTGTTTGGCATTGGCAGCGTTATTGCTGCCCGCTGGGTGACCACGCCTCTGCGTTCGCTGGTGAGCGCCACCGAGCGGCTCGGGCGAGGTGACTACGACACCCCCATGAAGTACATGAAACGCCACGACGAGATCGGAGGACTGGCCAAGGCCTTTGACCACATGCGGGTCAATATCGCGGCCAAGCAGTCCGAAATCCGGCAACTGGCGTATTGGGACCGGCTGACCGGCCTGCCTAACCGGGCGCGTTTTCGCGAAGCCGTGCAGCAAGCCATTGACGACCATATGGCTTCGCCTGTCAGTGGCTCCGCCTCGCTGGCGGTGTTGATGCTTGACCTGGACCGTTTCAAACACGTCAACGATGTGCTGGGATACGCCTATGGTGACCAGCTTCTCAAAGCGGTGGCAGACCGTCTGACCCGCCAGATTACCGGGCCCGGAACCCTGATTGCCCGCCTGGGCGGAGATGAATTCACGGTGCTGCTGAATCCGGCAGACGCTGCCGCCGCATTGGCACTGGCTGAGCGGATCACCCGGTCTTTCGAGGAGCCCCTGACCTTCGAGGACCAGACCGTGGACCTCAGTGCCGGCATTGGCATTGCGTTTTGGCCGGCCGATGCCCAGGACGCGGATGCCCTGTTGAGCCGCGCAGAAGTGGCCATGTACGCCGCCAAACAGCAGACAACAGGTACCCGGCTCTACGAACCGGCGCTGGATTCGTCGAGCACGCAAACGCTGTCTTTGCTGTCCGAGTTGCGCCATGCCATTGAGCACGATGAACTGCGTCTCTTCCTGCAGCCCAAGCTGGCACTGGCGGACTCCCGCGTGGTAGCCGCCGAGGCGCTGGTGCGCTGGCAGCACCCCGAGCGCGGTCTGGTGCCGCCGATGTTGTTCATCCCGTTTGCCGAGCAGACGGGGTTTGTGCGCCAGCTCACGCTGTGGATGTTTGACGAGGCGTCCCGGTTGTGGCGCAGCCTGCAAAGCGATGGTCAGGCCCTGCGCATTGCCATCAACCTTTCCACGCGCGATTTGCTGGATCAGGAGTTTCCAGCGCGGCTGGACGAGGTCTTGCGCAAGCACCAGGTGCCGCCGCAAGCGTTTTGCCTGGAGATCACCGAGAGCGCCATCATGGATGACCCGCAACGGGCAGAACATACGTTAAACCGGTTGTCCGAACGTGGCTTCAAGTTGTCGATTGACGACTTTGGCACCGGTTATTCATCGCTGGCTTATCTGAAGCGTCTGCCAGTGGACGAGCTCAAAATCGACAAGTCATTCGTGATGGCGATGGAAAAAGACGAAGACGATGCCAAGATCGTGCGCTCCACGATTGACCTGGCCCACAACCTGGGCCTGACCGTGGTGGCTGAAGGCGTCGAAAATGCCACCATCTGGGCCATGCTGAAGAACCAGGGTTGTGATGAAGCGCAGGGCTACTTCATGAGCAAACCGCTACCCGTGGCTGAGTTTGTTGCCTGGCGCGAGAAATGGTTGCACAAACTCGCTGCAACGGTCTGATCATCTATTTGCTATATTTTTAATAGCTGTCTGCGCATATCCGGTGATGGCTAGAGGCCTTTTTTGATGCTCAAAGCGGCCTCTTTTACCAGTTCCGGTCCCTTGTAGATCAGCCCCGTGTAGATCTGCACCACGTCCGCACCGGCCGTGATCTTGCTCACTGCGTCCTGCGCGCTCAGGATGCCGCCCACCCCGATGATCGGAAAGCCTTTGCCCAGGCCGTTGCGTAGTTGCGTGATGACCCGGTTGCTCATGGCCAGAACCGGTGTACCCGAGAGTCCACCGGCTTCCTCTGCGTGGGGAAG
The DNA here is from genome assembly GCA_016707075.1 of Candidatus Egaibacter danicus. GTDB lineage: Bacteria > Pseudomonadota > Gammaproteobacteria > Burkholderiales > Burkholderiaceae_C > Egaibacter > Egaibacter danicus. The sequence goes on from JADJII010000003.1 coordinate 253,322, forward strand.
GCCCTTCACGGCGTCGCGGCTCAATGTCGTGTTGGTGGCGATGACGCCCCAGGTGTCGTTTGGTTTGCCAGAAGCATCCGTTCCGTAGCGTTTGAGGGTGGCAGCAATCACCTCAATCTGCTCCTCCGTCAGGTCTGGCGCGATCTTGACGAAGATCGGCACACGGCGGCCAAAACGCTGGCTCAACACTTCCTGTCGCCCGGTGATGGCGCCCAGCAGGGCATCCAGCGCGTCGTCGCTTTGCAGCGATCGCAGATTCTGCGTGTTTGGGCTGGAGATGTTGACGGTCACGTAGTCGGCATAAGGGTAGACCCCGTCCAGACAGGTCAGGTAGTCCTTCGTGGCCTGCTCAATCGGCGTGGTGGCGTTTTTCCCGATGTTCAGGCCCAGCAGCATGGGGGCGGGGCCTGTTGCAGGGGACTGTGCTTTTTGGCGCGCCTTGTAGAGGGCCGAGCGCTGCACGTTTGTAATGAACGCCTCCAGACCATCATTGTTGAAGCCCAGCCGATTGATGAGTGCATCAGCCTTGGGCAGGCGGAACATGCGTGGCTTGGGGTTGCCGCTCTGGGGGCGGGGCGTGACGGTGCCCACTTCCACAAATCCAAAACCCATGGCGCCCAGACCATCGATGCAGCGTGCGTTCTTGTCGAGCCCGGCGGCCAGGCCCACGCGGTTGGGGAAAGTCAACCCGGCGAGTTCCACCGGATCATCGACCCGGCCGTTGCAATACGCCCATTGCAGTGGCGTTCCCTGAAAGCGGGCGAGGGCATGCAGCGTGAGGTCGTGGGCTGTTTCCGGGTCCAGACCAAACAAAAAGGGCCGGGCCAGACCATAAGGCACAAGAGACATTGGATAATTCCTGAAGTTGCCTGATTTTCCCAGATGGCAAGCCACTTACCTTATATCCAACATGCTTTCACAAGACGAATTGAAAACTCTGGTCGGGCAGGCCGCCCTTGAATACGTGGTCCCCGGTGATGTCGTGGGAGTTGGAACGGGCTCCACCGTTAACAAGTTCATCGATGCATTGGGAACGATGAAAGACCAGATCAAAGGCGCCGTCTCCAGCTCGGAAGCCAGTACCGAGCGGTTGAAAGCGCTGGGCATCCCGGTATTTGAGGCCAGCGAGGTGGGTGATCTGTCGGTTTATATCGATGGTGCCGACGAGATCGATGGCTACGGCAACATGATCAAGGGCGGCGGTGCGGCGCTCACGCGGGAGAAAATCGTGGCGGCCCAGTCACGGCAGTTTGTCTGCATTGCGGACGAGTCCAAGCTGGTCCAGACGCTGGGGAAGTTTCCGCTGCCGGTGGAGGTCATTCCCATGGCCACGCAACGGGTGATTCGCCAGTTTGCGGCAATGGGTGGTGTGGGCACCGTGCGTTTGAAGAACGGCGCGCCACTGGTCACCGATAACGGTCAGCACATTGTGGACGTGACTGGCCTGAAGATCACCGATCCACTTGCTTTCGAGACACAGGTCAGCCAGTGGCCGGGTGTGGTGACGGTGGGGGTGTTTGCGCACCAGCGCGCACAGGTATGTCTGCTGGGCACCGCCAGCGGTGTGAAGAAGCTCAGCTTCTAGCCGTACCAGCCGTCTTCAGAACGTGATGCCTGCCGGGTTGGGGGGGGGCGTTTCAACGGGAGCCTGAGGCGCGGGGGCATTGCCCGCTTTCCCAGTCTGGGCACTGTCCACCGGCGCAGCGGGCTTTTGCACGACCACCAACGGTCCACTCAGCCCATTGCGATAACCCGATGGCAGCGCCGATGTCTTGGGATAACCCGCGGCATCCAGAAACTGCGTCCACTCCGAGTCGGAGAACCCCTTGAGTCTTTGGCCACCAATTGTCAGGAATGGCAGCGAGCTTTCGCCGGCCAGACGCTGAAGAGCCTCTGCGTCTTCCGCTGTGGTCACTGTGCGTTCGTTAAACGGAACACCACGGCTGGTGAGCAAAGAACGTCCTGAACCGCAAGGGCCGCAATTGTCGGTGGTGTAGAGCGTGACTGGATAGCGGGCAACCACCTGGCGCAATTCGTACGGCAATGCCGCACTGCTCCCGCTCAGCGGCAGCGTCTTTCCCTTGGAGGTGGTTGCAGAAGCGTCATCCTTCGCTGCTGGCGGTTTGTCCGAAAAGGAAATCTTGCCGTCTGGTCCCACGATCCGGTAGATCGTCTGGGCCTGTCCGGCAGATAAGCAAAGCGCGATCATGGCGCCAAGCCCCAGCCTGGTGACCAAGCCGGTTTCAACAAATGGACGTGCCAACGATGGTTTCATTGTGTCTACCCTTGCTTGAACAGAATTCTGACTAACTTGCCGCCATACCCTGATGCCTCAACAGGGCATCCAGAGTCGGCTCGCGCCCCCGAAACGCCTTGAAAGACTCAATGGCCGGCCGGCTTCCGCCGGCCTCCAGAATGGCTTCCCTGTATTTTCTACCCGTTTCGAGATTTGGCAATCCGTCGTTACCGGCTGTTTCCTCGAACGCTGCATAAGCATCGGCGCTCAGCACCTCGGCCCATTTGTAGCTGTAGTACCCGGCGGCATAGCCGCCAGCAAAAATATGACTGAACGTATGGGCGGTGCGGCTCCAGGTGGGTGGGCGCATGACGGCTACTTCCTCGCGAACCTGTTCCAGCAGCCCCATGATGTCCGCCATGGGTTCGTGGCTTGTATGCAACAACATGTCGAACAGGGAGAACTCAATTTGCCGCAGCGTCTGCAGACCGCTCTGAAAATTTTTCGCTTCCAGCATCTTGTCAAACAACGGGCGCGGCATGGGCGCACCTGTATCGACGTGAGATGTCATGTGTTTAAGCACATCCCATTCCCAGCAGAAGTTCTCCATGAACTGGCTGGGCAACTCCACTGCATCCCATTCCACGCCGCTGATGCCCGACACGTCGCGCTCGTTCACCTGGGTCAACATGTGGTGCAGGCCGTGGCCGAACTCGTGAAACAGCGTGGTGACATCGTCATGCGTCAGAAGGGGTGGTTTCTTGACTCCATCCACCTCCATGCCCTGGGCAAAATTGCAGACCAGGTGCGCCACTGGCGTCTGCAACTGGTTGTTGTCGGGGCGCAGCCAGCGGGCGCGAACATCATCCATCCACGCGCCGCCACGTTTGCCAGTTCGGGCGGCCGGGTCCAGGTAAAACTGACCCACAAGAGTACGGCCCGCCACCTCGCTGCCGGGTTGTACGGTCTGGCGTTCGATGCGGTAAAACTCCACGCCCGGGTTCCAGACCGGAGCCTGATCCCGGCTGATGCGCACGTCAAACAGGGTTTCGGCGATCTTGAACAGCCCACCCAGCACCTTGGGCGCCGTGAAGTACTGTTTGACTTCCTGCTCGCTGAAGGAATACCGCGCTTCCTTGAGCTTTTCGCTGACGAAGGGCCAGTCCCATGGTTGCGGGTCGGCCAGACCCAAATGCTCTGCCGCAAACTGGCGCATGTCAGCCAGGTCTTTTTCGGCGAAGGGCCTGGCTTTTACCGCCAGATCCCGCAAAAACGAGATGACTTGTGCGGGAGAGTCCGCCATTTTGGGAACCACTGACAATTCACCAAAGTTGCTGTAGCCGAGCAGTCTGGATTCTTCCAGCCGAAGTGCCAGGATCTCCCGGATGATGCTGGAGTTGTCGAACTTGCCCGCATCCGCGTCGGCCTGATCGGAAGCGCGGGTAACGTAAGCACGATAGAGTTTTTCGCGCAAGGCGGCACTGCGGGCAAATTGCATCACGGGCAGGTAGCAGGGCATTTTGAGCGTGAGCCTGTAGCCTTCTTTGCCTAAAGCCAGCGCCGCATCGCGTGCCGTTTGCCTGACGTCATCGGGCACACCGTCCAGTTCTTCGGCTGTGGCGAAATACGAGTAGGCATCGGTCGCGTCCAGCGCGTTTTCGCTGAATTTCTGGCTCAACTCGGCCTGGCGCTCCTGAATGGCGGCAAACCGTTCGCGCGCGGCGCCCGTGAGTTCGGCGCCGCCTAGCACAAAGTTACGGATCGCGTTCTTGTGAGCCTGGCGTTGCTCGGTATTGAGGGACGCAGGATCAATGGCCTTGTATTTGGCGTACAGACGCTCGTCGGCGCCGAGACGTGTCCAGAACTCGGTCACCTTGGGCAGTGCTTCGTTGTAGGCGGCCCGCAACTCCGGTGTGTCGGCCACGCTGTTGAGGTGGCTCACAGTTCCCCAGGCGCGGCCCAGCCGTTCGGTAGAAACATCCAGCACGCAGGAGATATTGCCCCATTGTGCCGGGAAGTCAGGAGCTGTGACCGTTTCCAGCGCTGCGCTGGCTTCGGCCAGCAGGCTGTCGATCGCAGGGCCGACGTGAGCAGGTGTGACCTGATCGAAAAGCGGTAAACCTTCAAATTGAAGCAATGGATTCATGAACTGAAGATATCTGATGAAGAAAAGCCGTGTGGATTGCAGGGAGCCAAGCCAGACGGGAGGCTACATCCTGGCTCCTAACTGGAGGCGCCACCGGCCGTTTCAAGCGCCAGACGCCACCCGTTCTGCGGCCTCCAGCGTGTTGACCAGCAGCATGGTGATGGTCATCGGGCCCACGCCACCGGGAACCGGCGTAATGTGGCTGGCAACCTGACTGACCCCGGCGAAGTCCACGTCACCGCACAACTTGCCCTCGGCATTTCGGTTCATGCCCACGTCGATGACCACGGCGCCGGGCTTGACCATGTCGGCCGTCAGCACATTGATCTTGCCCACTGCCGCGACAATCACGTCGGCCTGCAGCGTCATGGCCTTGAGGTCTTTGGTGGCGCTGTGGCAGACCGTGACGGTGGCATTTTTCTGCAACAGCATCAGAGCCATGGGTTTGCCCACGATGTTGCTGCGGCCAATGACCACCGCGTGTTTACCCTTGAGATCGAATCCGATGCTCTCCAGCATCTTCATGCAGCCATAGGGCGTGCAAGGCCAGAAACCGGGCCGTCCGACCATCAGGGCGCCGGCGCTGTTGACATGAAACCCATCCACGTCTTTGCTGGGGGAAATGGCCTCGATCACCTTCTGTGCATCGATATGGGCCGGTAGTGGCAACTGCACCAGAATGCCATGGATGGATTGATCGTTGTTAAGGGTATCCACCAGCGCGAGCAGGGCCGCTTCGGTCATCGTGGCGGGGTGCTGCTCCAGAACCGAATGCAAGCCACTTTCCTGGCAGGCCTTGACCTTGTTACGAACATACACCTGCGAAGCGGGGTTTTCACCCACCAGCACCACGGCCAAGCCTGGCGTGATGCCCTTTTGCTTGAGTACGGCCGTGCGGTTGGCAACTTCCGTGCGCAGCTGGCGGGACAGGGCATTGCCATCGATCAGTTTGGCTGTGGAGGTAATAGTCATGGTGCTTTACACATAAAAAAGCCCGTCTCCCATTATGGGACGGGCGTTAGGAGCTATAAAAAGAGTAGCGAATGTGTGGTTCCCAATGCGTTGTCAGCCTTTGGATGCATTTTGCCCCAGGGCAATTTTCAGGAGATCGGCCACGGTATTGGCATTAAGCTTTTCCATGATGTTGGCGCGATGCGCCTCCACCGTCTTGATGCTGATGCCCAGGTCGTCGGCAATCTGCTTGTTCAGCCGGCCGGCCACGATGCGCTCCAGTACCTGTGATTCACGCAATGTCAGCTTGGACAACAAGGCATCCCGGCTGACAGCATGCTGATGCTCGGAGAAAGTGCCTTTCGCATGTTCAAGCATTTTCTCCACCAGGCCTACCAGCTGGTCTTCCTTGAAGGGTTTCTGGATGAAGTCCATGGCCCCTTTTTTCATGGTGTCTACCGCCATCGGAACATCGCCATGGCCGGTGATAAAAACGATGGGCAGCGGCGAGTGGCCTTCAATCAGGCGGCTTTGCAACTCCAGGCCTGTCATGCCACCCATACGGATATCCACAATCAGGCAAGCAACCTCGCGTGAGTCATAACGGCTGAGGAACGACTCGGCAGAATCGAAACAGCGGACCCGGTAATCCTTGCCTTCAAGCAGCCATTGAAGCGAATCGCGCACCGCTTCATCGTCGTCGACAACGTAAACGGTTCCCTTTTTCGGAATTAAACTCATGCAGTTACCCCAAGATGCTGTGTTGCGTGTCCGGTAGAGTGCCGGTCACCGCCAAAGTGTCTGCAACGGGTATCCAGAAGGAGAAGTGGCATCCCGTCACGTCGGCGCCATTGTAGATGTTCTCCGCCTTCATCCTGCCCTGGTGCGACTCGACGATGGAACGGCACAGACTCAGGCCAATGCCCATGCCGTCCGCCTTGGTGGAGTAGAACGCTTCGTACAGCCTGTCCATGACTTCAGGCGCAATGCCCTTGCCTGAATCCATTACCGAAAACTCGACGACCGATTTGCCCTCTACGGCTTTGGTCGTCACGCGCAACTCGACGCTGCGTCGCGCGGTGGGGCGCTGTGCGGTATCAATCGCTTCAGCAGCGTTTTTCAGCAGGTTGACCAGCACCTGTTCGATCAGGATCGGGTCGACCATCACCAGCGGAAGCCGCACGGCTACATGGTGCATCAGGCGGACATTGCGCCGCCGCATTTCGATCTCAGCCAGTTCTACTGCTTCACCTACCATAGACGCCACCTCGGACAGGGTGCGGTTGGGCTCGCTACGTTTCACAAAAGACCGGATACGCTGAATGATCTGGCCGGCGCGCTGCGCCTGCCTGGCGGTCTTTTCCAGTGCGCCCAGCAAGTCTTCGTCAGTTATCTGTCTGGACCTGATGCGCGATACCATGCCGTTGCAGTAGTTATTGATGGCGGTAAGGGGCTGGTTCAATTCATGCGCCACGCTGGAAGCCATTTCACCCATGGTGATGAGACGGCTGACATTTTGTGCCCGCTCTGCCTGGGCCGCCGCCTGGGCTTCGGCAAGGCGGCGCGCCGTGATGTCGGTTGCAATCACCATCTGCGCCAGACGCCCATCCACCCAGCTCAGGTAACGCGTGCGCACTTCCAGCCACTTGTCGTGCTCAGGGAGGTAAATCTCGGCGCTTTCCGTTTCGGTATCGTGCAGCGAGGCGGTGGGTAATCCGGCGAAAGAATCCACGCTATCGCGGGATTCATCCGTTGCCGCCCGCGTCGGCACCCCGGCTTGCGCGACCAGTTGCAGGTGACCTTGCGTCTGCACGCCAAACCACAGACGGTACAGCTTGTTGGCAAACAGCAGTTCGTCACTACCCAGCGGCGCCACAGAGATGGACGCATCCAGCGCCTCCAGCACGGTCGTAAAACGCTCATATGAGGCTGACAGCTGCTCGCGAATCCGGTTGGGCTCGGTGATGTCGGTCATGGATGTCATCCAGCCCGTCTGGGCGCCCCGCGAGTCAATCAACGGCGACACATACAAACGGGCATCAAACAGGCTGTTATCCTTTCGTTTGACGCGCACCTGGATGCCGCCCGGAGTTGAATTGCCAGCCAGTTCTTCGTTCAAGACGGAAGCCAGCGTTTCGCGGTCGGATTCCGGCCAATAGGGAAAAGGGGCCGTCCGGCCCACCAGATCTGACTCATTCCAGCCTGTCATCTGGCAAAACGCCGCATTCACGTAGGTGATGCGGCCCTGCAAATCCATGGCCCGCATGCCGGTGAGCATCGAGTTTTCCATGGCACGACGAAAATTCGTTTCCGATACCAGGGCCTGCTGCGCCTGAACCCTTCGACGCGTATGGCGCCAGTTTCCAATGAGCATCCACGCGGTCATGGCGCTCAGCGCGATCACCAGCCAGAACAGGCCGCTGCCCACCACGCCCAACGACGTGCGGTAAGCCTGCGCCCGGATGACCAGACCGTTGCCTACGGGTGAAACAGGCACCTCGTATTCGTTCAGTGGTGTTGACCAGGACTGCAGCCCACTGAGCGGCCGGCGGGCTGCGATGCTGGTTCCCGCCAACCGTTCCCCCTTGGCGTCCAGCAACGAGACGGCATAACGCGCTGAAATTTCTGCGGGCACACCATACCGGTACAGCCCGTCGACGGAATACTCGGCCATCACAACACCGGCAAACTTGGCGCGGTCCACCAAAGGCACATGCAACTGCAGATGAGATTCCTTGTCTTTCTCGGCGAGACGTTGCGCGTAAACAGGCTGCTGCAGGTCTTTGGCCAGTGTGTAGGTATTCTCGGCTTCTCCAGCCTTGAGGGTGTCTCCCGTCAGACGCCGCTGCGTAGCGGACAGACTGGCCGTGCCGTAGCTGGCCTTGAAGCGTCTTTTCTCGTCAATCCAGCTGATGGTCTCCAGCTCGGGGTACTGGTTGATCAAGGCCTCGGCCCGGGTCTGGAAGTCTTCCGCATCCACTTCACGGTTGGAAATGTCGCGGGCAATGCGCATGATCTGTTCCTGCCGTTCCAGCAAGCGCAGACGCAGTCGCTGCTGGGTGTATTCCACATCCCGTCGCACAGCCTCCTGCTCACGCTCAATCTCCTCCAGTCGAAGGTAACCGAAGGCCGCCATGATGGCCGCCAGAAACAGCACCACCGCTGCGAGTGGCGCCAGCATGGCAAACCGGTCCTGACGGTGAGCGGGCAAACGCCGCCACCAGCGCTTGACCTGGACCGTGGCAGACGTGTCGGTGTGGATGTCGAGCGGAAGCTGCGACGGAATACTCATGGGGGAAGTGTAGGTGAGGGCACTGTCCTGGCAGGACAGCATACGGGATTATTTGGTCCCGGTTCTGTATTTTAATATTTCATAATACGGTATTAAAAAGCACAACTTGAAATTTTGAAAGAATTGTGAGAAACTAGACAGACCGTACTAAATTACGTCTGACCGAGAAGATCAGGCAATAACCAGGAGACAAATATGTCAGCAGTTCCCCAGAACCTGCCAGGCGCCGCCGCTAACGACGCGGACAGCCAGGAAACCCGCGAGTGGATGGATGCCCTTTCGGCCGTCATTCAGAGCGAAGGCCCTGAGCGCGCGCATTTTTTGCTGGAGCAATTGCTCGAGCATGCGCGCCAAAGCAGCATCGACATGCCGTTCTCAGCCACTACCGGGTATGTCAACACCATTGAGGCCGATCGCGAGGAGCGCTCTCCCGGCAATCTGGAAATCGAAGAACGCCTGCGGGCCTACATGCGCTGGAACGCCATGGCCATGGTGGTCAAGGCCAATCGCCATCACCCCGTTGATGGTGGCGACCTGGGCGGACACATCGGATCGTTTGCCTCGCTGGCCCACATGTTTGGCGCCGGTTTCAACCATTTCTGGCACGCGGAGAGTGAAAACCACGGCGGCGACTGCCTGTACATCCAGGGCCACGTGTCGCCTGGCGTCTATCCCCGCGCCTATCTTGAAGGTCGCCTGTCGGAAGAGCAGCTGCTGAATTTCCGCCAGGAAGTGGACGGCAAGGGCCTCTCCAGCTACCCGCACCCCAAACTGATGCCCGAGTTCTGGCAGTTCCCCACGGTGTCGATGGGCCTGGGCCCGCTGATGGCCATCTACCAGGCCCGTTTCCTCAAGTATTTGCACGCCCGTGGCATTGCCAATACCGAAAACCGCAAGGTCTGGGTGTTTTGCGGCGACGGCGAGATGGACGAAGTGGAATCTCTGGGTGCCATTGGCCTGGCTGCCCGTGAAGGTCTGGACAACCTGGTATTTGTCATCAACTGCAATCTGCAGCGTCTGGACGGTCCGGTGCGCGGCAACGGCAAGATCATCCAGGAACTGGAGGGCGAGTTCCGCGGTGCGGGCTGGAATGTGATCAAGCTGATCTGGGGCAGCAATTGGGATCCGCTGCTGGCGCGTGACAAGGACGGTGCGTTGCGCAAGGTCATGATGGATACGCTGGACGGCGACTACCAGGCCATGAAAGCCAATGATGGCGCCTATGTGCGCAAGCATTTCTTCGGCAAGGATCCGCGCACGCTGGAAATGGTCGCCAAAATGAGCGACGAGGAGATCTTCGATCTGCGCCGTGGTGGCCACGATTCGAAGAAGGTGTATGCCGCATTTCACTCTGCCGTGAACCACAAGGGTGAGCCAACCGTGTTGCTGATCAAGACCGTCAAGGGCTTTGGGATGGGTAAGGCCGGCGAGGGCAAGAACAACGTTCACCAGACGAAGAAGCTGACGGACGAAGACATCAAGGCGTTCCGCGACCGTTTCAATATTCCCATTCCGGACAGCGAACTGTCGAAGATTCCGTTCTACAAGCCGGCCGACGACACGCCGGAAATGCGTTACCTGCACGAGCGTCGCAAGGCCCTGGGCGGTTACCTGCCACATCGCCGTACCAAGGCAGATGAGCAATTCACCGTGCCGGCGCTGGATATCTTCAAGAGCGTGATCGAGCCCACGGCTGAAGGCCGGGAGATTTCGACAACTCAGGCTTACGTGCGCTTCCTCACGCAGTTGCTGCGGGATCAGGCCCTGGGCCCGCGTGTGGTGCCGATTCTGGTGGATGAGGCGCGCACCTTCGGTATGGAGGGCCTGTTCCGTCAGGTCGGCATCTACAACCCGGCTGGCCAGCAGTACACGCCGGTCGACAAAGACCAGGTGATGTACTACAAGGAAGACAAGCAGGGCCAGATCCTGCAGGAAGGTATCAACGAGGCCGGTGGCATGAGCAGCTGGATTGCGGCGGCCACCAGCTATTCGACCAGCAACCGGATCATGATCCCGTTCTACGTGTATTACTCGATGTTCGGCTTCCAGCGCGTTGGCGATCTGGCCTGGGCGGCGGGTGACATGCAGGCACGCGGTTTTCTGCTGGGCGGCACCTCGGGCCGCACCACGCTGAACGGCGAAGGCCTGCAGCACGAAGACGGCCACAGCCACATCATGGCCGGCACGATCCCGAACTGCGTCAGCTATGACCCCACCTTCGCACACGAAGTGGGCGTCATCCTGCACCACGGTTTGAAGCGCATGGTCGAGAAGCAGGACAACGTGTTCTATTACCTGACGCTGCTGAACGAAAACTACGCCATGCCTGGCCTGAAAGCCGGCACCGAAGAGCAGATCATCAAGGGCATGTACCTGTGCAAGGAAGGCGCCAAGTTGACCCCGCGCGTGCAACTGCTGGGATCGGGAACCATCCTGCGCGAAAGCATTGCGGCGCAAGAACTGCTGGAAAAAGAGTGGGGCGTGGCGGCAGACGTATGGAGTTGCCCCAGCTTCAACGAACTCACCCGCGACGGCCAGGACGCCGAACGCTGGAACCTGTTGCACCCGCTGGAAACGCCGCGCGTGTCATTTGTGGGCCAGCAGCTCGAAAAGGCCAAGGGCCCTGTGGTGGCATCTACCGACTACATGAAGGCCTACGCCGAGCAGATCCGTCCGTTCATCCCCAAGGGTCGTACTTACAAGGTGCTGGGAACCGACGGCTTTGGCCGTTCAGACTTCCGCAGCAAGCTGCGTGAGCACTTCGAGGTGAACCGCCACTACATCGTGGTCGCCGCGCTGAAAGCGTTGAGTGAAGAGGGCGCCGTCCCTGTGGCCAAGGTCGCTGAAGCGATCAAGAAATACGGTATCAATGCCGACAAGATCAACCCGCTGTACGCGTAAGTCAGCGCTTAGAAAAAACCGGAGACAACAACATGGCATTGGTAGAAATTTTTGTTCCCGATATCGGGGACTTTGACGAGGTCACCGTCATTGAATTGATGGTCAAACCGGGCGATACCGTGAAGGCGGACCAGTCGCTGATCACCGTGGAGTCTGACAAGGCCTCCATGGAAATCCCGTCCAGCCAGGGTGGCGTGGTGAAAGAGATCAAGGTCAAGCTGGGCGACAAGGTGAAGCAGGGCTCGTTGGTGGTGATGCTGGAGGCAGCCGGTGCAGCCGCCGCTCCCGCAGCACCTGTTTCGGAGCCAAAACAGGCTCCAGCCCCCGCAGCTGTTGCGCAGGCAGCTCCTGTTTCTGTAGCGTCGCCTGTTGCCGCGTCGGGGCCCGTACAGGTGAACGTGCCCGATATTGGCGACTTCAAGGACGTCACCGTGATTGAGGTCATGGTGAAGGTTGGCGATACGGTCAAAGTAGAGCAGTCGCTGATCACCGTGGAGTCTGACAAGGCCTCCATGGAAATTCCATCCAGTGCGGCCGGTGTGATCAAGGAGCTGAAGGTCAAGGTTGGAGACAAGGTCAACATTGGTGACCTGCTGGCGATTCTGGATGGTGTGGCGCCTGCTGGTGCTGCTGCACCTGCACCCGCTGCAGCTCCGGTTGCGGTGTCCGTGGCTGCCTCTGCCGCTGTCGCATCTCCCCCGGTCGCTGCCGTCGCCGTGGCAGCCCACAACCCCACCTCGGCGCCGCTGGGTTTGCCGCATGCATCACCTTCCGTACGGAAGTTTGCGCGCGAGCTGGGTGTGCCACTGGCTGAAGTCAAGGGCAGTGGCCTCAAAGGCCGCATCACCGAAGCAGATATTCAGGGTTTCACCCGCTCCGTGATGAGTGGCGCTATCAAAACACTAGCAGCTACCGCACAATCGACGGGGACTACGGCCTCTTCCGGCAATGATGGGGCCGGTCTGGGGTTGATCCCCTGGCCGAAGGTGGACTTCACCAAGTTCGGCCCGGTGGAACGCAAGGAAATGTCGCGCATCAAGAAGATCAGCGGTGCCAACCTGCTGCGTAACGCGATCATGATTCCGGCCGTTACCAATCATGACGACGCCGACATCACCGATCTGGAAGCCTTCCGCGTCTCGACCAACAAAGAAAACGAGAAGAGCGGTGTCAAGGTCACCATGCTGGCCTTCCTGATCAAAGCGTGCGTGGCCGCGCTCAAGAAATACCCCGAGTTCAACAGTTCGCTCGATGGCGATGCGCTGATTTACAAACAGTATTACCACATTGGTTTTGCGGCAGACACCCCGAATGGCCTGATGGTGCCGGTGATCAAGGATGCCGATAAAAAGGGCATCTTCCAGATCTCGCAGGAGATGAGTGAGCTGGCCAAGAAGGCGCGTGACGGCAAGCTGAGCCCGGCAGAAATGTCCGGGGCCTGCTTCACCATCTCGTCGTTGGGCGGTATTGGCGGGCGGTATTTCACGCCCATCATCAATGCACCTGAAGTCGCCATTCTGGGCGTGTGCAAGTCCACAATGGAACCGGTGTGGGATGGCAAGGCGTTTGCGCCGCGTCTGATGCTGCCCCTGAGCCTGACCTGGGACCACCGCGTGATTGACGGCGCCGCTGCGGCCCGCTTCAACGTGTATCTGGGGCAGATTTTGGGCGACTTCCGCCGCGTGTTGCTGTGATGGGCAACTGCGCGAAGCAACCCGCCGCCGGGCCGCCCCAAGGCGGGTTACTTGCCACCGCTGGGGGCAGCGACCCGCGTAGCGGTGGAGCGTGGGGGCCCCATCCATGACTACGGTTGTAGTGGTCAAGAAAGCAGGGCAGGTGGCCATCGCCGCGGATACGCTGGTGACGTTTGGCGACACCAAGCTGGGTCATCGGTTTGAAGACAATTCCAAAATCTTCAGGATCGATACGCCCGGCGGCCCCAGCTACGTTGGCATGGCGGGCACCGTGGCGCATTTCCCGGCGCTGCGCAAAGCCATCACGTCACTGCCGCTGGCTGACCGCAAACTGGGCAGCAAGGACGAGGTGTTTGACACCTTCATCAAGTTGCATCCGTTGCTCAAGGAAACGTTTTTCCTGCAAACCAAGGAAGACGACAACGACCCGTACGAATCCAGCCAGTTCAGTGTCGTTGTGGCCAACGCCACCGGCATTTATGGCCTGTACAGCTACCGGGAAGTGTTCGAGTTCAAGGAATTCTGGGGCATCGGCTCCGGTCGGGCCTTCGGGCTGGGTGCCATGAGCGCGGTCTATGCCAAAGCCAAAACCGCCCGTGAAGTGGCCGAAGCCGGTGTCAAGGCCGGCTGCGAGTTCGACAAAAACTCGGGCGGCCCCATTGACCTGTTCACGATCAGGCTGAAGAAGTAATCCAGTCAAAGCAACAAATTAGAGAGAGACACGATATGGCACTCATCGACATCAAGGTTCCCGATATTGGCGACTTCGCCGAAGTTACCGTCATTGAACTGATGGTGAAAGCGGGCGACACCATCAAGCCCGAGCAGTCACTGATCACGGTGGAGAGCGACAAGGCTTCCATGGAGATTCCGGCCAGTCACGGTGGCGTCGTCAAGGAACTCAAGATCAAGCTCGGCGACAAAGTTAAGGAAGGTTCGGTGGTATTGACGCTGGAGACCGCAGGCGCCGCGGAATCAGTGCCAAATCCGGCTCCAGCCCCCATTCCATCTGCGCCAGCAGCTACAAAAACAGTAGTGCCAGCTGCCGTCACAGCGCCTGCACCCGCAGGTGACAGCTACGCTGGAGCTGTGGATCTGGATTGCGACCTGCTGGTGCTGGGCGCGGGCCCCGGTGGCTACTCGGCGGCGTTTCGCGCAGCTGATCTGGGCCTGAAAGTCATTCTGGTTGAGCGTTATGCCCAACTGGGCGGCGTGTGTCTGAACGTGGGTTGTATCCCATCCAAGGCCTTGCTGCACGTGGCGGCTGTCATCGACGAGGTCAGCCACATGGCAAAACTCGGCGTGGATTTTGGCGCACCAAAAGTCAACGTGGATACCCTGCGCGGCCACAAGGAAAAGGTCATCGGCAAACTCACCGGCGGTCTGGCCGCCATGGCCAAGATGCGCAAGGTGACTGTGGTTCGCGGCTACGGCGCTTTCGTCGGCGCCAACCACGTTCAGGTAGAAGAAACCACCGGTACATCACAGGAAAAGACGGGAAAAACGCAAACCATTGCGTTCAAGAAGGCCATCATCGCCGCCGGCTCACAAGCCGTGCGCCTGCCGTTCATGCCGAATGACCCGCGTGTGGTGGATTCCACTGGCGCGCTGGCGCTGAAGGAAGTGCCCAAGCGCATGCTGATCCTGGGGGGCGGCATCATCGGCCTGGAGATGGGCACCGTCTACAGCACGCTGGGCGCACGCCTGGATGTGGTGGAGATGCTGGACGGCCTGATGCAGGGCGCCGACCGCGACCTGGTCAAGATCTGGCAGAAGATGAACGCACCGCGTTTTGACAACATCATGCTCAAGACCAAGACGGTATCTGCACGCGCTTTGCCTGAGGGCATTGAAGTGACGTTTGCATCAGCCGAGGAGGGCGGCACCGCGCCCGCACCGCAGATCTACGACCTGGTGCTGCAAGCCGTGGGCCGCACGCCCAACGGCAAGAAGATCGCCGCCGACAAGGCCGGTGTGGCCGTGACAGACCGTGGCTTCATCAACGTCGACATCCAGATGCGCACCAACGTGCCGCACATCTTCGCCATCGGCGACATCGTGGGCCAGCCCATGCTGGCGCACAAGGCGGTGCATGAAGCGCACGTGGCGGCTGAAGTCATCGCCGGTGAACTGCAGGGCAACAAGGAACTGGCAGCCGCCGCCTTCAATGCCCGGGTGATCCCGTCGGTGGCTTACACCGACCCCGAAGTGGCATGGGTCGGCCTGACGGAAGACCAGGCCAAGGCCCAAGGCATCAAGGTCAAGAAGGGCCTGTTCCCCTGGACGGCCTCCGGCCGCGCCATTGCCAACGGCCGCGACGAGGGCGTGACCAAGCTGCTGTTCGACGACTCGCCCGAGGCCCACGGCCACGGCAAGATCCTGGGCGGCGGCATGGTCGGCACCCACGCGGGCGACATGATCGGCGAGGTTGCTCTGGCCATCGAGATGGGCGCGGACGCGGTGGACATTGGCAAGACGATTCACCCGCATCCGACCCTTGGGGAATCCATCGGCATGGCGGCGGAGATTGCGCATGGCAGCTGCACGGATGTGCCGCCGGCGCGAAAGTGATGCTGAAATGAAACTGTAGCCGCTACAAATTCAATAGCTGGCCGCGCATTTCCCGTAAAGGCTGCACGGCTTTTTTGTGCAAAAATGGCACAGATTCCATCAAAGTCGCCATTGGTTGCCCTGCATGGGCCTGTCACGCACGGGCCACACAGGGCAAAGCATTTGCACTACTTCCATCAGGCTCAACCATTCGGCGAAGGGGTCAATCCCCGAATCTGTGTCCAGCAGCGGCTGAAAAGGCACGCCCGCTTCGCGCGCCAGCACCACTCCTGCATCGGCAGGGCACGGTGCCGTTTCGGCTTTGCTGTCGGTGTTATCCGAGAAGTTCATTGAGCAGTTCCGGTTTATTGAACAGCGCAAAGTAGTCACGCAACTCATCCATATTGAGCGAAGTGCGGTGTATTCGCAATAGTGCGCGAATGTCGTCCATGTCGCGTGTGCGTGTTGCATCGTTCACGAAGCCTTGCAGCTTGAAGCCAATAAGCCCTTCGACGCTGATGATACGCATGCGGCCCATAGGGGTCTCGCGCTCCGATGCCTGCGCCAGCAGGCGGCGCGCTAGGGGACGATGCGCGTAAAGCAAATCCAGACCATCCGCTGCGCGCACATAGTTGGCGGCGTCTTCACTGCGATACAGGCACTGGTAGCCCAAATCCAGCAGCGCAGCATGCACCTTGTCCGCAGCTTCGGCCTCCACCAGAAAATCCACATCCTTGGTGGCGCGCACCACCTGGTGCGCAACCACCGCCAAGCCACCAATCAAGGCTGGCTCTGTGCCGTTGCGCGCAAACATGGACAGTGCTTCGCGAATTTGTTCGGCCAGGTTGGACATGTTTGCAGCGTGAAATGGTGGATATGGGCATCATAGCGTCCGCTCGTGCCTTGGCGCCCTTGGTCAGGTGAACTTGGCTTGCTGGACAAAAGATCACGGCATGTCGCTCGAATACTTTCTCGCGTGCCCCAGGATCGCGTCCTTGATCGTTAAAAAGCCAGGATCTTCCAGAAGTGTGGAGCGGCACCAGAGATAGATATTGCGTGGCTTGGCTGGCACCGACATCTTTAGCTCCACCAGTGGAAAGTGCGACTGCAGTAGTCGCACAGGAAAGCGCGGCAGCACGCACAGGTGGCGCCCCTCAGCCAGGATACGTAGCAGCATGAACGCTTCACCTAAGACCGCGATCTCGGTACGGGTTTCGCCCACACCTGCAGCACTCAGCATCTCGCGCACGTCTTGGTCAAAGGGGGAGGCTGTGCCCAGGCTGATCCAGGCCAGCCCATCGGCATCCCCGGCTCGCATATCGCCCTGAGCCGCCAGCGGATGGGAGGCTCCGCAAAAAACTCCCAGGTCGTCCTGAACCAGCAAAAATCGCTCGACGCCTGGTGGTGGCCGGTCCAGCCAGGAGGGGGCGATCACCAGATCGTGTCGGCCATCTACCAGTTGGTCCACCAGCAGGTGTGGGCGGTCGCTCTGCACGGTCAGCGCAATTTCCGGGAAGCGCTGCAATAGTGCCTGCGCCAGGCCTGGCAAGAGCGCGGCACCAATGATGGGGCCGCTGCCCACGCGTATTTGGCTCTTGAAACTGCTGCGGTGGCGGGCGCTGACCTCTTGCGCATCTTTGAGCCGGCGCGATATGGCTCGGCCCTCGCGCGCCAGCATTTCACCCAGCGGCGTACTGCGCACACCAAAGCGGCTGCGCTCAAACAGCGTGCCGCCTGCCTGCATCTCCAGGGTCTGCATATTGTGAGTCAGCGTGGGCTGGGTCAGGTGCAGGTAGCGGCTAGCCTGCGTTAGGGACCCTTTTTCCAAAATAGTGGCCAACTGAACCAGATGACGAGGATCCATAGATATTTTTTAGTTAAACATGATTTGTTTCAATTTTACAAATAACTCATGCTTGCTTAAGCTGCAACCCTATGGCGAACAAACCCAACATCATCTTCATCGTTTCAGACGACCTGGGGTATGCCGATCTGGGCTGCTATGGCGGTCGCCAGGCGCAATTCGGCCCAGTCTCTCCGCATATCGACGCACTGGCCGCAGGCGGGCTGCGCTTCACAGAGGGCTACTCCAACTCACCCGTGTGCTCACCCACTCGTTTTGCCCTGATGACCATGCGCTACCAGTACCGCCTGCGTGGGGGCATGGAGGAACCCATCAGCAGCAAAAGTAAGGGAAGCCCCACACTGGGGCTTCCCACCCATATTCCCACGCTTCCCGCGCTGTTGCGTGAGGCGGGATATGCCACCGCGCTGGTTGGCAAATGGCACCTGGGCTACCCGCCGAGCTTCGGTCCGCTGCGCTCGGGCTATGACGAGTTCTTTGGCATCATGGCCGGTGGCGTGGACTACTTTACCCACTGCTCGGGCAAGGGTGACCACGACCTGTACATCGGCGAAGAGTCGCATCGTGAGATCGGTTACCTCACCGATGTGCTGTCTAACCGAGCGGTGGACTATGTGCAGCGTATGGCACCCCAGGCCAAAGCGGGCAAACCCTTCTTTTTGAGTCTGCACTATACGGCGCCACACTGGCCCTGGGAAACACGCGACGATGCGCACATCGCGGCTGAGGTCGCAAACAACCTTTTCCACCTGGATGGGGGCAATGTGGAGAGCTATCGCCGCATGATCCACCATATGGACGAAGGCATTGGACAGCTTGTTGCGTCTCTGCGTGAGCAAGGCCTTCTGGACAACACGTTGATAGTCTTCACCAGCGATAACGGCGGCGAGCGTTATTCGGATAACTGGCCACTGGTGGGCGGGAAAATGGATTTAACCGAAGGTGGTATCCGTGTGCCGTGGATCGCGCACTGGCCTGCCGTCATTGCTGCGGGTACGCAAACCCGTCAGCACTGCATGACCATGGACTGGTCGGCCACGCTGCTGGCGCTTGGCGGTGGACAGCCGCACCCGGACTTTCCCATCGACGGTGTGTCACTGGCCAGTGTGCTAACCGGGCCAGCGAACACATTCGAGCGCCCGTTGTACTGGCGCATGAACTACCGCCATCAACGCGCCCTGCGCCAAGGTGACTGGAAGTACCTTCAGGTCGATGAGAACGAATACCTGTTCAACATCACATCCGACGCTCGCGAGCGTGCCAACCTGGTACACAAGCATCCAGAAAAACTGCGATCCATGCGACAGGCTTGGCTGGCCTGGGAAAGTTCCGTACCAGCCATTCCGGACGACGCGGTTGTGAGTTTGGGCTATTCCGTCAAAGACATGCCACAACGCTAAAACCTTCACCCCAATCCAACAAAGAGACACTATGAAATTCAAAATTACAGCATCGCGCCCAACGCTCTTGCTCATGTCGCTGATTGCGCTTGCAAGTCCTTGGGCTCAAGCGCAAAACTGGCCTGAGAAATCCATCAAGTTGCTGGCACCGTCCACCCCAGGTGGTCCCCCTGATGTCTATGCCCGTGCGTTGGCAGATTACCTCGCCAAGGCTTTTGGACAGCCCGTTGTCGTGGAAAACGTACCTGCGGCGGGTGGCATGATTGCTGCCCAGCAGATTCAACGCGCATCCGCCGATGGTTACACCCTATTGGTCAATACCGCTGGCATGATGACTATTACGCCAAACGCCAACCCCAAGGCCAGCTACAAGGGCGCCGACTTCACTCAGATCTGCCAGGGGGTGGAAGCGGCGTTGGTACTGGCCAGCCATCCGAGCCTTGGTGCAAAAAACTACAAGGAACTCTCGCAATGGGTGCAGGCGCAGAAGACGCCTGCAAACTACTCGTCCTACTCACCCGGCTCGCCGGCGCACTTTCTGGGATATCAGCTCAGCGAGGCCTTGAAGACCGAGATGACGCACATCCCCTATAAGAGCAGCCCGCAGCAGATAACCGACATGATTGGTGGCGTGGCACCGTTAGGTTTTGTGCAGATCGCTACGGCCGGCCCCCACATCAAGGCTGGCAAATTGATTGCCCATGCCACCACAGGAGAGCAGCGCGCACCCGCGTTGCCCGATGTGCCTACGGTGGGCGAAGTGGGCTTGCCCCAGCTTGCTACCACTGTCTGGTTCGGTTTCTCCGGCCCAAAAAACCTGCCTCCGGCTATCGTCAAGCGGTTAACCGATGCCCACCAGCAGATGACTGCAAGTCCTGAGTTCAATGCGCGCATGAATACGGCTGGCCTCAGTGTCTCGAAGGATCTCTGCGGTGACATGTTCCTTGGCAAGATAAGTCGCGAGACTGAACGCTGGGCTAGGGTCGTCAAGGCTACCGGCTTTGTGGCGGACTGAAGAAGGGCCTGTTCTCCTGGACCGCATCCGGCCGAGCCATTGCCAACGGCCGCGACGAAGGAGTCACCAAGCTGCTGTTTGATGACAGCCCCGAAGCGCACTGCCGCGGCAAGATCATCCACCCGTCCCCCACGCTGGGCGAATCTATTGGTATGGCGGCGGAGATTGCGCATGGCAGCTGCACGGATGTGCCGCCGGCGCGCAAGTAAACCTATCTGAGTCCAGAATGCTGACATCGACCGAACTCGCCACTCAGGACTGCGGTGACGGCTATGGCGGCACCGGCGCAGGCTGAGCCGACCCCCACGGGGGAGGGCGCACCTGGTGTGGTGCCGCTGGGCTGTGCGTTCCCAACCCAGCCCGTGCCTGCCAATCCCGTGCTGCCCAAGCGCCCACCGGCGCGCTACCTGCGGACGGTGTGAGAAAAAGGCGATTGAACTGCGCTGAGGGATAGGCTGCGTGCGCGGCAGATCCATAGTCGACTGTGCGCCAGAGGTCTCAACATTCAGCTATCGCGTCGGCTCAAACTGCATAAGTCAAAGATAATTGGGAACCCACAACCCGTGCCATACTTGGCTTCACGCGGTTGAATTTCCTATCCGTTATCCGCCTTGCGCGCTTGGTTTGTGGCTAGGTTGCGAGTGGCCACACTTTACGGCGGACGTCCGGAACATGCATCAGCACGCATCCTTTCAATGCTTCCCCCTATCTGGAGATTGTCCGGTTCCCGGGCGGGTTCGCCCATCAATTCGCGGGCTTGTAGGCCACCACATCGATCTCCACCCGCGCGTCGACCATGAGGCGTGCCTCGGTGGTGGAGCGGGCAGGTTTGCGGTCGCCAAAATAGCTCATGTAGACGCGGTTGAAACTGCCAAAGTCGCGCGCGTCCTGCAGCCACACTGTGGTCTTGCACACATCGGCCAGGGTGCAGCCCGCCAGAGCCAGTGCCTTGCTGAGGTTGGTCATCACCTGACGGGTCTGGATTTCAATACCCCCTTGCACAATTTCACCCATGTCATCTGCAGGCACCTGCCCGGACACATAGACAAAGTCCCCCGCGCGAACGGCGGGTGAAAAAGGCCGGGGCTGCTGGTCTGAGGCGATTGGTGGATTGCCCAGGAATTCGAGTGGCATTTGGATGGCTCCTAGCGTGTGCGGTGGAATTTCAGTATTTCATTATCAGATGAAAATTACTTTCAATATTTTCTGTTTTTTAGGGTTTCCCCTGAATTTATCAAGAATAAATACGGATATTCTTCGAATTCTGAAAATAACTTTCACTTCAGGAGTTCAATATGACGCAACAGCCTTTGATTCGACGCCGTACCGCCGTGGCGACGGCCTTGCTGGTTGGAGCCGGTCTGGCAACGCCGTCCGCAGTGTTCGCGCAGGCGGGCAAATCGGCCCTGAACCTTGCGATGGTGGCGGAGCCGCCAACGCTGGACATTCAGTCCACGCCGGCTGACCTGGTCTGCATCATCATGCAGCATGTCTACGAGCCGCTGTTCACTTTCGATGCCAATTCATCCCTGGTGCCCATGCTGGCCGAAGCCATGCCGAAGATTTCGGACGACGGCAAGCTCTACACCATCGCCCTGCGCAAGGGCGTAAAACTGCACAGCGGCCGTGAACTCAACGCCGATGACGTGGTGGCCAGCCTCAAGCGCTGGATGGAAGTGTCGCCGCGCGGCAAGTCGGTGGCCGCGCAGGTGGCTGACCTCGTCGCCAAAGGCCCGCTGAACGTGGAGATCAGTCTGAAAAACGCCTACGCTCCGCTGCTGTCGCAATTGGCCATGGCTTCCGGCATGGCGGCCATCATGGCCAAGGAATCTCTGGCGCAGCCGCTGCGCGATTACGTAGGCACCGGCCCTTACAAATTCAAGGAGCGCCGGCCCGACCAATACGTGCTGCTCACGCGCTTTGACGGCTACTCGGCCCGCGCGGACGCGGCCAGCGGCTACGGCGGCAAGCGCGTGGCCGAGATGGAGGAGCTGCGTTTCGTGCCAGTGCCCAATGCCAACACACGCGTTGAAGGTGCGCTGGCCGGCCAATTTCACTACGCCGACCTGCTGCCCATCGAGGCGCTGGCCCGTCTGGAAAAGGCGCAGGGCAAGGTGGTGCCGATCATGACACCCTCGTTCGGCTTCCCCTACCTGGTGTTCAACACCAAAGAGGGCTCGATGGTGCAGCAGGCCACGCGCAAAGCCGTGCAGACTGCGCTGGGCCATGGCGAAATGCTGGCCGCCGGCTTTGGTGATACGCGCTTCTTCATCGCTGAGGGCAACCACTTCCCCAAGGGCACGCCTTTCTATTCTGAGGCGGGCACTGCCAACTACAACGAGCACGACGCCAGGAAAGCCAAGGCCCAGGCCGATCAGGCTGGCTACAAAGGCGAACCCATCCGCATCCTCACCAGCCGCCAGTACGACTTCCACTACAACATGGCACTGATCATGGCCGAGCAGCTCAAGAAGGCGGGTTTCAAGGCCGAGCTGAATGTGGTGGAGTGGGCCACCCTGCTGCAGCGCCGCGCCGACCCCAAGTTGTGGGACATTTACATCACGCACTCGGGCCAATTCCCCGAGCCGATGCTCTCGCCACCACAACTTGGTGATGGCGCACCGGGATGGTGGACCTCGAGCGCCAAGCAGCAGGCGTTGGCCTCGCTGAACCAGGAGTCCAATCCCTCCAAGCGCGGGGCGTTGTGGGGCAAAGTGCAGCAAGTGGTCTATGACGAAGTGCCTTACATCAACGTTGGCAAGTTCGCCAGCCTCTCGGCGCGCGCGCCCACGTTGCAGGGCTACACGCCATACACTTATCCTTTTTCTGGAACACCAGCCTGAAGAACTGAGTCACCACGTTTTTCGCTTCGCCGAATACGCTGCCCCCGAGGGGCAGCCCGTTTGCTGTCGGCAAAACCGGCTCGGCGGCTTGACTGGAGTGAGAGGCGCTTGCGGTTGGATAAAAAGATCCCATCTTTTCAGGATAAAACAAGGGCATGACCCGCTATTTGTTGTCTCGCCTCGGCGGCATGTTCGTGGTCATGGCCATCGTGGCCGTGCTCGTGTTCATCCTCACGCGTGCGGCCTCGGGCGACCCCATTGCCGTGCTGCTGGGCGATCAGGCGACGGCCGAAGACATCGCCCGGGTGCAGAAGCTCTACGGCCTGGACCGGCCGCTGCCTGTTCAATTCGGTCTGTGGGTCAATGAGCTGGCGCACGGCAACCTGGGTGAATCGATCTTCCTGCAGCGGCCGGTGACGCAAGCTCTGTGGGAGCGCGCCGAGCCTACCGCCCTGCTATCGCTGATGGCCATTGCCATTGCGGCCTTGATCGGCGTGCCCTGCGGCATCGTTTCGGCCGTGTTTCGCGGCAAGGCCATCGACCAGGTGTTTACCGGCTTTGCGATGTTGGGTGCCAGCGTTCCCAGCTTCTGGTTCGGCCTGGTGCTGATGCAGATATTTGCCGTGTCGCTGGGCTGGTTCCCGGTGTCTGGGTACGGCGAGCCGGGCGCTTCGCTGGCAGCGCGCATCCATTGTCTGGTGCTGCCGGCCACCGTGCTTGGCGTATTGAACTCGGCGCTGATCATCCGGTTCACCCGCGCCTCGATGCTCGACGTGCTGGGTGAGGATTACGTGCGGACCGCCCGCGCCAAGGGACTGTCGGAAAACGTGGTGGTGCTCAAGCATGCGCTGCGCAACGCGCTGGTGCCCATCGTGACGGTGATTGGCCTGACGGTGGCGCTGATGATCGGTGGCGCGGTGGTAACGGAGACGGTGTTCGGCCTGCCCGGCGTGGGCAATCTCGTGGTGAGTGCCGTGATCCGCCGCGACTACCCCGTCATCCAGGGCGCGCTGCTGGTGGTGGCCGCGATCTACGTAGTCATCAATTTCCTCATCGACCTGCTTTACACGGTCGTTGATCCCCGCGTGAAGATCTGACATGCCGCTGATCTTGCGCAAGCTCTTCCGGCGCCGCATCGTGCTGGCTGCCGCCATCGCGCTGCTGGTGGTTGTCCTGGTGTCGCTGTTCGCCGGGCCACTGATCGGACTGGATCCGAACGAGACTGCCATTGCCCAGCGACTGTCGCAACCATCGGCCGTGCATCTGCTGGGCACCGACGAACTGGGCCGCGACCTGTTCGCACGTATCGCATTCGGTGGGCGGTATTCGCTGACGATTGCATTGCTTACGGCGCTGGGCTCAGTGGTGGCGGGCACGCTGTTCGGTCTGGCAGCGGGCTTTTTCCGTCGCCTCGACGCGCCGGTGATGCGCGTGGTGGACGCCATGATGTCCTTTCCGGACATCCTGCTGGCCATCGCGCTGGTCGGTATCCTCGGACCATCCATGCTCAACGTGGTGCTGGCGCTGGTGCTGGTGTACACGCCACGCGTGGCCCGCGTCGTGCGGGCGTCCACGCTCGTGGTGCGCGAATTGCTGTTCGTGGAAGCCGCCCGTGCCGTGGGCGTGTCCACGCTGCGCATCCTCTGGCGCCACATCCTGCCCAACCTGATGTCACCCATCCTGGTGCAGGCTTCCTTCATCTTCGCCTACGCCATCCTGGCGGAAGCCGCGCTGTCTTTCCTGGGCGTGGGCGTGCCGCCCGATATCCCGACCTGGGGCACGATGGTCGCGGGCAGCCAGCAGTACGCGCACCAGGCGCTGTGGATCGTGCTGTTTCCCGGGCTGGCCATCATCCTCACTGCACTATCGCTGCAACTGCTGGGCGACGGCATCCGCGATCTGCTGGACCCGCGCCTCAGGAAATCGATGTGAGGCGGACACCATGAATCGCCTCGAAGTTCGCAACTTGAGCACCTCCTTCGACACCGACGAAGGGCTGATCCGCTCCGTGGCCGACGTGAGCTTCAACATCCGCGCAGGCAAGACCACGGCCATCGTCGGCGAGTCGGGCTCCGGCAAGTCGGTGACCAGCCTCACGCTCATGCGCCTGCTCCCCCGCACGGCCAGCACGCAGGTCAGCGGCGAGGCGCTGTTTGTCAACCGGGCGGGCCAGACGGTTGACCTGCTCAAAGTGCCCGAGCCGCTGATGCGGGGCTTGCGTGGCAACGAGGTGGCGATGATTTTCCAGGAGCCGATGACCAGTCTGAACCCTGTGTTCACCATCGGCGAGCAGATTGCCGAGTCGCTGCGCCTGCACAAGGGCATGGACCGGACAGCGGCAATGGCGCAGGCCCTGCGCATGCTGGAACTCGTGGAAATCCCCGCAGCAGCGCAGCGCGTGCGCGAATACCCGCACCAGCTTTCGGGTGGCATGCGCCAGCGGGTGATGATCGCGCTGGCCATGGCCTGCGACCCCACGTTGCTGATCGCCGACGAGCCCACCACCGCGCTGGACGTGACCATCCAGGCACAAATCCTGGCGCTGATGCGCCGGCTGCAGGCCGAGACCGGCATGAGCATTCTTTTCATCACGCACAACCTGGGCGTCGTTGCGCACCACGCCGACGACGTAGCTGTGATGTACGCTGGCCGAATCGTTGAAGCCGCGCCGGTGAACCACCTCTTTGCCCAGCCGCAGCACCCTTACACGCAGGGCCTGCTGGCCTGCCTGCCGGGCCAGCAGCGCAAGCGTGTGCAGACCGCCGATGGCAAGCGCCGCCTGTACGCCATTCGCGGCCAGGTCTCCAGCCCGCTGGCACAGCCGCCGGGCTGCGCCTTCGAGCCGCGTTGCGACAAGACTGTGACCGCCTGCCGCGAAGCCATGCCGGCCTTGTGCGCGAATGACACCGGGGGCAGTGCGCGCTGCATTCTGGTCCCGAAGGCTCATGGCACCGCAGCCCACAGGGCGGAGGTTACTCAATGAGCAGCGTGGCGCCCTTGATCGAAGTGAAGAACCTGCAAAAGTTCTTCGGCTCCTCGTCCATGCCGGTGCGCGCGGTGGACGATGTCTCTTTCACTATCCAGCCCGGTGAAACGCTGGGCCTGGTTGGCGAATCGGGCTCTGGCAAGAGCACCATCGGCCGCGCGCTGCTACGTCTGATCGACAGCACTGCCGGCAGTGTCAGCTACCGCGGTGAGGACCTGGGCTCCGCTTCCGGCAGCCGCATGCGCGCCCTGCGCAGCAAGTTGCAGATGATCTTCCAGGACCCGTATGCCAGCCTGAATCCGAAAATGCGCGTGCGCGACATCCTGGGAGAAGCGTTGCAGACCCACGGCCTCGCGAAAGGCAAGGAAGCGACTGCCCAGCGCATCGCCGAGCTGCTCAAACTGGTCGGCCTGCCGCCCGAACATGCCGCGCGCTATCCCCACGAATTCTCGGGGGGACAGCGCCAGCGCATCGGCGTGGCCCGCGCCTTGTCGGTGCAGCCCGAATTCATCGTGGCCGACGAGCCCCTGTCGGCGCTGGACGTGTCGATCCAGTCGCAGGTGGTCAACCTGCTGTGCGACCTGCGCGACCAGTTCTCGCTGACCATGCTGTTTATCTCGCATGACCTGGACGTGGTGGAATACCTGTGCGACCGGGTGGTGGTGCTTTACCTGGGCCGTGTGATGGAGGTCGCGCCCACCGAAGCGCTCTTCTCACGGCCGCTGCACCCCTACACTCAGGCCCTGCTGGCTTCGTCTCCCAAACCAGACCCGCTCGTGAAATCCGCGCACATCCCGCTCAAGGGCGACATTCCCAGTCCCATGAATCCGCCTTCCGGCTGCGTGTTCCGCACGCGCTGCCCCTACGCCATCGACGCCTGCGCGCAAACGCGGCCTGAGCCGCGCGACATGGGCGGCGCTCGCCTGAAGGCCTGCATCCGCGACGACATAGCAGCACTGACCACACCATGACCCTGCAAGATCTGCTCGACCCCCTCCTGGACGCCTCGCAAAAAGGCTTCCCCCACCACAGCGGCCCGCTGCGCCGCTCCGCCGTCGGCAGCCAGGGCTGGAACGTGCTGAACGGTGATCTGCCGCTGCCGCTGGCCGTGATCCGCCGCGATGCACTGGATGGCAATTTGAAGTGGATGCAAGGCTTCGCCGACGGGCAAGGTGTCGGCCTGGCCCCGCACGGCAAGACGACGATGTCGCCGCAACTGTTCCGTCGCCAGCTGGAGGCGGGCGCCTGGGGGCTGACCTTTGCAACGGTCGGCCAGCTGCGTGCCGGTGTCGCGGCGGGCGCCACGCGATGCATCATCGCCAACCAGGTCTTCCGGGCCATCGACCTGCAGGGCATCGACGATCTCAAACGCGCCCATTCCGGCCTGAGCGTGGCCTTCCTGGTGGATTCGCTGGAACAGCTGGCTCTGATCGAGGCCTGGAACGCCAAAAGCAAGGGCGCGCAACCGCAAGACGTTCTGCTGGAAATCGGCGTGGATGGCGGACGCACGGGCTGCCGCAACCATGAACAGGCCCTCGCATTGGCCCAGCGGATGCGCGCCAGCACAGCGACCCGCCTCATTGGCATTGAATGCTACGAGGGTCTGGGTGCCACCGGCCAGACTGGCCCGGACACGGCCTATGCGCAAGCCCTGATGAAGCGGGTTCGCGACATTGCGCTGGCCTGCGACGAACAGCAACTGTTCGAAGCCGACGTGGTCCTGTTGACGGCCGGCGGCTCGGCCATCTTCGACCTGGTGGCCGACCACTTGAAGCTCAAGCTGTCCCGTCCGGTACAGGGCCTGCTACGCTCCGGTTGCTACGTTACCCATGACCATGGTACCTACCAGCGTCACATGAGTTCGGTTGCGCAGCGCATGGGCTGCGGCCACGGCCTGCATGCGGCGATGGAGGTCTGGGCGGCGGTTCAGTCCTGCCCCGAGCCCGGCCTGGCCATCCTGTCGGTGGGCAAACGCGACATCTCCTACGACCTGGAAATGCCCATCCCCGCCGGCTACCGACCCAACGGCCAGGGCAGCATCGCCGCAGCACCCGTTGACTGGAAGATCACCGGCATGAACGACCAGCACGCCTACCTTCGCGGCACTGGCGCCGAACACAAGGCGCTTCGCGTGGGTGACCTGGTCGTACTGGGCATCTCGCACCCTTGCACCACCTTCGACAAATGGCGCTGGATGCCGGTGGTGGACGCGCACTACAACGTGTGCGACGCCATCGTCACCTGTTTCTAAGAGCGCCATGACACCCCGCGTCCTCGAAAAAATCGCCGAAATCATGGACCGCGCGCCGGCCGCGCGACGCACCGTGCTGGCCCTGATACTGGAGGACCCGCAGCGCGTGCTGGACGAGACCTTCGAAACCCTGGCCCAGCGCGCCAACAGCTCCGTGCCCACCATCATGCGCACCTGCCGCGACCTGGGTTACCCCGGATTACGCGAGTTCAAATTGGCGCTGGCTCAGGCACTGGCTGTCGGTGGCTCGCCGTTGAACCGGAGGGTCCGAATCGACGACAACACGCAGCAGGTGATCACCAAGGTCACTCGCGGCGCGGCCGTGGTCATCAACAATGTGCATGCTCAACTCGATGCGCAAGCCGTGCAGGCAGCGGCGGACGCCATGGTGGCGGGCTCGCGCATCGATTGCTATGGCGTGGGCGTCACCTCCAACTTCATGGCCTCGGACCTGCAGGCCCGCCTGTACCGGCTGGGCCTGACCTCCAACGCCTACCTTGACCCGCATCTGCAGCTGATTTCTGCCGCCACCATTGGCCCGCGCGGCGTGGTGATGGCGATCACCTACGTTGGCGGCATGCCCTCGCTGCTGGAAGCGGTGGACGTGGCCCGTTCACAGGGCGCGACCATCATCGCGCTCACCCAACCCGGCTCGCAACTGGCCGGCATGGCCGATATCGTGCTGAGCGTTGAAGTGGCGCCTGACCCGGTGATGCCGGTGGGTCCGGAGGCATACCTCGCCCACCTCACCGTGATTGAAATTCTCACGGTGCTGGTGGCCCAGCGCCTGGGTGACAAGGCCGTGAACCGCCTGTCCAACATCCAGCGCACGCTGGAAACGCGTGGTCTCGACATGCGCCATCATCCCCGCCTGGACTGGGGCGACGCGGCCAACGGCCTGACAGGCAAAACATGACGCGCGCCATCTTGCTGGCGAACGGGTTCATCGTCGACGGCACCGGCGCGCCGGGTCGCACCGGCGACGTGCTGCTGCATGGCGACCGGATCGTGGCCGTTGGCCCGATGCTGCGCGATGCCGTGCCGGTCGGCATCCCGATGAAGGATGTGGACGTCCGCGATTGCACTGGCCTGGCTATCGCACCCGGCTTCATCGACGTACATACCCACGACGATGCCATTGTGCTGAACTCGCCAGGCATGGCACCCAAGCTGTCGCAAGGCATCACCACCGTCGTCACCGGCAATTGCGGGCTGTCCGTCGCACCCTATGTGGTCAGCGAGCCGAAAGGGGCGCTGACGCTGCTGGGCAACTCGTTCAAATACCCTTCGGTGGCCGCCTACTCGCGAGCTGTCGTGCAGGCCGGGCCGGCCGTCAACGTTGCATTGCTGATCGGTCACACCACACTGCGCAGCGCCACCATGGACGACCTCACCCGACCGGCCACTGACGATGAGGTCGCGCGGATGTGCGCGCTAATGGACCAATGCATGACCGACGGCGCCATTGGCATGTCGTCGGGACTGTTTTACGCTGAAGCCATGCCGGCTCCGGCATCCGAGGTTACGGCGCTGGCGCGTGTTGTCGCCCGGCACAGGGGCGTCTACGCTACCCACATGCGCTCGGAAATGGCCGAGATCCTGGAGGCGATGCATGAGGCCAGCGACTGCGCTTTCGAGGCGGGCGTACCCCTGATCATTTCGCACCACAAGTGCGCAGGGCCGGCCAACTGGGGTCGCACGCAGCAGACCTTGCCGCTGATTGACGAACTGGCCAGGCGTCAGGACATCGCGATGGACGTCTATCCCTACGTGGCCGGCTCTACCGTGCTGCGCGAAGACCTGGTGGACGGCATCATCGACGTGATGGTGAGCTGGTCTGCGCCCTATCCCGAGATGACAGGCCGCATGCTGGCCACCATCGCCGCCGAATGGGGCGTAACGCAGTACGAGGCCTGCCTGCGCCTGAAGCCAGGTGGTGCCTGTTATTTCCAGATGGACGAGGACGACGTGCGCCGCGTCATCAGCCATCCGCGCAGCATGATCGGCTCCGACGGCCTGCCGCACGACCGGCATCCGCACCCGCGCCTGTGGGGCGCCTTTCCGCGTGTCCTGGCCCGCTACTGGCGCGAGCAGCAGCTATTTTCCATGGAGCAGGCCGTGCACAAGATGACGGGGCTGTCGGCGCGCAATTTCAGGCTGAGGGAGCGCGGCGAAATCCGCGAAGGCTGGTTCGCCGATGTGGTGGTGTTCGATCCCCTGCGGGTGCGCGACGTGGCCACCTACGAGCATCCGCAGGCGCGCTCGGAAGGCATAGAGCAGGTGTACGTCAATGGCCAGCTCACCTTCAGCGCCACTGCGGCAGAAGGCTCGCTTCCCAGATCCGGAAGGGTGCTTCTGCGGCAGCCTGTTTGACCCGGTCTACTGACTGACCAGCCCATGCTGGCGCACAAGGCGGTGCACGAGGCGCATGTAGCAGCCGAAGTGATTGCGGGTGAACTGCAGGGCATCAAGGTCAAGAAGGGCCTGTTCCCCTGGACCGCCTCCGGCCGCGCCATTGCCAACGGCCGCGACGAAGGTGTCTTCAAGTTGCTGTTTGATGGCTCTCCAGAGGCCCACGCGGCCATGCAGGATCCTGGGCATCAGGGATCGCGCATGACAGTTGCACGGATGTGCCTCCAGCGTGGAAGTGATGCAATGAAGGGCATGTGTTACCTACAACATTAGCAGGGTGATATTTCCTGTGGCAGACTCCGGTCCAACTGGCCAGTAGTCCAGAGGAACCGCAAGATGAACAACGAGACCCCTGGCAGTACCTCCGCAAACAAATCGGAAGAACGCTTTCTTTACACGACGCTAGGGCTGATCGGGCGTGACCGGCTGGGCATGATCCTCCCGCATGAACATGTTTTTGTCGACCTTCGAACGCCAGAAAAGCCTGGGTACGCCGAGGCTGACGTTGCGGATGTGATCGCACTGATGGCCCCGAAGATCGAGGAAATCAAGGTCCGCGGCGTCACTGCACTGGTCGAGTGCTCGACCACAGGGGTAGGCCGTCGCGCCGATTTCGATCTGGCCGTCTCTCGCGCCACGGACTTTCCCATTGTTGTGCCGACCGGCAGTTATCGCGAGCCGTGGATTATTCCCTTTGTTCGTGACGCTGACGATGTTTCATTGGAAGGTTGGATGCTCCGCGAATTGACTGAGCGTCTGGCTGAGGCGGACTACCGCGCGGGCTGGATCAAGCTCAGTGTAGGTAATGACGGCATCACGACCTTGGAGGAACGTATCCTTCGCGCCGCAGCCCGCGCTGCCGTTCGCACCGGTGCCGTCATCGGTAGCCACACGCAGCGGGGTCGCGTCGCCATGAGACAGCTCGACATCCTTGAAGAGGAGGGCTGTTCGGCCAATCGCTTTATTTGGATACATACGCAGAATGAAAAAGACCATGGTTTCCATGACGCAGCCGTTTCGCGAGGGGCATGGATTGAATACGATCATGTTTCCCGCGCTCCGGATGATGATGTGAAGGCGTTGATCCTGCGCGCGTTGGAGGCAGGCAGCGTCGGCAGTTTGCTCATCAGCCAAGATGTGGGCTGGTTCGATCCGGCAAAGCCAAAAGGTGGCGTGCCGAGGACTTACAGCTACCTTTCAGATGTAATGATCCCGCTCTTGCAAAATGCGGGGTTGGACGAACAAACGCTGAAAAAGTTGACCGCGGATAATCCGTTCGACGCCTACTCTCGGCCCTGACAGCGGGCATTCGCCGCTCCGCGTGGACGTAGCGAAGGGTTCGGCGTTTTTTTTGGTGTGATCCCTGGACTCAGCAAAGATTCCTATCGCGGGAGTACGAACCGGTGCTGCAAGCCGTGGACCGTACGCACAATGGCGAGAAGGTGACCACAGATAAGACAGGCGTGGCTATGACGAACCACAGCTTCACAACGTCGACATTCAAGCGCATGAGTAATTCCCTGCGGGTTTTACCGATTTTCTGCCGTGCCACAGCCATGCAATACTGGAGATCAAGCCGGTGGCGGCAGAGATGCCTGAGGGCTGGTGCCGACCTTATATACCAATGGAGACCCTATGACCGTTTCTCTTCGCGTACTGAGGATTTTTAGCGCTCGCCAAGGCTTTGCTGCCATGCTGTGTTGCCTTTCAGTCATGCTGGCCTCGCCGTCAGTCTCGGCTCAATCGCTGGGCAGTTTGTTAGGAAATGCCCTGGATCAGTTGGTGTTGCAGATGGACGGTAAATGCCTTGGGGTGCGCGATGGACCAGCGGGCGTGGACGGTGGAAAGGTACAACTCGCCGATTGCAATGGGCGGCCTCAACAGGCCTGGCGAATGGATCAGGGCAGTCTGGTTAATGTGGGTAACGGGCGCTGTCTGGAAGCGTCTGGAGCCGCTGCTGATCGCAATCCGGGCATCGCCCAGACGTGGGAGTGCAATGGCAACGCCAACCAACGGTGGGTTATTCAGGAGCGCCCCATTGCAACCGCTCCGGCCCTCTCGCCCCGGGACGTGGAGGCTGGCCCTCTCTTCAGCAATCAGGATGCCGCAAGACGCTGTCCAGAAGTGTGCGGCGCCGGACGCTGGACCGGCGCCTGGAAAACCACCTTGTTGGGGCGAATGTCGGTTTGTAATTGCGCCGGTGAGTCGGCAACGGGAGGCGGCCGTATCGGCCCCGGGCCACGACCCATGGCGGATGGCTCATTTGATGCGCTTGTGCAAGCCATGGACGGCCAGTCCTTTGCCACCGGAAAGCTGCAGTTGATAGAGATCGCAGCTCGCGACAACCACTTTCTTATGGCGCAGGTGCGCCGCGTTGTGCTGACCCTCACGTTTCCAAGTGACAAGGTTCGGGTGGTGGAGATCATGGCGCCGCGGGTTGTGGACCGCTCCAACAGCTTCATGCTGTACAGCGCCTTTGATTTTGAGATGGAGCGCGAACAGGTCAAGGCGATTTTCAACCGGACAGGACCCAAGTAACCCCTATTTGCGGCAGAGGAACGCCTCGAACTCGTCAATCGGCAAGGGGCGACTGAACAGGTAGCCCTGGTAAGCATGGCAGCCCTGTTCGGCAAGTGCATCTTTTTGCGCCTGGGTTTCCACGCCTTCTGCCACCACCAGCAGGCCCAGGCTCTCGGCCAGCACGATCACCATCTTGGCGATGGCCGCATCGTTGGGATCGATCAGGATGTCGCGCACAAAGCTCTGATCGATCTTGATCTGGTCCAGCGGCAGGCGCTTGAGGTAAGACAGCGATGAATAACCGGTGCCAAAGTCATCCAGCGCAAAACCGACGCCATGCGTTTGAAGGGTGTTCATTTTGGCGATCACATCGTCGAAGTTGGACACCAGCAGGCTCTCGGTGAGCTCCAGCTTCAGACGATTCGGGTTGGCGCCCGTGCGTGCCAGCACCGACAGCACCTGATCCACAAAATCGGGCTGATTGAACTGCCGGGTGCTCACGTTGACCGAAATCGTGAGTTGGGCCAACGACGGTTTCCCGCTCCACCGGGCCAGCTGGGCGCAAGCGGTCTCAAGTACCCAGTTGCCCAGCGGCAGGATGAGCCCGGTTTCCTCCGCCAGCGGAATGAATTCGGCGGGCGACACCAGGCCACGCTGCGGGTGCTTCCAGCGCAGCAACACTTCGGCACCAGTGACCAAACTCTCACCCATGACCTGAGGCTGGTAGTACAGAAGGAAATGCTCGTCTGCCAGCGCCTCACGTAACCCCAGCTCCAGGCTGGCGCGCTCGGCCACCACCGCCTGCATTTGCGGATCAAAAAAGCGGATGGTGTTGCGACCTGCCGTCTTGGACTGGTACATGGCCAGATCGGCCCGTTTCAAGGGCTCTTCAATGTCTTCCGGCTGGCCGCCAAACAGGGTGACACCGATGCTGGGTGTGCTGTGGTGCACATAGTGGGCCAGCTGGTAATTCTGGTTGAGGGCTTCCAGAATTTTTTCGGCTACCACTTTGGTTTGCGTCACGGCCTCCACCGGGTTCTCGCTCAGGTCTTCCAGCATCACCACAAATTCGTCACCCCCCAGTCGGGCCACGGTGTCACATTCGCGCACGCTGGCGGTCAGCCGCTGTGCCACCAGTTGCAGCAGCTGGTCGCCCTTATCATGGCCGTGGGTGTCGTTGAGGGTTTTGAAGTTGTCCAGGTCAATGAACAACAGGGCACCCAGACGCTGTCGGCGTGAACCCGACGCCAGCGACTGTTTGAGCCGGTCCATCAGCAACCGCCGGTTGGGCAGCTGGGTCAGCGGGTCAAAGAAAGCCAGGTTCTGGATCTGTGCATCGGCCCGCTTGCGCGCGGTGATGTCGGTGGTGTAGGCCAGGATGCAGGTCTCTCCGTCCAGCGTGATGACTTCACCTGAAATGCTGACGTTGCGGCGCCCGCCGTTTTTGTGCATGAAGACTGTTTCATAGTCAACCAGTCGGCCGTTATGACGGATCGCATCAACAAAGGCATTTCGGGTCACGTCATCTGGCCACAGGCCAAACTCCAGGGTCGTGTGGCCAATCATGTCAGCCTGAGTCCAGCCGTAGTCGCGCTCGAAATGCTGATTGGCTTCCAGAACCAGACCGCTGGCAAGTGAGGCGATGGAAGACGCGACGGGCGACGAACTGAAAGCGGTTGAAAACCGCTTTTCCGATTGCCGCAACTCGATATCGGCGAGTTTGCGCTCGGTGATGTCCTGAGAAATGCCTGCTGCACGCACCACCGCACCATCGGCGCCGTGGCTCATTTCTGCTTTCTGGCGGACCCAGCGAACCGACTCACCGACGCGAATGCGGTGTTCGTAGTCAAATTCCGCCCCTTTCAGTGCGGCTTGCCAGGCTTTGTTCAACCCGTCCCGGTCTTCGGCGATCGTTCGCGACAGATACGCCGCGTGGGTGCCGGTTGTTCCCAAGGGAAGCCCGAAAATGCGGCAGGTCTCGTCCGACAGCCGCATGGTGTCGGTAGTCAGGTCATAGATCCAGCTGCCCACCCGGGCCACAGCCTGCGCCTGGTGCAGCTCGGTCCGCGTTTCTTCCAGGTCGCGTGTTCTTTGAGCGAACCCGGTGCTGACGGCATTGAGCTCAGCAAGCCGCCTCATGTAGGCCTGTACCAGAAAGATAATCAGGATGGCGGCCAGGATGTTGGCAAAAATCTGGGATACCGCGTACAGCATTACCGGCGCGTCAGGCGTTTGCCGCAACCACCCGTGTGACTGGGCCAGTACCAGAGCCAGCGTGGTGATTGACGTCAGGATGGTGACGATGATCGCAGCCCGCCCGCTGACCATCCACCCCGTTGTCAGGATCACCAGAGGGTAGGCATATACCAGCGGCGCCCTGATACCACCGTTGATCACTGCCACCAGTGTGATGATGACCCAAACGCCATAGATCAGGGTATGCAGCGCCATTTGCGCCTTGCCACGGGCCAACATCAAACCAGCCGACAGCGACAGTAGGGTCATCAGCACGGGGCCGGATGCCCTGAACCAATGTTCGGGAGGACCCGTCAGAAGAATGGAGAGATAGACCGCTTCACCAAGCAGAATGATGGCAACTGCAGACCAGAGAAACCTTCTGGAGAGCAATCGGGTGGCGGGGTTATTGAAATCAGGACCTTCAAACGGGCTTGATTTCAGGACAACGGCGTCTTCCGGAACCATTCACTCTCCAGCTTGGGCCTGTTTTTTTTGGCCACCGTGCTCCCGGAAGTCATGATAGTTCATGCTGACAGGTTTGGGCTGCGTCAGCGCCCAAACCGGAAAGCCAGCTGAATCAGGGTTTGGTGGTGGTGTCCACGCGGCGTGCACCGTTGAAGCGCGTCTGCCAGTAGCCCACACGCATGTCTTCCACACGCACTTCCGCGCCGGTGCGGGGTGAGTGGATGAACTTGTTGTCACCCACATAAATACCAACATGGCTGAAGGCGCGTTTCATGGTGTTGAAGAACACCAGGTCACCCGGCTGCAGCTCGCTTTTGTCAATGGTTTGGGTGGCTGCGGCCTGTTGGTCGGCACGCCGGGGCAGCACATGCCCGACGGTTTGCTCATACACCGCGCGAACGAACCCGCTGCAGTCAAAACCAGTCTCGGCTGAGTTGCCACCCCGTTTATAGGGAACACCGAGAAAGCCCATGGAGTGGAAAACCAGCTCGGAAGCCTTTTCACCCACTGACTGCCTTACCTGGCCAATTTGTTCACCCAGCTTGGTAATCAGGCCCTTGTCGGCCAGCAACTGGTCTAGGTCATCGGCCGCGTCGGGGCCTGGCGCGGCATGAGCCAACGACGCGGAGAGCAGGGCAACGATGAACACATAACGCATAGGTTTGAGAATACGCCCGGAAATTTAAGAAGTCAAGTTAGATTTCCGATCTAACCTGTTGATTTATATGGTGTAAGCGAATGTTTTTTGAAAGTGGGCGTTGCAAACGTTCCCAAAAGACAATTTTTGCTGAATTTTATGCGGCAAATTGGCCTGTAGCCCCCGTCGAATAAGCGCAGCTAGCTACTATAAATATAGCGGGTGGAGATGGGGTGGCTGAGTTGCTGCTCTTGGCTGCGCGGGAAAGTGCCCGTACACTGGCCTTTTTTGATCAAAAGGGTTTTGCCATGGCCATGCACACCGTTTGTAAGACCGACGACCTGCCTTTGGGCAAGATGAAAGCCTTTTCGGTAGGGGATGAAAAAATCGTGCTCTACCACTTGAAAGATGGTTTCTTTGCCACCCAGGCCAACTGCACCCATGTGTTTGCGCCGCTGGCCAAAGGCAAGATCGTGGACGACTGCAAGGTGCAATGCCCGTTTCACCGAGCCCGGTTTGACATCAAAACGGGCGAGGTGATCGACTGGGCGAACTTCCCGCCGGGCATCCAGCTACTGAATGTGGTGCGTGGGGAGAAGGCGCTCAAGACCTATCCGGTGACCACCAAGTCCGGGGAAGTACGGGTCAAAGTGGTTTGAAGGTTCACTTTGCTACTCACTGATTTATTCATTTGAGATTTAATTTAATAAAAAGTACATGCTTTAATTATTTGAACATTGTTTAATTAATTGAAAAATGTAAAAAATATTAAACAAACGAAAGAGTGACCTGCAGATGGCGTTATAGTCCTGCCATGCAAGCCAGGCTCCAACGTCAGCAAGCCCTGAGTGATGCCCGTCGCACGCTGGTGCTGGATGCTGCCCGGGCCGTTTTCCTGGAGGTTGGCCTGACCGGTGCCAACATCCGGGAAATTGCCAAAAGGGCTGGCTACACGCCTGGTGCCATTTACTCGTATTTCGACAGCAAAGAGGCCATTTACGCAGCGTTGCTGGCCGAGTCGCTGGAAGCTCTTGGAGTGGCCGTGGCGTCGGCCCGCAGCTTCAAGGGCCGACCAGACAAGACCTTGGTGTCTCAGGCGCAGGCCTGGTTCGGGTTCTATTTCGCTAATCCGCGCCAGCTCGAACTGGGTCTGGCCGTGGAAGCGCCCACCGTCTTGCACGACGGTCTGTTCAAAGCCCTTCGGCCGTGTGAGGCGGCGCTGCTGGCCATGGGGCTGAGTCCCGTGGAGGCCCTGCGTGAAACCACCGCCTTGTTTGCCCACGGTTTGGGCCTGCTGGCGCTGCAGCGCTCTGCCCGCCTGCCAGCGCCTGGTTTGTCGGCCCAGGCCCTGTTCAAACAGTACGTGGAACAATTGGTGGCCCGGCACGCTCCCGGCTGCAGAAGCGGCTTTGTTGCCGACTGACGGCGACCTCGATGGCGGTCTGGAGCAGGTTGACCTGTTTGAGTAGCCTTTTTGCTCACCAGTATTGCCCGCCGGAAAAAATTACCTTGAAAGAACCCCATGTTGCTTGACGCCTCCGAATCCCAGCTCGTGCTGGTGGACTACCAGACCCGCCTGATGCCTTTCATTTTTGAAGGCGACGCGGTGGTGGCCAACGCCGTGCGGCTGGCCAAAATGGCCCGTCTGCTGGACGTGCCGACCTGGGGCACAGAGGAAAACCCGTCCAAACTGAGCGAAAACGTCCCCGAATTACGCGCGCTGTGCCAGAAAACACTGGTCAAAATGCACTTCAGCGCCGTGGAAGAGGGCTTGGGCGAATGGCTACGCCCGCCTGCGAAAGCGCCGCAGGGCAACGCCCGCAGCCTGCCCAAACACCTGCAGAAACCTGCCAACGATGCCGGACGCAACATGATCGTCATTGCCGGCTGCGAAACCCATGTCTGCCTGATGCAAACCGCGCTGGACCTGCTGGAAGACGAGTTTGACGTGTGGGTGGTGACCGACGCCTGCAGCTCCCGCACCGAGCGCAACCGCGACGCCGCCTTCGACCGCCTGGCCGGGGCGGGCGCCGAGCTGGTGACCACCGAGATGGTGGCATTTGAGTGGCTGCGCACGGCGGAGCACCCGGCGTTCCGGGATGTGCTGGCGCTGATCAAGTAAGTAAAAAGGGGCTTTTTAGGAGGCCAAACTGGCCTCTAGACCCCGTCGGATATGCGTGAATAGCTATGAAAAGCATAGTGTTTCGCGCCCGATGGTGTGGAATGCGTTGCTGCGGATGTTCATCCCCCAGCCGAGTGGCAAGCCACACAGACCTTGTTGCCATCGGGGTCCCGGAAGTACGCGCCGTAGTAGTTCTCGTGGTACTGCGGCCGCAAACCCGGCAAACCCTCAGAAGTGCCGCCGTGTGCGAGTGCGGTGTTGTAGGCGCTGTCCACCAGCGCGCGGCTGTCCGCCAGGAACGCAACCATTTGTCCGTTGCCCTGGGCGTGGGGCGCTTCGTCATAAGGTTTTCCGATCAGAAACAGGGGCCGGGCTTCTCCCTTGCGCTGCCAGCCCGCCCACGGGCGGCTGCGGTCGCAAAAACGCTCTTCCAGTCCGACACAACCCAGCACCGCACCGTAAAACGCGAGGGCCCGGTCGAAGTCTGAGACGCCAACGAAGATGTGCGAGAACATGGTGGTCCTTGAGGGGTGAAAAGGCGCGCGGGGTGTATTTCTGGCTTGCCGACGTTGATACCGCGGAAGAGGGCGACGAAGCGGGGCATGGTGCGTCAATCGTGAGGTTCGCCGTCAGATTTCTTTTGACGGAACGCAAGAAGGTACCCGTTGCAGTCTTTGATGCCGAATTCGCGCGAACCGTAGGGCATGTCCTGCAGCGTCCAGGATATGTTCGGGTTCCCTTCGACCGAGGCGTAAAGGGTCTCCAAGTCTTCAACTTCGATGTAGATGGTGCCGGAACAGAAAGGCGTGGACTGCCAGAGACCTGACGCCGTAAAAACCAGCCTGGCTCCAAAGCATTCCGCTGTAAGTGTGTCTTGCGCCGTGTCCGTTACCCGGAATCCCAAGACATCCCGGTAAAACGAGCGCGTTGTACTGATATCGTTGCAATGCAGGAGGAGGGTCAGTGACATGTTGATGGAAATCTAAGTTTTAGGCATCACAGTTTTGGCCGGATGTAGCCGGGCGTGAAGTTGCTTCAATGGACTTCAGGCTCGAATAGCCCGAAGGCGCTTTGACTCAGAGATGGCCCAATCAAAGGCAGGAACTGGTGCGTCGAAGGATTTGGCCGCAGGTTTCTTGATTGTCTTGCCCGGGTGCAGCACCTGACTTTCGAGCCTGTAGACACCAAACTGCTTGTGCCCATTCCATTGAATGAAGAGGTGTTAGGGTGTGGTGGAAGTCAGGCTGTGCGCGTGTGGCGTGCCTGGCGCGGTCATTGAAATTGGGCGTACTTGGCGCGGCGCCGACTAAGACTTCATAGACTGGAGGTTCACCTCTGTCGGCGGGTCCGTTCGGGCAATGGCTTAGGTGGATGGTGGGGGGGGTGTGGTCGTTTCCCTGAAAGAGGGCCGGCGGATCGAAGGTCAGAAACATGACGATGGGGTAGTCGTCGGGGCTGAGCCAACCACGGGCGGAAGGGGCACCTCAGATCGAGTTTG
The DNA here is from genome assembly GCA_016707075.1 of Candidatus Egaibacter danicus. Lineage (GTDB taxonomy): Bacteria > Pseudomonadota > Gammaproteobacteria > Burkholderiales > Burkholderiaceae_C > Egaibacter > Egaibacter danicus. The sequence continues at coordinate 293,343 of JADJII010000003.1, forward strand.
AATGCCAAGCTTCTTGCGGAATGCCACATTGTCCCCGAGGCGCCTGTGTCCGGTAATCTTTGCGCAGGCTGCACAGCTTGCATCTTTCAGCACGAACCGCCCACCAAGACCAAAAGGTAGGACGTGCTCCTCCGATAGTCCGCTGATGGCGGGGCAGTAGATGCAATGACCTATGCGTGGAGCGACTTCGACTGGTTTAGTCATAGCGACAATGACGTCCAACTCGAAGCGTACCGCATCTTGTTTTGTGTAGATCGGCAAAACAACCAGGAAAAAAGACGTTCAAGCCCTCGTCCAATATGCATAGTTTGCTCACATAAACATAGCGTCAAACCCTGCAAACTGTCTCCTTTGACCATTCCCATGTTCCCTCCCGTTTTGTAGCGGTTTTGGTTCCTGGCCACTGTACCCGACCCCCACCCAAAACCAATCCCTCCAAAAAGTCAGCCTGTAGCAAGCTGCAGCGCCATAATTATGAATTCAGTTTTACCGAAGACCCGACTGGAGACACCAAAATGACCGCCTACGCCGATTTCCACGCCCGCTCCCTCACGCAACGTGACGCTTTCTGGGCCGAGCAGGCCCAGCTCGTCGACTGGCAAACGCAGCCGCAGCAGATCTGCGACTACAGCAACCCGCCGTTTGCACGCTGGTACGTGGGCGGCACCACCAATCTGTGTCACAACGCGGTTGACCGTCACCTGAAAGACCGGGCCGATCAGGCGGCGCTGATTTTTGTCTCTACCGAGACGAATGAGGAAACGGTGTATTCCTTCAGCCAGCTGCACGCCGAGGTGCAGCGCATGGCCGCGGTGCTGAAAGAGCTGGGCGTGCAAAAGGGCGACCGAGTGCTGATTTACATGCCGATGATTGCCGAGGCCGCGTTTGCCATGCTGGCCTGCACGCGCATCGGGGCGATCCATTCGGTGGTGTTTGGCGGTTTTGCGTCGGGCTCGCTGGCGTCGCGCATTGAAGATGCCTCGCCCAAGCTGATCATCAGCGCCGATGCGGGTTCGCGCGGGGGCAAGGTGGTGCCGTACAAGCCGCTGCTGGACGAAGCCGTGCGCCTGTCTGCTCACAAGCCGGACGCCGTGTTGCTGGTGGACCGGGGCCTGAGCGCGATGAGCCTGGTGGCCGGGCGGGATCATCTCTGGAGCCCACTGCGGGAAAAGCACATGAATACGGTGGTGCCTTGCGAGTGGGTGGAGTCCACCCACCCCAGCTACACGCTGTACACCAGCGGCACCACGGGCAAGCCCAAAGGCGTGCAGCGCGACACGGGTGGCTATGCGGTGGCGCTGGCCGCCAGCATGAAACACATCTTCTGTGGCAACCCGGGCGAAACCTATTTCTCCACCAGCGACATTGGCTGGGTGGTGGGCCACAGCTACATCATCTACGGCCCGCTGATCGCCGGCATGGCCACCATCATGTATGAAGGCCTGCCCACCCGGCCGGACGGCGGCATCTGGTGGAGCCTGGTCGAAAAATACAAGGTGACGGTGATGTTCAGCGCGCCCACGGCGGTGCGGGTGCTCAAGAAACAGGACCCGGCGCTGCTGACCAAATACGACCTGTCCAGCCTGCGGGCCCTGTTTCTGGCCGGTGAGCCGCTGGACGAGCCCACCGCGCAGTGGATCAGCCAGGGCCTGGGCAAGCCCATCATCGACAACTACTGGCAGACCGAGACCGGCTGGCCCATCCTCACCATTGCCAACGGCGTGGAAAAGGCGCCCAGCAAGTTTGGCAGCCCCGGTGTGGCCATGTACGGCTATGACGTGAAACTGATTGACGAAGGCACGGGGGAGGAACTAAAGGGTGCTGACCAGAAGGGTGTGGTCGTCATTGAAGGCCCGCTGCCCCCCGGCTGCATGCAGACCGTGTGGCGGGATGATGAGCGCTTTGTCAAAACCTACTGGAAGAGCATTCCGGGCAAGCTGGTTTACAGCACGTTTGACTGGGGCATTCGCGACAAGGACGGTTATTACTTCATTCTGGGCCGCACCGACGACGTGATCAACGTCGCGGGCCACCGGCTGGGCACGCGCGAGATTGAGGAAAGCATTTCCGCCCACCCCAATATCTCGGAAGTGGCGGTGGTGGGCGTGGCCGACAACCTCAAAGGGCAGGTCGCCATGGCGTTTGCCATCGTCAAGGACGCCAGTTTGCTGACCGATGACGCCGCCAAGCTGCGGCTGGAAGGTGAAATCATGGCGCTGGTGGACAAGGATCTGGGGGCTGTGGCGCGCCCGTCCCGCGTGCGCTTTGTGTCGGTTTTGCCCAAAACGCGCAGCGGCAAGCTGCTACGCCGCGCGATTCAAGCCGTGTGCGAAGGCCGCGATGCGGGTGATTTGACGACGATGGAAGACCCGGCCGCGCTGCAGCAGATCAAGGACCTGGTGGGCTGAGCCTTCTGGTGCAAATAAACCACTTTCGACCCCAAGACCTGAAATTGAGAGGCTGCACACGGCCACTTTGCAAGATTGATGCAGGGTTGCCGTGGCACAATTCATCCTGATTCAAGGCCCTTCCCAGCCACAGTCGCATCCGCCAAACGGTCAAGCCGTGTCGCGGAAGGTTAATTAAACAGCTTTAACCAGCTAATGTTCCCTCAAGGGGAACGGAGGTCAGCGGAATATGAACGAGACGTCATCCGTCTATCGTGCCTATCAAGGCAACACGTATCTCTTCGGGGGCAACGCGCCCTATGTCGAAGAGATGTATGAAAACTACCTGGCAAATCCTGGCAGCGTGCCCGATTCGTGGCGCGACTACTTCGATGCGCTCCAGCACGTTCCCGCCGTAGACGGCACCAACGCCAAAGACGTTCCTCACCTGCCCGTCGTCAACGCCTTTGCCGAGCGCGCCAAGCAGGGTGGCACCAAAGTGGTGATGGCCAGCGCCGACGCCGAGATGGGTCGCAAGCGCACCGCGGTGCAGCAGCTGATTGCCGCCTACCGCAACGTGGGCGCCCGCTGGGCCGATCTGGACCCCCTCAAGCGCACCGAGCGCGACAAAATCCCCGAGCTGGAGCCATCGTTTTACGGCTTCAGCGATGCCGACCAGGAAGCTGTGTTCAACACTAGCAACACCTTCTTCGGCAAGGACAGCATGAGCCTGCGCGAGCTGATGAACGCGCTGCGCGAGACGTATTGCGGCACCATCGGCGCCGAGTACATGTACATCACCGACCAGAACCAGAAGCGCTGGTGGCAGCAAAAGCTGGAAACCATCCGTTCCAAGCCGCAATTCACAGCCGAGAAAAAGCTGCACATTCTGGACCGCCTCACCGCCGCTGAAGGCCTGGAGCGTTTCCTGCACACCAAATATGTGGGGCAAAAGCGCTTCTCGCTGGAAGGAGGCGAGAGCTTCATCGCGTCCATGGACGAGCTGATCCAGCGCGGTGGTGCCATCGGCCTGCAGGAAATCGTGATCGGTATGGCCCACCGCGGTCGCCTAAACGTGCTGGTGAACTCGCTGGGCAAAATGCCCGCCGGCCTGTTCGCCGAGTTTGACCACACCGCGCCGGAAGACCTGCCGAGTGGCGACGTGAAGTACCACCAGGGCTTCTCAAGCGACGTGTCCACCCCCGGTGGCCCGGTGCACCTGACGCTGGCGTTCAACCCGTCACACCTGGAAATTGTTAACCCGGTGGTCGAAGGCTCGGTGCGTGCCCGCATGGACCGCCGCGCTGACCCCAAAGGCAAGCAGGTGCTGCCCGTGCTGGTGCACGGCGACGCGGCGTTTGCCGGTCAGGGTGTGGTCATGGAAACGCTGGCGCTGGCTGAAACCCGGGGTTACTCCACCGGCGGCACGGTGCACATCGTCATCAACAACCAGATTGGCTTCACCACCAGCGACCCGCGCGACAGCCGCTCCACGCTGTACTGCTCGGACGTGGTGAAGATGATCGAAGCCCCTGTTTTGCACGTGAACGGGGATGACCCCGAAGCCGTGGTGCTGGCGACCCAGATCGCGCTGGAATACCGCATGGAATTCCAGAAAGACGTGGTGGTGGACATCATCTGCTTCCGCAAACTCGGCCACAACGAGCAGGACACCCCGGCGCTGACCCAGCCGTTGATGTACAAGAAAATTGCCCAGCACCCCGGCACCCGCAAGCTGTATGCCGACAAGCTGACCGCGCAGGGTTTCGGCGACACGCTCGGCGACGACATGGTCAAGGCCACACGTGCGGCGCTGGACGCCGGTAAAAACACGTTTGACCCGGTGCTGACGAACTTCAAGAGCAAGTACGCGGTGGACTGGATGCCTTTCCTGGGCAAAAAGTGGACCGACGCTGGCGACACTGCCATTCCGATGGCTGAGTGGAAACGCCTGGCTGCCAAGCTGACCACCTTGCCTGAAACCATCACGGCGCACCAGCTGGTGAGGAAGGTTTATGCAGACCGCGCAGCCATGGGCCGTGGTGAAATCCCGGTGGACTGGGGCATGGGCGAGCACATGGCATTCGCCTCGCTGGTGGCCAGCGGCTACCCGGTTCGCCTGAGCGGTGAAGACTGCGGCCGTGGCACGTTCACCCACCGCCATGCTGTCATTCACGACCAGAACCGCGAGAAGTTTGACGAAGGCACCTACACGCCACTGCAAAACGTGGCGGACGGGCAGGCGCCGTTTGTCGTGATCGACTCCATCCTGTCGGAAGAGGCGGTGCTGGCGTTTGAATACGGCTATGCGTCGAACGACCCCAACACGCTGGTGATCTGGGAAGCCCAGTTTGGCGACTTTGCCAACGGCGCACAGGTGGTGATTGACCAGTTCATCGCCTCTGGCGAAGTGAAGTGGGGCCGTGTGAACGGCATCACCCTGATGCTGCCGCACGGCTACGAAGGCCAGGGCCCTGAGCACAGCTCGGCCCGGCTGGAACGCTTCATGCAGCTTAGCGCAGACACCAACATGCAGGTGGTGCAACCCACCACGGCCAGCCAGATTTTCCACATCCTGCGCCGGCAGATGGTGCGCAACCTGCGCAAGCCGCTGATCATCATGACGCCCAAGTCGCTGCTGCGCGCCAAGGATGCGGCGTCACCGCTGTCCGAGTTCACCAAGGGCAGCTTCCAGACCGTGATTCCCGAGAACAAGGAAGAAGTCAACAGACGAGCAGACAAGGTCAAACGCGTAGTGGCCTGCTCCGGCAAGGTGTATTACGACCTGGTCAGAAAGCGCGAAGAAAACGGTACGAATGACACCGCCATCATCCGCGTGGAGCAGTTGTACCCGTTCCCGCACAAGGCGTTTGCCAGCGAGCTGAAGAAGTACCCCAACGCGGCAGACGTGGTGTGGTGCCAGGACGAGCCACAAAACCAGGGCGCCTGGTTCTTTGTGCAGCACTACATCCACGAAAACATGTCCGAAGGGCAAAAGCTGGGCTACTCGGGCCGCGCTGCTTCCGCATCACCCGCTGCTGGCTACGCCCACCTGCACCAGGAGCAGCAAAAGACCCTGGTGGAAGGTGCGTTCGGCAAGCTCAAGGGCTTTGTGCTGACCAAATAAACCGTCAACGTAACAACAACAAATTACACCGCGTAGAACCGCAATACTGAAAGAATTGATATGGCTATCGTAGAAGTCAAAGTCCCGCAGCTGTCTGAATCCGTGGCCGAAGCCACTTTGCTGCAATGGAAAAAGAAGGTGGGTGACGCTGTTGCCGTGGACGAAATCCTGATTGAAGTGGAAACCGACAAGGTGGTGCTGGAAGTGCCCGCACCGTCTGCCGGCGTTCTGGCCGAAATCGTGATGGGTGACGGAACCACCGTTGCCGCCGAACAGCTGATCGCCAGAATCGACACCGAAGGCAAGGCGGGTGCAGCAGCGCCTGCTGCGGCGCCAGTGGCAGCCGCTGCGCCCAAAGCGGCATCTGCCGCGGCAGCCCCCACATCCGCATCAATGGCCGGTGTGGCCATGCCAGCCGCCGCCAAGTTGATGGCCGACAACAACCTGGCCGCCGGGTCTGTGGCCGGTTCAGGCAAGGATGGCCGGGTGACCAAGGGTGATGTTTTGGGTGCTGTTGCATCAGGAACAGCTACTTCCCGACCACTTCTTTGCCTCAGGTCAGTGCGCCTGCTGGCAGTCTGGCCGATGCCCTGAGTGGCCGCCCCGAGCAGCGCGTGCCGATGAGCCGCCTGCGTGCGCGTATCGCCGAGCGTCTGCTGCAATCGCAATCGACCAACGCCATCCTGACCACGTTCAACGAGATCAACATGGCTCCGGTGATGGACATGCGCAAGCGCTTCCAGGAAAAGTTCGAGAAAGAGCATGGCGTGAAGCTGGGTTTCATGAGCTTCTTTGTGAAGGCCGCTGTTCACGCGCTGAAGAAATACCCGGTGCTCAATGCCTCGGTGGACGGCAACGACGTGGTTTACCACGGCTTCTTCGACATCGGCATTGCCGTGGGCTCACCCCGTGGTTTGGTCGTGCCGATTCTGCGCAACGCCGATCAAATGAGTTTTGCCGACATCGAGAAGAAGATTGCCGAGTTTGGCCAGAAAGCCAAGGACGGCAAGCTGGGCATTGAAGACATGACTGGCGGTACCTTTTCCATCAGCAACGGTGGCACGTTCGGCTCCATGATGTCCACCCCCATCATCAACCCGCCGCAAAGCGCGATTCTGGGCGTGCACGCCACCAAAGACCGCGCCATGGTCGAGAACGGTGTGGTCGTGGTGCGGCCCATGAACTACTTCGCCATGAGTTACGACCACCGCATCATCGACGGCCGCGAAGCCGTACTGGGCCTGGTGGCGATGAAGGAAGCGCTGGAAGATCCGTCGCGTCTGCTGTTCGACATCTAAGGAGCGAACGATGTCCAAACAATTTGATGTGATCGTCATCGGCGGCGGTCCTGGTGGCTACATTGCCGCCATCCGCGCTGCGCAGCTGGGTTTTGCCGTCGCGTGTATCGACGAGTGGAAGAACGACAAAGGCGGCCCGGCGCCCGGCGGCACCTGTACCAACGTGGGGTGTATTCCGTCCAAAGCGCTGCTGCAGTCGTCGGAGCATTACGAGCATGCTTCGAAGCACTTTGGTGACCACGGCATTGAGGTCAAGGGCCTGAGCCTGGACATCGCCAAAATGATTGGCCGCAAGGACACCGTGGTCAAGCAGAACAACGATGGCATCCTGTACCTGTTCAAGAAGAACAAGGTCAGCTTTTTCCATGGCCGCGGTTCGTTTGTGAAAGCTGTCGATGCTGGCTACGAGATCCAGGTCGCCGGTGCAGCCGAAGAAACGATTACCGGCAAACAGGTCATCCTGGCTACGGGCTCCAACGCCCGCGCCTTGCCAGGCACACCGTTTGATGAAGAGAACATTCTCTCCAACGACGGTGCGTTGCGCATCGGCGCGGTGCCGAAAAAGCTGGGCCTGATTGGTTCCGGCGTGATCGGTCTGGAGATGGGTTCCGTCTGGCGCCGTCTGGGTGCTGAGGTCACAGTGCTGGAAGGTTTGCCAACCTTTCTAGGCGCTGTGGACGAACAAATCGCCAAGGAAGCCAAGAAGGCATTTGACAAGCAGGGCCTGAAGATCGAGCTGGGCGTGAAGGTCGGCGAGATCAAGTCCGGCAAGAAGGGCGTGAACATTGCGTACACCAATGCCAAGGGTGAAGCGCAGAGTCTGGATGTGGACAAGCTGATTGTCTCCATCGGTCGTGTGCCGAATACGATCGGTCTGAATGCCGAAGCCGTTGGCTTGAAACTCGACGAGCGTGGCGCCATTGTGGTGGACGACCAGTGCAAAACCAGTCTGCCGGGTGTCTGGGCGGTGGGTGACGTGGTGCGTGGCCCGATGCTGGCGCACAAGGCGGAAGAAGAGGGCGTGGCGGTGGCCGAGCGCATGGCCGGCCAGCACGGACACGTGAACTTCAACACCATTCCCTGGGTGATCTACACCAGCCCGGAAATCGCCTGGGTTGGCCGCACCGAGCAACAGCTCAAGGCCGATGGCGTGGCGTACAAGGCGGGCACCTTCCCGTTCCTGGCCAATGGCCGCGCCCGGGCGCTGGGCGATACGACCGGCATGGTGAAGATGCTGGCGGATGCCAAAACAGACGAAATTCTGGGCGTGCACATCGTTGGCCCCATGGCCAGCGAACTGATTGCCGAGTGTGTGGTGGCGATGGAATTCCGTGCCAGCAGCGAGGATATTGCACGTATTTGCCACGCGCACCCGTCCTTGAGCGAAGCGACCAAGGAGGCCGCCCTGGCCGTGGACAAGCGTACGCTGAATTTCTGATTTCAGGCATGAAAAAGGTCTCTAGCCCTTGCGAAATATGCGTGAGAAGCTATTAAATTAGTAGCAATCCGGAATCTCCTCCTGAATGCCTCAGTCAAGCGTCAAACGGGCTTATGAAGCCGAGCTGCTCAGCAGGGGCTTCAAGGCCGATCCTGCGCAGCTGCGTGCAGTGGAAGCACTGCAGCGGTGCGCAACGGAATGGTCACATTTCAAGGATCAGCGGTCCAACGCGTTCAAAAAGCTGATCCATCACCCGGACGAGCCCAAAGGGGTTTATTTGTATGGTGGCGTCGGGCGGGGAAAAAGCTTTCTGATGGACTGCTTTTTTGGCGCAGTGCCGCTCAAGCGCAAGACCCGGCTGCATTTTCATGAGTTCATGCGTGAAGTGCACCGTGAACTGGCGGACCTGCAGGGTACCGTCAATCCGCTGGATGAGCTGGCCAAACAGATCGCCAAAAAATACAAGCTGATCTGTTTCGACGAGTTTCACGTGGCCGACATTACCGACGCGATGATTCTTCACCGCCTGCTCAAGGCGCTGTTTGAGAATGGTGTGGGGTTTGTCACCACATCCAACTTCAAACCCGATGACCTGTATCCCAATGGCCTGCATCGGGATCGCATCTTGCCAGCCATCGCCCTGCTGAACGAGCGGCTGGAAGTCATCAACGTGGACAACGGGACCGACTATCGGCGCCGCACCATGGAGCAGGTTCGCCTGTACCACACGCCACTGGGTCCCGAGGCCGACGCCGCCATGGCCGACGCGTTTGAAAAGTTGGCGGAGTCGCAGGATGAAGACCCTGTCCTGCACATTGAATCCCGTCAGATTCATGCGCGGCGACGCGCGGGTGGTGTGGTCTGGTTTGATTTCAAAACGCTGTGTGGTGGCCCGCGCTCTCAAAACGACTATCTGGAAATTGCCAGCCAGTTTCACACAGTTTTTCTGAGTGATGTACCCGCGATGCCGCTGCGCATGGCGTCGGAAGCGCGCCGCTTCACCTGGCTGGTGGATGTGTTGTATGACCGTCGTGTGAAACTCATCATGTCGGCCGCCGTGCCACCGGAAGAGTTGTACACCGAGGGACCACTGGCCCATGAGTTTCCCCGCACGGTGTCTCGATTGAATGAAATGCAGTCAACGGAATTCCAGGCGCTGGACCGCCGGATTGTGGACACGAGTCTGACATGAAGGCTTGGTTGTTGTTGATGGTGGCGTTGGGCTTTTCCCGGGGCACGTTGTCTCAAAACGCGGTCCAGGATCAGGCGGTCCTGCCAGCAACGACGGTGGAGCAACAGCGGTTGCATATTCATCAAATGAAGGCGCAGCAGGAAACCCGATTTGCCGAAGAGGAATCAGCCTGCCAGGCCAAATTCGCGGTCACTGATTGTGTGACGGACGTTCGACGTCGCCGCCGTGAAACCATGGCGGATCTGAACCGCCAGGAGCAGTCTTTGAACAGCCGGCAACGCAAGGCGAAGGGTGGTGATCAACTCATCCGCCTCGAAGGCAAGACGGCGAAACAGAGTGATCGGGAGGTAGAGCCGGCATTCGTCTTACCGGAAGCGGCCCGGCGACCAAAAAACCGAAAAGCACCATCGTCGCCAGCATTGCCGGAAGCTGCCGCCAAAGGCAAGGCTTCGGCGGTTGACAATGATGCGGCGTATAGGTCGCTTCAGGAAAGAAAATACAACGACAAACTTCAGGCTGCTCAGGAATACCGGCTGAAAAGAGAGAAAGAGCAGGCCAGCAAGCCCGTCAGGAAAGTGCAACCGTTACCGGTTCCAGGTCAGAGTAACCCGCCCGCCCTTTAGCTTCCCAAAGCTTCCATCTTGACGATGACCAGCGAGAGGTTGTCGCCGCCGCCATGTCCCCGTGAACGGGCCTTTTCAATCAGGAATTCCGTGGCTTCCCGGGCTGACAGCGTGGAAAGAACCGAACCGAGTTCGCCATTGTTGAAGTAGTGCCAGACGCCGTCGGTACATGCCATCAGCACATCGCCAGCGCGCAGTTTGGGAATGAAGTGAATGTCCACAGTGGGGTCCGCCTCGGTTCCCAGACACCCCAGCAAAATGTTGGACTGGGGGTGAACATTGGCTTCTTCCTCGGTGATCTCACCGCGGTTCACCAAGGCTTGCACGTAAGAATGGTCCTGCGAGCGCTTCAGGAAGCGGTTGCCGTGGTAATGATAAATACGGGAGTCGCCCGTATGAATCCAGTGGCAGTCACCGCCTGGATTGATCAGGAATGCTGCCAACGTGCTGTGAGGCTCCTCTTCCGAGGAGACAGCGGTCAACTTGATGACGATGTGAGCTTCCTGCACCAGCTGCGTCAACATGGCCGCTGCATCGTCCGTTTCCGGGGCGTAGCGCTCGAAGAGCTGTTTTGCTGTCATCATGACCTGGTCGGACGCCTTGCGGCCTCCGCTGCGCCCACCCATGCCGTCTGCGACGATGGCCAGCACACAGCCATTGACCCGCCCGTGCGTCAGCAGGGCCACCTGATCCTGCTGATACTCACGGTCACCTTTGTGAATGCCGGTAGAGGCGGTTAAGCGGTAGCCTTTGGTCATGGTTTATTACTCATCCGGCAAAACTTTCAGCGAATTCTTGTTGAACAAGTATTATCGAGCCAACTGGTGAATCAATCCAGATTGAAACACTCCCTCTTTTGTGTGCAAATATTTCAGTGGACTCGAATCTTCACTCCCCGGAACGACGCCTGATCGAATTGCGGATCGAGCACGCGGATCTGGATGCCATGATTGACCGGGCAGCGCTGCAAACGCCGCTGGACGAGTTGATGATGCGCCGTCTGAAGAAAAGGCGCCTGGCGCTTCGCGACGAGATGGCCCGCATCGCCCGGGTTTTGACTCCCAATGAACCTGCCTGACGAATGAATTTGCCCAGTCTGGTTCGGGACGCCTTCGCGCCCGATGGCTTGCTATCCCGTGCAGTAGATGAGTTCAAGCCCCGCGATGTGCAGGCCGATATGGCTATCGCTATCGGGCGCACCATGGAGACAGGTGGGGTGCTGGTAGTCGAGGCCGGGACCGGGGTTGGCAAAACGTTTGCCTATCTGGTTCCCGCTTTACTCAGCGGTGAACGCGTCCTGATCTCCACGGCCACTAAAACGCTTCAGGACCAACTGTTCGGGCGGGACTTGCCCCGGCTGACCCGGGCGCTGGGTTTGCCCGTGCGTACCGCACTGCTCAAGGGGCGTAGCAGTTATCTCTGTCTGCATCGCATGGATGTGGCGCGGCAAAGCGAGTCCCTGCCTGACCGCCTGTCCGGTCGAACGCTGACCAAGATCGAGCAGTGGTCACAAGTGACACGCTCCGGCGATCTGGCTGAGTTGGCAGGACTGGATGAACGCTCGCCTCTTATTCCACTGGTGACGTCTTCCAGGGAAAACTGTCTGGGTGCCCAGTGCCCGAAATTTCGCAGTTGCCATGTGAATCTTGCGCGGCGTGACGCACTCGCCGCCGACGTCGTGGTGATCAACCATCACCTTTTTTTTGCTGATCTGGCTGTTCGTGAGTCGGGTATGGCTGAATTGCTGCCAACTGTCAAAACAGTCATCTTTGACGAAGCGCACCAGCTCAACGAAACAGGTGTCCAGTTTCTGGGAACCCAGCTCACAACGGGGCAGTTGCTTGATTTTGCGCGCGATACCCTGTCGGGCGGGCTCCAATTTGCCCGGGGGTTGAAGGACTGGCAGCAGATCGCGGGACAGGTCGAACGGGCCACTCGGGACCTGCGGCTCGCCGTGGGCAAGACCTACCCGGGCGCCAAACTTCGCTGGACCGCTCACGCACCGGAGCAGGTTGACGGCGTTGTCTGGGACGAGGCGCTGGACACGCTGCATCAGGCCATGAACGCTGCGGCGGATTCTTTGGGAGCAGTGGGCGAGGTGTCTCCCGATATGGTCCGTTTGCACGAACGTGCGCTTGCTCTTGCAGGCCTGATTGAGACTTTCTCCGGCGGGTGCAAGGTGGGGTCGGTGCGCTGGATGGATGTTGGAAATCAACTCAGGCTGGTGGAATCACCTCTTGACATTGCTGAAACCGTCAAGACCCGGCTGTTGGGGTCATCCGATGAAGCCGGTTCAAACCGGTCATGGATCTTTACTTCGGCCACCCTGGGGGACGATCCCTCCTTGCGCTGGTTTACTGAGCCCTGCGGTCTTGAGAGTGCAGAGATTCTCAAGGTTGGCAGTCCGTTCGACTATGCTGCCCAAGCGGCTGTCTATGTGCCGCGGCAACTACCCAAGCCAAACGATCCAGCCCATACGACGCAGGTAGCCCAATTTGTGGCATCGCATGCACCATTGATACAAGGCCGAACGCTGGTGTTGACAACGACACTGCGGGCACTGCGCGGTATCAGTGAAACCCTGCAACAGCAATTTGCCGGTTCTTCAGTGCTGGAGGTGTTGGTACAGGGGCAGCGCCCCAAACGCGAATTGATGGAACGGTTCCGCAAAGGTGATGTCGATGGACAACCCGGTTGTATCCTGGTTGCGTCGGCTTCGTTTTGGGAAGGTGTGGATGTGCCGGGAGATGCCCTGCAAATGGTGGTGATCGACAAGCTGCCATTTCCGCCACCCAATGATCCGCTGGTGGAGGCCCGTGCCAATCGGCTGGAACAGGCTGGACGGAGCTCTTTCAGTGACTATTTCCTGCCCGAGGCCGCAGTTGCGTTGAAGCAGGGTGCCGGACGACTGATTCGCAGGGAGTCCGATACCGGAATTCTGGTGCTCTGTGACACCCGCCTGGTATCCATGGGCTATGGCAGAAGGCTGATGACGGCGTTACCCCCGATGCGCCGACTGGACTCGGAGGCCAATTTCCTTCAGGCTCTGAAGGGCCTTACCAGAACTTCCACCACGGATCCGAGCTGGACTTGAACCCGCGGCTGAGGAATTCGCTCTGTGGAAAGTTCTTTTCCAGAACGCGCCGGGAATCGTCCCTCATCTGGGCCATCCCCAGTTCGTCATACGATTTGACCATGATGAACAACGCTTCCTCAGTTGCTGGCACATCGCGGTAATCAGACACTGCGAGCTGCGCACGGTTTATCGCCGCAAGATAGGCGCCACGCTTGAAGTAGAACCGTGCCACATGCACTTCATACTCTGCCAGCGAATTGACAATGTAGGTCATGCGCTGACGCGCGTCTGGCGAGTATCGGGAGTCGGGAAAGCGGGTGACCAATTCCTTGAAGGACTCGAACGATTCCTTGGCAGCCTTCTGATCGCGTTCGGACAGATCCTGCCGGGTAATGAAGGAAAACATCCCCAGGTTATCGTTGAAATTGACTATGCCTTTCAGATAAAGGGCGTAGTCGACGGCCGGGCTGGCCGGGTGCAATTTCATGAAGCGTTCAAGGGTGGCTATGGCCTGGGCGGGTTCTGAGCTTTTGTAATGTGCATAGGCCTTGTCCAACTGCGCCTGTTGCGCCAAAGGTGTTCCAGCCGCCCGTCCTTCCAGCTTTTCAAGCAGGGGAACTGCTTTCTCGTAGGAGCCGGAGTTCATCTCGTCTTTGGCTTCTGCGTAGATCTTGTTGGGGCTCATCGTGGCCGTCTTGTCAACTGGCGTAGATGAACAGCCTCCCAAGACCCATGTCGTCCCGGCCATCAGCACTGCGTAAACAAACGATAATCTGACTTGAGGCATGAGGAACAACTTTCTTGAATCAATCCGGGGTAATTATATCGATGGACCCTGGCTCAGAGGACGCCGAAGAGGGTAGTGAGGCAGGCGCCGATGCGGAGCTGCGGGAACTGTTCGTTAAGGAGGGCCAGCACGGTCTGCGGCTTGACCGGGTTTTGGTTGAGCTGAACCCCGAATTTTCGCGGAGTTACCTGCAGCAACTGGTGGCAGCTGGCGCCGTGACCTTGAATGGGCAATCCACCTTGAAGGTGGCCATGCGCGTCAAAGCGGGTGATCGGGTCGTCGTTGAATTGCGACCGACACCCCAAAGCCAGGCGTTCAAGCCTGAGCCCATGCCCTTGTGCGTTGTGTTTGAAGATGAGCATCTTTTGATCATCAACAAACCGGCTGGCCTGGTTGTGCACCCAGCACCCGGAAACTGGAGCGGAACGCTGCTTAATGGTTTACTGGCCCGTTATCCCGGGGCAGTCAACGTACCGCGCGCCGGAATTGTTCATCGGCTGGACAAGGACACCAGTGGTTTGATGGTGGTCGCCAAAACCCGTGCCGCAATGGACTGCCTCGTGAACATGATCGCCCGCAGGGATGTGTCCCGGCAATATCTGGCGTTGGGTCATTGGCCCTGGTCTGGACCGGTACAGCGGGAGATTGAGGCGCCTATCGGCCGGGATCCCCGAAATCGCCTTCGAATGGCGGTGGTTGATTTGCAGAAAAATGCCGGCAAAGAGGCGAGAACGACATGTCGCATGCTGGATACTACCGAACAAGCCTGCCTGGTCTTGTGTACCTTGCACACGGGGCGGACCCATCAAATCAGGGTGCATATGGCTTTCGTCGGCCATCCGCTGCTGGCTGATAAGGTTTATGGGGGAAACGCCTGCGCCGGGATGCAACGGCAGGCTTTGCATGCCCTGCGCCTTTCATTTGTCCATCCTGTGACGCAGGAAAACAAGCTCTTCATGGCTGATCCACCAGAAGACTTTGCCAGCGCATTGCGTATTTTGGGGCTGAGCTACAATCTTTCCGAAGGTCCTTGAACCATTAGCTGGACGGGCGGTCTGCCTCCGGTTTGTCTTGCGGATAACTATCCGCCTCATGATCCCAATCCGATTCTGAATGATATGCGCCGCAATGGTGTTTTTCCTGGAACCACAATGAAATGAATACGGCTGACGCCAAGCGTGTGCTGGAAACCGCCCTGATTTGTACGCCACAACCGCTGCATGTGCGTGACATGCGATCGCTGTTTGATGACAGACTGGGTGTGGATACGATCAAACAGTTGCTGGCGGACCTGCAGGATGAGTGGGCCCAGCGTGGGGTTGAGCTTGTCAGCGTTGCAACTGGCTGGCGGTTTCAAAGCCGGCCTGAGATGCGTGAATATCTTGATCGGCTGCATCCAGAGAAGCCCCCCCGCTACACGCGGGCTGTGCTCGAGACGCTGGCCATCATTGCCTACCGACAGCCGGTTACACGTGGTGATATGGAAGACATTCGGGGTGTGACCATCAATTCGATGATTCTCAAGCAGCTCGAAGATCGTGGCTGGATTGAATCCATTGGTCATCGGGAGGCCCCAGGTCGTCCAGCACTGTTTGCGACGACCCGACAGTTCCTTGATGATTTGGGTCTCGAGTCCCTTGATCAGCTTCCGCTTCTGGATGGACCCGCAACGCAAATGGCGGGCGCGCTGCATCGCCTGTCTACCGAAGATCAACCGGAACTGGGTATGGAAACAACAGAGATGCCGGAGCCTGCCGTTACAGGTGAAATGCCAGATCAGGGCCTTGCTGTAGAGGGCAATGCCGACGCACCTGATGACCTATTTTTGGATGGGATTGAACCATGATTCACAGCGTTCCTGCTCCTTCATTCTCCGGAGAGACCGAGGTAACCGTGCCCGAGGCGACTTCAGATGTGGTTTTGACAGAAGGCGCCGTTGTCGTGAGTGCTGCCCCCGCAGACCCGTTGGGGCCGGTCGCAGCAAAACCGGACGAGCGGACTTCCGACACCATACGGTTTGACGATGTGGTTTCTGGCCAGTTTGATGCAGATGAGGAGG
Source organism: Candidatus Egaibacter danicus (assembly GCA_016707075.1). Classification (GTDB taxonomy): domain Bacteria; phylum Pseudomonadota; class Gammaproteobacteria; order Burkholderiales; family Burkholderiaceae_C; genus Egaibacter; species Egaibacter danicus. Next base: position 309,330 of record JADJII010000003.1, read on the forward strand.
TTGTTGATCTGGTACCCGCCAAGCGTGTCCTTGCACCGCAGGTGGAGTCTCCAAAACTGCACAAAGTGCTGGCGCAAGCGGGGATGGGTTCGCGTCTTGAAATGGAACAGTTGATCATGGAAGGACGGATTACGGTCAACAATGAACCTGCCCATATTGGTCAGCGTATCCAGTTCGGAGATCACGTCAAGGTCAATGGAAAGCCGATCCGGTTTCGCATTGAACCGCCTCCGGCCCGTGTCATTGCCTATCACAAACCGGCGGGCGAAGTCGTCACCAATGATGATCCGCAGAATCGTCCAACAGTATTTCGGCGCTTGCCGAAACTTCATCAGGGAAAATGGCAGTCTGTCGGGCGACTTGACCTGAATACTGAAGGGCTGTTGCTGTTCACGAGCTCCGGAGAGTTGGCCAACCGCTTGATGCACCCCAGATTCGGACTGCAACGTGAATACGCGGTACGTGTGCTTGGTGCGCTGAGCAAGGACGAAAAACAAAAACTCCTTGATGGTGTCAATCTCGACGACGGTGTTGCCCAGTTTGGTTCGATTGAGGATGGCGGCGGGGAAAGGTCCAACTGCTGGTATCGCGTCACCATATCGGAGGGGCGTAATCGGGAGGTCCGCCGGATGTTCGAGGCAGTAGGGCACGCAGTTAGCCGGCTCATCCGCATCCGGTACGGAGCCATGATGCTGCCCCGCGGACTCAAGCGGGGCGCCTGGCTGGAGCTGGATGATGCAGACATTCGCGGCCTCATGCGGGCGGCGGGCTCCTCACAGGATGAGCAGCAAACCGAATATGAGCATGGCCGCCAGAAGCCGCCTCGCCAGGCGTCGGGGCGAGGCCGCAACAGGGGAAATGCCGGGGGGCGTCAAAGTGGCCCTGGCAATTTTTCAAACGGAAGTCCTCCAGGGCCGGGTCGACGTGCTGGAGGCGGGCAAGGCGATGCCCAAGGCATGGATGGAGGACGCAACAGTCGCGGTGGCCGTGTAGATCGTGCCGATCGTCCCAATACGGACGGACAGCCGGACCCGATGAAAACCGCCTTTGGCTACATAGGGGCAGATAGCTTCACTCGGCAGCGACAAGGTGCTGGAAACGGCCAACGTCGCGGCAGTGGTGGCGCTGGAGGTGGGGTTGGCGGCAACCGCAGGGGTGGCCGCAACCGCTAGTGACTGTCCGGGACGGGTTGGGTAAAGCTATCTGATTTCAACCTATCGTCAATTCCCAAGGCCCATAAGGGAACTTGGCAGCTAAAATATAAGGCTTTGCCAAAACGGCAAAAATTACTTCATTTCAGGATTTCAAATGACTATTGAACGCACACTATCCATCATCAAGCCAGACGCCGTTGCGAAAAATGTAATAGGTCAGATCTATGCCCGTTTCGAGTCTGCCGGATTGAAAATTGTTGCTGCCAAGCTGGTACAGCTGTCTCGTGCTGACGCCGAAGCTTTCTACGCGGTTCACAAAGACCGGCCTTTCTTCAAGGATCTGGTGAGCTTCATGATTTCTGGTCCTGTCATGATTCAGGCTCTGGAGGGTGAAGGTGCGATTTTGAAGAATCGTGATCTGATGGGTGCGACTGATCCCAAGAAGGCTGCTCCAGGCACGATCCGTGCAGATTTTGCAGACAGCATCGATGCCAATGCTGTTCATGGATCTGATGCAGCAGAAACCGCCGCTGTGGAGATTGCTTTCTTTTTCCCCGGCATGAACATTTATTCACGATAACCGATGAGATGACGGTCAATTTACTCGATTACGACCTCGAGGGCTTGGCCGCGTTTTGTGATCGGCTGGGTGAGAAGCGCTTTCGCGCGACCCAGCTGTTCAGGTGGATACATCAAAAAGGAGCCTCCAATTTTGATGAAATGACGGACCTTGCCAAAGCCCTGCGTGACAAACTCAAGGCGTCGGCGTGTGTCCAGGGTCTGGAAGTGACCGCACAGCACATTTCATCGGACGGCACCATCAAGTGGCTGTTCGACGTGGGTGGTGGTAACGCCATCGAGACCGTGTTCATTCCTGAGGACGACCGCGGCACGCTTTGCGTGTCATCACAGGCGGGCTGTGCCGTAGCGTGCAGGTTTTGTTCAACCGGGCACCAGGGTTTCAGCAGAAATCTCACCACTGGGGAAATTGTTTCCCAGCTGTGGTTTGCGGAACGTTTCCTGCGTCAACATCTGGGGCGGCAGGACCGCGTCATTTCTAATGTCGTGATGATGGGAATGGGTGAGCCGCTTCAAAACTATGCTGCGCTGATCCCGGCCTTGCGCGTAATGCTGGATGACCATGGCTATGGTCTGTCCCGTCGACGGGTCACGGTGTCGACTTCAGGTGTGGTTCCCATGATTGATCGGCTCGCCGTGGACTGTCCGGTTGCGCTGGCTGTTTCCTTGCATGCACCCAATGATGCGTTGCGCGACAACCTTGTGCCGTTGAACCGCAAATACCCCATTGCGGAGTTGCTGGATGCCTGTCATCGATATCTGGAGCATGCGCCCCGTGACTTCATTACCTTCGAGTACTGCATGCTGGATGGTGTCAACGATCAACCAGAGCATGCACGCGAGTTGATTGAACTTGTTCGCGTTCGCAACAAGGGTACCGCGTGGTGCAAATTCAACCTGATCCCGTTCAACCCATTTCCGGCCTCCGGATTGACACGCTCACCTTCAGCTCAGGTGATTGCCTTTAGCCGGATATTGGGCGAAGCGGGCATTGTGACTACCATCCGCAAGACACGCGGTGACGACATTGATGCCGCATGTGGACAACTGGCGGGAGATGTTCAGGACCGTACGCGAGTCGGTGAACGTATCGCCCAGCAGCGAACGGTGATGCTCCGGCCGGTGGCCGCTTTTGATACTGTCCCAGGAAAGAGTTGACTCATGAATAGTTCGCGTCTGTCAATCGTGATCCCCATACGGCTTGGGCTTTGGCTGGGCCTGATGGCTGCGAGCCTGTCCATTCTGACGGGCTGTGCGTCAAATCAGGAGAAGGCCAATCAAGCTGCCGCCAGAGCGGATTTGGTGACTGAATCGGATGAACCGGATGTGCGCAGGAGAGCGCGTATTCGCCTGGAACTGGCGGTTGGCTATTTTGAGCAGGGCCAGACAAATATCGCTCTGGACGAACTGAAGCAATCCATTGCGACCGATCCCAATTGGTCGGAACCTTATAACCTGCGTGGGCTTGTGTACATGCGCCTCAATGAGCTCAGGCTGGCCGAAGACAGTTTTCAACGGGCACTGCAAATCAGCCCGCGTGAAGGCAACTTTTTACACAATTATGGCTGGCTGACATGCCAGCAAGGCCGGTATGCTGAATCGACGCAGTTGTTTGGCCAGGCTCTGGCCAACCCTGCCTACGTTGAACGCGCCAAAACCTGGATGGCCCAAGGCTTGTGTCAGGTAAAAGCGGGTTTTCGGGCGGAAGGAGAGGCGAGTCTTCTTCGGTCTTATGAACTGGATCCCCGCAACCCTATCACCGGTTATAACCTTGCCCTTCTCCTTTTTCAGCGCGGAGATTTCGTCAGGGCACAGTTTTATGTTCGACGTTTGAACAACAGCGATCTTGCGAATGCAGAGTCTCTCTGGCTGGGTATCCGGGTGGAGCGCCGGATGGACAACCTCGAAGCCATGCAGCAGCTTGCAGGGCAATTGAAAAGACGCTTCGCACAATCGCCGGAGGCGGCGGCTTACGAACGGGGTGCATTTGATGAGTGAGAGCAGCCCTTTCATGGATATCGATCAGGCCAATTCTGTGCAGTCTAATCCTCTAGTTTCCGCGGGAGCCCTGCTTCGGCAGGCGCGGGAGGCGGCTGGCCTGCATGTTGCTGCTCTGGCGGTTTCCCTTAAAGTCCCGGTCAAAAAACTGGAGGCACTTGAAAGCGATCGCCTTGATTTGTTGCCGGATGCAGTTTTTGCCCGCGCGCTTGCGTCCAGCATGTGTCGCGCTCTGAAAGTCGATCCGGCGCCAATCCTGGAGCGCTTGCCCCTGAATGCGGCGCCGCGTCTACAACCGGTCGAGCAGAACATTAACACCCCGTTTCACGCCCCCGGCGAACGGGTACACAGTTCTGCCCTGGACAAACTGTCCAAACCGGTTGTTTTGGTGGTGTTGGCCCTGCTCGTAGCAGCCTTGATCATGATCCTGTTTCCTTCGATCAAGACAGACGGAGACACTCAGGTCTCGATGCCTGATCAGAAAGCAGTTGAGCCCGTTGCCACGCCGGCCATTGCTGAAACTCCAGCAGTGGCTGCCAGACCATTCCTTGAAGTACCTGCTGCCTTGCCGCAAACTTCAGCCAGCGCTGTGGGACCTCTTGCTTCTGCGCCGGGGGTTACGGTCAGTGAGGTGCCAGTTCCCGGTGCTTCGGCGGCAACACCTTCCACAACCAATGTTGTGGCGCCGACTCAGGTGAACGGCTTGCCTGGGGGGCTGGTTGTACTGAAAGCCAAAGGAACCTCCTGGGTTGAAGTAACGGATGGAAATGGCGTTGTTCAGGTGCGCAAGACCCTGGCGGCGGGTGAGGTCATTGGAGCGTCTGGCACCCTGCCTCTGTCGGTCGTGGTGGGACGAGCAGACAACACGGAAGTTCAGGTGCGCGGTAAAGACTATGACCTGAGCCGCATTGTCAAGGACAACGTTGCAAGGTTCGAGGTGAAGTAGTGGATTCCTGTCTCCCAATTGATGTGGCGGCGCCCAAGGCGCGGCGCTCCATGCAAGCCAGTGTGACGTGGGGTCCCAGAATCGTGACTCTGGGTGGCCAGGCACCCGTTCGCGTTCAATCGATGACCAACACCGATACCGAAGATGCTGTGGGGACCGCTATTCAGGTCAAGGAATTGGCGTTGGCCGGGTCGGAGATGGTTCGTATCACGGTCAATACGCCAGAGGCTGCGCAAGCAGTGCCTTACGTTCGGGAGCAACTGGACAGGATGGGCATTGACGTTCCGCTGATTGGTGACTTTCACTACAACGGGCATCGGCTACTGACCGAATTCCCGGCATGCGCTCAGACCCTGTCCAAATACCGTATCAATCCGGGTAACGTCGGCAAAGGTGACAAGCATGACCGGCAATTTGGCCAGATGATCGATGCCGCCATGCGGTGGGAAAAGCCTGTCCGTATTGGTGTGAACTGGGGAAGTCTGGATCAGGAGTTGCTGGCCAGTCTCATGGATGAAAACAGTTTGAGGGCCTTGCCTTGGGATGCCAGGCAGGTCATGTATGAGGCATTGATCACATCCGCCATATCGTCGGCGCGACGCGCGGAAGAAATGGGCATGGATGGAAAGCAGATCATCCTTTCATGCAAAGTAAGTGGCGTGCAGGATCTGATTTCCGTGTATCGTGAACTTGCCAGACGTTGTGACTATGCACTGCATCTGGGCCTCACTGAAGCCGGCATGGGAACCAAGGGTACGGTGGCTTCGGCGGTTGCACTGTCTGTTCTTTTGCAGGAAGGTATTGGGGACACGATAAGAGTGTCGCTGACGCCCGAACCCGGCGGTGCGCGAACCCAGGAAGTTGTCGTCGCAACGGAAATTCTTCAGGCCCTGGGGCTCCGGACCTTTGTGCCCAGCGTCACTGCATGCCCAGGTTGTGGAAGAACAACCAGCACAACCTTCCAGGAGCTGACCAAGCAAATTGATGATTTCCTGCGGGAGAAAATGCCGGTCTGGCGTGAGAAATATCCCGGCGTTGAGACGCTCAAGGTGGCCGTGATGGGTTGTATTGTCAATGGCCCCGGGGAGAGCAAACATGCCGACATCGGCATCAGCCTGCCCGGCACAGGAGAAGCACCAGCGGCTCCCGTGTTTATTGATGGAGAGAAGCGCGTGACTCTGCGGGGTGACTCCATCGCGACCGAATTTCACAAAATCGTCGAGAACTACATCGAGAATCGCTTTGGCACGGCGGACGCTGAGGCCGGTTGAAAATTTATGAATGAAAAAAAGACTGCCATGAGAGCAGAGCGTCTGGGTGCCGTCAAGGGCATGAACGATATTCTGCCGCCCGATTCCGCGCAATGGGAATGGTTTGAGCAGCATGTGCGTGATTTGATGGGGGCCTATGCCTACCGGAACATCCGTACCCCAATCGTCGAATACACCCCTTTGTTTGTCAAAGGAACTGGCGATACAACCGACATCGTTGAGAAAGAGATGTACTCTTTCGAAGATCGCCTGAACGGAGAGCAACTCACGTTGCGGCCTGAGAACACGCCCGGCGTGGTCAGGGCTGCGATCGAGCACAATCTGACTTATGACGGCGGGAAACGCCTGTTTTACATGGGCCCCATGTTCCGCCACGAGCGTCCGCAAAGGGGGCGTTACCGCCAGTTCTATCAGTTGGGTGCAGAGGCACTGGGGTTCTCTGGCCCGGAGGTGGATACAGAGTTGATGCTGGTCGCCTGGCAGTTACTCCAACGTCTGGGTTTGCGCAACGTGCGGGTGGAGATCAACAGTCTGGGGGTGCCTGCAGAGCGTCAGGTGCATCGGGCAGCATTGATTGCCTATTTTGAGCGGCACGCAGGTTTGCTAGATGCCGATGCCCAGCGCCGTTTGCAGACTAATCCATTGCGGATCCTCGATACCAAGAGCCCTGCCATGCAGGAAATGGTCCAGGGTGCCCCCAAGCTTCTAAGCTATTTGGGGGAGGCGTCCCTCAAGCACTTTGATATGGTGAAGACCTTGCTGACTTCCTGTGGTGTGGCATGGAGCGTCAATCCGAGGCAGGTCCGTGGACTGGACTACTACAGCCACACGGTATTCGAGTTCATTACCGATGAACTGGGTGCCCAGGGAACCCTTTGCGGTGGTGGTCGCTATGACGGGTTGTTCGAAACGCTCGGTGGCAAACCCACACCTGCGGTGGGTTGGGGCATGGGTATTGAGCGGGTTCTTGAACTCGTGAAAGTGCAAAGTGGTGCTGTTGCTCCCCCCGTTCCTGACGTCTACGCTGTCATCCCTGACAGTGCAGCGCTTCCTTTGGCGCTGAAAGCGTTACAGGCTCTCCGGAGCGCAGGTCTCAGCGTGCAAATGCACGCTGCAACGGGAGAGGGCATGGGCAGCATGAAATCCCAGTTCAAGCGGGCCGACAGCAGCGGTGCGCGTTTTGCGCTTGTTTTTGGCCCTGACGAGCTATCCCGAAATGAAGTTGCAGTGAAGTCGCTGCGTGATGGCAGCGGCATGCAGCTTATCCGCTCACTGGATAACATTCCGCATTGGGCAGCGACCCTACAATCTGCCACCTAACCAAAATACGCCATGGCAAATCATCTCGATCTCGAAGAACAGGAACAACTTGATTCAATCAAGCATTTCTGGAAGCAGTATGGCAATCTGATTACCTGGGTTCTCATTGCTGTTCTGGGCGCTTTCGCCAGCTGGAATTTTTACCAGTATTGGCAGCGTAACCAGGCCGCGCAGGCCTCGGCCCTGTTTGACGAAGTGGAGCGTGTTGTCCAGGCAGGTGATTTGTCCAAGGTTGAACGCGCCTTTGCTGACATGCGGGACAAGTTCCCGGGGACGGCGTATGCGCAACAGGCCGGTTTACTCGTTGCCAAGGTCAATTACGAGGCTGGCAAAGCGGATATGGCTAAATCAGCGCTGACCTGGGTTGCTGAAAAATCACCTGATGAGGGGTATCAGGCAATTGCCCGGCTTCGCCTGGCCGGCATTTTGGTCGATTCGAAAGCATACGATGAGGCGCTGACGCTGCTCGCGCGTGAATACCCAGGGCATTTTCAGGCACTGGCTGCAGATCGCCGGGGGGATATCCTGGCGTTGCAGGGAAAACCCACAGAGGCTAAGGCAGCCTATCTACTGGCATACAAAGGCCTGGAGGACCGTACCGAATACCGGCGATTGATCGAGGTGAAGCTCAACGCTTTGGGCGTGAACCCCCAACCTGCTGAAACGGAGCCCAAGAAGTGAGATTTTTCAACCTTCGCTGGCTTTCCAGTGTCAAGCTGGTCGCTGCCTCCCTGGTAGCCCTTGCGCTGGCAGGATGTGCCAGCGGGTCGGACGGCCCCAAACCGGCAGAACTGGAGTCCAACACGGCCTTGTTGGGCATCCGCCTGGCATGGTCAGCGAGAACGGGTGAAGTCAGCTTTCCTATTGACGTCAAGGTCGTCGGGACTACTGTTACTGTTGCGAGCTCCGGCGGCATCTTGCAGTCGATTGATGCGCGTACAGGCGCTGACATCTGGCGAGCTAACCTGTCTACCGATCTGGCTGCCGGGGTTGGTAGCGATGGCGTATTTGCCGCTGTGATCAGCCGGGGTAACGAACTCATTGTTCTGGATTCAGGTAAAGAAGCCTGGCGTCAAAAATTGGCTGCGCAGGGATTTACTGCGCCACTGGTGGCTGGTGAGCGCGTTTTCGTGCTGCTTGCTGACCGTTCTGTTGCGGCTTTTGATGCCAGGTCAGGGCGCAAATTGTGGATTCAGCAGCGTACCGGAGATGCTTTGGTGCTGCGCCAGGCCGGAGTGTTGCTGGCCGTTGGCGATACGCTGGTGGTGGGGCTGGCAGGCCGATTGGTTGGCATGAGTCCACAGGATGGTTCCATTCGATGGGAGGTCCCAATCGCTTCACCGCGCGGAACCAATGAAATCGAACGATTGGTCGATCTGGTGGCCGGTGTGGGCCGCGAAGCCAATGTGGTGTGTGTTCGTGCTTTCCAGGCGGCTGTGGGATGCGTCAATGCCACTCGCGGTACCTTGATATGGTCGAAGCCCGCCTCCGGTGCTGTGGGTTTAAGCAGTGACGAGAAGTTTGTGTTTGGTACCGAGAGCGACGGAAAGGTAGTAGCGTGGCGGCGTACGGATGGCGAACGGGTCTGGGCTTCTGAACGCTTGCGCTACCGCGGGTTGTCTGCTCCTCTTGCCATCGGCCGTTCTGTTGCTGTTGGTGACGCATCGGGATTGGTGCATTTCCTCTCACGCGAAGATGGTTCGCCACTAAACCGCTTGCCAACAGATGGCTCTGCCATTGTGACCGCGCCCGTCATGGCTGGCGGCGCTCTGGTTGTTGTGACCCGCAATGGCGGGATCTTTGGCTTCAAGCCTGAATAAATTTGCTGACTGGATCTGATGAAACCTGTACTGGCCTTGGTAGGGCGCCCTAACGTAGGCAAGTCGACGCTGTTCAATCGCATCACCAAAAGTCGTGACGCCATCGTCGCTGACTATGCTGGACTGACGCGTGACCGACACTATGGAAATGCCAGGCAGGGAAAACACGAGTTCATCGTCATCGACACCGGTGGATTTGAGCCTGACGCCACGAGTGGCATTTACAAGGAAATGGCCAAACAGACGCGTCAGGCAGTGGCGGAGGCTGACGTGGTTATTTTTGTGGTTGATGCCCGTGCAGGGGTTTCTGCCCAGGATCATGATATTGCCAAATACTTGCGCCGGCTTGGAAAGCCCTGTCTGCTGGTTGCCAACAAGGCAGAGGGGTTGCGCGAAGGTGCCCAGCTTGGCGAGTTTTTTGAACTCGGCCTGGGCGAGGTTCTGCCCGTATCCGCCGCTCATGGTGAGGGAGTCCGCTCCCTGATTGAACTGGCGTTGGACCAGTTGAACCTGGAAGAGCCTGACGATGAGGAGGAAAGTCGTGATGCTGGCGTCATCAAGCTGGCAGTTGCGGGTCGTCCCAACGTTGGCAAATCTACACTGATCAACACCTGGTTGGGCGAAGAGCGGCTGGTTGCTTTTGATCTGCCAGGAACGACCCGTGATGCCATTTCTGTTCCCTTCGAACGAAATGGTCAGCGGTTTGAACTGGTGGACACGGCGGGTCTGCGGCGCAGGGGCAAAGTTTTTGAGGCGATTGAAAAATTCTCGGTCGTCAAGACGCTGCAGGCCATCGAGTCCGCCAACGTCGTCTTGCTGCTGATCGATGCCACTCAGGGCGTGACAGACCAGGATGCCCACATTGCTGGCTACATACTGGAAAGTGGCCGTGCGGTGGTGCTGGCCATCAATAAGTGGGATGCGCTCGAAGATGAATATCAGCGGGAACTGGTCAAGCGCTCCATCGAAACCCGGCTTCCATTTCTCAAGTTCGCAGCCATGCACTTCATATCGGCGCAGAAACGGCAGGGCTTGGGGCCTTTGTGGTCATCCATCGCGCAGGCCTACAAGGCCGCCAACTGCAAGATGTCGACACCCATCCTCACACGCCTGTTGCTGGAGGCTGTGCAGTTCCAGAGCCCCAAGCGTTCCGGCATGTTTCGGCCCAAATTGCGTTATGCGCATCAGGGCGGCATGAATCCGCCTGTCATCATCATTCATGGCAATTCCCTGGAACACGTGACAGAAGCGTACAAACGCTTCCTGGAAGGACGTTTTCGCAAGGAGTTTGATCTGGTGGGCACACCTCTTCGCATTGAAATGAAGTCATCGCACAATCCTTACGCTGACAAAGAGAGGGAATAGGCAACTTCCCCCTCCGGAATTGCAGGCTTTTTTTGTGGAAATCGGATGTCCGGCAAAGGGTGAGCCGACTGCTGTGGTATGGTTCCAGCTTCTTTAATTCCTGAACACGGAGAATATCGTGAACAACAAAGGGCAGCTACTGCAAGACCCGTTTCTCAACACCCTTCGCAGGGAGCATGTTCCGGTCTCCATTTATCTGGTTAACGGAATCAAATTGCAGGGGCAAATTGAATCGTTCGACCAGTACGTTGTATTGCTGCGCAATACCGTCACCCAGATGGTCTACAAGCATGCCATCTCCACCATCGTGCCGGGCCGCGCAGTCAATTTCTCAACCGGTGAGAGCGATGCTCCCGCCGCCGCCTGACCATTGATTCCCGCCATATTGGTTGGTGTCGATTTGGGTCTGCCCAATTTCGATAAAGACCTTGAAGAACTTGGGTTGTTGGCTCAAACCGCCGGGCTGACGCCGGTTGCCCGCGTCACCTGCAAGCGAAAGGCGCCTGATGCGGCGCTCTTCATTGGTAGCGGCAAGGCCGACGAAATCAAGCTTCTGGCGACGCAATTGGGCGCCATGGAGGTACTGTTTGACCAGAGCCTCAGCCCTGCCCAGCAGCGCAATCTGGAGCGCCACCTGGAATTGCCGGTCAATGACAGGACATTGCTGATTCTGGAGATTTTCGCCCAGCGGGCCCGAAGTCATGAAGGCAAGCTTCAAGTGGAGTTGGCGCGTCTGCAATACCTGAGTACCCGGCTGGTGCGACGCTGGTCGCACCTTGAGCGCCAGACTGGTGGCGCTGGTGTGCGCGGAGGCCCGGGCGAGAAACAGATCGAACTGGACCGCCGGATGATTGGCGAGAGCATCAAGCGTACCAAGGAGCGTTTGAGCAAGGTCAAGCGCCAGCGGCAGACACAGCGCCGGCAACGCGAACGGCGGGACGCGTTCAACATTTCTCTGGTGGGCTATACCAATGCCGGCAAGTCCACGCTGTTCAATGCGCTGGTCAAGGCACGCGCCTATGCGGCTGACCAGCTCTTTGCCACGCTCGATACCACCACCCGGCAGCTTTATCTGGGAGAGGGGGCACGCCTGGCGTCCCTGTCCGATACCGTAGGGTTTATTCGTGATCTGCCTCACGGCCTGATTGATGCTTTTCAGGCCACCTTGCAGGAGGCGGTTGACGCCGATCTGCTGCTTCATGTGGTGGATGCCGCAAACGCCAACTACCCCGAGCAGATCGCTGAGGTTCAGCGCGTGCTGGCCGAGATCGGCGCTGCCGGGATTCCGCAAATATTGGTGTTCAACAAGCTTGACGGGCTTGAAATGGACCGCCGGCCGCTGCATTTGCAAGACATGTTTGAAATTGACGGGAAACAGATTCACAGGGTTTTTGTCAGCGCCCGCACGGGTGAAGGCTTGCCGGCCCTGAGGCTACTCCTGGCCGATGCGGCCCGCAACGCCACCGCTATAGTTGAGGATTATTCCCCCGAACGCCATGAGGCTGTGCCCGACTTGGGCACAATCCGGTAACGAAATAAAAGAGAAAAGTGATGAAACTCCAATTCCGCACCGATGCCTGGGGTGCAATCCCCGGCCGGATAAGGGGCATGTTCAACCTGAATGACTCTCGCTGGGGTCGTGGTGACGATAAACCCGCAGATGCCAGCCAGTCCGGGCCCGAATCGACTGAAGGTGAGAAACCAGTGCAACCCGCATCTGATAACCGGGGCCGTGACCGCAACAAGGCACCCAACCAGGGCCCACCGGATCTGGACGAACTTTGGCGCGATTTCAACCGCAAGCTGACTGGTTTGTTTGGCGGGTCCGGCAAGTCCGGTCGTGGTTCGAACGGCGATGGTGGCAAAGGTGGCGGTGGCTTTCAGCCTGACATGAAGAGTGCTGGAATCGGCGGAGGCTTGATCATTGCAGTCGTGCTGCTGATCTGGCTGGGTACCGGTTTCTTCATCGTGCAAGAGGGGCAGCAGGCGGTGATTACCCAGTTTGGCAAGTACAGAAGTACGGTCAACGCCGGTTTCCAGTGGCGCCTTCCTTACCCGATTCAGCAGCATGAATCGATTTTCGTGACGCAGATTCGGTCGGTTGATGTGGGCCGTGATGCGGTGATCAAGGCCACCGGGCTTCGTGAATCCGCCATGCTGACTGAAGACGAAAACATCGTGGAGATCAAATTCGCTGTGCAATACCGCTTGAGCGACGCCAGAGCGTTTCTTTTCGAGAGCCGCAACCCTGCCGACGCCGTGGTTCAGGCAGCCGAAACGGCTGTGCGTGAAGTGGTTGGCAAGATGCGCATGGACAATGCGCTGGCTGAAGAGCGCGACCAGATTGCTCCACGAGTCAGGGCATTGATGCAAAGCATCCTGGATCGTTACAAAGTCGGCGTCGAGGTCGTTGCGATCAACATGCAGCAGGGCGGGGTGCGTCCACCCGAGCAGGTTCAGGCCTCATTTGACGATGTGCTCAAGGCCGGCCAGGAGCGTGAACGCGCCAAGAACGACGCGCAAGCCTACGCGAATGACGTCGTTCCCCGTGCCGTGGGTTCTGCTGCACGACTGAAGGAAGAGGCTGACGCTTACAAGGCCCGGGTTGTTGCACAGGCGCAGGGTGATGCGCAGCGTTTCCGGTCCGTTCTGGCGGAATACCAGAAGGCGCCGCAGGTTACGCGTGACCGTATGTACCTGGACACGATGCAGGAAATCTACGCCAACACGACCAAGATACTTGTGGATTCACGGCAGGGCTCCAACTTGCTGTATCTCCCACTGGACAAAATCATGCAAATGTCTGCCCAGTGCTGGTGGTATCAACGGTGCGGCTGCAACACCGGGCAGTCCTGCGACGACAACACCTGCAACACCAGCAGTACCTGCAACAAACGCGGCAACGGACGCACGGTCCAGGGATGCATCCCGCAGCCGTGAACGCGACCTGCGCTAGGAGCCCAGAATGAACAGGCTTGGATTTATTTTTTCTTCGTTGCTGGTACTGCTGGCGCTGGCGAGTTCGACATTGTTTGTTGTGGATCAACGGCAATTTGGCGTGGTATACGCCTTGGGGCAGATCAAGGAAGTCATCACCGAACCCGGTTTGAACTTCAAATTGCCACCACCCTTCCAGAATGTCTCGTACATCGACAAGCGTTTGCTGACGCTGGACAGTACCGATACCGAACCGATGCTGACGGCAGAAAAGCAGCGCGTCGTCATCGACTGGTATGTTCGCTGGCGCATTTCCGAGCCTACCGAGTACATCCGCAACGTCGGTACCAACGAAGCGGCGGGCGCCAGTCAGCTTAATCGGGTGGTGCGCAATGCATTCCAGGAGGAAATCAACAAGCGCACCGTGAAAGAGCTCCTGTCCCTCAAGCGCGAGGATCTGATGGCTGACGTGAAAGGCGAGGTGCTGGAGAAAGTGCGTGGCGCCAAACCATGGGGTGTGGACGTGGTTGACGTGCGCATCACGCGGGTTGACTACGTGGAAGCGATCACCGATTCCGTCTACCGCCGCATGGAAGCTGAACGAAAGCGCGTGGCCAACGAATTGCGTTCCACCGGTGGCGCGGAAGGCGAAAAGATCCGCGCCGATGCTGACCGTCAACGCGAAGTTGCCATCGCCAATGCTTACCGTGACGCTCAAAAAATCAAGGGTGAAGGCGACGCAGAAGCCGCCCGCATCTATGCCGAAGCATTTGGCCGTGACCCGCAGTTTGCGCAGTTCTATCGTAGCCTGGAGGCTTACAAATCCAGCTTCAACAACAAGAGCGATGTTATGGTGGTCGATCCATCTTCCAGCGAGTTTTTCAAGGTGATGCGCGGGAATTCGCCCGCGGCACCAGCCTCGACCAAAAAATAGGCAAGGGGCCTGATTTGGACAGCGATACCTTCTGGCTGGCCATGGCCCTCGTCCTGGTGATCGAGGGCCTTTTTCCATTCCTGTCACCTTCAGGCTGGCGGCGCATGTTTGCCCAGATATTGCAACTCAACGATGGGCAAGTGCGCTTTTTCGGCCTTTGCAGCATTGTTTCGGGCGCATTTGTCATCTGGTGGCTGACCTGATCCCTTGAGTTGGGTCCGAACCGGGTTTTTGGCCCGGTAAAATCACGGTTTTAATAGCCTGTGAAATTCCATGTCCGCCTGGGTCCTGCCGGATCACATTGCCGATGTCCTGCCTTCCGAGGCCCGTCACATCGAAGAAGTTCGTCGAGATCTCCTGGACATGGCACGATGCTATGGCTACGAGCTCGTCATGCCCCCGTTGCTGGAGCATCTGGAGTCGCTGCTCACCGGAACCGGCGAAGCGCTGGACCTGCAAACCTTCAAACTCGTCGATCAGCTCTCCGGTCGCATGATGGGCCTGCGTGCTGACAGCACGCCACAAGTTGCCCGTATCGACGCCCATTTGCTCAATCGCAGTGGTGTCACGCGGCTTTGTTACTGCGGCCCGGTCCTTCATACCCGTCCTGCTGGTCCCCACGCCACACGGGAGCCCCTGCAGTTTGGTGCTGAAATCTATGGCCACGCCGGGCTGGAGGCCGATCTGGAAACGCTGCTGTTGGCTCTGGACTGCCTGAAGGCTGCCAACGTGCAGTCGCCCAGCGTTGATCTGGCGGACGCCCGCATCGTGAACTCGGTGCTAGCCGGCGTGCCAGTCGATGCCGATTTGCTGCAGCGGGTGCATGTGGCGCTGGCCGCCAAAGACGCCAGCGAACTTGCCGCCCTGAGCAAAGCCTTTCCCAGCGCAACGCGACAAGACCTGCTTGCGCTGGTGGAGCTTTACGGTGATGAAAAGGTGCTTTTGGAGGCTGAAAAAGTGCTCCAGCCCTCGCCAGCTGTGCGTGAGGCGCTATCAAATTTGAAGTGGCTGGCCAGTCATCTGGATGGTGCCAAAGCCACGTTTGACCTGGCCGACCTGCGAGGTTACGCCTACTACAGCGGTGCCCGGTTTTCCGTCTATGCCACAGGCGCTGCCGATGCGCTGGCGCGTGGTGGTCGTTACGACGAAGTGGGTGCCGTATTCGGTCGTAACCGCCCCGCAGTGGGGTTCAGTCTGGACGTGAAGGCGCTGGTGGGTGTGGTGGCACCACGTCCGCTACGCGCGGCCATCCGTGCGCCCTGGAGCGAAGCCCCCGACCTGCGCCAGGCGATTGCCGCGCTGCGCACCCGCGGTGAAACCGTGGTGTGTGTGCTGCCAGGCCACGAGAGTGAAGTTGATGAATTCCACTGTGATCGCGAGCTGATTCAGGCCGGCGGACAGTGGGTCGTGCAAGCCATTTAGAAATCATTGAATCGAACGCAAACATGAATGCAACCAAAGGTCGTAACGTCGTCGTCGTTGGCACCCAGTGGGGGGACGAAGGCAAAGGCAAGCTGGTGGACTGGCTGACGGAGAGCGCGCAGGGCGTGGTCCGTTTTCAGGGGGGACACAATGCCGGGCACACCCTGGTGATCAATGGGGTGAAAACCGCGCTGCACCTGATCCCCAGCGGCATCATGCGTCCGGGCGTGAAGTGCTACATCGGCAACGGCGTGGTGGTGTCTGCCGCCAAACTGTTTGAAGAGATCGAAGGCCTGGAAAAAGCTGGCGTGGAGGTTCGCTCGCGGTTGCGCGTCAGCGAAGCCTGCCCGCTGATCCTGCCGTTTCATGCGGCGCTGGACGTGGCCCGCGAAGCCGCCCGTGAAAAAGGTGGCAATGCCAAGATCGGTACGACCGGTCGCGGCATCGGACCCGCCTATGAAGACAAGATTGCCCGGCGTGCGCTGCGCGTGCAGGACCTGAAATACCCCGAGCGCTTTGCTGCCAAGCTGCGAGAGCTGCTGGACCTGCACAACCACGTGCTCACTTCGTACCTGGGCTCTGCCGACTTTGACTTTGGCCCCACGCTCAAGCCCTACATGGTCAACGGACAGGTTCTGTTCGACGCGGTGTACGACGAGGCCATGCGCCACGCCAGGCTGCTGACGCCGATGATGGCCGATGTGTCGCGCGAACTCAACGAGGCGCACGACAAGGGCGCCAACCTGTTGTTCGAAGGCGCACAAGGAACACTGCTGGACGTTGACCACGGCACCTACCCGTACGTGACATCCAGCAACTGCGTGGCGGGCAATGCCGCCGCAGGCTCCGGCGTGGGCCCGGGCATGCTGCACTACATCCTGGGCATCACCAAGGCCTACTGCACTCGCGTCGGCGGCGGCCCGTTCCCGACCGAGCTGGACTGGGAAGTGGCGGGCACGCCGGGCTATCACATGAGCACCGTGGGCGCTGAAAAGGGTGTCACCACCGGGCGCAGCCGTCGCTGCGGCTGGTTTGATGCGGCGCTGCTCAAACGCTCGGCGCAGGTCAATGGCCTGACCGGCCTTTGCATCACCAAGCTGGACGTGCTGGACGGCCTCAAAGAACTGCTGCTGTGCACCGGCTATGAGCTCGATGGCCAGTTGGTCGACATCCTGCCGATGGGCGCGGACGACATCGAGCGCTGCAAACCCGTTTATGAGTCCATTCCCGGCTGGAGCGACAGCACCGTGGGTGTCACCCAATACGACAAGCTGCCGACCAATGCGCGACTGTATCTGCAGCGCATCGAACAGGTCACCGGCGTGCCAATCCACATGGTGTCCACCAGCCCCGACCGGGACCACACGATCCTGATGCGTCACCCGTATCTGGCAGACTAGCGTTTTTATTGATCAAATCAGGCTGTAGCCCCCGTGCTATATGCGTAACCAGCTATACATTCAGGAGCAAAATCATGTTGACGGAAGATGGCAAACACCTGTACGTGAGTTATGACGAATACCACAACCTGATCGAAAAACTGGCGATCAAGATCCACCAGTCCGCTTGGGAATTCGACACCATTCTTTGTCTGGCCCGTGGTGGCATGCGCCCCGGTGACATCCTTTCAAGGGTGTTCGACAAGCCGCTGGCCATCATGTCCACCAGCTCCTATCGTGCGGAGGCCGGCACACAGCAAGGCAACCTGGACATCGCCCGCTACATCACCACGCCCAAGGGCGAAATCGCCGGCAAGGTGCTGCTGGTGGATGATCTGGCCGATTCGGGCCACACGCTGAATGCTGTCATCCACATGCTCAAAAACAATTACTCGCCCATCACCGAGCTGCGTAGTGCGGTGATCTGGACCAAGGCGCTGTCCACCTTCACGCCCGACTATTCGGTTGAGTTTTTGCCCACCAACCCCTGGATTCACCAGCCGTTTGAAGGCTATGACGCCATGCGCCCGGCCCAGCTCATCCAGAAGTGGAGTGTCTGAGGTCGATCCCCGCACCCAGTACACCATGGCTGACCTCACCACTACGCTCATCCACCACTCCTACGTGCCGCCTGATGGCTTTGCTGCGCCGCAGCCTGGCGTGTTCAAGGCCTCCACCGTCATCTTTCCCAATGTGGCGGCCATGCGTAACTTCGAGTGGAAGGACAAGTCAGCCTACACCTATGGCCTGCACGGCACACCCACCACGTACATGCTGGAAGAGCGGTTGTGCACGCTCGAAGGCGGTCTGCAATGCCTGCTGGTGCCCAGCGGGCTGGCGGCCATTGCCAACGTTGCGCTCTCGCTGCTGAAAACCGGCGACGAGGTGCTGATCCCCGACAACGCGTACGGCCCCAACAAGGTGCTGGCCGCCGGCGAACTCAAAGCCTGGGGCATTACCCACCGTTTTTACGATCCGCTGAGCCCGCAGGACCTGGCCGCCAAAATCAGCGACAAAACGCGTCTGGTCTGGCTGGAAGCGCCGGGCTCGGTGACTCTGGAATTCCCCGACCTGTGCGAGCAGGTGCGCCTGTGCAAAGCCCGTGGTGTGGTCACGGCGTTGGACAACACCTGGGGTGCTGGCCTGGCGTTCGCGCCGTTTGACCTGGTGCCTGGCGTCAGCCCGGCACTGGGTGTTGATATCTCGGTGCACGCGCTGACCAAATACCCCAGCGGTGGTGGCGATGTGTTGATGGGCAGTGTGATCACCCGTGACGAAGCGCTGCACATGAAGCTCAAGCTCACCCACATGCGGCTGGGCTCGGGCGTGGGTGCGAACGATGCCGAAGCCGTGTTGCGTGCCTTGCCCAGCATTGCGCTGCGTTACCGGGCGCATGACGAGGCCACTCGCCAGCTGGCCAACTGGTGCCAGAACCGTTCAGAATTTGCGCAGGTGCTGCACCCGGCACTGCCGGACTCACCGGGCCATGCGCACTGGAAAGCCCTGTGCAAAAACGGCCTTGGCGGTGCGGCGGGTTTGTTCAGCGTGTTGATCGATGCACGTTTCAGCCAGAGCCAGGTGGATGCTTTTTGCGATGCCCTGCGCCTCTTCAAGCTGGGCTATAGCTGGGGTGGCCCCATGAGCCTGGTAGTGCCGTATGACCTGGCCACCATGCGCTCCGGCTGGCCCGTGCAGCTGAAAAAAGGCACGCTGGTGCGCTTCTCGGTTGGGCTGGAATCGGCGGCAGACCTGCAGGCTGATCTGGAACAGGCGTTGCAAAAAGCCCTGACCTGAGTCAGTGTTTACCTGAATAGCGATAGCGCCCGGACTTGGGTAGTCTGGGGGGTATGAATGCCTCTGCCGAAACCCCGGAATCTGCCCCTGAGCCTTATATCCCACCGCCGTCCGATGCGCCGCTGAAAGAAGTCATCAACCTGCGCTTCGGTGACCCGTTTCGCTGGCTCATGCTGGGCTGGCGTGACCTGATGGCTGCCAAAGGCATTGCGCTGTTTTACGGCGTCTGTTTCTGGACCATGGCCGTTGTGCTGGGCGCGGTGTTTCGTAGCAAACCCGAATACGCCATGTCCATCGCTTCCGGCTGCCTGCTGGTGGGGCCGTTTCTGGCCATGGGCCTGTACGAAGTGAGCCGGCGCCGGGAAAAAGGCATCCCAAACGAGTTGAGTGTATCGCTCACCTGCTGGGATTCGCACGTGCGCAGCATGGGCATGCTGGTGCTGGTGCTGATTGTTCTGGAGTTGCTGTGGGGCCGGGCGTCGCTGGTGGTGTTTGCGGTGTTTTTCAACACCGGCATGCCATCCACCACCGGCGTGATCCAGGCGGTGTTCAACCCCGATAACTGGGAATTTCTGGCAGTCTATCTGGCAGTGGGTGGCTTTTTTGCCGGATTGGTCTATGCAACGGCCGTCGTGTCGATCCCCATGATTCTGGACCGTGACACCGACGCCATCTCGGCCGGCATCACCAGCCTGCAGGTGGTGTTTTCCAATCTGCCGGTTATGCTGCTGTGGGGTGCGTTGCTCACCGCTTTGGTGGTGGTGGCGCTCATTCCCTGGGGGGCCGGGCTTCTCATCATCGGCCCGTGGCTGGGCCACGCCAGCTGGCATACCTACCGCGGTTCGGTGCGGTGGCTGGATGAAAATGTTAAAGTGACCCCAACAACCTGAAAGTGAACCTTGGCAACTCCCAACTACGGATACGAAAAGCGTCAGAAAGAACTGGCCAAAAAGAAGAAAAAAGAGGAAAAGCTCAAGCACAAAGCTGAGCGCAAGGCAGGTGATCCCCCCGAATCCGATAACTCTGATGAAGGCGGTGCTGGACCTGCATCCGGTTCGCCAGATGCCCCGGCTCAGCCCTGAGCTTGTTGTCAGCCTGAATCAGGCTGACTAAGCAATCAGTTCCTGCACCAATTCCCGCGCCACCTGGCTGAAAGCTGCTTCGGTGCGGTTGCCCGGCTGTAGTTCACGGGCTTCGGAAAACCGCTGAAAGTTACGCTGCATCGACTGGATGTAAACCGGGTCGTAATGCCCGGTCAGCAGGTCCTGCACCACGGCTTCAATGTTGCCATTGCGTACCGACTCTTTCCAGCCGTCCACCACCACCTTGCCGCGAATCTCCTTGAGTGCGTCCAGCCGGTCGCAGAAAAACTCGTGGTCTTTCACGAAGAAGTCGTAGTCTTCCATCAGGAGCTTCACACGCTCTTCGTCCGACAGCACCAGATTCAGGCAGGTGCCCGCACGCATGGCCTCTATCAGCGCCGTGGGCACCGCCACATTGCCCACCTTTTTGCTCTCGCTCTCCACGAACACGGGTCGCGATACATCAAGGTGGCGCAGCTGGTCCCAGACGAGTGTGTCAAAGCGTTTCTGCGTAGGCTGGGGAACGCCCGGAATGGCGCCCAGCACCGAGCTGCGGTGATTGGCCAGCGCTTCCAGGTCCAGCACTTGACCACCCGCCGCAGCCACGGCCTGCAGCAGGCGGGTCTTGCCTGAGCCGGTGGTGCCACAGATCACGCGCCAGTCAAACTGGGCCGCCAGCCGGGGAATGTCTTGCACCAGCGCAGCGCGAAAGGCCTTATAGCCGCCTTCCACCAGCGTCACCCGAAAGCCGATCTGGTCCAGCACGAGCGAGAGCGAACCGCTGCGCTTGCCACCACGCCAGCAATAGGTGAGCGGTTTCCAGTCTTTGGGTTTGTCCATCACCTCGCGTTCGATGTGGCGAGAGATGTTGCGCGCGGCGATGGCCGCGCCCATTTTCTTGGCTTCAAACGCGTTGACCTGTTTGTAGGTGGTGCCAACCCGAATACGCTCTTCGTTATTGAGCGTGGGCCAGTTCACGGCGCCGGGCAGGTGGTCTTCGTCAAACTCGCCTTCGCTGCGGGCGTCAATGACAGTATCAAATTCGGCCCAGCGGCGAATCACTTCGTCAGCGGGCAGGGCAGTCAGACTCATTTCAGGTCCATCATTTCAACAACTTTTTCAGTTCTAGCCACACATTGGCCAGCATCACGGGATGTGCTTCTTCCTTGGGGTGAATACGGTCAGCCTGGAAGTTTTTGATGGCGTCCGGCACATCCGCCACGCCTTTCAGAAAAAACGGCACCAGCGCCGCCTTGTTCGTGGTGGCCACCGTCTTGAAAGTGGCGGCAAAGCGGGCGGAATAGTCCGCACCATAGTTGGGCGGCACTTCCATGCCAACCAACAGCACTTTGGCCCCGGCTTTTTGCGCCAGTTGCGTCATCTGGGCCAGGTTGTCCTGTGTCATTTGCAGCGGCAGGCCGCGCAGGGCGTCGTTGCCGCCCAGCTCCAGAATCACGTGCGTGGGCTTGTGCTGGGCCAGCAGAGCGGGCAGGCGGGAGCGCCCGCCCGAGGTGGTGTCGCCGCTGATGCTGGCGTTCACCACTTTGGCGTTGACCTTTTCAGTTTGCAGGCGCTTGTCCAGCAGCGCGACCCAGCCGCTGCCGCGTTTGAGGCCATACTCGGCACTCAGCGAGTCACCCACAATCAGGATCGTGGCGGGCTTTGGGGTGGCAGCATACGTTGCAGTCGTGCTAATAATCCCCACGCCGGATACCAGCATGCAGGTCGCGATAAAGTGTCGTCGATACAAAGAAAGTCCCATGTCTGATCCAATTATTGCCGTAGATCACGTTTTCAAGTCCGTCACCGACTCCACTGGCACCCTGGATATTCTGCGCGATATTCATTTCTCGCTGGCCCAGAAGGAAACAGCCGCCATTGTCGGCGCCTCCGGGTCCGGCAAAAGTACCTTGCTGTCCATCATCGCCGGGCTGGACACACCTACCCGCGGCTCTGTGCGCCTGGCCGGGCAGGACCTGTTTGCGATCGATGAAGATGCCCGCGCGGCGTTGCGCGCGCAGCAGGTGGGCTTTGTGTTCCAGAGCTTTCAGCTGCTGGGCAACCTGACCGCGCTGGAAAACGTGATGCTGCCGCTGGAACTGGCCGGCCGCAAAGACTCCCGCAAGACTGCCGCCGACATGCTGGCCCATGTGGGCCTGTCCGAGCGTTTTGGCCACTATCCCAAGGTGCTGAGCGGTGGCGAGCAGCAGCGCGTGGCGCTGGCCCGCGCCTTTGTGGTGAAACCGGCCGTGCTGCTGGCCGACGAGCCCACCGGCAGCCTGGACTTCGCCACCGGCGAGACCATCATGGAGCTGATGTTCGAGCTGAACGAAGAGCTCGGCACGACGCTGGTGCTGGTGACGCACGATCGCAGCATTGCCGAGCGCTGCCAGCGGCGCATCACGATTGAGGCGGGAAGAGTGGTCTGATTGGCACCTAGACCCCGTATTCATTGCGTGAGTAGCTATTAATAATATAGCGCATAGAGAAGTATCAGGAGCGATCCACCATGTCACTCATATGGTCTGATGCCATCGATAACGTCGATTGGGACGAACTCACCGCCCTGTACCATGCCGCGCCGCTGGGCAACAAGAACCCGTCCGGGCTGAAGACAGCCTTCTCCAACAGCCTGTTCAGATGTTTCGCTTTTGATGACGGCAAACTGGTTGGCGTGGGCCGGGCGCTGGCCGACGGGGTGGACTGCTCTTATATCTGTGACGTGGCGGTTTTGCCGAGCCACCAGGGCACCGGTTTGGGCAAGGAAATCGTTAGCAGGCTGGTGAACCTGTCGCAAGGCCACAAAAAGATCATCCTGTATTCAGTGCCGGGCAAAGAGCCGTTTTATCGCAAGTTTGGTTTCCGGCGCATGACGACCGCGATGGCTATTTTTGAGGATCAGCAGTTGGCTCGGGAGCGCGGTTACCTCGACGAGACCTGAATGTTCGGTTGCGAGGAGTTATTCCTAGGGCCCCCCCGCTGCCCCCGCCCCCCCCCCCCGGCGCCGCCACCCCACAAACAGCGGCGCCCCCCAGACTCCCCCGCGCGGGAAAGCCCGCCACCGGGAAAAACCGCGGCCCACCCCCGGCCCCCGCGAACCCACCCCCCCCCCGCCCCCCCGGAGGACCACCGCCCCCGGGGGGGGGACCGGGCGGGGTGCGGCCGACGCGGGGCCCCCACCCCCACGCCCCCAGGCCCCCCCCGGCGCCCCACGCCGGAAAAAAAAGGCGCAGGCAGGCGGCCCGGGGGGGCCGGGCGGCCGGGCCGCCCGCCGGGACGCCCAGGCCTATCAAGCCGATCAGGCCGGTGAGCACCGGCACCGCGCCGAGTATCGCCATGGCGATTTGCAGGTTGCGCTTGCTCATGATGTCAGGCCAACGCCATGGCAGCCAGACCCGCTGCGTACAACACGCAAGCCAGCGCAATGCCTCGAAACGGGATGCTGAACCAGTAGGCCTTGGCCAGCGCCAGATAGGTGAGCAGCGTGGCCATGCCCAGCCCCAGCAAAAACGCCGACGCCTGCAAAAAGCCTGCTTGCCACCCGGCTAGATAGATATAGACCGCGGCGAACAGGATCACGCCCAGGCTGTGGCTGGCGTTGAACCCCTTGGTGGCGCGCCACACCGTGGTCTGGCGGGTGATTAAGGGTGTGTCGGCTTTCATCGCGTCACGCACGGCGGGGTCGCGTGGGTGCAGCTTGTTGCCGTGAAACGTGTAGAGCATGTGAATGCAGCCCAGCACGCCGGCAACGGTGGCGCTGGCGGCAATGAGCAGGGAGGAGAGAAGCATGGGTTTCCTTCCGTTGTGTGAATTTATCTTTACAGGAGAAAGATTGATGTGAATTCTTGCATGCTTATTTTTCTCATGTCAAGATGAACACATGAAAACACCTGTTCCGCCCAAAACCCCGGTGAAAAAAGCGTCCACCAAAGCATCTGCAAAGGCGACTAAACGTCCAGCCAAACCCGCGCTCAAGGCTCCCTACCACCACGGCAATCTGCGCGAAACCTTGCTGCAGGCGGCCGACGCCGTGCTGGCCGAGCGCGGCGCGCAGGCCATCACGCTGCGCGACGTGGCCAAGGCGGCCGGTGTGTCGCACGCCGCGCCGTATCACCACTTTGCCAGCCTGAACGACCTGCTCGCCACTGTGGCCGAGCGCGCGTTCATCACGCTGGGCGACGCGGTGGAGGCCGCTGCGCAAGCCGACGATCCGCGTGAGCGCCTGCTGCAGATTTCAGAAGCCTATGTGGCCTGCGCCAGAGCGCATCCCGCGCAGTTCCGGCTGATGTTTGGCCCGCTGCTGGCGCACAAAAGTGAATACCCCGCATTCAAGGCCGCCGCCGAGCGCGCCTTCGGCACCATGCTGGCCACCGCCTGCGCCTACGATCCTCAAGAACGGTCCCGAGTACGCGCTGGCCGGCTGGAGTCTGGTGCATGGCTTGAGCAACCTGATGATTGACGGCGCGTTTGACGGCTTGCCAATTCAGGTGGGCAACCCGGACGGGTTGGCACGGGTGCTGGTGGGACGGGTGTTGGGGGTGCGGAGATAGTGCATTGCGGTTGCCGCGCTGTTTTGGGGCAATTTCAGGTATTAAATTGCTCTCTAGACCAAGTGGAGTATGCGTAAGTAGCTATGAATACTGTAGCAAAAGGCATAAATGATGGAGCGGCTATAGTGCTTTGATCGACAGTTGTGGTGTTTAGTGGTTCGTATTTATTGCGGTTGATGTGAACAACTTTTCGAGCCACATTCCAACAAGCAAACAGATTCAGGAGGACTTGATGAGAGACTGCATTTCCCATCGTGGTACTTTGTTGCAGGTCGCTGAAACTGCGTGGCTGGCTCGGGACGGGGAGTCCCTTTCATTTGTTAGGTCTACATGAAGCGCGATATCTGGGGTGTCTTCCACGATGGCGTACTGAAGTACATCGATGGCACCCTTCCCGGCACTCTGAAGGTGGAGGTGGAGATAGAGTACCTTAGAGGCATGTTCGATGAGCCCGGAATCACATTCATAGTCGTGCTGACCGGCTGTACCAAGCTCAGATACAGCGAGTACGACCAGCAAGCAACCGAGGACATCGCTAAGATTCAAGAGAGAGAGCCGGAGGTCTTGTATGTTTCGTCAGAGCACCCACTGCTCCTGGACTGTGTGATGGGAACCCTTGAGCTTGAATACGATGCGATGCGCGTCAGTCTTCCGTCAGGACTTGAGGTCAGCTACGAATCTTTAGCTTCAGCCAGCGAGAGGTACTGGAATGAGTGGAAGGCACGGGGAAAAGGTGAGGTCTGACCTCTCCACTAAGTGCATGTCTTCCGGCAGGCTCCGCCCACTTCCAGCCTCCGCCAGTGGACGATTAGAGTCAATAGATTCGCGATTAAAAAAGACCGGGTCCGCCATACCTCCGTGTTCAGCTAGTCCCAACCATAGAGGTCCCACATGCTATTCATGGTCATAGAGCGATTCAAAGACAACGACATGATCCCCATCTATGAGCAGGTGCGTGATGGCGGGCGCATGCTGCCCGAAGGCCTGACGTACGTCGATAGCTGGGTGGAGCCCAATTTCAGTCGCTGCTTTCAACTGATGGAATGTGATGACGCGCGACTGTTGCAGGAGTGGGTGCTCCAGTGGCGGGGCATTGGTGTCTCGTTCGAGTTCTTTCCTGTCGTGTCGAGCGCTCAGACGCGTGAAGTGGTCGCGCCTCACCTGAGCAAAACCTGACCTGCATCGTTTGTATCCGGAGATCCAAATGCTTCAACTCAGACCCAACTGCGAATGCTGCAACGTTGATCTGCCACCGCAATCCACCGAGGCCCGCATCTGTTCGTTTGAATGCACCTTCTGCGCGTCGTGCGCGGAGGGTGTGTTGGCGGGCAAGTGCCCGAACTGCGGTGGCGAGTTTGTTCCCCGGCCGCGGCGACCTGCGCAGAAGCTGGCCGCCAATCCGGCGTCTACCGAGCGAATCTACAAGCCGCAGGGGTGTGTGGCCACCTCGTGATGCGGCTTTCGGGTGGTTGACCGTAAGGCCCGATAATTACGGCATGTCTTCCCCCAAAGTTCTCTTCGGCTTTCACGCCCTGGGCGTGCGCCTGAAAACCGCGCCGCAATCCATCATCGAGATTTATTACGAGTCTGCCCGGCGCGATGCGCGTATGCGTTCGTTCATTGACCGTGCGACCGAGGCGGGCGTGCGGTTGGTGGAGTCCGACGGCCTGCGCCTGTCCAAGCTCTGTGGCAACCACGGTCACCAGGGGGTGGCGGCGCGGGTGAAAGAGGTGGCGCAGGTGCATTCGCTGGACGAACTTCTGGAAAACCTGGAAGCCACCAACGCCGATTTACCAGTGGCCGAGCGCTTGAATCCGCTGATTCTGGTACTCGATGGCATTACCGACCCGCACAACCTGGGCGCCTGCCTGCGCGTGGCCGATGGTGCGGGTGTGCACGCCGTGATTGCCCCCAAGGACCATGCCGCGGGCATCAACGCCACGGTGGCCAAGGTGGCCAGCGGCGCGGCAGAGACCGTGCCGTACTTCATGGTGACCAACCTGGCGCGCACGCTGAACGAGCTCAAAGAGCGCAACATCTGGGTCATCGGCACCAGCGACGCGGCCACCAAAACGCTGTACCAGGCCGACCTGACGGGCCCGGTGGCACTGGTGCTGGGTGCCGAGGGTGCGGGCATGCGCCAGCTCACGGCCAAGACGTGTGACGACCTGATCAGCATCCCCATGCAGGGTGCGGTGGAGAGTCTGAACGTGTCGGTCGCCAGCGGTGTGTGCCTTTACGAGGCGGTGCGCCAGCGTACGCAAGCCTGAGCCCGTTGGGCTTAGACCAAACCAAGCGCGCCCAGCACGGCGCCAGCGCCCAGCAGCCACAGCAGGTGCGTTTTGGTCCGCCACACGACCACGGTGGTGACGGCGGTCAGCAGCCACAGCGGCCAGTTGGACAGCTTGCTGCCATGGGCTGAGGCCAGAATCCAGCCGGTGGCAATCAGCAGCGCAATCACGATGGGCGCCATGCCCTGCTTGAACGCCCTGACCACCTGAAGCTCCCGGTTTTGATGTCCCCAGCGGGCCGCCACGAATGTGAGGGTGGTGCTGGGCAACAAAATGCCCAGCATGGCAACCGCTACACCCAACAGGGCATGACCGTAGCCACCCGCGTTCATGCCCACGTTCCAGCCCATCAGCGCAACAAACAGCACATTGGGGCCCGGCGCGGCTTGTGCCAGCGCAATGCTGGAGGTGAACTGCGCGTCGGTCAGCCACAGCTTGTCGCCCACCAGGTAGCGGTGCATGTCTGGCGCGGTGGTGATGGCACCACCAACTGCCAGCAGTGACAACGTGGCGAAATGGGTGAAGAAGCCCAGCCAGTCGGCGGCGGTGAGGTGCAGGCTCATGGCTCGATCCGCCCGAGCTGGCGGTAGGCCCACGCACAGGCCATGCCACCAACGACCAGCAACACCCAGGCCAGTGGAAAGCGCAGCAGGGCAATAGCTACAAAAGTAATAGCTGCCAGCGCCCA
Organism: Candidatus Egaibacter danicus; assembly: GCA_016707075.1. Classification (GTDB taxonomy): domain Bacteria; phylum Pseudomonadota; class Gammaproteobacteria; order Burkholderiales; family Burkholderiaceae_C; genus Egaibacter; species Egaibacter danicus. The sequence goes on from JADJII010000003.1 coordinate 336,920, forward strand.
GCAGACGAGGGCACCCATCACATTTTTCTTCAGAGCGGTGACCAGTTTCAGGCCGGTGGCCGCAATCAGGCCAGCGGCGACGGCACCCATGCCACGCAGGGCGCCCTGCGTGGCGGGCGAGTCTGCCACGCCGGCAAATATCGCCGCCAGCAACAGCACCACCAGCAAGGGAAAGACCAGCATGCCGGCCAGTGCCGCCATGGCGCCGCGCAGGCCAAAGTAGCGGTCACCAATCATCAGCGAGAGGTTCACCACGTTGGGGCCAGGCAGAATTTGCGCCACAGCCCAGTCTTCGATAAATTGTTCGCGGGTGAGCCACTGTTTCTTGTCAACCAGCTCGCGTTGCACCACAGCCAGCACACCACCAAAGCCTTGCAAAGCCAACAGCGTGAATGACCAGAACAGGTCGGTCAGGGAGCCGGGTTTATTCACCGCTTGATACGCCCAGGGTTTCAACCCCGGCGATCTTGGCAACAACGTTGTCCACCTCCTCCAGCCAGGCCTGCAGTAAGTCCGGGAAGTTTTCACCCGGCACTGCCTTCCAGCGACGACGGGTCTGGCGCCCCAGTGTGCGCAGTTGCCAGCCTGCTTCCCGCGTCAACAGTGTCAGTTCCCGCTGCAAACCTTCGTCCAGCGCCTCGCTACCCAGCAGGGCCAACTGATCCGGTGCAGCTCCCACACTGGCCAGCGCGCGACTGATTTGGGAGACATGGCCACCCAGGCGCTTGATCTCTTCACGGCGCTCCGGTGTGATTTTGGCGTCGCCAGTCAGACTGGCAGGCCAGTGTTTCAACGCGCCATCAATCTCCAGCAGCCGTTTGCCCGGATCATCCAGCAGGGTCAGGCCTATCAGTGTGAGATCTGTATCGGGCTGCAGCAGGCCAATCACCTGCAAGGACAGCGGGTTGTCATAGCGGTGGGTATTCATGCGCAACAGCACTGAGAGGCGCAGTTCAGGCGCCACGCGCCCAGGTGCGAACATGGCGGCGACCACCTTGGTCAGTGACAGGATTTTTCCCAGCGGGCTCATCGCTTCACCCGTCAGGTTGCGCGGGTAACCCGAGCCGTCCAGACATTCATGGTGCTCCCGGATAGCTCGCACCACTTCCTTGGGGTACTGGTGATGGCGCTCTACCAGTGCTGTCGAGACGAGTGGGTGTGAATAGAGTTGACGACGTTGCTCCCGGGTGACGGCCTGCTCGGGCCGCAGCAACAGCGGGTCAATATGCAGCATGCCAATGTCGTGCAACAAGCCTGCAACGGCCGCCATCTGAACATCAAAACGGGACAACATGGGTGTTTTGGCGAGCCATGCAGCTGTCAGCGCAGCCCTCACGAGATGCAGGTACAGCTCAGGCCGCATTTCTCGCGCAATGGTTAACTGAAACGCCATGGAGCTGGGCAGCGGAAGGCTGCCGATCGTGTTCAGCAGCAGTTTGCGGGATTTGTCGTCCGGCGCCATTCGCCCGAAAAACGGGATGTCGGCCATCAACTCCTCTGCGCTCAGCCGCAAGGTTTCGGTCGTGACAGTAGGCGTGCTCGACACCGAATTTTCAATTGGCGTGGACAGCTTGTGCTGCATCAACCGTTCGTACAGACCCCGATTGACCGCCGTGCCTTTTTCAACAATCTTGACGCCCTTGTCATTGAAGATCGCAGTGGAGACGATGACAGGCTGTTTTTCCCCCAATTCAGCGACGGCCTGGGTGAAGTGTTGGGGATCGGTTTGCGGCGTATCGCTCATGGGCTGTGTTTGTATCAGAATACCGCTGACTTTAGAGTGTCAGCATCCAAGTTTCACCAACCAGACGGTGCCCAAACCCCTGATAAGGTTCGCTCTTCACCTGCAAAAAACCCTTTTTGGCGTAAATGGCGCGCGCGGCTTCCAGGCCGCTATTGGTCCACAGCACCATCTTTCTGTAGCCCTTGCTTCGCGCAAAGGCCAGGCATTCATCGGTCAGTCTGGCGCCCAGGCCCAGCCCGCGCGCCTGGGGTGTCAGGATCAGCATGCGCAGTTGAGCCACGGTTTTTGACTTGCGAACCACAAAGACCGAGCCAGCGCGCTGGCCGTTGACTTCGGCAATCCAGCAGCGCTCCCATTCGGGCTGCAGGTTACGCAGGTACTTCGCCACAATGTCGGCCACCAGTGCTTCAAAGTCGCTGTTCCAGCCGTATTCGCGGGCGTAAATCTCGCCGTGCTGTTGAATCACCCAGCCCATGTCACCCGGACGGGGATCGCGCAGGGTGATGACCGGCTTCGGCTGCTCATGGGCTGCAACGTTACCCATCTGAATCAGGGTTTTCAGTATTTTCTTCAGCGTCAGGACGTCACGACTGCTGAAGCCGGACAACAGCTGCGCCTCGTGTTCCTTGGCCAGTGCCAATAAATGGGCGACCGCGTTGCGACCCTGATCGGACTCAAACACAAGGGTGCGCCGTGCATCGGTCGGATCCTCACCACGACGAACCCATCCCGCTTTTTCCATGCGTTGTACCAGTTTGGTCAACGTGGGCTGCTGGGCCAGAACTTCCCGGGCCAGATCCCCGATTGTCAGTCCATCACCATCCGACAGTGTGGCCAGCACCCGCCATTCCAGGGTACTCAGTCCCGCGCCATGCACGGTTGCCTGAAACTGCTGGAGCACAACGTGGCTGGCCCGGGACAGCAGATAGGACAGGTAACCGTCAATGAATCTAGGAGGGGACGATGCTCTCGCGGAGGCGGATGTGGCGCGGGCCATGCTACGTGGTTTGTGACGTTGTGATTGCATGAAAGTTCATATATTATGGCGCCATGCAAGCCCCGGCACAACCACCCAGTCCACCCGAATCGGCCGTCAATGGAAGCATCAACGACGCCCGCGCCCTGCGCAAGTCGCTGAGCCAGTTTGCGACCGGGGTCACCGTTATCACCACCCGCACCCCTGAGGGCACTCTGGTGGGATTGACGGCCAACTCCTTTGGTGCGCTGTCGCTGGAGCCTGCGCTGATTGTGTGGTCGCTGCGGCTTAGTTCAGCCAGTCTCGCCATTTTCCAGAACGTCCCCAGGTTTGTCGTCAACGTGCTGACAGACGCGCAGGTTGAAACATCCCGTCATTTTGCTTCCAGTGCACCGAAGAAATTTGAATCGGTAGCGCACGCTGAAAACCAGCATGGCCTGCCGTTGCTGCACGGTTGCGCGGCGTGGTTTGAGTGCCGTCGGATATCCCATCAGGCAGCCGGCGACCATTGCCTGTTCATCGCCGAGGTGGAGCGCTTCAGCAGTTCGGAGGTGGCGCCTCTGCTGTTCCACGCGGGCGGCTATTTCACATTAGGTTCCCGTCTTTAAGAGGCCACGACATGTTGCAACAACGCATTGAAGGCAAATGGATTGACTGCTTTGCGCATGCCTTTGCGCTGTGCGGCGTTAAAGCGGGTGATAGCGCCGTTGTTCTTTCTGAAACACAGTCCCGTCCTGTCAATGTGCAACTGGCCGAGTTGGCATTGAACCGGCTGGGCGCACGGGTGTTCCACGTGGTGCTGACCACGCCACGTCTGAACGCCCCGGTGCCGGTGCGATCCACCGGTGCATCAGATGCCATTCAGGGCCTGGCCCCCGTCGTTCATGCGCTGGCAGCTACTGAATTCATAGCGGATTTGACGGTGGAAGGTCTGCTGCACGCGGCTGAGTTGCCGCAGATTCTGGCTGGCGGCGCGCGTGTGTTGATGGTGTCCAATGAGCATCCCGAGGTACTGGAGCGCTGCATGCCCGACACCGCGCTGGAGCCGCGGGTGAAGGCAGGCATGAAATTGCTGAAGAATGCCCGGCAGATGCGTGTAACTTCGGCAGCCGGTACTGACCTGCGCATCAGTCTGGAAGGCGCCCGGGTTGGTGGCGGCTGGGGCTACACCGCGCGGCCGGGCACCATTTCGCATTGGCCCGGCGGCCTGTGTCTGGCATTCCCGGCCAGCGGCAGTGTGAATGGCCGGCTGGTTCTGGACGAGGGCGACGTCAACCTGACCTTCAAGCGCTACCTTGAAAAGCCTGTTGCACTGACGATTGAAAACGACTTTGTGACCGACATCGCCGGCAAACACCTGGATGCCGAACTGATGCGCGGTTACTTTGCTGCGTGGGGCGATCGGGAGGCCTATGCCGTCTCACACGTGGGCTGGGGCATGAACCCCAAAGCTCGTTGGGATGCGATGGCCTTTTACGACAAGAACGATTTCAACGGCACCGAGTTGCGTGCCTTTGCGGGCAATTTCCTGTACTCCACGGGTGCGAACGAAACCGCCGGGCGGCACACGCTGGGTCACTTTGACCTGCCACTCAGGGGCTGCACGGTGAGGCTGGACGACCACGTGGTTGTGGATGCCGGCCAGCTGAGCGCGGGTCTGGCTTAGGCATTTCTCTGGATGACTGCCATGAGCCCGAACTTGCAACTTCCCGCCTTTTTGCAGCAGGGTGACGGTGCAACGGCCGTCTTCATGCTGCACGGTGTGGGAGGGGGCAAGGAAGCCTGGCTGGAATGTCTGCCGGAGGTGGCGCGCAGCGGGTATCAGGCGATTGCGTGGGATATGCCGGGTTATGGCGCATCGCCCATGATCGATTCCTACACCAATGCCGGTCTGGCCCGTTCGCTGGAGCATCTGATTGATCACATCGGTGCACACCGCAATATTTTGCTGGGGCACAGCATGGGTGGCATGGTGGCGCAGGAGGCCGTAGCGTTATTTCCCGACAAGATTCACGGCCTGGTTTTGTCGGGCACGTCGGCTGCTTTTGGCAAACCGGGTGGCGACTGGCAACAAAGGTTTTTGAACAGCCGCTTCGCGCCGCTGGATGCCGGTTTGGGCATGGCAGGTCTGGCCAGGACACTGGTTCGCGGGATGGTGGCGCCCGATGCCGGCGAGCAGGCGGTTCAGGCTGCAGAGCGGTTGATGGCGCAGGTGCCGCAGGCAAGCTACCGGGCGGCGCTGTCGGCCATTGTGTCGTTCAACCGCCTGGACAACCTGGCCAACATTCGCGTTCCTGCGCTGTGCATAGCCGGTGAGCATGATCAGAATGCAACGCCTGCGGTCATGGAAAAAATGGCCGCGCGTATTCCTGGCGCTCAATATGTTTGCCTGACTGGCGCTGGCCATCTGGCCAACATGGAGCGTCCCGACGCTTTTAATGCCGTGGTACTTGAATTTTTGAAGCAACATTTTTCTGGTTGAGGAGTTTTCCCATGTCTGCCTTGATGTCATCCTCGCCCCAGGTGCCGGCTTCGCCATCGTCGCCGCCCGCGTCCCGCTATCTGCCGCCGTCCATCACCGGTGACTACAGTGAGCTCACGGAGAAGCAGAAAATGCTGCTGGCCATTGCATCCGATCTGGGGCGCAATAAGTTTGCGGCACGTGCAGAGCAAATTGACCGTGATGCGGTTTTCCCGTTCGAGAACTATGCGGACCTGCGTGAAGCGGGTCTGCTGAAAATCTGCGTGCCTGAGCAATATGGTGGCTGGGGGGCGGATTTTGCCACCTACGTCATGACCGCCGCCGAGATTGGCCGGCATTGCGGTGCCACGGCGCTCACGCTCAACATGCACGTCAGCTCCACCATGTGGACCGGCTTCATTGCCGACGACCTGGACATGACGCCCGAGCAGCGTGCCAACCATGAGCAACACCGCGCCATGCACTACAAGCGCGTGGTAGAGGAAGGCAAGATCTACTCCCAGCCGTTCTCCGAGGGCGGTGCGGCGGCGGCTGGCAAGGCCCCGTTTGGTACGCTGGCGCGCCGGGTAGAAGGTGGCTACATCGTCAATGGGAAGAAGATCTTTGCATCGCTGGCGGGTGCGGCAGACTACTACGGCATCCTGTGCACGCTGGACAAGCCGGGCGCCACGCAACGGGATTCGCTGTACCTCGCCATCGATAAAAACCTGCCGGGTGTGACCGTCACCGGGGACTGGGACCCGCTGGGCATGCGTGGCACGGTATCACGCAACCTGATCTTCAAAGACGTCTTCGTGCCCGACATGGAGCGCCTGATTCCGGAGGGTCTGTACGCGCAGGCGGCCATGCGCTGGCCACACATGTTTGCCACACTGTCGCCCACCTACATGGGCATCTGCCAGGCCGCCTATGACTTCACCATTCAATATCTGCGCGGTGAAGTGCCCAACATGCCGCCGGTGAAGCGTCGCATGTACCCCACCAAGCAAATCGCCGTGGCCGAGATGAAAGTCAAGCTGGAGCAGACGCGGGCGATCTTTCTGCAGAATGCCCGGGCAGCACGGGTGGACCCGTCCAAGGAAATCCGGCTGGGTCTTTACGCAGCGCACTACACCATCATGGAAAACGCCAATGACATCTGCCGTCTGGCGGTGCGCACCTGCGGTGGCCAGTCCATGCTGAAAACACTGCCACTGGAGCGCATGTACCGCGATTCGCGCTGCGGCTCGTTGATGCTGCCGTGGACGGCGGAGTTGTGTATCGACCGGCTCGGACGTGAGTGCCTGTATGAAGCGGGTGAGCGCGACGAGGCGGATGCACTCTGACAGATTGGTGAGCGCATGCCACTAGCCGACATCATCGAGCGGCACGCCCGGGCGTTGCCTGACCGGTGCGCCCTTCATTTTGAGGGCGAAGATGTCAGCTACAGCCAGTTGTGGCAGCGTATTGAGCGGACCACTGGCGTGCTGCAGGCGCATGGGGTGAAGCTGGGCGACCGCGTGGCCTACATGGGTTTGAATGCCCCGGCCTTGCTGGTGCTGTTGTTCGCTCTGGCGCGGCTGGGTGCCATCCTGCTGCCACTGAACTATCGCCTGGCGCCCGCTGAACTGCGGGCCATTCTCGATCATTCAGAAGCCGGGTTGCTGGTGACGGATGAACACCATGCAACGGTAGCGGCGGCGCTGACATCGGCAGGAGGGCTGAAGTCTGTTCCACTCGCCAGTTTGAGCGTGAACGCGCCGGTTGTGGCTGACCAGGCAGTGCCACAGTCTGTAGTTCTTGATCAACTGCCGGCGCTGCTGGTATACACCTCCGGCACAACAGGCAAACCCAAAGGCGCCTTGCACACCCAGGCAGGGCTGGTCTGGAATTGCGTCATCTCAGCGCATGCTCATGACCTGAACCCCTCAGACCATGTTTTGACCGTCTTGCCGATGTTTCATGTCGGCGGTCTGTGTATTCAGACCTTGCCTGCATTGCATGCAGGGGCGATGGTGACACTGCACCGGCGGTTTGAGGCCGGTGCATGGCTGCGCGACGTGCAACAGCGGCGACCAACGATTTCCCTGATGGTGCCTGCTACCTTGCGGGCCGTTCTGGAGCATGTAGATTTTGAGAAGACGGACCTGTCATCACTCAAACTGCTGAATGCGGGCTCGTCCCTGGTGCCCGTCTCCATGATCGCGGCCCTTCATGCGCGTGGTGTGCCGGTGTGTCAGGTTTATGGCGCCACGGAAACCGGCCCGGTATCCATCTACCTGCGACGCGATGATGCCAAGCGGTTTCCCGGCTCGGCGGGTGAGGCGGGTTTGCATGTAGATGTGCGCCTGGTTGATGAACGGGGGGACGAAGTTGCCCCGAATGAGGTCGGTGAAATCTGCATTCGCGCGCCGAACGTCATGTCCGGCTACTGGGCGGATGCCGACAACCCGGCTTTCCAGAATGGCTGGTTTCACAGTGGTGATCTGGCGAGTCGGGACGAAAACGGCTTTTACTGGGTGGTTGGCCGCTCAAAAGACATGATTATTTCGGGCGGAGAAAACATTTATCCCGCCGAGCTGGAGAGTGTGCTGGCGGAGTGCCCCGATATTCTGGAAGCAGCCGTCGTTGGCCGGGATGATGCGCGCTGGGGGGAGGTCGCCGTTGCCGTGGTGGTAAAGAAACCCGGCGCCAGCTTGAGTGCAGAAGATGTGCTGAAGCTTTTTGATGGCCGCCTGGCCCGGTTCAAACATCCCCGACAAGTGTTCTTCCAGAATGCGTTGCCCAAAACGGCGCTGGGCAAAGTTCAGAAATCCGAACTCAAAGCATCGCTGGGTTGACTCACTTGCTGAGGAAGTTCAGGTACTTCGTCGCAAACTTGCCGTAGGGCGGCCACAGAAATTTGACCGCGCTGAAGGGGGCCTGATAAAACACCGGGCGCAGTTTCGAGAAGGTGTTGAAACCCTCGTGCCCGTGGTAATGCCCCATTCCGCTTTCACCCACACCACCAAAAGGGAGGTCGGTCTGGCCGACGTGGAACAAGGCATCATTGACCGACACACCGCCAGACATCACCCGGTCCAGCAGCGTCTGAATGGTGGTGTTGTCGTTGCTGAACGGATAGATGGCCAGCGGGCGAGGGCGGTCATTGATGTACTGGATGGCCTCTTCCAGCTGCGTGTACTCAATGATGGGCAGTATGGGGCCAAAAATTTCACGCTGCCGCAGGATCGAATCCTCTGGCGCATTGAGCACGATGTGGGGCGCGATTTTGCGCGTGGCGGCGTCCCACGGTTTACCGGGTATCAGCTGCACCAGTGTTGCACCCTTTTCCTGCGCGTCTTCCAGCGCAGCGGTGAGGCGGCAAAATGAGCGCTCATCGATGATGGACGTTAAATCGGCCGACGTAATGGACGGATAACGTGCTTCCACGATTTCCTTCGCCATGGCGGTGAATGCGGCTGTTTTGCCTTTGGGCAAAAACAGGTAGTCAATCGTGGTGCAAATCTGGCCAGCGTTCAGGCACTTGACGAACATCAGGCGTTCCACGGCAGTTCGCAGCGGGAAGTCATCACACACGATGGCCGGAGCCTTGCCTCCCAGCTCCAGCGTCACCGGGCACAGGTTTTGCGCGGCGGCGGTCATCACGGCACGGCCGGTTGCGCCCGAACCGGTAAACAGCAAGTGGTCAAATTTGAGTTTGGAGAACTCGATGCCCACGCCGCCGGTTTCATCAAAGAAGGCCAGTTTGTCTTTCGGGAAGTAGGCAGGGATTTTTTCGATCAAAAACTGGCACAGATGCCGCGAGTTTTCCGACATCTTGACCATGGCGCGGTTGCCGGCCGAGAAGATGCTCACCAGTGGCGCAAAGGTCAGGTTCACCGGGAAGTTCCACGGTACGATGCAGCCCACCACACCCAATGGTTGCGGAATGACGCGGTTGCGGGCACCAAAATAGTTCATCAGGTCCACATGGCGCCGCTGCGGTTTCATCCATTTCTTCAGATGCTTGAGGGCGTGATCCACCTCACCCATCGCCGGCACAATTTCTGTCAGCAGCGTTTCGTGGGTGGAGCGGTTGCCATAGTCGGCATTGATCGCGTCGATGATGCCCTGCTTGTTCTCCCGCAGGAAGGTTTTCAGCTTCAGCAGGTCTGCCTTGCGCTCATCCAGGCTGGGAACCGGGCGAGCGAAGTACGCAGCACGCTGCAGTTTCAGTGTGGCCTCCAGTTCGGAGCGAACCAGATCCAGTGGTGTGGCGCTGTGCAAAGGTAAGGCTGACATGGGTGAGTCCTTCTGCCTCAGAATTGAGGCTGGTGTTGCAGGATAGCGGCTTTGACGGCGTCTGTCAGTGCAAAACCGGGCCCGAATTGGGTGGCGAGTGCTGCGGCGCGCTTGAAAAATGCATTCGGGCCCATGCTGTAAATGAACTGCATGGCGCCACCCGTCCAGGCCGGAAAACCGATGCCAAAGATGGAGCCGATATTGGCGTCGTGCACACTGGTCAACACACCTTCCTGCAGGCAACGCGCAGTCTCGACCGCCTGGCGGAAAAGGAGGCGATCCTTGATGTCCCGCATGTCGTACCCCGCTCCGGGCTTTTCAAACAGCTTCTTCAGTTCAGGCCAGAGTACTTTTTTGGCCCCCTGGGGATAGTCGTAGAAACCGGCGCCCGCTGCGCGCCCGGACCGATTGAGCTCCTTCACCATGCGTTCCACCAGCAGGTCACCGGGCGTGGCAGCGTAAGTTTTCCCCTCAGCGGCATAGTCGGCACGCGTCTGATCCAGCACATGCACGCTCAAACTCAGCGCCGTTTCGTCCAGCACTGCCAGCGGCCCAACGGGCATGCCGCACTGAATGCCGGCGTTTTCAATCACCGCGGCCGGAATGCCTTCACCCAGCATGGCTGCCCCTTCCATCACAAACGTGCCAAAAGTGCGGCTGGTGTAAAAGCCGCGGGAGTCGTTCACCACAATCGGGATCTTGCCCAGCGCCTGCACGTAATCAAAGGCGCGGGCGACCGTCTCGTCATCGGTCTGTTTGCCGCGGATGATTTCCACCAGCTTCATCTTGTCCACCGGGCTGAAGAAATGGATGCCGACAAATTTTTCGGGCTGGCGGCTGGCTTTGGCCAGACCGGAGATGGGCAACGTAGACGTGTTGGATGCGAAGAATCCGCCTTCGGCCAGCATCGGCTCGGCCTCCTGCGTGACCATGGCCTTGAGCTCGCGCTGCTCAAATACGGCTTCAATGATCAGGTCGCAGCCCTTCAAATCGGTTGCATGGTCGGTTGCGGTGATTCGCGCGAGAAGTGCGGCCTGATCGGATGCGCTCATGCGGCCCTTGTCCACCTGCGCCTGCGTGAGCTTGTGGCTGTAGGCCTTGCCCGATTCGGCTTTGTCCCGGGTGATGTCCTTGATCACGGTGGTGATGCCGCGGCTGGCCTGCGAATACGCAATGCCTGCGCCCATCATGCCGGCACCCAAAACGCCTACGCGCTGGGGTTTGTATCGGGGAATGTTGGCAGGCCGGCTCTGCCCGCTCTTGATCGCGTTCATGTTGAAGAAGAACGTGTTGATCATGTTCTTGGCCACGGGGTCCACCGCCAGCCGCGCCAGGTAACGCGACTCGATCCGCAGCGCGGTGTCGAAGTCCACCTGCGCACCCTCCACCATCGCGGCCAGCGCTGCCTCGGGGGCTGGGTACAGGCCGCGTGTGGTCTTCTTCAGCATGGCGGGCGCCACGGTGAGCGCCATGGCCACCTTCGGATTGGCAGGCGTGCCGCCTGGAATCTTGTAGTCCTTGTTGTCCCAGGGCTGATGTGACTCGGGGTTGGCCGCGATGAAGGCCAGCGCGGCGGGTCGCAGTGCCGCGGCGTCGGCCACCAACTCATCCACCAGGCCCAACTGCTGCGCCTCGCGCGGGTTGAATAACCTGCTTTCCAGAATGTAGGGCTGCGCACCCATCAGGCCCAGCAGGCGGGTCATCTTGGTGATGCCGCTGGCACCCGGAATCAGGCCCAGCGTGATCTCGGGCAGACCCAGCTGGATCTTTTTGTCATCCACCGCCACGCGGTAGTGGCCGATCAGCGCCACTTCCCAGCCGCCACCCAGCGCAGCGCCGTTAAGGCAGCTCACCACCGGTTTGCCCAGTGTTTCGAGCGTGCGGAAGTTCTTCTTCATCTGTTCGATCTCGACAAAGATCGCGGCGGCATCCGACGGCCGGTTGCGCATCAGGCTCTTGAGATCAGCGCCTGCGAAGAACGTGCTTTTGGCCGACGCGAGGATGATGCCCTTGATGGCATCCTTGTCCTTGACCACCTGCGCAACGGCTTCGGTCAGGTCGTGCTGCCACTGCACACACATGGTGTTGACGGGCGAGCCGGGCTCGTCAAACGTGAGTGTGGCCACCTTGCCCATGGATTCGTCGGTGAGTTCGTACTGGATGGTTTTCATGTGTATATGCTATAAATAATGTAGCTACTCACGCATAGCGGACGAGGGCTAAATGCCAATTTGATGCTTATTTTTGCCTGTTTAAGGCTCAAATCCGCTCGACAATCGTCGCGATGCCCATGCCGCCGCCCACACACAACGTGGCCAGTCCGTAGCGCAGTTTACGGCGGTGCAGTTCGTCAATCAGCGTGTTCAAAATCATCGCGCCCGTCGCGCCCAGCGGGTGGCCCATGGCGATGGCGCCGCCGTTGACGTTCACCTTCTCGTGCGGCACGCCCAGCTCCTGCATGAATTTCATCGGCACGGCGGCAAAGGCCTCGTTCACTTCAAACAGGTCAATCTGGTCAATCGTCATGCCCGCTTTGGCCAGCGCCTTGCGGGCCGCCGGCATCGGGCCGGTGAGCATGATGGTGGGGTCTGCGCCGCTCAGCGCAGCCGCCACAATGCGGGCCCGGGGGGTGAAGCCGTGGGTCTTGCCGGCTGCTTCCGAGCCAATCAAAACCGCCGCTGCGCCGTCCACAATGCCGGACGAGTTGCCCGCGTGGTGCACATGGTTGATGCGCTCCACCTGCGGGTAACGGGTGAGGGCGACTGCATCAAAGCCCATGGCGCCCATCTGTTCGAAAGCGGATTTGAGCGAGCCCAGACCCGCCAGCGTGGTGTGGGGTTTGATGAATTCGTCGTGGTCCAGGATGGTCTGGTCCAGAAAATCCTTCACCGGCACCACCGAGCCAGCGAAGTAGCCACCCTCGCGTGCTTTGGCTGCGCGTTTCTGGCTCTCCATCGCGAATGAATCAACGTCTTCACGGCTGAAGCCCGACATCGTGGCAATCAGGTCGGCGCCGATGCCCTGAGGCACAAAGCCGGTCGCGCAATTGGTTTCGGGGTCCATCGCCCAGGCGCCGCCGTCGGAGCCAATGGGTACGCGGCTCATGCTCTCCACGCCGCCCGCCACCACCAAGTCTTCCCAACCCGAGCGCACTTTTTGCGCCGCCATGTTGACGGCTTCCAGGCCGGACGCGCAAAAGCGGTTGATCTGCACGCCCGATGCGGTGAAGTCCCAGCCCGCCTTGAGTGCTGCCACTTTGGCAATCACCGAGCCCTGTTCACCAATGGGGGACACGACGCCCATCACCACATCATCCACCTGTGCGGTGTCGAAGTCGTTGCGGCGCTGCAGTTCAGACAACACCCCGGCGAGCAGGTTCACGGGTTTGACCTCATACAGGCTGCCGTCTTTCTTGCCTTTGCCGCGTGGTGTGCGGATGGCGTCATACACAAATGCTTCGCTCATGGGAACTCCTCGGATGGGACGTTTTCCAGTATATTCATTTCACCAAGCGTATGCTTGGTATAAATCCTCTAATTCCCTCTAGTCCCTCACTACCATGGTCGTGACGGCGACACCCAACAAGGCGCAGACATGATTGAAAGAACCCTTTTCACCCCTGACCATGAAGCTTTTCGCGACAGCTTTCGCCGCTTCATCGAAAAAGAGATTGCGCCGTCCCACGACAGTTGGGAAGAGCAGGGCTACGTGGCGCGGGAGGTCTGGAACCAGGCGGGCGGCAATGGATTCCTGTGTGCCACCATGCCTGAAGCCTATGGCGGCGCGGGTGCCGACAAGCTGTATTCCGTCATCCAGATGGAAGAGCTGGCCCGCGCCGGCGCCAGCGGCATTGGCTACAGCCTGCACAGCGAGATCGTGGCGCCGTACATCCTGCATTACGGCACCGAAGCGCAGAAGAAAAAGTACCTGCCCAAGCTGGCGAGCGGCGAGATGGTGGGTGCCATTGCCATGAGCGAGCCCGCGGCGGGCAGCGACCTGCAGGGTGTGAAAACTTCCGCCATCAAGCAGCCGGACGGGTCTTATCTGCTCAACGGCAGCAAAACCTTTCATCACCAATGGCTGGCATGCCGATCTGGTGATTGTGGTGGCCAAGACCAACCCTTCGGCGGGCGCCAAAGGCACCAGCCTGTTGCTGGTCGAGCGCGGCATGCCGGGTTTTGAGAAAGGCAAGCGCCTGAAAAAACTGGGCCTGAAAGCACAGGACACGTCCGAGCTGTTCTTCGATAACGTACGGGTGCCGGCCGATCATCTGCTGGGCGGTGAGGCGTATGAAAACAGGGGGTTCATCTGCCTGATGGAGCAGCTGCCCTGGGAGCGGCTGCAGATTGCCATCACGGCGGTGGCCAGCGCGCAAGCGGCCATCGACTGGACTGTGGCCTATGTGAAGGAGCGCAAGGTGTTTGGGCAGCCCGTGGCGTCATTCCAGAACACCCGCTTCACGCTGGCCGAGCTGCAGACAGAAGTGCAGGTGGCACGCGTGTTTGTCGATAAATGCACCGAATTGGTGATGCTGGACAAACTCGACACAGCGACGGCCAGCATGGCCAAGTACTGGACCACCGACCTGCAATGCAAGGTGATGGACGAATGTGTACAGCTGTTCGGTGGCTACGGCTACATGTGGGAATACCCCATCACCCGTGCCTATGCCGACGCCCGCGTGCAGCGCATCTACGGCGGCACGAATGAGATCATGAAAGAGGTGATCACCCGGTCCATGGGTTTGGGTGGACGCTGAGAAATGCGGGGATAACCGGGTCTTTTTCGCGAGGTGAGCGCTTCAGGTGATCGGTAAAGTGCCGATGAAGGGTGGAGGCACGTGCACAGAAAAGTGCCCCACCATCCATTTTCTTTATCGACAAACTGGAGTTATCCATGAAAAAGACCCTGACCGCCCTGGCCGCCGTACTTGCCTTCACAGCAGGCTCTGCCTTTGCCGAAGATTCCAAGGCCACGATCGCCGCGCTGGACGCACGCCTGGCAAAAATCGGCGAGCCCAAGCTGGAAGGCACGGACAAAGCGGGTGAATTGATGGTTCCCGCCATTTATTTTGGCAGCCGCAAGATCAACAACAACTTCGATGTGGTTGATGAAATCAAAAAGGCACACGGCGCCACCGCAACGGTATTTGTCAAACACGGTGACGACTACATCCGTGTCAGTACGAATGTGTTGACACCGGAAGGCAAGCGCGGCGTGGGTACCGCTCTGGCCAGGGCAAAGGCCTATGAAGCCATGAACAAGGGTGAGCAGTTCTGTGGCGCGGTGGACGTGCTGGGTACGGCTTTTGACGCCTGCTACAACCCGATCAAGGACAAGGGCGGCAAAGTCATTGGCGTCAGCTACATCGGCCACAAGAAATAAGCTGTCTTATTGGTAACCCGGCGGGGCGATTCTGGATGTATCCCGGAAATCGCCCTGTTTTTTTGAATACAGTAATCAGCCCCGTTTGACTGAAAGCAAATCATCATGAAGTTGTATCCCGGACTCAATAGCGGGCTGGAGAATGTCAAGATCGGCACCAAGCTGATGCTGGCGTTTTTGATCGTTCTGTCGCTCACGCTGATGCTGGGTGGTTTTTCCATCATCAAACTGGCTCAGGTCAATCAGGTTTCCAGTGATCTGGCCCTCAAGTGGATGCCCAGTGTGGGCCACACCACCACCATGAGAAGTGCCATGCTCGAATTCCGCGATCTGGAAATCAAGCACACCCGGGCCGCAGACGTTGGCTACATGGAAGAATACGAAGAAAAAATGAAGGCGGCGCTGGCTGTGGTTACCCAGAATGGCAGCGACTACGAAAAAATGATTGAAGGTGAGGCGGGTATACAGCTGTTCGAGAAGTTCTCGAAAGCATGGTCTGAATATTTGGTGGTGAACAAAAAGGTCGTGGCCCTGGGGCGGGCAAACAAGTCGGACGACGCCAAAGATATCGGTGAAGGCGCTGCTAAATCGCTGTCAGATGATGCCATTGTGGCTCTGGACAAGCTCACGGCACTCAATTTTGCCGGCGGTAAAGATGCTGCGGAACATGCGGCAGCTGTGTATGCCAGCGCCCGGCTCTGGACGTTTGGCTTGTTGGGTGGTGCGGTATTGATTGGTCTGGTCTTATCGTTGATCATCACACGTGGTCTGCTCAAACAACTGGGTGGCGAGCCGACCTACGCCACGTCCCTGACGACAGAAATTGCCGAAGGCAAGCTCTACATGGATATCGCGCTGAAGGAGGGCGACTCCCAAAGCCTGCTGGCCGGCATTCGCGACATGCGCGACAGTATTGCCCGCATGGTGAAAGAGGTGCGCTCACGTGCTGACGGCATTGCAGTGGCCAGCAGCGAGATTGATCAGGGCAACAACAATCTGTCATCACGCACCGAGCAGCAGGCGTCGGCCCTGCAACAAACAGCGGCTTCCATGCAGCAACTCAACGAGACGGTCAAACAAAACGCCGAGGGTGCCCGTCAGGCCAGCCAGCTCGCATTGAGTGCGTCGGCTGTGGCCGCCAAAGGCGGTGAAGTGGTGGCCCAGGTGGTGGACACCATGAAAGGCATCAATGACAGCTCGAAAAAGATCACCGACATCATTGGCGTCATTGACAGCATCGCTTTTCAGACCAATATCCTGGCTTTGAACGCTGCGGTGGAAGCTGCTCGGGCAGGCGAGCAGGGCCGAGGATTTGCCGTGGTGGCGTCTGAAGTGCGCAGCCTGGCTGGTCGCTCGGCCGAAGCCGCCAAGGAAATCAAGAACCTGGTAGGAGCCAGCGTGCAGCGGGTTGCCCAGGGTACTGCGCTGGTCGATCAGGCTGGCTCCACCATGACCGAGGTGGTGGACTCCATTCGCCGCGTGACGGAGTTGATGGGTGAGATCAGCGCTGCCAGCAACGAGCAGAGCCAGGACGTAGCCCGCGTCGGGGTGTCCATCGCCCAGATGGATGACGTGACCCAACAAAATGCCGCACTGGTAGAACAGATGGCGGCCGCGGCTACGAGCCTGTCAACCCAGGCTCAGGAACTGGTGGAGGCTGCCGCCATTTTTATCCTGAACCAGGCGGATGCCCGCACGTCGGCTCCGCAAGCGCAGCGAGAGAACGCACCGGTTGTGTTGACCCATCGCGCGGATACCCGGTCTCAACCCCGGCAGCCCATGCAATTGCTGCAGGCCTGATTTCAGTAAGCCACGCGGTAGCGGTAACCCTTGAAGCTGAGCACAGCAGCGTTTTGCCGTATCTGCTCCACCGTTACGCCAGGCGCGGGCTGACCGCCTTCCAGAAACACCTGGTTGTTCACAATCAGCAGGCGCTGCGCCGGGTTGGATGAGTAGGTGCCACCGCTGATGGTCAGCTTGGGCAGGTCGCGCTGAACATCGTCCGGCAACTCTGCCAGGGTGTAGACGCGTATCTCGGCACTTGTGACGCCAGCGGCGCTGACACCAGCTTTTGGGGCTGCTGCTTTGGCAACCGGTCTGGTCTCAGTCCTTACCGTCGTGGGTTTTGACATGGCTGCTTTGTCTTTTGCAGCAGTTTTGACTGCAGCCGAAGACGCATTGGCAGGCTCCGGCTTCGCTGGTGCAGCTTCCGTGGTGGGGGGAGGCGTTTGCGGCACAGACGAAGCGACGACAGCAGGTTTCCCGCTGTCTGCTGCAGGTGCGGGCGGCGGCAAGGATGGCGGTGCCGCGGCCACCTGAACGGGCAGTGCGTCACCGGTGGAGGTCATGCGCCACGCCAGTGCACCCAGAATCACCGTCAGCAGGCCCACGATCAGCCACAGCACCAGCTTGAGGTTGCCCGCCGGTTTGGCCGTGACTGCCATGTAGGGCACCTGCTGCGCGTGAATGCCGGGAATGGCACCGCGCTCGCGTTCCGAGTCGGCTTTCTTGAGGGCATCGAGAATATAGGACATGCCGTTATTCCCCCGTCTTCACGCGTGGTTCGCGCGGTTTGCGTGCGCGCTGCGAGGTCGGTTTAACGGGTGTCTTCTTGCGCGAAAACAGGGCCGAAAACGGCGTGGTGAAACCTGCCCACCGCCTCGGTGTCGCAAACTCGCCTTTGTCAAACACCTCGGTCGCCGCTTTCTCGACAATGGCGGTGTCAATCGTCGTGGTGCCACTGGAATAGGCGCCCAGCAGCGCGCGGCCGCAAAGCAGATTGATGCGGCGCGGCACGCCGCGAGACAGCTGGTGAATGCGGTGGATGGCCTTGGACGTAAAAGGCAGCGCTGTCACCATGCCTGCTACCGACAGCCGGTGTGCGATGTACTGTGTGGTCTCGTTTTCGGACAACGCGCCCAGGTGAAAGCGGGCAATGACGCGTTGCGCGAGCTGCTCCAGATCGGGCCGTGCCAGCATGGTGCGCAGTTCCGGCTGGCCGATCAGGATGATCTGCAACAGCTTGCGCTCATTCGTTTCCAGATTGGTCAGCAGACGCAGCTGCTCCAGCACGTCGGCGGAGAGGTTTTGCGCTTCGTCGATGATGAGCACGTTGTTCTGCCCGACCGCGTGGGTGCGCAGCAGGAACTCGTTCAGCGGGTCGATGAAATCCTTGACCGTGGCCGCCTCAGACCCCTGATGCGCATACGGAATGCGGAACTCTTCACAGATCGACTTCAGCAGCTCGGGTACCGTGAGCTTGGGGTTGAAGATGTAGGCGACGTTGCAGCGTTTCGGGAGCTGCTCCAGAAAGCAGCGGCACACGGTGGTCTTGCCTGCACCGATCTCGCCGGTGAGCAGCACAAAGCCGCCGCCGCCCCGCAGTCCATACAGCAGGTGCGCCAAAGCCTCCCGGTGCCGCTCGCTCATGAAGAGGTATTGCGGGTTGGGCGCTATCGAAAAGGGGTCCTGCTTGAGGCCAAAAAACTTCGCGTACATGGGTCAGAGCATACGTGGGTGACTGATGGGGTGCAATGCGGGGCGACTCAAATCAGCATCCCAGCTGACCAGCCAGCGCCAGAAAATCTCTGGCGTGCCAGGTATTGGCGGGGTCGGGTGACACGTCTTTGGGGTGGGACTGACCGAACTCGTAAGGTCGCTCGATGTAAGCCGTCTGCAGTCCGCAGCCGCGCGCCGCAGCCAGATCGTCCTGGTGCGCTGCGACCAGCATCACGTCAGACGCGGGCAGATCAAACACCCTGGCCACGCCCAGATAGGTGGCCGGGTCGGGCTTGTAGGCGCGAAACACCTCGGCGGACAGAATGCAATCCCACGGCAGTGCGCCGCGCTTGGCCATGTTGGTGAGCAGGCCGATGTTGCCATTGGATAGCGTGCAAATGGTGAAGCGTGTTTTGAGGCGCGTCAGGCCCGCTACCACATCCGGCCAGGGGTCCAGCCGGTGCCAGGCCTTGTTCAGATGCCGCTTTTGCGCCTCAGTCAGGTGGGACAGGCCAAACTGATCCAGAATGCCGTCCAGAATGAGGCGATGCAGGTCGTCAATCAGTGTCCAGCCCAACTCACCCGACATCACCCGGCGCATGGCGGGCTGGTAACCCGCACGCCAAGCCATGGCAAATTTGCCACCGTTCACCTCCGGACGCAGTGCCAGAACTTCTCGCGCGATGCCACCGTGCCAGTCCACGACTGTGCCGAAGACGTCAAAGGCCAATACGGACGGCGGGCGGGAGGTTGGGGATGCATTCACGGTTTCATTCTAAGCGGGCCGGTCGATGGTCAGTATGCTATAAATAATATAGCTGCTCACGCATGTTCCGTGAGGGCCAAGTGCCAATTTGGCACATGATTTTTTCCGTTTTTTGCCTTCAAGCAAAATACGGCCATGGTGAACCCGCTTTTCCAGTGGTTCACCGCCACGACGCCAAGGGGGATCATCATGAGCACACGTCGCCAGCATGTTGTAAAAATTCTGTTTTGTCTGACCGCCATCTGGGCAGTTTCCGGTTGCGCCCTCATCGACAAGGACGCCCATCTGGCAGCATTCAGCACGACGATGACGGGTATCAACGAAGTTCCGCTGGTCGCCACCAACGGTACGGGTCGGGTGGATGCTGTTCTAGACACCAATACCCGCCTGTTTCGCTGGAAAGTCTCTTATCAAGGCCTGACTGGCGTTGCCACGGCGGGGCACTTTCACGGGCCTGCCGCTGTTGGCGTCAACACCGGCGTGGCGCTGGCCTGGCGCAATCCCATGACGAGCCCGATGGAAGGCAGTGCCACCCTCACTGCAGCACAGGCCGCAGATTTGCTGGCTGGCAAGTGGTATGCGAATATTCACACCACAGTGCATCCAAACGGTGAGATTCGCGGGCAGATGATCCTGCGCAGATAACCTGCCCCCGCGCTTCGCTGCCCTCCGAAGGAGGGCGTTTTGCCTTGGGGCGGCCCGGCGGCAATGACCTATCGGTCCACCGCAAAGGTCAGGGTGTTGCGTCCATTTTCCTTGGCTTCATACATGGCCACGTCGGCTTGTTTGAGCACTTCACTGGGTGAGCGAATCGTGTCATTGAAAATCGTGGCACCAATGCTGGGCGTACTCAGAAACGCGTGTTCGCCCAGTTGATAAGGTTCATTCAGCGCGGCGAGAATTTTCTCCCCCACGATCTGCGCCTGCGCGCGCGCTTCGGTGGCGTTGACATGCAGATCTTCAATCAGTACCACGAATTCGTCGCCACCGAGCCGGGCCACCGTATCCACACCACGCACGCTGTTCTTCAGGCGTTCGGCGACCTGTTGCAGCAGCAGGTCGCCCACGTCATGACCGAGTGAGTCATTGAGCTTCTTGAAGTGGTCCAGATCCAGAAAGAGCAAGGCGCCATGCTGTTTGTTGCGAACGTTGGCCTCTACCGCGCGTTGCAGACGATCCATGAGCAAGCGCCGGTTGGGTAAACCAGTCAGCACGTCCTGAAAGGCCATTTGCCGGATGGTGTCTTCCGATTTTTTGCGTTCGGTGATATCCATCAATGTGCCAGCCAGCCGGGTGGGTTTACCCGCTTCGTTTGTCTGGATCACCCGTCCACGACAATTGAGCCAGACCCAGTGGCCTTTTTTGTGCTGTGCGCGGTACTCCACGTTGTAGCTCGGCGAAACGCCATCCAGATGCCGCTGGTATTCGGCCAGCACATGCACCAGATCGTCGGGGTGAACCAAATCCGGCCAGACCCGTGTCTGCTCGTATTCTTCAACGGTATAGCCCAACATGGCACAGGCACGGGTGTCCATGCGTTTTGTGCTGTCTTGCTCCAGGTCGTGATGCCACAACCCCAGTTCGGTGCCAATAATGGCTAGCTCCAGCTGCTCGGTGGTGTCACGCAGGCGCTCTTCGGCGCGTTTGCGCTCAGTGATGTTGCGCCCCATGCCCAGTACGCCGGTCACGTTGCCCGAGGCGTCCCGCATCGCTGTCTTCAGGATTTCAAAGGTGCCGACAATGCCACCTGGACTTGAGATGCACTCCTCTTCGAATGAAACGGGACGCAGCACCTCCATGGCAGCACGGTCTGAACGGGTAAAACGCTCGGCCAGTTCTTCGCTGACCAGTTCGGTGTCTGTCTTGCCGATGATGTCCGATGCCGGCAATCCCATATAGGTTTCGAAAGCCGAATTGCAGGCCAGGTAAATGCCTTTTGTGCATTTCAGCCAGATCCGGTCTGGGATGGTCTGAATCAGGGTATTGAGCAGTACCTGATTCATCAAGGCAGTTTCAACGGCCTTCTTGCGTGCCGTGATGTTGCGCCCAACGCCGCGATAACCCGCAAATTCCCCCTCACTGTCGAAAATGGGTTGCCCGCTGACCGAGAACCAGTAATTGCCAATGATGGGGTGGTGGCGCTGGATCTCAAAATCCTGAAAGGGCTGGTAGGCATACAGCAGGGCACGATGCACCTCCCAGTCGGCCTCAGTCAGGTTGAGCGAACCCATTTCCCAACGGGTTCTCCCCGCCGCAAACTCACTGGGCAGCCCCGATTTTTCAACACTGCCTTCATAACGGGAAAATCGGAAATCCGCGTCCTGCTCCCAATACCAGTCGGCCGAAAGCTCGGTCAGGCTGCGAAAACGCTGTTCGCTCTCCCGCAGGCGTTCCTGGATCTGGCGACGCTGGGTAATGTCCTCAACGGTACCTTCGTAAAACAGAATCTCGCCCTTGCCGTCATAGACGGCGTGGGCATGTTCACGCACCCAGATCCGCTCGCGAGTCTTGTGGCGATAGACCTCGGAAACAAAATCGATGACCCGTCCCTTGGACGACATCAACGCCATGAATTCGTAGCGCCGATGGGGCAGCACGTACCACTCCTTGGCAATATCGCGAACCCCGTCCAGCATGGCGGGCTCGGACCCATAGCCATTCATGCGCACCAGCGCAGCGTTCGCCCGCAGTTGCCTTCCGTCAGGCGTCGTCCGGTAGGCCCCGATTGGCAACAAGTCAAACAGCGACGAGAAGTCGTCTTCGGATTCGGATTCCGAATTCAAGGCGAATTGCGACTTCATCATGTCGGAGTTGTGAGGGCGTTTTGGGTGGGCGGAGACTGAATCTCTACAGTCTAACTGAGGGCGGTTTGCCCAGAAAAGGACTTATTCCCGGATTCAGTCTATTTCAGGCTACCCGACAGAAATTGGGCCAAACGCTCGCTTTTGGGCTGGCTCAGCACCTGCGCCGGGATGCCCTGTTCTTCGATTTTTCCCTGGTGTAGAAAAATCAGGTGGTTGGCCACTTCCCGGGCAAAACCCATTTCATGGGTCACCACGACCATGGTTCGGCCCTCCGACGCCAGTTTTTGCATCACGCGCAAAACTTCTGACACCAGTTCAGGATCCAGCGCACTGGTCGGTTCGTCAAACAGCATGACCTCCGGCTCCATGGCCAGCGACCGGGCAATGGCGACGCGTTGCTGCTGGCCGCCACTCATATGGGCCGGGTAACGGTCTTCCATATTGGGTAAATCAACCAGAGCCAGGTATTTGCGAGCCCGTGCGACGGCTTCGTCACGGCTGATACCCAGTACGTGAACGGGCGATTCGATGATGTTTTGCAGCACCGTCATATGGGCCCAGAGGTTGAAGTGCTGGAACACCATGGCCAGCTTGGTGCGCATGCGCTGCAGCTGTTTCACATCGACCGCGTTGAGCTCAGCATTTTTGCCGGGGGCCAGCTTCAACTCTTCTCCAGCCACAATAATCCGGCCCTGATTGGGTTTTTCAAGCAGGTTGATGCAGCGCAGGAATGTACTTTTGCCCGAACCCGAGCTGCCAATGATGCTGATCACGTCGCCAGCCCGAGCCTCCAGTGAAACACCCTTGAGAACTTCGTTCTGGCCGAACCTCTTGTGAATGTCGATAGCCTGGAGCTTCAGTGGTGCGGTGGTCATGATGGGCAGCTTTTCGGGATAATAGGTTTTCTAGGCGCTCAACAGGTAGCCGGTCCGGAAGGGTTTGCTGCCGGCGATATTGGCGAGGTCGTCGTTGGCGATGACGTAGCGGTCACGCAACCGGGCATACATCACGCCTGCGACTTCTGCACGTGCGCTGTAGGTGGTGTTGGCAATGGGGTCAATGACTTCAGCCACCAGGTCACCCACATTCAGGCGATCGCCCGGCTTTGCTGCGAACACCACCATCCCCGGGACCGGTGACTTGACGGTTTGCGAACCTGCCAGTGGGGTGGCCTCACACTTTGGCGACGGAAGGGCGGGCGCCATTCCCGCTACCAGACCTGCGTGCTGAAGGTAGCCAAAAATGGCCTGCGCATCAGCACGTCCCCATTCATGGCTGACATCGGCTTCGCCACGCAGTTCGACCGTGGTGGTGGCGCAGGCCTGTGGAATAGGCCGCTCCGGCCGCAATTCGGCCACTCTTTCGGCGAGCTGCCACCAAAGACCTGACAGACATTCATCAAATGACAGGCCACCTGAATTCTTGGCCAGCAGAACGGCTTCAGCACCCAGCAGGCGGGCAAGTGGCTCCAGCTGGGGCCAGCAGGGGTTTTCGGTATAGAGGTGCAGGGCGGCTTCGCAATCGCAATGCAGGTCCAGCACGATGTCGGCGTCGAACGACAGGCTGACAAGACGTTTGCGCAGGCTTTGCAGTTCGGTAGCGGGTACCCATTGCTCGACAAATGAACGCACAGTTTCACGGATTATTTGCACGTTCTCCAGCGGGTCCTGTCCGAGCTTGTCACGTACCACGGGTAATACGACCGCACATAAATCAGGGTAGTGCCGGTTGAAGTTCTCCGAAGTGCCCAGCTCAAATCGCCCCATGGGTCTGTGATCCAGCCGCTGCGCCAGACCGATGGGGTTGGCGACCGGCACCAGAATGATTTCACCCTGAATCTGGCCCTCCCGCTGCGCACGCTCCAGCAGTGCTCGCAGGTGGTGGGCCGCCAGCATGCCGGGCAATTCTTCAGCGTGCAGGCTGGCCTGGATGTAGGCTTTGGGCCGGGCTCCGGACGTGCCGAAATGCAGGCTGGTCAGGGTTTTATGGCTGCCCAGACTTTGAGACAGAAGGGCGTAGTCAATGCGTTGCATGGCAATCAGTTTTTGCGTGGTGCCAGATGAGCCAGGAAATGGCGTTCCGCCAGTTTGAAGACACCGATCAGGCAGAACGTGGCCAGCAGATAGATGGCCGCCGCAGCCAGGTACGCCTCAAACGGCAAGTAGAAGTCTGAATAGATTCTGCTGGCGGCGGCTGTCACGTCCAGCATGGCGGGCACGGCGCTGGCCAGGCTGGTGCTTTGCAGCATCATGACAACTTCGTTGCTGTAGGCGGGCAACGTGCGGCGCATGGCGCTGGGAAGTACAACCCGCCGCATGACCTGAAAGCGGCTCATGCCAAAGGCCTGGGCCGCCTCAATTTCACCGGCGTTGGTTTCCCGGATGGAGCCCGCCAGCATTTCGGCGGTGTAGCCAGCGGTATTCAGGCTGAAAGCGAGCAGGGCACAAAAGAACGGGTCCTTGAAATGCGTCCAGGGCCAGACGTCGTCCCAGCGCGCCTGGATCCATTCGAGTTGTCCCAGTCCGTAATAGATCAGATAAACCTGCAGTAGCAGGGGGGTGCCACGAATCACAAAGGTATAGGCGCCAACCAGACGCTGCAACAAAACGCTGCGCCCGGTGAGCATCAACGCGAACACCAGTGCGAAGATGCCGCCCAAAGCCAGTGAAGAGAACAGGAGCACCAGTGTGGTGACGATCCCTTCTCCATACATCGACAGGCTTTCGGGACGGAAAATGACTTCCCAGTTCATCTAGAGCTCACTCCGCTTGGTACCCAGGCTGTAGCGTACGTTGAGTTTGCGCAGCACCACCAGTGAAACCCATGTGTAAATCAGGAACAGCCCGGCGGTAAACAGGAAAAAAGCAAACGGGGATCGGGTGGCCGCGCTCGCCTGTTTGGACAGGTAGGTCATCTCCTGCAGCCCAATCAGGCTGACCAGTGCGGTGGCCTTGATCAGCACCAGCCAGTTGTTGGTAAACCCGGGTAACGCATACCGTACCATCTGGGGAGCGGTAATGCGCAAAAAAACCTGTCGGGGATTCATGCCAAAGGCTGCCCCCGCCTCAAACTGACCTCGGGGAATGGCCAGAATGGCCCCGCGGAACGTCTCGGTCATGTAGGCGCCGTAAATGAAACCCAGCGTCAGCACGCCTGCGGTAAACGGGTTGATGTCGGGCGTGACATCGCTGCCTAGCGCCTCTAGCAAATTGTTCAGGCCGATGCTGCCGCCATAAAAGACCAGCAGCATCAACACCAGATCAGGAATGCCGCGGATGATGGTGGTGTAAACGGTAGCCAGACCGACCAATGGCGGTTTGCCAGAGAGTTTGGCCGCGGCACCGATCAGCCCCAGGATTGTGGCGACCACCAGAGCCGCCAGCGACACGGCAACTGTAAGCAGGGCGCCGTAGAGGATGGACGAGTAGTAAGCGCTCAAAAGATATCCAGGTGGAAAGCCGGAAAGAGAGCCAACGGGAAGAGAGCTAAAAAAACAACCGATGGGCAGGGTGTCGCAGTGATGGACACCCTAGCCACATCGGCAGATTGGTGATGTTTACTTGCCGTAGACGTCGAACTTGAAGTACTTGTCGTTGATCTTCTTGTAAGTGCCGTTGGCGCGAATGGCCTTGATGGCACCGTTCAATTCGCCCTTCAGAGCCGCGTCGCCTTTACGAATGGCAAAACCAGCGCCTGTTCCGAAGTATTTTGGAATGTACAGTTCGGGCCCGACCAGGCCGTAGTCCTTGCCTTCGGGCTTGCTCAAGAAGCCGCCTTGCACTTCCAGCACGTCAGCCACGGTACCGTCAAGACGGCCAGCCTTGATGTCCAGATAGACCTGGTCCTGGGCTTCATAGGGCGTCACCACCACACCGGCTTTTTTCAACTCGGCATTGGCGTATTTTTCCTGGGTGCTACCCTTGAGGACACCAATCTTCTTGCCTTTGAGCGAGGCCAGGTCGGTGAACTTGATGTCGTTCTTGACGACGATCTTGCTGGGCGTGTTGTAGTACTTGTCGGTGAAGTCAACCACTTTCAGGCGATCTTCCGTGATGGACATGGAACTGATGATCACGTCATATTTTTTGGCCTGCAAACCGGGGATCATGCTGTCCCACACCTGTTCAACAAATACGCACTTGCGTTTGACTTGCTCGCATACGGCGTTGGCAATGTCCACGTCAAAGCCGGTGGGTTTGCCATCGGGAGTCTTGAATGTGAATGGCTCATAAGTGGGGTCAATGGCCACTTTCAGTTCTTTGGCCTGTGCCATGGCGGCAACGGACAAGGATGTCATGGCAATTGCCAAAATCACTTTTTTCATCTGTTTTCCTTGAAGCAAAAAAATCATTCTAGCCATTTAATTTCTCCCAAAACCTAGCGTTTCTACTGTCGTCGTCCGTGTCCCGGCGTGCAGGGCGGCCGATTGCGCAGGCTGGAAAATATCTTTATAGTTGCATGCGCAACCAATTGAGGTCACATTTTGTCGGCCCTGTTACACCTCCCTCATCAGAAAGGTCCACATGGTCATGTCAGTCAATGCACAACACGTGCCACAAAGCTGTTCAGTCCTGATTGCGGGTGGCGGACCTGTTGGGTTGACACTTGCAGCGTTGCTGGCGCATCAGGGAGTTCAATGTCTGGTGGTGGAGGCGGATGAAGGTTATTGCACCGGTAGCCGCGCCATCTGCATGTCCAGGCGCTCTCAGGAGATTTTGGGCTGGGTCGGAGCAGACCGTCCGTTGGTAGAAAAAGGCCTGTCGTGGGTGGGGGGTCGCAGTTTCTATCGAGACACCGAGGTGCTGCATTTCGAAATGCCGAGCGAGCCAACGCAGCGCTTCGCACCCATGGTCAACATTCAGCAATACTACGTCGAGGAGTACGCACACCAGGCAGCTCGGGCCGCAGGCACGGATATTGACATCCTCTGGAGCAGTCGCGTTAAAACGGTTCGCACCAGGCCAGACGGCACCGAAGTGGTTCTGGAAACGCCTGATGGCACCCACACGGTGCGCGCAGCGTGGCTGGTGGCGTGTGACGGCGGGCGCAGTACCGTACGGGAACAACTGGGTCTTCAACTCCAGGGAACGCAATACGATGGCAGGTACGTCATCGTCGATATCCGCCAGAAAACCCGGCGTGCGGTGGAGCGCCTGGCCTGGTTTGATCCGCCCAGCAACCCCGGTTCCACGATCCTCATGCACCGCCAGCCCGACGAGGTGTGGCGCATTGATTACCAGATTCGGGATGACGAAGATCCGGTGGAAGCCGTCAAGCCGGAGAACGTATTGCCGCGCGTGCAAAGCCACCTGGCCATGATTGGTGAGAACGAACCGTGGGAGCCGCTGTGGATTTCGATCTACAACGCCAAATGCCTGTCGCTGGCGCGCTACCGCGACGGCCGCGTGCTCTTTGCGGGGGACGCTGCGCATCTGGTGCCGATTTTTGGCGTGCGTGGATTGAACTCCGGGCTGGATGACGCTGGCAATCTGGCGTGGAAGCTGGCGCGCGTGATCAAGGGCCAATCACCCGACAGTCTGCTGGATTCGTATTCAATCGAACGTGTGCATGCTGCGCACGAAAACATTGCCTATGGCGCCAAGAGTACCGAGTTCATGGCACCACCGAATTTTGCTTTTCGCCTGATGCGCGAGGCTACGCTGAAACTGGCGCTCAGCGACGACAACGTGCGCTCGCTGATCAATCCGCGCCAGTCCACGCCCATCACGTATGTAAATTCGCCGTTGAACGGACCGCAAATGGGCGAATGGACTCAGGAGCAGGCAGCGCCGGGCGCACCAGCCCCGGAAGCCCTGCTGCGGGGACCGCAAGGGAATTGGCATCTGACCAGCCACTGGGGTAGGGGATTTGTTGCGCTGGTATTCAACGGGGGTGACCAACCCTCCATAGGGCAGACACTGATCAGTCAGCAAATTGAAGTGATTCACATCAACCCCGAGATCGACTTGTATGGCCAGGCCTGGCAGCGTTACGGCTTGCCCGATGTGACGAGTCAGGGGCTGGTGCTGATCCGGCCCGACGGTTACGTGATGGGGCGCTGGCGCGACCTTGACCCTGGACCGTTGCTCAAAACCCTTCAGACAACAGGAGTGACACCATGACCGATGCTGATCTCGACCGGGCCTATTCAGCCCTGTGCACGGCGCTGGCCGAAGTCGGCGAAGCTCAGGCACCACTGTTCCTCGGCATGGTATGCCTGTCGTTGCTGAGCCGGTTCGAGCAGGCTGACGACGTGTTGCCGCTGATCGCCAATTCGCTGCAACAGTGCGGGCCTGCCCAACAATGAAGACCCGGAGCCTGCCTGCGCTGGACCAGTTTCTGACCTACCGGCTACACCTCGTCAACAAGCTGACGGATCGTCATAGCAGCGACGCTTACGCTCAAGAATTCGGTTTGGCAGTGGGCGAAGCGCGTTGCCTGGCTGCGTTGGGCGGGCCAGAAGCCGCCCCCGCGTTGTCGGTCAACGAACTGGCTGCCCGGGCCAATCTGAACAAGGCGCAGGCCAGCCGCGCCGCGCAGGCGCTGGTGGGGAGGGGGCTGGTGAGCAAGACCACCAGCGCAACCGACCGGCGAGGCGTCACCCTGTCACTCACGGCCTCTGGCCAGACGCTCTGGCGGTCGGTCATGGGCCTGATCGCCCGGCGAAATCACGACATCTTCAGTTGCCTGTCCGTCCCCGAACAGCAGCAACTGGGTGACATGCTGGACCGGCTGATTGCACACTCGCGGCCTTGAACTGCTCAGGACCGGGAGCTGGCAGTAGCCCTTACGGGTGCGGAAAATTGGTCAAAGTCGTAAAATGAGAGACCTTCTCCACAAGTGCCACTCAGGCTGACATATTGCCGAATCCGCGCTGAACCTGTCCCTTTTCCATGAACGCCCCCGTTGACGTCTCTTTTTTTGCGCGCGCTGCCAAGCCGCTGACCAGTTACCGCAAGTACTGGGCGGCCCGTTTTGGCACGGCCAAGTTTTTGCCGATGAGCCGCAAAGAGATGGATGCATTGGGCTGGGACAGCTGCGACATCATTCTGGTGACGGGCGATGCCTATGTGGATCACCCCAGTTTTGGCATGGCCGTCATTGGCCGCATGCTGGAAGCCCAGGGCTTTCGCGTGGGCATCATCGCACAGCCCGACTGGACCAGCGCCGAAGCCTTCAAGGCTCTGGGCAAACCCAACCTGTTTTGGGGTGTGACTGCGGGCAACATGGATTCCATGATCAACCGCTACACGGCGGATCGCAAAATCCGTAGTGACGACGCCTACACGCCTGGTGACGTCGGCGGCAAGCGGCCGGACCGTGCGGCCATTGTTTACAGCCAGCGCTGTCGCGAAGCGTTCAAGGACGCGCCCATCGTGCTGGGCGGCATCGAAGGCAGCCTGCGCCGTATTGCGCATTACGATTACTGGAGTGACAAGGTGCGCCGCAGCATTGTGATGGACGCCAAGTGCGACCTGCTGCTGTACGGCAATGCCGAGCGCGCGATTGCGGAGATTGCCCACCGCCTGGCGGCCCGCGAACCGGTTGAAAAAATCACCGATGTGCGTGGCACGGCATTTGTTCGCCGCAGCGATGATGAATCCGGCAAGGACTGGTTCGAAATCAACTCCACCAGTGTGGACGAGCCGGGCCGCGTGGAGTCACACGTCAACCCGTACATGACCACTTCCGAGCAGGCTGCCGGGCAGGGCAGCACGTGCGCGAAAGAAGATTCAAAAGGAGGCGCCGAAAAGTCGGAAAGCGTGAATGCTATAAAAATAATAGCTACTCACGCATATTCCACCAGGGCTGAGGGCCAAAAAAGCACTATAAATGAGCCGAATTTGGCCATCCAGCCCCTCACCTTCATGCCAAACCCTTCGCTGTCCTCCAGCAAAGGCAAGCTGAAAGTTCCGCCGCGTGACCGCTCGGTGATTCGCCTGCCGTCTTACGAACAGGTGCGGGCCGACCCCGTGCTCTACGCCCACGCCAACCGCGTGCTGCACCTGGAGACCAACCCCGGCAACGCCCGTGCCCTGGTACAGGCGCATGGTGAAGGCACCACAGCCCGCGACGTGTGGATCACCCCGCCGCCCATCCCGCTGACCACGGCCGAGATGGACTTTGTGTTTGACCTGCCGTATGCGCGCAGTCCGCACCCCGCGTATGCCGACGAGAACGGCAGCCATGACGGCGCCACCAAAATCCCGGCGTGGGAGATGATCCGCTTCTCGATCAACATCATGCGCGGCTGCTTTGGCGGCTGCACGTTTTGCTCCATCACCGAGCATGAAGGTCGCATCATCCAGAGTCGTTCGGAAGACTCCGTCATCAAGGAAATTGAAGACATCCGCGACAAGGTGAAAGGCTTCACCGGCACCATCTCTGACCTGGGTGGCCCCACGGCCAACATGTACCGCCTTGGCTGCAAAAGCCCCGAGATTGAAGCCGCCTGTCGCAAGCCCAGCTGCGTCTACCCCGGCATCTGCCAGAACCTGACTACCGACCACGGCCCGCTGATCCACATGTACCGCCGTGGCCGCGCGCTCAAGGGCATCAAGAAGATTTTGATTGGCTCCGGCCTGCGTTACGACCTGGCCGTGAAGAGCCCCGAGTACGTGAAAGAACTGGTGCAGCACCACGTGGGCGGTTACCTGAAGATCGCGCCTGAGCACACCGAACAGGGCCCGCTTACCAAGATGATGAAGCCCGGCATCGGCAGTTACGACAAGTTCAAGACGCTGTTCGAGAAGTACAGTGCCGAGGCGGGCAAGAAGCAGTTCCTGATCCCGTATTTCATCGCAGCCCACCCGGGTACCAGTGATGAAGACATGATGAACCTGGCCGTATGGCTGAAGAAAACGGTTTTCGCGCGGATCAGGTGCAGACGTTTTACCCGTCACCCATGGCCACCGCCACGGCGATGTACCACACCAACAAAAACCCGCTGCGCAAGATCACGCGTGACAGCGAAACCGTAGACATCGTGCGTGGTGACAAGCGCCGCCGCCTGCACAAGGCATTCCTGCGCTACCACGATGCCAACAATTGGCCGCTGTTGCGTGAGGCCCTGAAAACCATGGGCCGTGCCGACCTCATCGGCAATGGCAAGCACCACCTGATCCCGACCTTCCAGCCGTTAACGGACGGTGGCTACCAGAGCGCACGACGGAAGAACTCCACCGTTGCGCCTGCGAAACCGGCTGCGCCCTTGAAAACGCCTAAATCGTCGGCCGCGCCGGCACGTGGCCGCATGCTGACGCAACACACCGGCTTGCCACCAAGGGTCACCGGGTCAGCGAAACCGAGCGCCAAGCTCGCTCGCAAGACCAGCTAATCGGGCCCGCTTGCGGGCTCTGGCCGCAAGCGCATCCGCCAGACGACGATCTGGATCAAGGTCACAGCTGCTGCATGGTGCAACAATGCATCGGTCAGGAGTGCCCATGCTCGTTTTTCTTCCCCCTTTTGTGCGCGGTGCCATCGCGATGGTTCTGCTGGTGTTGAACACGCTGTTCTGGTGTGCGTGGTTGTTTGCCTTTGCGCTGGTGAAACTGGTGTTGCCATTTGCCTTCATACGCAAATTGATCGACCCGGTGCTCAACACGATTGCCACGATGTGGATCGCGTGCAACAGCGGCTGGATGCGGTTGACACAACCCACCCGGTGGGACGTTGCGGGTGTTGAGGCGCTGACCTACGCCGGCTGGTATCTGGTGAATTGCAACCACCAGTCGTGGGTAGATATTTTTGTGCTTCAGCACCTGCTGAACCGGCGCATTCCGCTGCTGAAGTTTTTTCTCAAACAGCAGCTGATTTATGTGCCCGTCATCGGGCTGGCCTGGTGGGCGCTGGACTTTCCGTTCATGAAACGCCACAGCAAGGCCGCGCTGCGCAAACACCCCGAGCTGCGCCTGCAGGACCGGGAGGCCACCCGCCGCGCCTGCGAAAAGTTTGCACTGGTGCCCACCAGCGTGATGAACTTTGCGGAAGGCACACGCTTCACCCCTCGTAAGCACCAGGTACAGGCTTCACCGTACAAACACCTGCTCAAACCCAAAGCGGGTGCGCTGGCACTGGCGCTGAACGTGATGGGCGAGCGGTTTCATTCGCTGGTGGACGTGACCATCGTGTACCCGGCTGGCGTGCCCACGTTCTGGCAGTTTTTGTGTGGCCAGACACCCGAGGTGGTGGTGCGCATGCAGCAAATTCCCATCCCCGGCGAATTCTGCACCGATGACTATGACGAGAACCCCGCGTTCCGCACGCGGTTTCAGGCCTGGTTGAGCGACATCTGGCAGGCCAAGGACCAGCAGATGGGCGAACTGATCTCGTCCCGTGCAGGGATCGGTAAAAAGGGCTGATTCTAAGAGTAAAATAGGGCCTTAGCCCTCGTCCACTATGCGTGAGTAGCTATTATTTTGATAGCGTATGCAGCGGAATATCTTTTGCCACCGCCAGTGCGTCCAGCTGCTGGCGCGTCTGACTGAGCAGAAACGTCGCAATCGCTTGGTGTGTGGCTAGCGTGAACAGGGAACGAATGTCAGAAGCCGCCACACCCGCTGCCTGGCACAGTGCTGCAGCAAAGTGCGGCTCCAGTGCGGCGACCGCCACGCGGCCGTCCTTGCAGGCATACACACGGTAGCCTGCGTGTGAGCCGCCAACCGAGCCTGTGGGCTGTGTCAGGCCCCAGGTTCGGGGCAGGGCGAGCCAGGTGGCGGCGTCGGCCAGTGCCACTTCCTGAAACGTGCCTTTGCCCGATGTTTTTTGAACCAGCACGGCCTGGAGGGCGGCTTCACTGGCCATGACAGCGCCTGCCATGTCAGCGAACAGCGTGGCGGGCAGATCCAGCCCGGTGACCAGACCGGCTTCGGCCAGATAGGTCAGGTCATGGCCAGGCTCTTCAGCCCGCGCGCCCAAAGCACCCACGATGGCGACCATCGAAAGTGAGGGGTACAACTTGTGCAGCTTCTTCCAGCTCAAGCCCAGTTTGTCGAGTGCAGACGGGCGAAACGAGGTGAGCAGCACGTCGGTGCGCGCCAGTTCCTTGTGCAGCGCGGCCTGGCCTTTGTCGCTCTTCAGGTCGGCTGTCATGACCTTGATGCCTGCATGCAGCGTGGCGTAGGCGGTCGGGTTGTATTGGCCCATCGGGTCACCCGAGGTGCCTGCGGGCGCACCTTTAGGGCCGGGCGGCTCCACTTTCAGGCAGGTTGCGCCCAGGGCTTTCAGGCGCATGAATGCGGCCGGGCCAGGAAGATTGAGCGCCAGGCTCAGCACGCGCACGCCACGCAAGGGCTTCAGGGGAGAGGAAGAAACAGAGGTCATGGTGACCACAATCTACCTCAAATGAAACCGTCGGAACTGAAGCGTTTTATTTCCGGTCGCCAAAGTCCAGTGGCAGACCCACGTAGTTTTCAGCGATGGTGCGGGAGCCCGCTTCGGAGTTGAGCAAATAGTCCAGCTCGGCTTCCTGAAACTTGGCGACGATGGCACCGTCATCCGGAAAGCGGTGCATCAGCTGCGTGAACCACCACGAGAAGCGCTCACCCCGCCAGATGCGCTTGAGGCAGCGCTCGGAGTAGGTGTCAATCCCGGCCTCGGACTTGTCCTTGTAGAACTCAATGATGGCGTTGGAGAGGTATTTCACGTCCGTAGCCGCCAGGTTCAGGCCCTTGGCTCCGGTGGGCGGCACGATGTGGCCCGCGTCACCTGCCAGGAACATGCGGCCAAAGCGCATGGGCTCGGTGATGAAACTGCGCAGCGGTGCAATGCTTTTCTCGATGGACGGCCCAGTGATGAGCTTGTCGCGCCCTTCCTCGTCCAGGCGCAGGCGCAACTCCTGCCAGAACGCGGCGTCGGTCCATTCCTCCACCTTGTCGGTCAGTGGCACCTGCAGGTAGTAGCGACTGCGCGTCTTGCTGCGTTGTGAACACAAGGCGAAGCCGCGCGGGCTGTTGATGTAAATGAGTTCATCATGCACCGGCGGTGTGTCGGACAGCAGGCCCAGCCAGCCAAACGGGTACACCTTTTCGAATTCGGTGATCGCACTGCGCGGTGCACTGGCCCGGCATACGCCGTGAAAGCCGTCGCAGCCGGCGATAAAGTCACATTCGATCTCGAATTTCTTGCCGTCTTTCTCATACGTGACGCGCGGCTTTTTGCTGTCGAAATCATGCACGGCCACGTTGTGGGCTTCGTACACGGTGGGCAGCCCGGCCGCGGCGCGGGCATCCATCAGGTCTTTGGTCAGCTCGGTCTGGCCATAAACCATGACGTTTTTGCCACCGGTAAGCCTGTTCATGTCCACCCGGTGGCGTTTGCCGTTGTAGAGCATTTCGATACCGCCGTGCACCAAACCCTCTTTGTGCATGCGCTGGCCCACGCCAGCTTCGTCCAGCAGGTCGATGCACACCTGCTCCAGAATGCCGGCGCGGATGCGCGTGAGCACGTAGTCGCCAGTCTGGCGTTCCAGAACGATCGCGTCGATACCGGCCTTGTGCAGCAACTGGCCGAGCAGCAGGCCAGACGGGCCTGCACCGATGATGGCAACCTGGGTACGCATGAAAAGTCTCCTTAGTGAAAGCTGTTGCAAGGTTAGGGGAGATCCACGCCTTTTGCCAGTGGTGTGGCTTGTCATTGCGCGATGATCGTCGTTCTTGCGCGGTGATCGCACAACGTTTACAGTCTGCGCATGACGATTGCAAAAGCAGACCTGATCGAAGGCATGGCCAAAGGCATGGCGGTGCTGGAGAGCTTTGACACCGAGCGCCAGCGGCTCAACGCAACGCTGGCTGCGCAGCGAGCGGGCATCACCCGCGCGTCTGCCCGCAGGCATTTGCTGACGCTGACCCATCTGGGCTATCTGGAAACCGATGGCAGCTACTTCTGGCTGTCTGCCAAGGTGCTGCGGTTTTCCGGCAGTTACCTGTCGTCAGCGCGGCTACCCCGGCTGTTGCAGCCCACGTTGAGCCGTTTGACGGCCCTGACGCAGGAATCCTTTTCAGCCGTGGTGCTGGATGGGCACGAGGTGGTGATTGTGGCGCGCAGCGGCATTGACCTGCGGGTATCTGCCGCCAGTGCCAGCGGGGTGCTGGCTTATGGCCTGCACCTGGGCGCCCGGCTGCCGGCGCATGTCACGTCCACCGGCCGGGTGTTGCTGGCGGCGCTTCCCAAAACCGAATTCAATCGCTGGCTGAAAGGGCGCACGTTGCCGCGCCTGACGGCGCACACCATCACGGATGCCAAACGGCTGCGCGACGTGATTGAGCAGGTGCGGGCGGACGACTATTGCCTGGCCAGTGAAGAGCATGAGCTGGGCATCCACGCGCTGTCGGTGCCGGTACGCAATCTGCAGGGCAAAACGGTTGCCGCAGTGAACGTGGTTGCGCCGCTGGGGCGACTGCCTGCCACCATGATGCGGCAAACCCTGCTGCCACTGCTGATTGAGGCCGCCAATGAAATACGCCCCCTGATTTAGGGGGCGTCATCAGCGGGCGTGTTTTGGTTGGTGCCGCTTATTTGCGCACGACGGCTTCGCCCGGGTCAAACTCGGCGGCCTTAATCGGGCTCTTGGCCGCGATATAGGCTTTCAACACGTCAGCGTCCACAAAGCCGGTGTCCACATAGCTCTTGTGGGTGGTGAGTTTGGGATAACCATCACCACCCGCAGCCTGGAAATTGTTGACCGTCATGCGGTAAGTCTTGGCAGGGTCAATCGGCACGCCCTTGATTGCTGCGCTGGTCACCGCGTTGCCGGTGATCACCAGGTTGACGCCAGCGAATTGCGGGAACGCCCCAGAACCGACCGACATTTTTGCCGCAGCGTTGAGGTAAGCCATGGCTTCGGCACCGGTCAGGTCAACCGTCGTCACCGTATTGCCAAAAGGTTGGACCTTCAGCACGTCCTTGTAGGTCAGCTTGCCGGCAGGCAGCGACTCGCGCACGCCACCAGAATTCACCACGGCAAAGTCAGCGCGCGTCTTCTCCATCATGGCCCGAGCTATCAATACCCCCATGGAAGCTGGTTTGGCACGTACCACCGCGCGATCACCTTCGAGCTTGCCGTCGGTAGAGCCAATTTCAACATTCAGCTTCTGTTGCCCGAACTCCTGATAGGGTGTCAGCATGGCCAGCATATCCTTGTCTTCGGCGATGGCCACGGTGTAGGGCACCTTGCTGGTCTTGCCGTCGGCCGCCTTGACCGATTTCTTCAGGTTGACGGGGATCAGCGCGTATTTCACCAGCTTGAAATCGCCATTACGGTATTCAAAATCGGCGCGGCCCACGTACTTGCCCCACTCATGGGCCTGCACCACCCAGGTGCCGTTTTGCCGGTCCGGCTTGCATTCAGTGCCCGGCACGTATTCGCGGTCCAGCACGTTTTCGGCCTTCATGCAGGCGGGGTTCTGGGTGTGTCCGCCCACCACCATGTCGATACCCTTCACGGCACGTGCCATTTCCACGTCGCCCACGGCCTGCGTGCCATGGTTACCGTTTTCATAATGCCCCATGTGCGTGGCAGCAATCACCACGTCAGCCTTGGTGCGCAGCTCGGGCACCACTTTGGCCGCCTCGGCAATCACGCTGCGGAACTCGATGTTCTTCACGTTGTCCGGGTGCACCATCTTGAAGGTGTCTTCCGTCGTGAGGCCCATCACGCCGACGCGCACGCCACCCAGCGAGAAGATTTTGTAGGGTTCAAACATACGCTCGCCACGGTCATAAATATTGGCGGCCAGCATCGGGAATTTGATCAAATCCCGTTGCATCTTCAGCACAAACAGTGGTTTGTCGAACTCGTGGTTGCCCACGGCCATGGCATCGTAGCCCAGAAGATTCATGCCTTTGAAGTCGGGCACGGCGTCCTGCAGGTCAGACTCGGGCACGCCGGTGTTCACGTCGCCACCGTCCAGCAGCAGGCTGTAGCCGCCCGACGCCTTGACTTCGGCGCGGATGCCGTCAATCAGCGTCTTGCGGGCTGCCATGCCGTATTCGCCATCGCCGTTCTTCCAGAACCGGCCATGGTGGTCGTTGGTGTGCAGGATGGTGATGCGGTAGGTTTTGTCTTTTTCCGGTCCGCCAGAACCCATGCTGGAGCAGGCGGCCAGAGCAAAGGCCAGGGTGGAATAGACAAGGGGTTTGACGAATTTCATGGGCTGGATCCGTAGGTGAGTTAACGATGGATGGAACAATTATGGCCCCATTTGATGTCAGGTCAACTGACCACGGCACGCTACACGCCCAGGTGCTGCTCCAGCAGTTCGGGCTGGGCCGTCAGTTCGTCTGAAGTCCCAGCGAAGACAACCTGGCCCTTGACCAGAATCACGTTGCGGTCGGTAATTTGCGTGACGTGTTTCCAGTTTTTGTCCACGATCACACTGCTGATACCCGATTCGCGCACCATCTGGCAGATACGCCAGATCTCGCGTGCAATCAGCGGCGCCAGTCCCTCCGTGGCTTCGTCCAGAATGAGCACGTCGGGGTTGGTCATCAGCGCACGGCCGATGGTCAGCATCTGCTGCTCACCGCCGCTGAGCTGCTGGCCGCCATGGCCCAGGCGCTCCTTCAGGCGGGGGAAGGTGTCGAGCACGCGCTCGTAAGTCCAGTCCTGTTGCCCGCGTGTGCCGGGCCGGGCCGCCATCTTGAGGTTTTCCACCACACTCAGGTTGCCGAAAATGCCGCGGCCTTCGGGCACATAGGCGATGCCCATCTGCGCAATTTCAAACGGCGCGCGGCCCGTCATGGGTTTGCCCATGATGTCTACCGTGCCGGAACGCGGCTTGACCAGCCCCATGATACTTTTGAGCAGCGTGCTTTTGCCCATGCCGTTGCGCCCCATCAGGCCGATGGTTTCGCCGCGTGCCACGGAAAAATCGATGCCGCGCAGGACGTGGCTGGCACCGTAATAGGTGTTCAGGCCTGTGGCGTGGATAAGGCGTTCGCCAGTGGTGCTCAAGGCTAATGCTCCTCGCCCAGATAAGCCGCCTGCACACCCGCGTCGGCACGCACGTCGGCTGGTGTGCCGCTGGCGATGACCTGCCCGTTCACCATCACCGTCAAATGATCGGCCAGCGTGAACACGGCGTCCATGTCGTGCTCCACCAGCAGCATGGCATGGTTTTTTTTTAATTGCAGCAGCAAGGTCACCATGCGTTCGGCCTCAGCCACACCCATACCGGCCAGCGGCTCATCCAGCAGCAACACCTGCGGCTCGGTGGCCAGCGTCATGGCAATCTCCAGCTGGCGCTGCTCGCCGTGGCTGATGGTTCCGGCAATGGCATTGGCCCGATTTTCAAGGCCGGACAGGGCGATAGCCCTAGTGGAACGTGCGTGAGCAGCTACTGATTTTGTAGCATTCTGCAGCCACTGCAACGGGTTCCACGGCTGCTGGGCGTCACGCGACTGCGCGGCCAGGCGCACGTTGTCCCACACGCTGAAAGGTAAAAATATGTTCGTCTTCTGGTAGCTGCGCCCCAGGCCCTGGCGCGAAATGGCTTCGGGTGCCCAGCCGGTGATGTCCTGGCCGCCCAATGTGACCGAGCCCGATGTGGGCTGCAAATCGCCCGAGAGCAGATTGGTCAGTGTGGACTTGCCCGCGCCATTGGGGCCGATCACGGCGTGGATGCGGTTGTGCCACAGGTCGATGGACACATCGTTCACGGCCGCCAGACCGCCAAAGCGTTTGGTCAGCTGGCGGGCAGACAGGCGCACATCAGTCATGCGTCTTGCCTCCGGCTTTCACCTGCGCGATCAACCCCAGTACGCCACGTGACGCAAACACGACCACCAGCACGATGAACAGGCCCATCCACAGTTGCCAGTGTTTGCCCAGATTCACACTGCCTACCTGCGGCAGGTCCTTGAACACATGCAACACATATTCAAACGTGAAGGCGCCGACGATGGCGCCGGCAAAGTTGCCCATGCCGCCCAGAATCACCATCATGATGGCGTGTGCGCTCATGTGAAAACCCATCAACTCCGGGTTGATGTACCCGCTTTGCACGCCCCACAAATACCCCGCCAGACCGGCCAGTGCTCCAGCCAGCGTGAAGGCGCTGAGTTTGTAGCCAAAGGTGCCAAAACCCATGGCGCGCATGCGGTGCTCATTGACGCGAATGCCCGCCAGCGCCCGGCCAAACGGGCTCCACAACAGGCGACGCAGAAACACATAGACGATGAGCATCGCCGCCAGCGTGGCGTAGTACATAGTCACCTTGTTGTCCAGATCAAACAGCGTGACACCCATCACCGATGCCGTCGGTTTGAAGTTGATGTACAGCCCGTCGGACCCGCCCAATGCCTTGTTGTCGAAAAACAGGAAGAACACCATCTGCGCAAACGCCATGGTGACCATGATGAAGTAGATGCCGTGGGTGCGCACCACAAAGAATCCGATTACCAGTGCGGCCAGACCGGATGCCAGTACCGCGGCAGGCAGCGTCCACCACAGGCTGACCGCCTCGCCTTGCGGCGTCAGAAACGCCAGTGCGTAACCGGCCAGGCCAAAGTAGGCGGCATGGCCAAGGGAGACCAGCCCGGTCACGCCCTGCAACAGGTCCAGGCTCATCGCAAAGATCGCCAGGATCATCATGCGGGTGACCATCTGGGTGTAGAAATCGGTGCCAATGAGAGGAAAGGCGGCGAGGGCGACCAAACCCAGACCCAACACAACCTTGACGCTGCCGGGCAGAATTTCGAGATGGGCCTTTGCCGTGCTCATTGTTTGAACAAACCCTCAGGCTTCCACAGCAGCACCGCGGCCATCAGCATGTAAACCAGCATGCCGGCCATGGATGGCAGCAGCACCTTGCCAAAGGTATCGACCAGGCCGACCAGCAGCGCCGAGATCAGCGCACCCCGCACCGAGCCGATACCGCCAATCACCACCACCACAAAACACATGATCAGAACCTGCGAACCCATGTTGGGGTATACGCTGGAGATGGGTGCCGCCACGATGCCGGCCACCGCCGCCAGGCCCACACCGAGAGCAAACACCACGGCATGGATGCGCTTGATGTTGATGCCCAGTGCCTCGGCCATGTCGCGGTTGAAAGCCCCGGCGCGAATTTTCATGCCGAGCCGCGTTCTGGAGATCAGCAGATACAGGCCCACTGCCAGCGCAATGCACACGCCGGACATGAACAGGCGGTAAACCGGGTAAGACAGGTTGTCGGTTAGCGGGATCGAAGCACTGAGCAGCTCGGGGATGGGCACGCCGTGCACATCGTCGCCCCACAACATTGAGCGCAGCTCTTCAAAGATGTAGATCAGGCCAAAGGTCAGCAGCACCTGATCCAGATGGTCGCGCTGGTAAAAATGGCGAAACAGCAGCCATTCCAGCGCCAGGCCAAACAGCACGGCCAGCACCACACCACCCAGCAGGGCCAGCGTCAGGCTGCCGAAGTAGCCGCTCAGCCAGTACGCCAGATAGGCGCCCAGCATGTAGAAGCTGCCATGCGCCAGATTGACCACACCCATGATGCCGAAGATCAGTGTGAGTCCGGCGGCCAGCATGAACAGCAGCAGCCCGTACTGCACGCTGTTGAGCAGTTGGATAAGAAAGGTGGGGAAATCCACTGCGGGCCAACGCTTACGATGGCCTGCGCATCAGCAGCAGCAACGCACCCATGCCCGCAAACAGGCTGCCCGATACGCGATTGAACGCGCGTGTGCGACCAGATTCTCGCAGCCACGGTGCCAGCCGCGCAGTAAACACGCAGCACAGGCTCAGCACCGAAAACTCGATGGCGATAAACGTGGAAGCAAGAATGGCAAACTGTGGCACAAACGCGGCCTGCGGATCGATGAACTGCGGGAAAAACGCCGAGAAGAACAGCAGGGCCTTGGGGTTGCTGGCGCCCACCATCCAGCCCTGCAGGTACAGCGAACGTGCAGACCGGGTGGAGGCGAGCGGGCTCGCGGTGGCCAACACGGCACGGTCCGCATTGAGGAAAGTGGTGATGCCCAGGTAAATCAGGTAGGCCGCACCCACGACCTTCAACACCGTGAATGCCGTGTCGGAGGCGGCCAGCACGGCGCCCAGCCCCATGCTGGACAAAATCATCACGCCCAGTACGGCGGTCACACTGCCAGCCGTGGACATCAGCGCTTTGGTAGTACCGTAGGTCGCCGCGTTGGTCATGCTCATCAGCATGGTGGGCCCCGGCGTGACGACCAGCAGCGCCACCGCCGCGAGGTAGAGGAAA
Source organism: Candidatus Egaibacter danicus (assembly GCA_016707075.1). Classification (GTDB taxonomy): domain Bacteria; phylum Pseudomonadota; class Gammaproteobacteria; order Burkholderiales; family Burkholderiaceae_C; genus Egaibacter; species Egaibacter danicus. The sequence goes on from JADJII010000003.1 coordinate 378,046, forward strand.
TAGGTGGTGAGGGTCATCCCATTTTGCAGCCGGCGCCGCTGTCAGCCAGCGCTTTGGCCGCAATGCCCAGCACCTTGTTTTCCTTGTTTTCCACCACGCGCAGGTAGATGTCCTGCACCGGGTTGTGCGATTTGCTCATGGTCCATTTGCCGCGCGGGCTGTCGATGGTGGCGGATTCCATGGCCTTGTACAAAGCCGGCTTGTTGTTCAGGTCACCCTTGACCGCGTTGGCACCCTGGACCAGCAGCAAACCGGTGTCGTAGCCCTGTACCGCATACACATCGGGCTGCAGGCGGAAGGTCTTGGCGTAGTTCAGGCGGAACTGCTTGTTGCGCGGTGTCTCGATCGAATCACCGTAATGCATGGTCGTGATGATGCCGTCTGCGGCAGGGCCTGCGGCGTCCAGCACCCCTTCGGTCAAAAAGCCGGAGCCATACAGCGGAATCTTGCCTTTAAGGCCAGCCGCTGCGTAGTCCTTGATGAATTTGGCAGCGCCGCCACCGGCGAAGAAACAGGCCACGGCATCGGGCTTGAGCGCCGCGATTTCCGTCAACAGCGCCTGAAACTCGACGTTGGGGAAGGGCAGGCCCAATTCCTTGATGATCGTGCCGCCACCAGCGGTGTAGCTTTCCTTGAAGCCTTCAAAGGCCTCGTCACCCGCTGCATACTTCCAGGTGATCCAGACCGCCTTTTTGTGGCCCTTGGCCAGCATGGCAGCACCCAGAGCGCGCGTGGGCTGTGAGTTGGAAAACGACGTGCGGAACACATTGGGGGCGCACTGGGCACGGGTGGCAATGTGCACACCGGCGTTGGGAATCAGGCTCAGCACACCGCTGTCGCGCGCCACTTTGTGAATGCCCATCTGCACGCCGGAGTGCACGGTGCCGACCAGCACATCCACCTTGTCGCGCTGCACCAGCTTGTTGGCGTTCTCAATGCCTTTGGAAGGCTCTGACTCGTCATCAACCTTGAAATACTCGATCTCGCGGCCACCCAGCTTGCCACCCTGTTCGTCAATGGCCAGGCGAAAACCGTTCTCGATGGCCACGCCGAGCTGGGCAAAGGTGCCGGTGTAGGGCAGCATCAGGCCGACACGGATTTTGCCGCTCTGGGCTCTGGCCAGGCTGGGCACAAGCAGGCCCGTTGATGCTGCTCCAATCAGGGCCGCGCTGCGGGACAGAACCAGACGACGTGATGTCATGAAAAATCTCCTGTGTGGAAAACTGAAAAAGTTGATCGGATGTTAGCCCAACAAGGACATCGGGCAATAGAGAAAAACCCGAGCTTTATGAATAAATTGTTTAAACCTAAAGCAAATAAGGTTCATTGACGCGAATGGAGTTACCGTTACCGTTACCGTTTTGGGAGTTCGGTCACAAACTCAAACCGGCACGGGTATTTTTATAAGGCGCCAGCCGCCAGAGCGACGTTACTTCGAGCGACCGGGCGGCATGCAGCGGGTCGCTCGCATCACCGGCTTTGGGATGCACAGGCCTGGCGTCGATGCGCCCCAGCACCTGCAAGCCTGCCGCATCGATGGCTTGCGCCAGCATATCGGGCGAGCGCAAGCCCAAGTGCTCGGCCAGGTCTGATATGATCAGCCAGCCCTCGCCACCGGGTGCCAGGTGAGCTGTCAATCCGCGCAAAAAACCCAGCAGCATACGGCTGTCTTCGTCATACACCGCGTGTTCAATGGGTGAACTGGCCCGGGCTGGCAGCCAGGGCGGGTTGCAGACGATGAGGTTCGCCAGGCCCTCGGGGAACAGGTCGGTCTTCACCAAATGAACCTGGCCTGCCACGCCAAGCCGTGCCAGATTCTTCTGCGCGCAGGCCAGCGCTCGCGGGTCATGGTCGGTGGCCACAACGTCACCCACCCCGCGGCGCACCAGCACGGCAGAAAGCACGCCTGTGCCTGTGCCAATATCAAAAGCCCTGAACGAGGCGTGTGCATCGGTCGGGGCAGGCAGTGGCGCCACCGCGACCAGCCCGACATATTCACCCCGAACCGGGGAAAACACGCCATAGTGCGGATGAATGCGGTTGTTGGGCGGCTCGCCAAGGGCTGCAATTTCAACGCCCTTTTTTCGCCATTCGTGTGCGCTGATCAATCCCAGCAATTCGCGCAATGACGCTACCGAAGGGCCATCGGCCACGTCTGCGGGGCCCCACGCCTCGGCGCAGGCCAGCCGAGCATCCGGCGCGCGGCGCAGTGCAATGCCGTAGTCTGCGTTAAACGGGATCAGCACCATGCTCAACACCCGTGCGCGCTGTGCCTGCGCCTGGCGGTGCAGGTGAAACGCCTCTGACGGTGAATGGACGGTGAGGGATTTTGACTTTTTGGCAGGTTTGTCCGCGCGTCGCGCCAGTGCCTGCAGCATTTGCCGTGCGTTCTGGAAGTCGCCACGCCAGAGCAATGCCGTCCCTTCGCAGGCCAACCTGTAAGCCGTGTCAGCTGTGGTGGTGTCATCGGCAATGGTGACACGTTTTGGGGGCAATGCGCCGCGTTCGGACCGCCAGATGGACGGGCTGGCTTCACTGGCGTCTGGCAAGGCTAGAAACGAATGGGGTACTGAACTCGAAACCGGAAGGGATGACTGCATGGAATGTCCTGAGCCAACAGATTGTGCCCTGTTCGACGTCGTCGGCTGAGACAGGCAGCCGGCCAGGATTTTGTAAACTGTCACCTGTATGAACCAGAAGCCCAAAATCACCCTTCTGTCGCTGCAATGGCGGCAATGGATTCAGGACAACCTGGCGCGCGGCTGCACCGTGGACTCGATGATCGACGCCATGGCCCAGCAAAACTTTGACCGTGCTGCCGCGGCAGGGTTCATTCGCCAGGTGGCCACAGCGAGCCTTGTACCCGCGGATTCTGCGAATTCAGCCTCAACCGCCGGGCAGGCGCCGGTTGCCACTGTCGTGCGCGACAGCACGTATGTGTATGAAACGCCGAGACTGGTGCAGTCGGGCAACCTCATCAAGACGCCGGATCGCGACGTGCGCGTGAGTCTGCGCATGACGAAGCCCGTGGTGGCGGTATTCGACAACATCCTCTCGTCAGAAGAGTGCGACGAACTGATTCGCCTCTCGCGCATCAAGCTCAAACGCTCGACCATCGTTGACCCCAAAACCGGGAAGGAAGAAGTCATCGAAGAACGCAGCAGCTATGGCACGTTCTTCACGCTCAACGAAAACGAGTTCATCATCAATCTCGAGCGCCGTATTGGCGCGGTGATGAACTGGCCGGTTGAAAACGGCGAAGGGCTGCAAATTCTCAATTACAAGGTAGGCGGTGAATACAAGCCCCACTTTGACTACTTTCCGCCGGGCGACCCCGGCAGCGCGGTCCATCTGGCCAAGGGTGGCCAGCGTGTCAGTACGATGGTCATTTACCTGAATGACGTGGAAGAGGCGGGTGAAACCACTTTCCCGGATGTGGGGCTGTCCGTCACGCCAAAGAAGGGCGCTGCCGTCTATTTTGAATACTGCAACAGCCACAACCAGGTCGATCCGCTGACCCTTCACGCGGGCGCGCCCGTGGCAGCGGGGGAGAAATGGATCGCCACCAAGTGGATGCGCCAGCGCCGCTACGGCTGACGCAATCCCAAGCGTTCAGCGCAGCGATTCTTCCAGATCGATCTCTACTGTGAGCGCATCGGCTATGGCATCCAGTTGCGCATTCAGCTCTGCCAGATCCAGCGTTTTGGGAACCTGAATATGGGCCACCGCTTCAAACAACGGGTCCCCACTCATGGGTGCGCTGGTAACAGTGGTGTCCATTTCGCTCACATTGATGCGCCGCGCCGCCAGCGCACTGGCGACTTCTCGCACGATGCCCGGACGATCGTTTCCCACAATGCTCAGGCGCAGATGCCGGACAGCGTCCTGATCTGCCGCGCGACCGCTGGAGGCAACCACCACTGACAGCTCATTGCCGGAGAGCGCGAGCAGCGCGGTGCGCAAGGCTGGAAACTGGGCATCGCTCACCTCCACCTGCACAATGCCGGCGAATTGACCTGCCAACTCGCTCATTCGGCTTTCCAGCCAGTTGCCACCATGCTGTCCAACGGTTTGCGCCAGCTTTTCGACCAACCCCGGTTTGTCAGCACCAACGAAAGTAAATACCATGGCTGATGTCATGTTCATGCTCCTTCTTTTGTCAGTATGTTACTGCCGCAGCCGTATTCACCCGCGGTCGCTAAACTGTCAACTTGCAAAAAAACCTGGACATGACATTCATGCGACGAATGACTCTGGCCCCCCTATTGCTTCTGTTTACCTGTGCTGCAAGCTACAGCCAGACGTGTGAGTCGATTCAGTCTCAGATTGATTTGAAGATCAAGGCAGCAGGTGTCAAGAACTTCACGCTAAAAGTAGTCGACGCCGGCATTGAAACGACAGGCAAGGTCGTTGGTACGTGTGACCGTGGGTCGAAGAAGATTGTGTATTTGCAAAACGATTTGGCCGGCAGATCTTCCCCGGCTTCGCAGACATTTCCCGGCAAAGCCTCACGGCCGGTCAAGACTGATTCCGACGCCTTACTGACTGAATGCAAGGACGGAACGGTGACCTATGGTGGAGACTGCAAAAAGTAAGGGTTTGTGGGTGTTATCGGGGTATTGTCAAAACACGCCGGGGACAAAACGCCAGGTTCGTGTTCGGTAGCTGGCGTATGCAGGCCGTGCAGCCAGCATCCATCGTTCCTCAAAAATGGATTTGACGAACAAAACGACGGCAAGAGCCGATAGTGCCAACCAGCCCCAGGGCGATTCAGCCAAACACGCACAAGCGGCACCACAGGCCAATACACTGGTGTACATGGGGTGACGTATCCAGCGATAGGGGCCTTCGCAGACCATGTCGCCGCCAACCTTTGGGCTGGGATGAATGTTGAAGTTGCCCACCTTGTTGACCGAAAGCGCCCAGATACCCAGCGCAAGACCGATCACGGCAAACAGCAAGGCACCAGTTGGTCTGTTGCCCGCCATCAGGCCAGGCAACGCGAGCCACACCAAAACAAGGATCAGACTGAATTGAAGGAACACCAGGAGACTTCCCAGACGCTGTTGCCGATGTTCTGAGGTGGTCATTTGCACTGCTTCTCGCTAGGTGTGGCTCGCCGATCTAGGGGGGGCCGTGTGCTCGCAATCCTCCCAGGGCAGAACATCGCATCCACAGTGCGGTACTTCAAACTTGGACATGGCAATGGGTGTTGAGTTTTCAGTAGCGGTAGCCCCTGCCAGATCTGGAATCCAGCGTGCAAACGGGCTGAGGTCTGCCACGTCGGTGATGTACCAAACCTTTTTGGTAGCGTCCCAACGGGCTCCCAGAGCCTTCACCGCATCCTTCTCCGCAAAGGGCGTTGTCAAATTGATTCTCATGGGGTGAATTATCGGTGCTGGCTACCGACCCCATGGAGAAACCCCGTCGCTTCCCATCAGACGCCTTCAGTTACCGCCTCAATCACACGCCTTTGGCAACGCCGAGTGCCCATTGTTGCCAGTGCTCTGCATTTGCCCGCGTCGTGGTGGACGCATGGGTCGAAACATGGGCCATGGTCGTAGCCACCATGCCCAGAATGTGCTCCGTGACGTGGGCTTGATCTGCACCAACAGACAATGCAGCGATCTGTTTTGCGTTCTCCCCCTTGGCCTCAACAGTAATGGCTTGCAATGCAGGGTCAGCTTCCTGTTCCGTCGTGGAAGAGCTGGTGGTGTCGATATTCATGGGTGGCCCGGAAAAGAAAAAACCCACCATCTTTCGACGGTGGGTTTTAAGATTTTGGCTCCTCGACCTGGGCTCGAACCAGGGACCTACGGATTAACAGTTCCGGCGCCCTGGGCCAATGTACACCAATGAGCAGTTCGGCGTTTCTTGAAGCAGCGTTGTCTTTTCGCCCGGTGTGGACTCTCCAAGCAGTCTGTCTGGGTCTGCGCATGACCAACTTGCTGTCATTTTCGCGTTTCTCAGGCTCACTCTTTCAGCCGAGTCTTTCCGAGGTGAAGGTGCAGCCCAGTGATGCCCATGACTTGAAGTCAAATTCGCAGGACTCATTAGATTCGTTCCTAATGATTAAGCGACGACGCGGGATTTTTCCAAAAGTGTCGGTCACGACTTGGGCCACACTTTGCGAAAGATATTGAGATATGGAAAGTCCTTTATTTTCGCGGGCACGTTGATATCGCCCACGCCGGCACGCGGGGAAGATGTCTCGGTCCAGTGGCTGCTGGCTCGATCCGGCCCATTCGGCGATGGGCCCCATTGAAGCCCATTTGGGAGACAGGCCAAAAAACACCAGCATCACATCCAGCGGCACCACGCGGGTAATGCCGTCGCTGCCGGTGACCTTGGCGCCAGCGAGTTTGCCGTCTTTTTCTTCCAGTCCGGTTACCTGTCCGATGACAAACTGCATTTCATACGCGTCACACAGCTCTTTCATCCTGGCAACGCTGGCCGGCGCAGCCTTGAAGCCGTCGCGGCGGTGCACCAGGATGACACTTTCGGCCTTGTGCGGGCTGTCTTTGACGAAATCCAGCGCCCAGTCAAGCGCCGAGTCGCCACCGCCCACGATGACCAGGTTTTTGCCAGCAAAGTCCATCGGATTCTTGACCCGGTAGAAGAGCTGCGAGCCTTCGAACGCTTCCAGTCCTTCCACCTTGAGGGTGCGCGGCTGAAACGCGCCGACACCGGCAGCAATGAAGATGGTCTTGGTCAGGAACTGCGTGCCTTTGGAGGTCTGAACGAAGAAGCGGCCGTCATCACGCTTTTCCACAACGGTCACTTCCTGACCGAAATGGAACGTGGCGCCAAACGGCTCAATCTGCTTGAGCAGGTTGTCGGTCAACTCCTGCCCGGTGCACACGGGCACGGCGGGAATGTCATAAATCGGCTTGTCAGGATACAGCTCGACGCACTGGCCACCGGGATAGGCCAGTGAATCAATCACATGGGCCTTGATTTCCAGCAGGCCGAGCTCAAAAACCTGAAACAGGCCAACCGGGCCAGCGCCCACGATGACCGCGTCCGTCTCAATGGGCCCGTCGTGGGCATGCGCGGTATTGATCACTTCTTGATTCAGTTTGGGTTCCATGATTCCTTAGCGGACCAGCAGCGGGAGCTTGTTGGTCTTGTCTTTCCATTCGTCGGCGTCAGGCGGGGGCGCCTTGCGCTTGGTGATGCTTTTCCAGGTGGGGAGCTTGGCCAGTTCGGCGTTGAGCTTGGTCATGTGCTGCTGGTCGGCGGGCACGTCTTCTTCGGCGTAGATGGCGTTGACCGGGCATTCCGGGATGCACACGGCGCAATCAATGCACTCGTCGGGGTCAATGGTCAGGAAATTGGGGCCTTCGCGAAAACAATCCACGGGACAGACGTCCACGCAATCGGTGTATTTGCACTTGATACAGGCTTCGGTGACGGTGTGAGTCATGTGATGGTTTTTCGACGAACAGGTGGAAACCCTATATTTTATTGGGTTTCGATGGGTAACCGCGAGTGTGACCCAAATGCGGGTGCGGTTATTTGATCTCTATCAGTTGATCAGCACGGCACCCGAGGTTTTGTGGGACGCCGTATCGACCAGAACCACCGACCCCAGCACGCGGGACTGGCTGTAGGGCAGGGTGGCCACGGGCTCCTGCAGGGCCAGCTCGATGTGGCCAATGGCGTTGGGTTCGAGCTGGGTGGCGTCTTCTTCAGCCAGGGTGTTGATGTTCAGGCGGTGCACCACGCGTTTTACCTTGGCTTTGACCCAGCGGTGGCCATGCAGCGCCCAATAGACGCGGCCTGCTACCAACGGCTCGTCGTCCAGCCAGGCCACGGTGGCCCGGATCTCGCGGCTGGGGGTGAACGCCTGGGCCTCGCCCTCGGGGGCGGTGGCCAGCAGCCAGTCGCCACGCGACACATCGACTTCGCGGTCCAGCACGATGCCGGCGCCGTGGCCAGCGAGCACGCTGCTGGGACGGCGTGTGTGGTCCAGCACCTGCGCCACCGTGGCGGTCTGGCAGCTGGGCAGGATGGCGATTTGCTGCCCCACCTGCACGCCGCCTGTGGCCACGCGGCCCCAGAACACGCGGCGGCCCTGTGAGGTGTCGCTGCTGGAAGAAAACTTTTCGACCCACTGCACGGGGAAGGCAAAGGGCTGATTCGTCTCGGCCGGGGTGCTGGGCAGGTGCTCCAGAATCTGCAGCAAACTGGGGCCGGCGTAGCCGCACCAGCCGCTGTTTTGCGCCGCCAGGCCTTCGCCACAGCGGTCTACCACGTTCCAGCCTTTGAGGGCGGAGACGGGCACGATGGCTTTCACCGGAATCTGCGCGGCTTGCGCAAACCGGGTGAGGGCGCCACTGATGTTGCGGTAAGCCAGCGTGGAGTCGGCCACGGCGTCGAGCTTGTTCACGGCAAAAACGATGCTGGAAACGCGCAGCAGGTTTGCCAGCAGGCTGTGGCGGCGGGTTTGCACCAGCAGCTCCATCTGCGGGTTGTTCCAGTCCAGCTTGGTGGCGTCCACCAGCACCACGGCGGCGTCGGCACTGCTGGCGGCGGTGACCATGTTGCGGGTGTACTGCTCGTGGCCAGGCGCGTCGCCAATGATGAATTTGCGCTCTTCGGTGTTGAAGTAGCGGTAGGCCACGTCAATGGTGATGCCCTGTTCGCGCTCGGCAGAGAGGCCGTCGGTCAGCAGGGCCAGGTCAGTCTCGCCCTGGCGCTGCACGCCGGCCAGGTGGTCCTGCAGCACGGCCTTGCTGTCCACCAGCAGGCGGCCAATCAGCGTGCTCTTGCCATCGTCCACCGAGCCGCAGGTGATGAATTTCAGTGCGTCCATCAGAAGTACCCGTCTTTCTTGCGCTTCTCCATCGAAGAATCGGAGGTCTTGTCGTCCATGCGGGTGGCGCCGCGCTCGCTCACGTCGGCGGCCAGCGTCTCGATCACCACGTCCGCCGGGGTGGCGGCCAGGCTCTCCACCGGGCAGGTGCAGGTGATGTCGCCCACGGTGCGAAAACGCACGTCGCGGGTGACCACCTGCTCACCGTCGCGCGCGGGGGTGAGGTCGGTCAAGGGCACCAGCAAACCCTTGCGCTCGATCACTTCACGTTTGTGCGTGTAGTAGATGGAGGGCAGGGCGATCTGTTCGCGCTCGATGTATTGCCACACGTCCAGCTCGGTCCAGTTGCTGATGGGGAACACGCGGAAATGTTCGCCCTGCTGCAGCTTGGTGTTAAACAGCGTCCACAGCTCGGGACGCTGGGCCTTGGGCTGCCACTGGCCGAAGCTGTCGCGGTGGGAAAAGATGCGCTCTTTGGCGCGGGCTTTTTCTTCGTCACGGCGGGCACCGCCAATGAGTGCGTCAAAGCGGAATTCTTCAATGGCTTCCAGCAGCGTAACCGACTGGTGCACGTTGCGGGACTCAAAGGGGTGGGCCAGGCGCACGGTGCCGCGCGCCATGGAGTCTTCGACGTTGCGCACGATCAGTTCGGCATTCAGCTCTTTGGCACGCAGGTCGCGGAAATCGGTCACTTCGGGGAAGTTGTGGCCGGTGTCGATCATCAGCAGCGGGTAGGGGATGCCACCACCGCTGGATTTGGCGCCAAAGGCTTTTTCGGCGCATTTGAGCAGCACCAGCGAATCCTTGCCGCCAGAGAACAGCAGCGTGGGGCGCTCAAACGCGGCGGCGACTTCGCGCAGGATGAAGATGGTTTCTTCTTCCAGTGCATCGAGGTGGGTGTTGCTGAGATGATGGCTCACGGGCAGGGTCGCGGGTGCCGTGGATGCCAGCGGATTGAACAATTCGGGAGAGAGTCGGGCGTTCATGGTCAGGTGCTCGATTTATGCGCTTGTCAAAGCGCTGGAGAGGGAACTGGTTGCAGGTGCCGGGCTGACGTGCAGGCCGCATTCCTTGGCCGTTTCATCCTCCCACCACCAGCGGCCCGAGCGGAAATCTTCGCCCACGGACACAGCGCGGGTGCAGGGCGCGCAGCCGATGCTGGGGAAAAACTGGTCGTGCAGCGGGTTGTAGTCCACCCCGTGGACGTTGATGTAGTGCCACACATCGCCCCAGGTCCAGTTGGCCAGCGGGTTGAGTTTGGTGCGGTCGGGGTTGGTGGTGTCAATCAACGGCACATCGGCGCGGGCGCCGGATTGCTCCCGGCGCAGGCCGGTGATCCAGGCTTTTTTTCCGGCCAGCGCACGCTCCAGTGGCTCCATCTTGCGGATATCGCAGCAGGCCTTGCGCAGCGTGATGCTTTTGTACATCGCGTCTTTGCCCTCAATGGCTACAAATTGCACCACGGCTTCGTTCCTGGGCGTGAACACGTTTACCTGGGTACGGGATCTGGCTTTGAACTGCTCCAGCAGTTGCAGCGTTTCGGCGTGCAGCATGCCGGTTTCCAGCACGAAGATGGGGATATCCAGCGCCAGCAAATTGATCAGGTGGCTGACCACCATGTCTTCGGCGCCGAGGCTGGACGCCTGGGTGATCAGGGCCGGGCCTACCAGGGATTCAGCGGCGTAGTCACGCGCGGCGGTTTGCAGCAGGGCTTTGGTCTCCACCAGCTTCGCGTCAAAATCCCCGGAAGGGCGGGCGTAGAGTTCGATGGCGCTCATGCGGCGGCTTTCTCCGCGAAAAGAGGCGCGGTCTGAACGGCATCGCCCTGATAAAACGCGTGGAATCGGTCGAATTGCCGTTGGGCGTGGGCGATGTCCTGATCGGCGCGCAGCACGGCGGAGTCAAAACCCGTACGCTGCATCTGCACCAGCTGGTCAATCAGCACATCACCCGTGGCGCGGATCTCGCCCTTGAAACCCAGGCGGCGGCGCAGCAGAAAGGCCTGGCTGTAGGCGCGGCCATCGCTGAACTTGGGGAAGCTCAGTTCAATGCGCTCCACGCCAGCCAGCTCCAGGCTGCGGGGGTCCGCATCATTGGCCAGCTGGAGAACGTTTTCCAGCATTTTTTGAGTGCCATTTTGGCCTTCAGCCCGCGTCGAATGTGCGTGAGAAGCTATTAATTTGATAGTGGTTTGCATGATCAGGCAGCCTCTGTTTCAGTGACGTGAACAGCTTTGCCGGTGCTGGTGCGCATGCTGTTGGCGGCCAGTTTGAAGGGCTCAGCGCCCACGCGGCGAACGGTGGCGATGAAGGTTTCGTTGCTACCCTGTACGGCCTGCCGCTCGCGGCGATAGGTGTCGATGATGGCTTCGATCACGTCGGCCACTTCGTCAGCAGCAAACGACGGGCCAACCACCTTGCCAGCCACGGGCGCGCCACTCAATGCAGAGCCGTCCGAGCCGCCCAGCGACACCTGGTACCACTCCTTGCCGTCTTTATCCACGCCCAGAATGCCGATGTGGCCGCTGTGGTGATGACCGCAGGAGTTGATGCAGCCGCTGATGTGCAGGTCAATCTCGCCCAGATCATGCAGTTCGTCCAGATCCTGATACCGCTCGGTGATGGCTTGGGCAACGGGCAATGAGCGGGCGTTCGCCAGCGCGCAGAAGTCGCCACCAGGGCAGGTAATCATGTCCGATAGCAGGCGGATATTCGGGCGGGCGAAACCGAGCTTGCGGGCGGCACGCCAGAGTTCGGGCAACTGGTCGCAACGCACCCACGGCAGCACCAGATTCTGGTCGTGCGTGACGCGCACTTCACCGGCGGAGAACTCGTCAGCCAGCGCGGCGGCGCCTTCCAGTTGGTCGGAGGTGGCATCGCCCGGCGCGTAACCCAGGCGCTTGAACGACAGCGTTACCGCCCGCAGGTCGGGGTTTTTGTGAGGGGCCACGTTTTGTTGCAGCCAGCGGCCAAACTCCACGTCATCCTCGGCGGCGGCACGCAGAATGTGGGCGATCTTGGCGTCTGCGTCCTTGCGGTTGCAGTTCAGTGCGGGCGGTACAAACGCTGCGGACACGCGGTCCAGCTCGGTCTGATCGATGGTGTGCGGTGCGCCGTCCACATCCAGGATCTGCTGGTATTCGGCTTCCACCTCTTCGGTGAAACGGGCACCCTCGGCCTTTACCAGAATCTTGATGCGGGCCTTGTACAGGTTGTCGCGACGGCCCCAACGGTTGTACACGCGCACCACGGCTTCAAGGTAATTGAGAATCTGGTTCCAGGGCAGGAAATCGCGGACTACGGTGCCGATGACGGGGGTGCGGCCCATGCCACCGCCCACGATGACCCGAAAGCCAATGTCGCCATCTTCATTGCGGATGACGTGCAGGCCCACGTCATGCCAGTAGGTGGCCGCGCGGTCTTCTTTTGCGCCGGTGATGGCGATCTTGAACTTGCGTGGCAAAAACGCGAACTCGGGGTGCAGCGTGCTCCACTGACGCAGGATTTCGGCGAAAGGGCGCGGGTCGGCGACTTCGTCCACGGCAATGCCGGCGCGCTCGTCGCTGGTGATGTTGCGGATGCAGTTGCCGCTGGTCTGGATGCCGTGCATGTTGACGCTGGCCAGCAGGTCCATCACGTCGGCGCTTTTGTCCAGCGGTATCCAGTTGTATTGCACGTTCTGGCGCGTGGTGAGGTGGGCCACGCCGGAGGGCAGGGAGTTCAGGTCGGAGAGGCCCGGGTTGGCTTTGTCGAGGTTGTTTTCGTCTTTGCGGTCGTAGTCGCGGGCGATTTTGGCCAACACGCGCAGCTGGGCGCTGGAGAGCTCACCGTAGGGCACGGCCACACGCAGCATGGGCGCAAACCGCTGGATGTACCATCCGTTTTGCAGGCGCAGGGGCCGGAATTCATCGTCGCCAAGCTGGCCTTTGAGGTTGCGCTCGAGCTGGTCGCGATACTGTGCGGCGCGCTGCTTGACGAATTGGCGGTCAAAGTCGGTGTATTGGTACATGGCGGGCAAATTTCAAAAGGGGACTTAGAGGGCAATCAGTTTCACGCCGGCATAGGCCAGCAGCACGGACAGAAGGGAGCGGATGACGCGGTCCGGCGTGCGGGCCATCAGGTGCGAGCCGACCCAGATGCCGGGAATGGAGCCTGCCAGCAGCTTGGCGAGCAGCGGCCAATCCACCGAGCCCAGCGAGGCATGGCCCAGGCCGGCCACCAGCGTCAGCGGCACGGCATAGGCAATATCGGCTGCCACGATGCGCACCAGCGGTAGCCGGGGGTACAAAATCATCAGCACGGTGACTCCAATGGCGCCTGCGCCCACCGAGGTTAGGGTGACCAGCGTGCCGATGAGGGCGCCAAACAGCAGCGGCAGGCTCCAGTGGCGGGGTGTCGCGGCCAGTATTTCTTCGCCCAATGCAACCCTGGTCGGGGCCGCTTTGCCGCGCAGCGCCTTGTAGAGCGTGGCCGCAGCGGTGAGCAGTAGCGCCACGCCCAATGTCGTGGTCATGACGGCTTGCACCGGTGCGCTGGCCGGGCCAACGGTGCGCAGGATGTACAGCGTAATCAGCGCGGCTGGAATGCTGCCGGCTGACAGCTGGAGCACCACGCGCCAATCAACCCGTTTGGCGCGTGCCAGCTTGGCGGTGCCGCTCATTTTGGTGAAAGCGGCGAACAGCAGATCGGTGCCGACGGCCAGATAGGGCTTCACGCCGAAGAAAAAGATCAGTATGGGGGTCATCAACGAGCCGCCGCCCACGCCTGTGAGGCCGACCACCAGGCCGACAAAAAACCCCGCAAAGACAAACGCCAAATCGTGCATAGAGGCAGACTGTAGGCGGGCGGCCTTATATTACAAACTACATTTATGTGATTTCGTTATTCGAAAATTTGCATAAAGACCGGGCGGCATTTCGCGGAGATGAGTTGGCGGAACCGTGAGGCCCAGGGCAGGCTGCCCTCCTCATACGTCGCTACGCGCCTCGAAATCGTCGGGACAGCCTGCCCCGGGCCTCACGGTTCGGGCACTTAATTGCACTTAATTGGGGTCAGATTCCAATTATCAAATTCATGGAGCATTTGCACGGCACGAGAATTGGGTGATCGTGGACCGGCGACACTCACCTTGATTAGAAAATGCGTGCCAAAGCAGGGTCTGAGAGTCAGATGGGCAGATGGGAGTAAACAAAAAAGTGAAAGCGACAGATGACTTCCTATTGCAATCATTACTCGGCGTTCTATTGATACTGGCATGCGGGCCCTCATCTGGACTAAAGCCAAACGCAGAAAGGGCAAGAGCGCAGTAGCTTTTGGCTGGGCCATGGCCGTAGTTGGCTCTCGCGGCCATCACCTGAGACGCCATACCGACCTGGATGTTGTTTGAACTACGCCCACAGGAGGCAGGGCTCACGGTTAAGACTGACGGGAAGGCGGGAGAACCTGGGCGGGAGACGTTGGGCCGTATGGGGACTATGAAAAGAGTAAGCACCGATTAATCTGGGAATAACAAATTTCTTAAACCAGTCAATATCGATTTGCATACAGATCAGCACTTCGACAAGTTGTTTTTGAGTGTGTACGCGCACAGGTATGCGGTTATCGATGTAAAAAAAGACGAAGTACTTGTTAACTATGTCGAAGTGGTTCAAGGCAACGCTGGATTGGCTTAGGTCGATTGGGCCTTTGGTTAATACATGCACCTGACAAAAGCAATGCCGGAGTTTGGTCCCAATATAGAGAATCAGCAAAGAACATTGGAGTTACAAATGGCGTGGACAACACAACTTTTGACATGGCTTCAATGGCTGAAGCGGCATATGCAGACCTATTTCAGAACGGAGCAACTATTACCGGAAATCAGGGGTAGATCCCATTAACCAGCTGAAATCGCTATCAATAAAATAGCTACTCACGCATATTCTAAAAGGGCTAGAGGCCAATTTGGCACAAAATTTAGACCCTCTTTATGGCGCGTTCCGGCTCAACTCCCGCATGCGTTCTTCAAAGTAGCTGCCGACGGTGTAGCGGTCTGACAGCACGATTTCCCGGCGCGGGTGCAAAAACAGCGGCATGGAGATGCGTGACTTTTTGGCGCCTGCGCCCACCGGGTTCAGCACGCGGTGCACGGTGGACGGGTAGTAGTGGCCGGAGGCTTCTTCCAGCATGTCGCCGATGTTGACGATCAGGAGGCCAAAGTCGCAGGGCACGTCGTACCAGGCGTTGTCTTTGCCCAGCACTTGCAGGCCCGGCTCGGTGGCGGCGGGCAGGATGGTCAGCAGGTTGATGTCGCCATGGGCTGCGGCGCGTACGGCACCGGGTTCTTCGTCGCCCACCAGCGGCGGGTAGTGCAGCACGCGCAGCAGGGTTTCCTGGCAGCCGTCGATCATTTGGGTGAGCGGCATGGAATACCGGGCTTTCACTTCGGCTGGCGAGTTATCTTCCACCCATTGCAGCAGGGTGGCGGCCAGTTGGCTGCCCGCGGCGTAGTAACGGCGCGCAGCGTCGGACACCTCGGCCGGGTAACGGCCCCAGGGGTAGATGTGGAAAAACTCTTTCAGGTCGCGCTTGGTGTGGCCTTTGGCGGTTTCCGACACCTTGGGGGAGAAGTAGCCGTCGAGCTTGTCAAAGTTGTAGGGGTAGCTGTTTTTGGCGTCTGTGCCGAAAAAAGCCAGCCATTCCGCGTAGATGCCTTCAACCAGCTTCTGGTCCAGCGGGTGGTTGGACAACACGCCAAAACCCGTTTCATGCAGGCTGGTGCAGAAGTCTTTAGCGGCGGTGGGGCTGCGGTAGTCAACGATGGGGAATTTCATGAGGTCAGTTCTCCTTGAGCCAGTTGCTCATCAGGGTGTTTTCAAAGACTTTCAGGCAACCCGGTGCGTCCACCGCCATGCAAACCTGGGTGTGGGGCTTGTGCTTGTCCCAGCCCGCTTGCGGGTAGTTGATGTAGTCCCGCCGGTTCATGATGGTTTGCCCTTGCGCCAGACCTTCGGTTGCCACCCGCACGCGGCCAGTTTCCACCGTGAAAAGCTCCGGGTTCACGAGGTAGATGAACGCCAGCAGGTCGTGGGCAAAGCACCCCGGCGTTTTGTACAGGTGCTTGTGCAGGCCGCTGTAAAAGCGGGAGTAAAACTCAACCGCCTGATGCAGCGTGGCGGTTGCCAGATGGTCGTGGTGGTCGGCAATTTTTTTGAACAGCGACAGTTCGGTGATCACCCGGTGCGTCACGTCCAGGCCGACCATGGTGAGTTTCCAGCCGGCGGTGAACACGTGGTCGGCCGCATGGGGGTCGTTCCAGATGTTGGCTTCGGCCACCGGCGACACGTTGCCGGGCTCCAGCACGGTGCCGCCCATGATGATGACCTCGCGCAGCAGCGTGGGCAGCGTGGGTTCCAGCTTCAACGCCAGGCTGAGGTTGCCCAGCGGCCCCACGGCTACCAGCGTGATTTCGCCCGGGTGAGCGCGTGCCATGTCCACGATGAACTGCGCGGACGAACGCGGATCGACCTGGTTGTGCGTGGCCACGCGGGAGCCCAGATTGCCCAGACCGTCGGCACCATGGATGAAGGCGGGCGGCGCCTCAGGGTGCTTCACCCACGGGGTTTTGACGCCCCGGGTGACCGGGATGCCGGGTCGGCCCGCAATGGCAGTGAGGTACAGCGCGTTGGTGGCCGCCTGCTCGACGGAGACGTTGCCAAACGTGGTGGTGATGCCCACCACGTCAATGGCCGGGTGCGCCAGCGCGAAGTAAAGCGCCATGGCGTCGTCAACGCCGGGGTCGGTGTCGTAAATGACTTTGCAGGGAGTGGGTGACTTGGTTTTGGTCATGCGGGCAGAGGATTATTCAGGTGGAAAAGTCAGGCGGGAAAACCGCAAAAGGACTGCAGGGCCGCCAGGTTGCCAGCTTCAGGCTTGCCAGATCTGGCGACCAGCGCGGCCACCTCGGCGTGTTCAGGGATGCTGGATTGCGCACCCGGCTTGGTGCAGGCTAGAGCGCCCGCTGCACTGGCCGCCGCCAGTGCCTGGGGCCAGGATTGTTTTTGCTGCAACGCTGCCACCAGAACACCGCAGAACGTGTCGCCCGCACCGGTGGTGTCAACCGGCGTGACAGGGAAGGCGGGCTGAAACAACACTTGCCCATCCACCCGGGCGACGCAGCCGTGATGCCCCAGCGTGACCACCACACAGGGCACATCGATTTTCGCCAGCGACTGGGCAATGCTGCCTTTGTTCTGCGCCGAGTCACTGGCAATGGCGGCCAGCTCACCTTCGTTGGCGATCAGGATGTCGATGTGCTTCAGCAGGTCGGCTGGCAGGCTCTGGGCGGGTGCCGCGTTCAGCACAACCCTGACACCTTTCGCCCGCGCAGCTTTGGCGTAGGCGGTGACGGTCTCCATCGGCGTCTCCAGTTGCATCAGCAGATGGCTCACGCCATCCAGCGTTGGCAAATGGTGTGCCTGCAAGGCCGCATTGGCACCTGGCGCCACTGTGATGGCGTTCTCCGCGTCGTCTGACACGCAGATGAAGGCCGTGCCGGTGGCCTGCGCGGCATCACGGACGATGTGAAGTTTGACATTGGCCGCGTTGAGTGATTCTTCCAGCGGCCGGGCATACAAATCATCACCCAGGGCCAGCAGCATGTGAGTCGGCGCACCCCCGGCCCGGGCGCAGGCCACCGCCTGATTGGCGCCTTTGCCACCGGGATAGGTTTTGAATTCACGCCCCAGCACAGTTTCACCTGGAGCAGGGATATGCGGGGCCCGGACCACGAAGTCCAGATTGGCGGAGCCGGCAACAAGAATCATGGTCAAACCAATTCAGCAGAATGAAACAAGGCGATCCCGAAGAATCGCAGGAATGCATCAAAAGTTTTATTTTACCGATTGGTAAAAATAGTGGTGTTTACGGCAGTACCCAGCCTGGATGACGTCTGAATGGCCCCCGATGAGCAGTCATAATCCCCCTTTTTGGGTCGCGCAGAAACCGCCGTATCGAATGGTACCTCTCGTATTCGTCAAAGTTGTGGGATTTACGGACGTTGAAAGACACGCCCTCAACACGGTATTCCGGCTGTCACGGGATCGGGAGGTGTCCTACACCCTGTGGACGCCGGAAGCACCGTTGGCCCCGCACCTTGGCTTGATCGACTGCGAAAGTTACGAGGCCCGGCTCGAACTGGCATCTCCTGGTCACAACGTCAACCTGAAACTGATCTGCGTTGGCGCTGGTGCACCGGAAAACGCATGGCGGGTGTTCAGCCGGCCGCTGGACTGGACCGCTGTGGTGCAGGCGATGGACGACCTGTTCATGACGCCACCCGCGCAGGCTCAAGAGCTGGTGGATTTTGATATCGACTACATGGACGCCTTGCCGCCCGGCGTGAAAGTGTCCCTGCTGGTTGACGCCTCGCGCGATCAGCGCATGTACCTGCGCGCCCGGCTGGCGCTGGCCGGTCTATACGAGGTAGAAGACGCCGACACCGGCGCGCTGGCGCTGGACATGGCACGTCGCCGCCACTACGACCTGGTGATCGTCAGTCTGGACATGCCCGACATGGATGGCTGGAAGCTGGTCGAGAAGCTGGTTGGCATGGAGCCGGTGATTGGCCGCGTGGTGCTGAGCACCGGCGATACCTCGTGGCACATGCAGGAACGTGCCGAGCAGGCCGGTTGCTTTGCGGTGCTGGAGCGCCCGTTTGACCCCGGCCAGATCATTCAATTGCTACAAAAGGTGTAGCTGATCACGCTTGCAGCAGGCGGGCCAGGCGGCTCTCAAGGGGTAGTGGTTCGGCGTGCAGACGGGCTGCCAGCAACTCGGCGCACAGCACGCACAGACTGAGTCCCCGTGAGCCCATGGCGGCGCTGACCCACAGGCTGGCAGATCCGTCACCCTGAATCACATCGACTACCGGCAGGCGGTCGGATGTGGCACAGCGCACGCCCGACCAGGCCTGAATTTCTTCGCGTGCGAATCGGGGCTTCAGGTATGCCGCAGCCCGTGGCAGCAGGGTTTCCAGTTTCAGAAGATTTTCCTGATGCCGGGTCTGTTGCGATGTCCGCTGCTGGTTTGAAGAATCCAGTTGCTCGTAGGTAGCCCCCACGAACCACGCCAGCCCATCCTGCATCGGCACTGCCGGAATGAAGCTTCCTGACCCGTTGACCGGTGTCTGTGGAAACACGGCGTCATCACCGCTCTGGTGCAGCGCCCATGACACCTGGCCGGCAAGCTCCCGCGCCGAGTCGAGCCGGCCCGTGGGCCTGTCAATGGAAATCTGTTCTGCATGGCGCAGCAGCGTGAGCGATCCACCCGCAGCCGCCATGACCACCAGCGGTACTGTGGTCAACGTCTGCCCGGAATCGTCTGACACCGCCCAGCCTTGTGGCGTGTGGGTGAGGTGGTTTACCCGCGTCTTGGGCACAAGGCGCACACCGGGTTCATGGAGCCAGGCCTGCACCAGACGGGCGGGTTTGATCCAGGCGCCGTGTGTGTGCCACAGGGCTTTGTCACGCCCGGAAAAGTCCGGGGAGATGGTTTTTTGCACCGCTGTGCGGGACCATTCTTCTCCAGCCAGTGGCCAGTCGGCAGGCAGGCCCAGCGCACCATCCAGCCGGCGCTCCAGCGTACCGCGTTCCTCAAAATCCTGTCCCGCAATCAACGCCGTACGAGCCTGCTCCAGCGTCAGTCGCAAACCGGCGCGTGACAGGCGGGAGCGTGGGCTGTTGTCGGGCGAGTTGTGGGGCACGGCGAGCCCGGCTGGCAGACCGGAAGCCCCGGCGGCCGGTGCGTCAGCGGCGTCCAGCACCTGCACCTGCCAGCCACGTCGTGCCAGCGAAGCCGCCACGCTGGCGCCGGCCAGTCCGGCCCCGATTACCACGCAGCGGCCGGGCGACGTGGTCATGGGATGGGCTGCAGGACGGCCTCCCCGGCTGTTGCTGAGGTCCCACGTTGGATTGAAATACCCCTGAAAAGGGTCAGTCTGGTTGTGGAACTCAAAGCCCAGCCGAACGAGGTCATTGCGCAGGCTATCGTTGGCCTTGTGCATGACCAGTTCCGTGCCGCGGCGACAGCATCGCGCCACGGCCTTCAGAGCCCAATGGACAGGGTGGGACAACGGTGAAGCGCGGGAGGTCGTTGGCGCCGCCAGCGGCCCCAGAACAACCGAGTCTGCGGTGAAATGCTGCTCCCGCAGCATGGTCTTGAGTTCGCCGACACACAAAGTCAGCAGCACATGACCTGCGCTCAGGTGAACGCGATGAAACCCCGGCAGGAACCCGAACCACTGGCGAAGTAGCGTCGCAGCATGGGGCCGAAGCTCCGGAAGGGCGTCGATCGAGCGCTGGAGCGATTCCAGATCCGGGGCCTGCTCGCAGATGGCCACGTAATGCAGCATGCGCGGCCGTTGGGGATCGCATTGCCACGCCCGCCAGGTGGACAGAAAACGTGAGCCGTCACCTAAATCGGTGTCCAGCACACACCAGGCAGGCAGGCTCTGCCATCCCTGGAGAAAGGCCGGGTGGGTAGTTGCTGGCACGTCAGCTGGGACGCCAGACACGCGGGCCAGATCAGGCAGCAGGCGGTACGTAGCCCTGCGCCGCGTCGGCACCATCGCCAAAAAAGTGGTTTTCCATCTGGCGGGCCAGGTACTGGCGGGCGCGGGCGTCGGCCAGATTCAGCCGGTTTTCATTGACCAGCATGGTCTGGTGCTTGAGCCAGGCTGCCCAGGCTTCCTTGCTGACACTTTCCCAGATGCGTTTGCCCAATTCGCCGGGGTAGGGTGGGAAGTCCAGACCTTCGGCTGGCTTGCCCAGTTTGATGCAGTTGACGGTGCGTGCCATGAATTACCTTTGAATGGGAATGTTTTGTTGGTAAAAACCAAAGCCTGAATCTTATTCGGTTTGCAAATGCCCGATGATGCCTGCGGGCACGGTGCGTGGCGCCGCCGGGAACTTCAAAGGCACAATGGACACCAACCTGGCATCCGCCGCAAGGGCGGGCTTCATGGAGGACTTTGATTTTGAACGTCGTGATGAATTGGTTTGACAACGCGCCGCGGCGTGTGATGGCTGTGGTGTGTCTGGCTTGCGTGGCCTTGCTGGCATTCGGCATGTATTTGCAGCATGTGGTGGGGCTGGAGCCCTGTCCCATGTGCATTGTGCAACGGTACGCTCTTGTTTTGATAGCTGTCTGTGCAGGTTTGACGGCCGCCAGCACTCGAAAGAGCTTCCAGATTAGTGGTTCTGTCCTGCTGGTGCTGCTGGCCTGTGCGGGCGCCTTTGTCGCCGCACGCCAGAGCTGGCTGCAGTGGTACCCGCCCGAGGTGGTGTCCTGCGGGCGTGACCTCTACGGCATGATCGAAACCTTCCCCCTCAAACGCGCCCTGCCGATGATCTTTCGTGGTGGCGGTGATTGCACCAAGGTGGACTGGACATTTCTGGGCGGCTCCATCGCCAACTGGTCATTCCTGTGGTTTGGCGCAATGGCTTTGGTGGGCTCTGCGCTGGTCTGGCGTCAGGCACGCCACCGCTGAAACGGACATTGCGGCTACCGTCAGCCTACAAAATCGCCCCGCCCGGGCGTTCGCCGCGCTCATACACCACGTGGGCGCGCCCCACCAGCAGGTTGTCCAGCGTGCCGATGTTGTCCAGGTCCTTATTGGCGTAGGGCAGCTTGTGCAGCACGTAGCGCATCGCGTTCAGGCGTGCGCGCTTCTTGCAGTCTGACTTGATCACGGTCCAGGGCGCATCGGCGGTGTCGGTTTCGAAAAACATGGCCTCCTTGGCCTTGGTGTAGTCATCCCACTTGTCGAGCGAGGCCATGTCAATCGGGCTGAGCTTCCATTGTTTCAGCGGGTGCAACTCGCGTTCCTTGAACCGGCGGTGCTGCTCCTTACGGCTCACCGAGAACCAGAATTTAATGAGGTGGATACCGCTGCGTACCAGTTGCCGCTCAAACAGCGGCGCCTGACGCATGAACTCCTGGTACTCGGCATCGGTGCAAAAGCCCATGACGCGCTCCACACCCGCCCGGTTGTACCAGGAGCGGTCCAGCATCACGATTTCGCCCGCAGTGGGCAAATGCTGCACGTAGCGCTGAAAATACCATTGCCCGCGCTCGGTCTCGCTGGGTTTTCCAGCGCCACAACACGCGCACCACGGGGGTTGAGGTGCTCCATGAACCGCTTGATGGCACCCCCCTTGCCGGCTGCGTCGCGCCCCTCAAACAAGATCACGACCCGCTGGCCAGTGTCCTTGGCCCACATTTGCAGTTTGAGCAGTTCCACCTGCAACTGGTATTTCTGGGCCTCGTAGCGTTTGCGTGACAGCAGGTTTTTGTACGGGTAACCACCGGAGCGCCAATTTGGCGCCAGTTCTTCGTCCGGCTTGACCGAACTGTCACCCAGCAGTGCCTGATTTTCCTGAAGCATTTTGCGGATTTCAGAGACATCCTCGGGCGAACTGCCAGCCAGCAAAGTCTTCAGCGCCGCGGCCTTGTTGGGGGTCTTGTGCAGAATGTTTTTGACAGCCGCCTGTTGCGCTCCTTGCGCCGCATTCGTTCTGATGCGGGCAGTTTGCGACGCAACGCCCTTGGCAGTACGTGCGCTCACGGTGTCGCCCTGGGATATACGGCGCTGGCGGGCCTCAACAGTTGTTCGCGTAGGGGTTGATCTCTCGGTCATAGCGGGCTCCATCGGCTTAATTAACCATTTTGTGACGGTTTTGCGACAAAAAGATTGATGAAGGTCAAATGCGGGCCCGGCTGCAAATGTGATCGGAAACAATCCACAAACAATCAGCTTTTTGGAGGAACCTGCAATGGGAATGATTTTCTGGGTCGTGCTGGCGGTGATGGTCGTTTACGGCGTCATGCTGTTCAACAGCCTGGTGAACATCAAGAACAACGTCTCCAAAGCCTGGGCCAATATTGATGTGCTGTTGAAGCAGCGCCATGACGAATTGCCGAAGCTGATCGACACCTGCAAACAGTACATGAAGCACGAGCAGGACACGCTGGAAAAGGTGATTCAGGCCCGCTCCCGGGTGTCGGATGCGCGCGAATCTCACAACCTGGGGGCATTGGGCGTAGCTGAAGGGGCGCTCAGAAATGGTCTGGGCAGCCTGTTTGCGCTGGCGGAGTCGTACCCCGATCTGAAGGCCAACGAGCAGTTCCTGCATCTGCAGTCCCGCATCAGCGGACTGGAAAACGCGATTGCGGATCGGCGCGAGTTCTACAACGACAGTGTGAACATCAACAACGTGGGGATTGAGCAGTTCCCCAACCTCATCATCGCCCGGCTGTTTGGTTTCAAGGCGTTTGACCTGCTGAAATTCGCCGCCGAAGAGATGAAAGACGTGGACGTCGGTCAGCGCTTTAACTCATAAACGTGCAGATGTTGAATGGCTTGCGCAGCCAGTATGTTGGAGCGCTGACGTCGGCAAGTTATCTGGGTCTGCTGGCTTTTGGCCTCCATTCCGGGGAGAGATCGGTGTGGATCATCTCTCTGGTCCTGGTCGCTGCCATCGGGTTTTTGCATGGGTATCGACTCACGGCCGGGCGCGAGCTATCGCCGAACTGCCCACATCACGCATTGGCTCTGCCGCCCAAGGCTATGTGGAGTTGTATGGTCGCGCCAGTGTGGACCCGGATAACCTGATCACCAGCCCGTTCAGCGGCGTGTCGTGCATCTGGTACCGCTGCCGCACCTACTCCAAAGACAACAACGACCGGGAGTGGCGGGAAGTCAGCTGCAACGTGAGCGAGGCGACCTTCGAGATTCGTGACCCCACAGGCGCCTGTCGGGTGGATCCGGACCACGCAGAGGTGATGGGGCCGGAGGTCCGCACCACCTATTCAGGCGGATACAAACAAGTGGAAGAAATGCTGTTCGGCGGTGGCCTGATCTACGTGTTGGGCGAGTTTTCGACGGTGGGTGGCGCCCATTCAGCGCTGAGTCTGGTGAAGACGTTAGCGCGTTACTCTCGGATTGGAAGAAAGATCCGGAAAGGCTCAAACAGCGCTTCGATCTGGACGGTGACGGAGAAGTTGACCTGCGCGAGTGGGAGCTGGCGCGGCGCCTTGCGACCCGAACCGTCGAAAAACAGCACCGGGAGATCCGCCAGGAGACCGGTGTTCACGTCATGCGCGCGCCAAAAACAGACGTCTGTTTTTGATTTCCAGCCTGTCACCGCAAAAACTGCGGCAGCGCTACCTGTTGTGGAGCTTCCTGCATCTGGCCGTGCTGGCCCGCGGCCTCCGTGGCGGCGATAGGGCTGCTGTGACCGACAGCCCTGGCCGGGCGGTTAGACGAGCTTTTTGACCAGCACCTGGCTCTTGCGGTCCCAGTTGTAAAGGCGACGTCTGGCCTCGGGCAGGCGATCCGGGTCGGCTTGCACAAACCCACGCTTCAAAAACCAGTGCATGGTGCGGGTGGTCAGTACAAAAATGCTGTCCAGGCCCATGGCCTTGGCGCGCTGCTCCACGCGCTTGAGCACGCGTTCGCCATCGCCCTGACCCTGGACTCGGGCGACACGGTCAACGCCGCCATTTCACCGGTTTTGGACTCGGGATAGGGGTACAGCGCCGCGCAGGCAAAGATGACGCCGTCGTGCTCCAGGATGGTGTAGTTCGCCACGTCGCGTTCGATCTCGGTGCGGCTGCGCTTGACCAGCGTGCCGTCTTTCTCGAACGGCTCGATCAGTTGCAGGATGCCGCCCACGTCGTCCACCGAAGCTTCACGCAGGCTCTCCAGTTTTTCATCCACCACCATCGTGCCAATGCCGTCGTGCACATACACCTCCAGCAAAATGGCCCCGTCCACGTTGAACGGGATGATGTGGCTTCTTTCAACGCCCGACTTGCAGGCCTTCACGCAATGCTGCAAGTAAAAGCGGTGTCAGTCGGCAGCAAAGCGGGGGGCAGTTTGGCTAGCAGGCTTTCGGCGGTAGCCAGCGGCAGCTCGGTATCAATCGGATTGTCTTCGCTGACCGGTTGCAGGGCGTCCATTCCGATGCCGGGCATTTCGGTCAGGAAAATCAGCTTGTCAGCCTGCAACGCGGAGGCGACCGACGTGGCCACTTCTTCCATGGTGAGATTGAAGGCCTCGCCGGTGGGTGAAAAGCCAAACGGCGACAGCAGCACCATTGCACCCATGTCCAGCGTGCGGGTGATGCCTGCCACGTCCACCTTGCGCACCAGCCCGGAGTGCTGGAAATCAATGCCGTCCACAATGCCCACGGGCCGGGCCGTGATGAAGTTACCCGAGATCACCCGCACGGTGGAATCCGCCATGGGCGTGTTGGGCAGGCCCTGGCTGAAGGCGGCCTCAATCTCGTAGCGCAGTTGCCCGGCGGCCTCCTGCGCGCAGTCCAGCGCCACCTCGTCGGTGATGCGGATGCCATGCGAGTATTTGGGGGTGTGGCCCTTGGCCCTGAGCTGTTCGTTCACCTGAGGCCTGAAACCATGCACCAGCAGGATCTTCACGCCCATGCTCTGAATCATCGCCAGGTCTTGCGCCAGATGGTGTAGCTTTGCCCGCGGCGATCGCTTCTCCTGCAATGCCCACTACAAAGGTCTGGTTGCGAAATTTGTGGATGTACGGCGCGACCGAGCGGAACCACGGGACGAAGGTGAAATTGAAGACAGCGGACATAATTCAGTATTCTCCCCGATGTTTTGTCCCTGAAGTCGCCTCCTTGTCTGCCATTCCCCTGAAAATCGAGTTCCCTGAATCGCTGCCCGTCTCCGGCAAACGCGAAGACATCATGACGGCCCTGGCGGCGCATCAGGTGGTCATCGTCTGCGGCGAGACCGGGTCAGGCAAGACCACGCAGCTGCCCAAGATTGCGCTGGCCCTGGGCCGGGGCTGTGCAACTATCCCAAAACGCTGCCTGATGGCCGACCGGCGCCCCGCGGCAAACTCATCGGCCACACCCAGCCACGGCGCATTGCCGCCAGCAGCGTGGCCAAACGCATCGCCGAGGAACTGAAAACGCCGCTGGGCGAGGTGGTGGGTTTCAAGGTGCGGTTCAGGATCGCTTAAAGCAAAGACGCCTCGGTCAAGCTGATGACGGACGGCATTTTGCTGGCCGAGACGCAGACCGATCCGCTGTTGAAGGCCTACGACACCATCATCATCGACGAGGCGCATGAGCGCTCGCTCAACATCGACTTCCTGCTGGGCTACCTGCGCCAGATCTTGCCGCGCCGGCCCGACCTGAAGATCGTGGTGACGTCCGCCACGATTGATGCGCAGCGTTTTGCCGATCACTTTAAATCTGCAAAAGGCCCGGTGCCGATCATCATGGTGTCGGGCCGCATGTTCCCGGTGGAGCAGCGTTACCGGCCATTTGAAGAGAGCCGCGAGTACGACCTGAACAACGCGATTGCCGATGGCGTGGACGAACTTTGGCGCGATGTCCACAACAGTGGCGACATTCTGGTGTTCCTGCCCGGCGAGCGCGAGATTCGGGAGGCGGCAGACCACCTGCGCAAGCACCTGAGCCACCAGCCCGTGATGCGCAGCGCCGAGGTGCTGCCGCTGTTTGCCCGCCTGAGCCCGGCCGAGCAGGACCGCATTTTTGACGGCCACACCGGGCGGCGCATTGTGCTGGCGACCAATGTGGCTGAGACCTCGCTCACTGTGCCTGGTATCCGGTACGTGATTGACGCAGGTACAGCGCGCATGAAGCGCTACAGTTTCCGCAGCAAGGTGGAGCAGTTGCTGGTGGAGCCCATCAGCCAAAGCTCGGCCAACCAGCGCGCCGGGCGCTGCGGTCGCGTCGCCAACGGTATCTGTATTCGCCTCTACGACCAGAAGGATTTTGACGGTCGGGCGCGGTTTACCGACCCCGAAATTCTGCGATCGTCATTGGCCGGCGTCATCTTGCGCATGAAGTCCCTGCATCTGGGCATCGTGGAAGACTTTCCTTTTCTGGAGCGGCCCAGTGGTCGGGCGATTGCGGATGGCTACCAGTTGCTCAACGAGCTGGGTGCGGTGGACGATGCGAATGAGCTGACGCCGCTGGGGCAGGAGCTGAGCCGCCTGCCGCTGGACCCGCGCGTGGGCCGCATGTTGCTTGAAGCGCGGTCGCGTGAAGCGCTGGACGAAGCACTAGTCATTGCCTCTGCCTTGAGCGTGCAGGATGTGCGCGACCGACCGATGGAGGCGCAGCAGCAGGCGGATGCGGCGCACCAGAAGTTTGACGATGAGAAGAGCGAGTTCACGGGGTACCTGAAGTTGTGGAAGTGGATTCATGATGCGCGGGGCGGTGGCTCCCCCTCTGGCCCGGCCGATGCCACTGCGACCCGGGGTACGCCGGGCTCCTCGTCGCGTAGCTCAATTTCGTCACCCGGCGCACCCCGGCCACAGCGTCCTCGGTTGCATCGGGTCGTCCACAAGCTCTCCAACCGCCAGTTCGAGCAGTTGCTACGCCAGAACTTCGTCAACATCCGCCGCGTGCGCGAGTGGCGCGACATCCACAGCCAGCTGCACACCGTGGTGGCCGAGCACAACTGGCGGCTCAACACGCAGCCCGCCAGCTACGAGCAGCTGCACCTGTCCATGCTGGCGGGGCTGCTGGGCAATATCGGCTGCAAGCTCGAAGAGGGGCAGAACCAGCGGCGAATACCTGGGCGCACGCGGCATCAAGTTCTTTGCCCACCCCGGCGCGCATCTGTCCAAAAAGCCCGGCCGCTGGATCATTGCCTCCGAATTGGTAGAAACCACCCGCCTTTTTGGGCGTGGCATTGCCAATATTGAGCCCCAGTGGCTGGAGCAGGTGGGCGGGCATTTGCTCAAGAAACAGTTGCTGGACCCGCATTGGGAGAAGAAGGCTGCGGAGGTGATTGCGCTGGAGCGGGCCACGCTGTATGGCATCGTGGTTTACAGCGGGCGCAAGGTGAACTATGGCCGGGTGGACCTGCATGGTGCGCGCGAAATCTTTATCCGCGAAGCGCTGGTGGGCAAGGAATGGGAAACCACGCTGCCTTTCCTTGCCGCCAATCAGAAACTGATCAAACAGGTGGAAGACCTGGAGCACAAGGCCCGCCGCCAGGACGTGCTGGTGGACGACGAGCTGATCTACGCCTATTACGACCAGCAACTGCCCGCCGACGTGTGCAGCGGCTACAGCTTTGAGCGCTGGTACCGCGAAGAGGTGCGTCGCCGCGAGGCGACCTCCGGGTCCGGGCAGCCGGATCTGCTGAAGCTGACCCGCGAAGAGCTGATGCGCCACGAGGCCGCAGGCATCACCACCAACGCGTTCCCCAGGACAATTCGCCTGGGCGGCGTGGACTGTGCTGCTACCTATTTGCATGAGCCGGGCGACGCCAAGGACGGGCTGACTGTGTCGGTGCCGCTGTTTGTGCTGAATCAGGTGAACGACGAGCGCTGTGAATGGCTGGTGCCCGGCATGCTGCAGGACAAGATTCTGGCGCTGCTGAAAGCCTGCACCAGAAGCCGCGCTCGCGCTTTGTGCCGCTGCCCGACAGCGCGGCCCGCATCGCTGCGACTTTGAGCACACCCGAGCGTTTGGCCACGGCGGGTTGACCGATGTGTTGCTGAAGATTGTGCGTGACACGACTTCGCTGGACGTGAAGCGGGCGGACTTCAAACTGGACATGCTCAGCCCGCACCTGTTCATGAATTTTCGCGTGGTGGACGAACACGGCCGGCAGATGGGCGCGGGCGCAACCTGGGGGCGCTGAAGGCCGGAGCTGGGCGCGCAGGCACGCGGGGCGTTTCAGGCGCTGGCGGGGTTGAAGATGGAGGCCGGCCTGCTGCCAGGCCAATTCAGGCTCAAATGAGGCATCAAATAGGCCTCTAGCCCCGTGGAATATGCGCGAGTAGCTACTAAAACTGTAGCAAATGAACCGCCAGCCAAAGACCGCAACAACCGTCGGCCAGCGCCATACCGCCTGGACATTTGGCGAGCTGCCGGAGTTGATGGAAATCCGCAAACCGGGCCAAGGTGGGCAAACGCTGATTGGTTTCCCGGCGCTGATTGACGGGGGCGATGCCGTCACGGTGGAGGTGTTCGACGAACCCGATGTGGCCAGCGCCAAACACCGCGCCGGTCTGCGCCGCCTGTTTGCGCTGCAGATCAAGGACGCGCTGAAATACCTGGAGAAGAACATCCCTGATCTGCAAAAAATGGCCGTGGCCTACATGCAGGTCGGCAAGAGCGCCGATGGCTCCAGCTCGGCGGCGGCGGGCGGCACCATCGACGAGCTGCGCGAGCAGATCATCACCGTGGCGCTGGACCGGGCCTTTCTGCTGGACCCGCTGCCCACCAACGAATTTGACTTCAAACGCCGGGTGGATGAGGGCGGGGGCGCCTCACCCTCATCGCCAACGAAGTGGCGCGTCTGGCCAGCGCCATTCTGACCGAATACGCCGTCGCCGCCCGCAAGATCAAGGACACCAAAAACGCCCCGGAAGCCACCGCAGACGCATCGCAGCAACTGGCGCGCTTGGTGCCCAAACGCTTTCTGACCGCGTCACCCTGGGGCCAGCTGCAGCACTTCGCCCGTTACCTCAAGGCCATCACGCTGCGGCTTGAAAAATACCGCGCCGACCCCGCCCGCGACGCCGCGAGACTGGCCGAGCTGCGCCCGCAAGAGCAGCGCTACTGGCGCCTGGTCGCCGAGCGCAAAGGCGCGGTCGATGCGCGAATGCAGGAGCTGCGCTGGCTGCTGGAGGAGCTGCGCGTCAGCTTCTTCGCGCAGGAGCTGCGCACGCCGCAGCCGGTGAGCGTCAAGCGGCTGGAAACCACCCGGGGGGGTTTTGGGGCCTCTTGGGGGGCTCCCCCCCCCCCCCCCCAAAAAAAAAAAAGAAGGGCTTTTTTTTTTTTTTTTTTTTCTGGGCAACCAGGGGGGCCCCCCCCCCCACCTTTCCCCTTTTTTTTCCGGGTTTTTTTTTGAACATGGGCTTCCCCCCCCCCCCCCCTCCCCCCCCCCCTTCCCTTCCCCGCGCTCCCCTTCCCCCTCTCCGGTGGGGGGGGGGAGGGGGGGGGGGGTCCCCGCGCGGGGCCACCGGCGCCAGAGCCTCTGCGCCCGCCCCGGTGGCCAGGCGGTTTGCACCGGTGCCGCTGGCGCCAGCGGTGCATCCGGCGGTAACCGACGCAGGAAACCTACTGGGCGCCGGCACGATGACCGCTACCAGCGCGGCCGGAGCCTTGGTGTTTGACAACACGCTGGAGATCCGGCCGGGAGTCCACCTGGGGCACCCAAAAGCCTTACCGCGTGAAGCTGACCAACAGCTCGGCGTTGCTGGACATGCCAGCCAACAAACACTGGGTGCCGCTGGCCCTCCGACAAAACCCTGATGCGCAACGAGCGTGACCCTTCGCGCTCAGCCAGGCGATGGGCACCGTTAACGCCCCGCTCACGTTTTACTCTGACTTAATGTCGTACGATGGCGTCTATCAGCTCACCGAACACGTGCGCATCGCGGGACCGCGTCAACATCCCCGAAAGGAGGCAAACACCCCCACCCAAACCCGGATTCCCATGAACCAGGCGAGTTACCTGACGATGACGCGCCGGCAATGTCGTGTTTTGCCTCCCACCCGGAAAAACCTGGACCCGGCCTGGGTTGCCCAAAGCCCACATCACTACGTACGTGCAGCAGATGGAAGACGCCATCTTTGGCGCGCAGTTCATGGACCCTGCGACCGGTTACGCATATCTGGATGGACTCGGCCTACAGGTGTTCAAGAATGTGGACGGCAACTGCCCTAGTACGCCTGTTCAAAGCGGGACGGCAAGCTCGCCATTTGGCCCCGGTCTGGGACTTTGACCCTATCATGGTTAACTGGAATAACGAGGGGGCGGCCCAACAGGGGGCTGGGGCATCGCCCTACGCCGTGGTTCACGCGGTTGTTTGCGGACCCGGCGTTCGCACAAGGTGCGCACACGCTGGCTTTTTGATCCCTGGGCAAAGCTTGACGCGTTTTCGCGCACATCGACATGGGGGGCAGTCCTCAGGCGGCGCGCACGTCGCGCAACTTTTCTGAATACCTATGTCTGGCCCAACCGTGTGGTGACCGGCACCTACGCAGGTGGTAAGCCATGAAAGACTGGCTGACAGCGCGTATCGCGTGGATGCACGCAATGGCTCCCCGGTATCAAAGACTACCAGTCGATTTGGGGGCATTTCGCGCCGAGTGGTGGGGTAGCAGGCGCAAGAGTCAGAGGCGCGAAACTGCTCGTTCTGCCCCTGGCCTCGCCTCCGCCAGCCTCGCTGTTCGCCTGCCCCGACTCTTTGCTTGGACATCTTCACAGCACCAAAAATCGACGAAAAGCAGTATTTTCAGGCACTAAATTGGCCTTCAGCCCCCGTCGAATATGGTGGTGGCTAATTAATTAATGCAGGATGGCAAACACGAGAAGAAAACAGCTACAGCCGGCCGACTCCCAGCGCCGTATGGGTTTCATCCTTCTTGGCGAGCGAAACCACACCACGCGCTGATCGAACCCGTTCGTAAAACGCCGACAGCGGAATGGCGCCACGCGCCAATCTCGGAAGTCAGCCATTGGAATCCGCTTGCGCAACTTGCCCCGGGCTGGGGGCCAGGCCGTCGCCTTCGCTGGGCAAGAGCCAGAACTTGGTCTGCTTCAGGCCTTCACGAAAGAGATCGCGTTTGCGCTGGTAAAAGCGGGCAGATCCAGATAGGGCTTGGGGCTGGCCATGTAACTGGCGGCCAGGCCGTATTGCACCGGGGTATTGACGGTGACACACGTTGAACTGGTACCCTTCGGAACTCGGCGGTCAGCGACGCCGGGGCGGCCACAAAACCCACTTTCCAGCCGGTGACGTGGTAGGTTTGCCAAAGCTGGATACGATGAAGGCGCGCGCCGCCAGGCCGGGAAAGCGCGCTGCGCTCTCGTGCGCCTGGCCGTCGAACACCAGGTGTTCGTACACCTCATCGCTGATCAGCAGCACTTCGGTGGGGCCAAAATGTCTCGCAGCTTCAGCATGTCCTCACGCGTCCACACGGTGGCGCTGGGGTTATGCGGGCTGTTGACCAGGATGGCGCGGAGTCTGGGGTGATGGCCCGCGGCGATTTTGTCGAAGTCGGGCCGGAACGTACCAAGAATCAGCAACACACGCACCCACGGTGCCGCCGGCCAGTTCGATGTTGGGTACGTAAGCTGTCGTAACAGGGCTCCAGCACGATGACTTCATCTGACCGCACCACAGCCAGAGATTGCCGTGATGATGGCTGTGGCTGGCCGTGATGGTGATGTCTGTCGCGGCGTTGTATTCACGCCCGCCAAAGGGCCATACAGCGCTTTCAGCTTGGCGGCGATGGCTTCGCGCAGCACCGGCACGCCGGTCGCGGGCGGAGTACTGGTTCAAACCTTTCATCATGGCGTAGATTACAGACTGCACCAGTTGCAGGTCACAGTCAAAGTCCGGGGAAACCCTGGCCCCAGGTTGACAGCGCCTTTTTCAGCCGCCAGGGTGGACATGACGAGTGAAGATGGTGGTGCCCGACGGCGAGCGGTTTGGTGGTCAGTTCGGGGTACGGGCGGCAATCATGGCGATTTAATCAGTTGAGGACAGAGCTGAAGATCTGTCCCGCAAAGGTTTTCACATTTCGTAATCATTCGTGGCCGGTCATGGCCTTGGCGATCAGGTTTCAGTTCAGGACGGTCGCTCAGCAACTCTGCAAATTTGTAGACAAAGTTGCGCAAATACGCCACTGCCGACCGCAAGCCACCAGGCCACATTTTGCCCAAACAAGTGGCCGGCGGGGCGTACCGGCCAGACCGTTCTTGCCGCCATCGTCGATCACATCGCGTGCAGCCATTTCGGCGGCAATGCCCACACCAGGCCCAGGCGCACATAGGTTTTGATCCGTCTGAATCAATCGCGCTTCCCGGTGCAATGCGGGGAGTCAGTTTGCGTGTGGCAAAGGCCTGGTCGATCTTAATTGCGCCCAGTGAACGATGGGTGATAGGTGATGAGCGGTTTCCTGCGCGATGTCTTCCAGCGTGACGCGCTCACTGGAAGCTCAACGGATGACCCACGGGGCAACACCAGCATGTGTTGCCATTCGTACTTGAGCAACGTCACCAGTTCGGTGGTGTGCCAGGGACTCCCGTGGCGATGCCGATCTCTGCAATTTCGTCAATCACCATCTGGGCTACCTGATCGGGTGCGCCCTGATGCAGGCTGACATTGACGGGGATAGGCCTCCCGCAGTTTTGGCAACGGGTTCCAGGCGGCGTAGCGCGCCTGCATTTAATGGTGGTGGCGATGGACAGAAGTACCACTGTCTTCCAACGCTGTATTCATCGCCAATGCGTTTGGTGCCCACTTCACGCATGATCAATTCAATGCTTTTGAAACTGCGCGCCCGGCTCAGTCACGCGCTTGAGTCGTTTGCCGTGCCGCGCAAAAATCTCGATGCCCAGCTCTTCTTCCAGCTCGATGATGGCTTTGAAACGCCAGGCTGCGACGTGTGCAGGGCTTTAGCCGCCTCGGTCAGGTTGAGGGATTACGCCGGACGGCCTCTTCAGCACAAAACGGAATTGATGGAGAGGTTCGCAACGAATTTCAGCTAACAATTCGTTTTTATTATGCCCCGGGGGCCTATAGACGGCCTTCAGGGCGACATCGCAATATCTGCGATCAGATCTATCAAACGCTGGTCTTCGCCGATGGACTGTTGCAGTTCAAAAACAACCTTGGGATATAGAGCCCTGAGTTTCGGTCATCAGCAGCGGCAAATCCTCCCGCGCGTGGCGGCCAACGCCAAAAACATAGGACCACACAGATCGAACGGGCACCCTCGTTCACCAGGGTGTTTACCGCTGTCTGCAAATCGGGGCTCCGGTCAGCTCCAGATAAATGCGCAGGCGATCAGCGCGCTGGCATCCCGCTCGCGCAGGCGCTCGCCGCTACCGTTTCCACCGGCTTGCGCCACAGTGGATCTGGAGCCGTGGGCGAACAGGACCACAGCGCGTGGGGCAATTACTTCTTTTTGCTCATGTTATGTACAGCTTCCCCGTCATCGTCGCAACACCAGCCAGCCAAAAGCGGACAGCGACAGAATGGAATAGATTAACCCGGCGCAGCGGCTGCCAGCCAGGGCTGCCAGTTGCGCAGGTTGCCGACGTAGCCGAACACGTTGTTCAGCAAGAAGAAGCTGATACCCGTCATCGCCGATAAACACATAGGTCGAGATGCCTCCCGGCAGGAAGTGCAAATGAAGACGCAAAGGAAGGGCCAAAACCACCATCACCAAGTTATTCAAGGGGTAAAACTGCTTGCGCCAAAAGCCGATTTCGTAGCGCTGCGAGGCTGGCCATTTGCGTCAGATGCCGCATGTACTGGAAAA
This sequence comes from Candidatus Egaibacter danicus, assembly GCA_016707075.1. Classification (GTDB taxonomy): domain Bacteria; phylum Pseudomonadota; class Gammaproteobacteria; order Burkholderiales; family Burkholderiaceae_C; genus Egaibacter; species Egaibacter danicus. The sequence goes on from JADJII010000003.1 coordinate 412,206, forward strand.
GGTCAACAATAGGCATGCGTTCAGGGTTGAGAAGGGCCATGACACCATTTCTGCTGTCAAGGGAAGTTGGCCATCGAGGTAGCATCGGCAGATTCTTACCCTTGCTGCCACGCCTTCCTTCCCTCCGGTCCACTGAAGTCAGTCCGGTCTACCTTTCCAGGCGCCAGGCGTCATCAGCCCAAATTGCCCGGTTTCAGCCCGCGTGTTGGACACCAGGCGGCCGAGGTTATCAGGTCGATGATGCGAATCTGACGCATGCCGCCATCCGGCCCGGCAGGGGTTCCGACGTTGACCGCGTACGAGGTTGTAGGCCTGCTTTTCGCTGTGAGCCCCACGCGCCCGTTTTGACCGATCGGCTGATTTCACCCGTGTAACGTGAACGCAGCAGGCGCCGTTGATCGGCGGCAGGTGCCGGCATGGTCACCCAATGGCGAAAGTCATCAAAATGACTTATCAGACCCAAGCCAAGCAGCTGTACGCGCGCTCCCAGGCCCCCAGACCACTGGTGCGCAGGATGGTGAACTCGGAATTCTGGGCCAGGCGTGCCATCACCACAATGGTACCAATCAGTACGTGCTTCAGGGCGCTCATAAAGGCGACTGGGTGCCAGCAGCGATACATAGGTCAGGGCGTGCCGCAGCTTGCTTGCCACCCCAGGCCGCGCCCTGGTTAACCCAGCGCAATTCATCTACCGGAGTCGAAAAGAAAGAGCGACAGAAACGCGAGTGTTACGAAACCCACGGTGCTGTTATTGACATCGCCATAAATCAGGCGTCGAACTGTTTTTCATGACGTGCTTACCCAGCAGCAACACCGCGTTCCTGCGTTGAAATGGCAATACCCTGGCGTCCAGATTGAAAATGCCACTTGAATAACCAGGCAGACGCCACAACAAAGACACCGCCATGGAGCAACAGCATGAACCGGTAGAAATTGGCGGAGGTGCCGCTGTGCCAACTTTGCCCCAGGTTGAGCAGGTTGTAATAGAGGGATGAACGCGAAAAGCGACAAGAAGAGGTTCCCGCTGCATTAAACACGCGGATTACCGCTGGACACTACCAGTCCGATCAGGGTCAGGTTGATGGCTGCAGAGTGCCAGGCCAACGCGCCAGGAAAGTTCACCGAGATTGGGGGCGGTTTGTTCCCTGACCAGCGTCCCGCGTGGACAGCGCACGCGCGGAGGTTTCTGGTCATCCTGTAAAAGCCTTTCTGGCCGATGCGACCCCCATAGCCCTCAATTCACTCAGCTTGAAGTCGAGGACGAATCGAGGTGCTCTCCAGGCGTTATCCGCGATTCAGGATCAGAAAACCCGTTCGCCATCAACCATCTCGATGCGGCCGCTGCGCTCAGGCGTGATCGGCTTTGCTTGCCGTTTTCGTTGGACGCCAGTAGACACGTCACCGCCCTTTTTGCCCGTCGGCAGCGTCGCTTGTCGATAAAGCTGGCGCTGCCGTCGGCGAACTC
>JADJII010000004.1:0-426819 GCA_016707075.1 Candidatus Egaibacter danicus
TTGAGCACGATCATCACCACGGCCGAGGCCTGCAGCAGGATGCTGGGGCTGGCCGGAAATGACGCGGCAAAATACGCTGCCAAAAAACAGGGCCGACTTGGGGTTGGTGATGTTGGTAAATCCCAGAGCGAAAAGCGGCGGGGCTGAAACGGACGTGGCCTTGTCCTGCCGGGGTGCATCACTGGAGCGCCACAAGCGGCTGGCGGCACCCAGCAGGTACACGCCGCCTGCCATCTGAAGCCCAGGCGGGCCAGGAACATGTGAAACACCGCATTCACGCCCAGTACGGCGCTCGTAGCCCAAATGGCTGCACCCACCGTGACGCCAACGCGGCGAAACGCGCACTTCAGGCGCGGTCACTGGCAGCCAGCTGCGACACCAGCAACACGTTGGCGCCGGGGCTCATCATGGCCGCCACGTGCAGGAGCCAGATGGTGAGGAGGGTGTTAGTCATGGCGAATTACAGACCTTTACGTTTGCTTCACATTTCACAATTGCATTGTCACAAACTGCCTGCAAACTGGTTAACCGTTCAATGCACAAACTTGAAGGAGTGCCATTCCATGAATCCACAAGCCCCAATTGAGCAACTGGTTGATGAAGTGTATGAGTCTGCAACCGGCCGCGAAAAACCAGATGCTCGCCCAACTGGTTTGGGCAGGTGTACGAGACCGCGCCAGACACGGGCGAAAACGTCTGGTTGAACACCTGATGAAGCCACTGGGCATTCTCTCGCTGGCAGCCGTGGCCAATGGTATCTTCGTAAAAATACGTTTTAAGGGCGGGTGGTCTGACGGACTTGCCCGCATGGACGACGCACAGGGCGTTCAGGTTGGCGATGTCATTGACCTGGCCAGCTTTGCCCAGCAAGTAAGTACGCCGAAGCCATTGGCGGCCTGGCGCAGATGCTGGCGTCGTCGCCGGTGTTGGCCAGTTCAGTTGCTGCCGCGCGTTACTGATCAAGATTGTGCTGCGGCGTGGTTAAACGCCTTCAACAATGCAAACGGTGCGCCTGGCGGACTGCTTGCTGATTTTCAGCACTTCCCCTGAGTATTCAGCTGCCCTGGTAAAACTTCTCCAGCCTGCTCGCTGGACGGAAACCGCACCACCACCATGCGCACGGGTGACCACAGATCTGATTCCTTGACGGACAATTTTCCGCCCCAGGCCAGGTACTCGCCGCCATATTGCTCCGGCGATGGGCCCGGAGCTTTGAGTTGTATTGTTCGTACAGCTCCGGAGTTGGTCAGATCGGTGTCAACCGCGGGAATAAACTGCCATGGATGCTCCTAAGTGAACGGTATGGGGCGGGTTTTGAAGCCAGAGTATCCCTCCGACCGGGCTGAATTTACACTCAGGCATGAGCAAACTTTCTATCACCCGCGACAAAATCTACAAAACCGTGGCCGCCAGATGCATGGCGTGGTGCCCTGCTGGGTGTGCAGCGGTGAACACATGCCGCCCGCCACCGCCACGCTGGAACACATCCAGCCCCTGAGTGGGAGATAGCGATGGCGGCGATCGATAAAACGGCCCCAGCCTCACAAGTCCCGCGACCATCCGCATGCATGAGCGCGACAGCGTCATATCGTGACCAATGACGGTGGTTTGGCCGCAGGCACCGCACTTCCAGGTGGACTGGTGCTGGTTGACCACGTGCCGCAAAGGCCATAAAGGTGGCGCTGGTGGACCTGGCAGCAAACACGCCCGTGCTGCGCTACGGCATCCCCCGTGGCTACACGCTCAAAGGCCATCGGCCGGTAGCTGGGTGCATGACCGCCTGTTGCAGATGCCCGACGCGCGTGAGCTGGACAACCTGCCCATTTCAGCACTGCCAAACCGCGCCACAGCCGCCGCTGGAGGCGCTACACCTTTGAGGGCTACCGCAATGCCAACGGCTCGGTGGGCACGCGCAACATTCTGGCCATCACCAAACCGTGCAGTGCGCTGGCGGGCGTGACCGACCTTCGCCGTACAGCGCATCAAGGCCGAGCTGTTCCGCAGGTTCCACAACGTGGACGACGTGGTGGCGCTGGAGCATGGCTACGGCTGCGGTGTGGCGATTGATGCCAGATTGCAGAAATCCCCATTCGCACGCTGCGCGCAACATCAGCCCTGAACCCCAACTTTGGCGGCGAGGTGATGGTGGTCAGCCTGGGTTGCGAAAAGCTGCAACCCGAGCGCTTGTTCCCTCCCAACGCCATCGCGATTCAAGCAACCAGCGACACCCGTGGAGCCGGCTCCGCCGGGCCCGGTGTGCCCCTGCCGGGGGGGACACGAAGCGGCTCGGGGATTGGACACCATTTGCCTGCAGGACGACGCGCACGTGGGCTTCATGTCGATGGTCGAATCCATCATGCGCCAGGCCACGGAACACCTGACGCGCCTGAATGCCCGCCGCCGAACCACCGTGCCCGCCAGCGAGCTGGTGGTGGGCGTGCAGTGCGGCGGCAGCGACGCGTTCTCGGGCGTCACCGCCAACCCGGCCGTGGGTTATTGCACCGACCTGCTGGTGCGCGCAGGCGCCAGCGTGATGTTTTCCGAGACCACCGAGGTGCGCGACGGCATTGACCAGCTCACCTCACGCGCGTCCACCCCCGAAGTAGCCGAGGCCATGATCCGCGAAATGGCCTGGTACGACGCCTACCTGCAGCGCGGCGGGTGGACCGCAGCGCCAACACCACGCCGGGCAACAAAAAAGGCGGTCTGTCCAACATCGTCGAAAAAGCCATGGGCTCCATTGTCAAGAGTGGCTCGGTGCCCATCACCGGGGTGCTGGCGCCCGGTGAAAAGCTCACGCAAAAGGGTTTGACCTACGCGGCCACTCCCGCGAGCGACTTCATTTGCGGCACGCTGCAGCTGGCGGGCGGCATGAACCTGCACGTGTTCACCACGGGCCGTGGCACGCCTTATGGTCTTGCGGAGGTGCCGGTGATCAAGGTCGCCACGCGCAGCGATCTGGCTCACCGCTGGCATGACCTGATGGATGTGAATGCAGGCACCATCGCCGATGAAGAAGACCTGGGCCGAGCACTGGAAGCTGCACAACGCGCTGGTGCTGTTCAACCCGGCGCCGGTGACCTGGAGTTTGACTCAAGGCTAGGTAGTTCCGTCGTTGCATCAGGTCCTGAGAAGTCGGTTGGCGCTTGTGCGGGATTCTGCAAATTGTGACTTAGCCTCCACTTGCGGAATAAAAATAATACTTCGCATTGAATGGCAGCTTTCTGGAGGACTGAACTGGCCCGTCCACGATCGCTGTGGGTCGGCAACGGAGGCAGGTGTGGCGCCAGTTGCAGGTGCTCCCAAGTGACTGCATTGCGGACCGAAATTTGGCTTTTTTTTCAGACCACGAAAGAAATCGCACAAGGTCGATGACGTTCACGATCACTTTAAACACTCTGCGCGTTGGCTTGGGCGAGTAACCCGTCGTAGACGTCCTGTATCAGCGCGACTCTGGGTGCACCTTCTGCACGAGATATCCAGATCTCTCACATAGAAATCGGTTTAAAGTCTTCTAACTGCGTCAGGCGGCCTGACTGCAGCGCATCCACCACAGAGGTTCGTTTGACAACTGCAACTCCCATGTTTCGAATGGCAGCATCTACGAGCAAACGCTGATCGTCGTAGATGGCTACCGTGGGTACGTGGGCGTAGTGACTTCGCATGTGAGGGCCTATAACTTCACCCATCATGTCTTGTTCCAGCATCAGCAGTCCAGCCGCCGCTGTCAGACCAGGGTTGGGATAGCTGGGCGCACACACAGCGACGAGCTCATCCTTAAAAAGGAGATGCTCCTGAACTCCTTTTTGTTGAAGTGCACGGGTTCCAATAACAATATCAACATCCACCTCGTCGATATAGCGGGCGGTTTCATCGGTTGAGATCAACGGCACCAAAGAGGGAAACACCAGCCGAAGTTTAGAGAGCTGAGGTTGCAACCATCCTTGTGCAAACGGAGCTGGGCAGACGATCGTAACGAGATTGCTGTTCAGGTAGGTTTCAATTCGGTTGACACCATTCGAGATGATTCCCAGAGAGCGAACCACGCTCTCGTAAAGCAGTTTGCCCGCAACAGTCAACTCAACCCCTCTTCCCTTGCGTCTGAAAAGGGTTTGTCCGATTTGTGATTCAAGCTGCAGTATTTGGTGGCTGATGGCCGACTGAGAGAGATTCAACTCCTCGGCTGCACGGGAATAGTTATTCAGCCGCGCTGCAGCTTCGAACCCGATCATTAACCGCAACGAGGTAAATTTTTCATTCAGATATGAATATATTTAATCGATTAAACGAAATTTTATCGTTTTATTATTAACTGAATGAATGTCAAACTGCTCTCGTCGTTTCCTTCAATGAAGTCTGGAGATGGGAAATATGGAGGTCGGAAGAGTTTGATTGTCGGCAAGCGGGCTACCGAATGCCTGCAGAGTGGGAACCCATGAGCGCCACCTGGCTGGGTTGGCCAGTTTTCAAAGATCGGGAACAGCTATGGGGCACTCAGTATCAACAGGTTTGCGAGGCCTTCGCTTTGGTCGCACGAACAGTCGCTCGCTATCAGCTATGTATCGTGGCTGCACGCCACCCCTGGTCGCCCATGCGAAGGCCTTGTGCGGGCCTTCAGTTGACGTCGTCGGTTTTGCTGTAGAGGACAACTGGCTACGCGATTGCGGTTCCATATTTCTGGTAAACGATGCACTGAAAACTCAATTGGCGGCCCGATTCGTGTTCAACGCGTGGGGCAACAAGTACGCACCGTATGACGGCTGCGCAAGTTTTGCAAAAGACATGGCGGTGTTTTCGAATGTCAGTTGCGTAGAGTCCAGCATGGTGCTGGAAGGGGGTCATTTTTTGTGGATGGGCAGGGCACCCTGATCACCACCGAGAGCTGTCTGCTCAACCCCAATCGCAACCCCAATCTGACGCGCCGCGAGATCGAAGTCGAACTGCGGCGCATGCTGGGTGTGGAGAAAATTGTCTGGCTGCCCGGCAACCCGGCCGAGGTCGAGACAAACGGGCACATAGACGGCATTGCGTCGTTCACGGCGCCCGGAAAGATCTTGTTCAATGCAGCGGCCCCGGATATGGGCGACTACTACAACTGCATGCAGGAAAACCGGCGTGCGCTTGAGCTGTCGACTGATGCCCAGGGGCGTTCATTTGAAATGCTCGATCTGCCCGTTCCTCGAAACGCATTCAACTATGGAAGCGCGAGGTTCTGCGACGTCTACTCCAACTACATCCTGGTTAACGGGGCTGTTATCTCCACGGCTTTCGATGTTCCACAAGATGAACAGGCGCGTGACGTGTTTGCAAAGGCATTTCCCGGACGAAAGGTGGAGTTGTTGCCGGTCACGGCCATCTCCATTGGTGGAGGGGCTATCCACTGCTCATCACAACAGCATCCGTCGGTTGGAAGTTGCTTGCCCCCGTCACTTCCCACCGTATCAGGCAAGCAGATTCAACACCAGGAGAACTGAGAAATGACAAGCAGAAGAATCGTTGTGGCCTCAGTGCAGATGGCTTCCGGTGATTGGGATTTCCAGAAAAACATGGACCGGGCCGAGCGTCTGATTTGTAAGGCCGCTTCGCTGGGTGCCAATCTGGTGTTGTGTCCCGAGCTGTTCATGATGCCTTACTTTTGTCTGGATGAATCTGCGAGGCATCTGGACCTGGCTGAGCCGTTTGAGGGGAACCAGCGCATTGCGCACTTTGCGAAGCTTGCCGGGCGCCTGGGTATTGTTTTGCCAATAGGATTCTTTGAACGGGCGGGCAATGCAGCCTACAACTCTGTCGCGATTGCCGACGCGGATGGCAAAGTGCTCGGGCTGTACCGCAAGACACACATCCCGGACGGTCCTGGATATACAGAGAAGTTTTACTTCACGCCGGGCGATACGGGCTTCAAGGTGTGGGACACCCGTTTCGGACGCATCGGTGTGGGAATTTGCTGGGATCAATGGTACCCGGAGACCGCCCGCAGCATGGCGCTAATGGGAGCAGAGGTTTTGTGTTTCCCCACGATCATCGGGTCTGAGCCGCACGACACGGGCATGGACACCGCAGGCCAATGGCAGCGCACCATGCAGGGCCACGCAGCAGCAAATATGGTTCCCGTGGTGGCAGCCAACCGTATCGGCTCTGAGACGGGTTTCGGCAACGGCAACCCAGCGCAAAGCGGGCTGACTGGAGTTTTCTACGGATCGAGCTTTATTACCGACCACACCGGCGCCAAAGTTCAGGAAGCAAACCGGACGGACGAAACCATACTCATACAAGACTTTGATCTGGAGTCCATCAGAAAAGACCGCCAGAGCTTCGGGTTCTTTCGCGACCGCAGGCCCGATATGTACCGCACGCTCCTGACGAGCGATGGCTATCACATCAGGCCCAATCTGCGCGCAGATCCCAGTGTGCCCTGAGATGTCCATGACCTACCCGCAAAGCGCACTTGAGCACAATTTTTCCAAAGGAGTATCCGAATGAACACATCCACGCAACGAATCGCCGTCAGTCTTTTCGCAGCCCTTGCACTACTGGGCTGCTCCAAGAAAGAGGATATCCCTGCGGCGACGCCTACCCCAGCACCTGTCGTGGCAACCACTGCAGCAGCAGCGTCTGGCCTGGATCTGGACGGTGAAAAGACGCTGAATCTCTATAACTGGCCCGACTACATTCCCCCGGTAACTCTTGCTGCCTTTGAAAAAGAAACAGGCATCAAAGTCATCTATGACTCGTACGAGAGTAACGAGGCCATGCATGCCAAAGTAGTTGCCGGCAATACCGGTTACGACATTGTTGTGACGGGGAACGTGTTCGCCAAGCAGGAGATTGATGCAGGGTTGATGCAGCCGCTGGACAAAAACCGATTGACCAACCATTCGAATCTGGACAAGAACCTGATGGACAAGCTGAATCAGGTAGACGGGGGAAATCAACACCTCGTGCCCTGGGCGTGGGGCTTCACCACAATCGGCGTGAATACAACCAAATTGAAGAAGGCACTTGGCGGGCTGCCTATGCCGGACAACGCATGGGACCTGGTGTTCAACCCGAAGTACACGTCAAACTGAAGTCATGTGGCATTGCCTATCAGGATTCGTTTGCAGACATCATTCCACTTGCGCTGCATTACGTTGGCAAAAATGCCGGATCAGCCGACGCCAATGATCTCAAACTCGCTGCCTCCATGCTGTCTAAAGTGCGTCGCGATGTTGGCCTGTTTTCTGTTGGCATGATTGATGATTTGGCCTCTGGAAAAGCCTGCGTCGCTATTGGCTACGCCAGTGAAATCAACCTTGCTGCTGGACGCGCGAAAGAAAATGGATCGAAGGACACGATCGAAGCGCTATTGCCACAAACCGGGGGCATCTTTTTCTTCGACGCCATGGGTATTCTCAAAGATGCCAAACACCCGAAAAACGCCCATGCGTTTATCAACTTCTACTTGCGCCCTGAAAATGCCGCCAGCGTAACAAACGAATTGTTCTATCCAACCGGAAACTCCGCGGCCAATGCCTTACTCAAACCCGAATTGATTGCCAACAAATCCCTGGTTATGGACGCCGCCAACATTAACAAACTTGTGTTTACTGGTGCCATTTCTCAGGAAGGGCGTACCGCCATGCTCGCCAGGTTCAACGCGTTCAAGCAGTCGAAATGAGTCCGGTGGAGACGCATTGCGATCAAGACTTTCACCCGATTGGATGATCACGAATACATGGTGACCAGAAGAACACTATTGAAAAATGCATGCAAAGGTAGTGCAGCGCTGCTTTTGGGGAATGCCTGCATGCTGGTCTCGGCGGCTACTGCCACCAAGCGATGGCGGATGCCCGATGAGGGAGACCCACATTTGCGAACGTGGATGGCATTCGGCTCGTCCTCTGACATTTGGGGTAAAGACCTGTTGCCGCATGTGCAAACTGACTTGGCCCGCATTGCGTTGAGCATTGCCCGTTTCGAGCCGGTTTCCATGCTGGTGCGTAAACAGGATGTCGCCGCGGCGCGTCGGCTCATGGGCTCCGCGTCACCTTGGTCGGGTGCCCCATCGACGACTTGTGGATACGGGATGCAGGCCCAGTATTCGTGAAGAACGTTTCGGGCGATAAAGCCGCTGTAGATTTCAACTTTAACGGTTGGGGTGACAAACAGGAGCACAAACTGGATGCCGCAGTGGCGGCCTTTGTTGCCGAAGCCAGCCGTGTTGAGCGGCTTGACACAAGACTCATTCTTGAAGGTGGTGGTATTGAAGTGGATGGTGAAGGCACTGCCATCATCACTGAGAGTTGTGTTCTGAACCCCAACCGTAACCCGGGCCTGAGCAAGCGCGAATGCGAAATCGAGTTAAAGGCCCTGCTGGGATTAGAAAAAGTGATCTGGTTACCAGGCATTGCCGGACAGGACATTACTGATGGGCACACTGACTTTTATGCCCGCTTTGTGCGTCCCGGCGCGGTCGTGGCGCATTTGACCCCGATCCTATTCTTTTGACCACGATGTAACCAAGAGCATCTTGATCTGCTGCGACGGGCTACAGATGCCAAAGGCCGTTCTGTCGAGGTTGCCGTTTTGCAAGCTCCAGCCAAACCGCGGAACACATATCGCAGCAAGGATTTTGCTGCTGGCTACATCAACTTCTACGTTTGCAATGGGGCCGTTATTGCACCGGAATTTGGGGATGTCAAATCAGATCAGGCCGCGCGCGGCACATTGGCAAGACTGTTCCCAAAGCGCGAAGTGGTGCAGGTAGGCATTGATGCCATCGCGGCCGGGGGCGGTGGTATCCATTGCGCAACCCAGCAGGAACCGCGATAAGCTGCGGTCTGCATTCACCAATCCAGAAAGCGCTCTCATGTCAGCCAGCCCCTTTGAAATCAAAGACTACCGCCAACCCTTGGTCACCTCGCTAGGGGTGATCCTGGGTTTTTTGCTTGGTTTTTTGGGTCAGTGGGTCACAGAAGACAATTTTGCGATTAAGACTCTAAGCGATGCATTCGTGTTTTATGGTTGCCTGCTCGCTGCGGTTTTACTGCTGTTAGCTTTGTATCGCATGCTCAAACCAGCGCTTGACGCCAGTGAAGCGTTGAAAGACTACCGCACGACGCTGACCATCTATTTGACAGGCATCACATTGGCTTTTGGATGCATCGTCGTCTCTGGATTTGTCTGACTTGTTCGCACGGATAGTCTGGTGAGCGGTTGGTGCCGTATAGAACGTATTATGAATGTCAGCTTTGTGACGGTGAGTATGGCTTGGTCTGTGACTGGTTTGGGTTGGGAGCCGCCCGTTAGCCCGAATACGCCAGTAGCTGCGATGCGTCTTGAGCAGATACTGACCACATAGACGATACGGATTCGAGAGTCAAATGGCAGCTTCCCAATGGTATTCTTTCAGGTAAATTGGAGACTAAATTGGCCTCCAGAGACCGTCGAATATGCGTAACCAGCTATCGAATATATAGCAATTTACCATCAATTCAATTTCATCCCCGCAGCCAGTTGCGTGACGTTGTGTCGCATCATTTGCAAATATGTCGAACCGGGTTTGCCCGGGGCCGAAAGGGCATCGGCATACAACGCTGTCCCCACTGTCACCCCCGCGTCCTTGCTCAATTGCGCCAGCAGTTTGGGGTTGGTCATGTTCTCCACAAACACGGCCTTGATTTTTTCGCGCTGAAGCTGGCGGATGAGCTGGGCGACCTGTTTGGCACTGGGTTCGGCTTCGGTGGACACGCCTTGTGGTGCCAGAAATTGGATGCCGTAATGCGCGGCAAAGTAGCCAAACGCATCGTGTGAGGTGATGACCTTGCGCTTCTCCGCCGGGATGGTGGCAAATTGTTCTTTGGCCCAGCTGTCCAGCGCCTGCAGTTCCTTGACATAGGCCTCTGCGTTGGCCTGGTAAGCCGACGCGCCTGCGGGGTCTACCCTGGACAAGCCCGCAGCGATGTTGCGCACATACAGCACCACGTTGTTCGGGTTTTGCCAGGCGTGGGGGTCGGATTCTGCATGTCCGTGCTCGTCGGCCATGGCGCGTCCCTTCACGCCTTTTGAGACGATGACGGTTTCACCCTTGTAGCCTGCAGACTTGGCCAGTTTGCCGGCCCAGGGCTCGAACCCCAGGCCGTTGGTCACCAGCAACTTGCTGCCCAGAATGGTTTTGACGTCTGAGGGCTTGGGCTCGAACACGTGGGCATCTTCATCGGGCCCAACCAGTGTGGTCACGGCTACCCATTCGCCCCGACCACGCGCACCAGATCACCCAGAATGCTGAAGCTGGCCGTTACAGGCAGCGGGTCGGCGGCGTGGGCGGGCGTGCCAAGCAACGCCAGTGCCGTGGCGCTGGCCAGCAAAAAGCGGCGGGGCAGTGAAGAGGGTGCAGGAGCGTGGCTATCTGACTTTGACATGGTGTTTCCTGTGGGAGTGGTGGATAAATGAACTGAAGAAATAGAAGTGGAGGGGAGCAATGGGATGAGGCTCACGCCATCCGATGTCGGGTGGTGCGCAGGTGGGGCAACCAGCCACCGGGTGCAACGATCAGCGAGCCGAAGTACAAAACCCCCGCGCAGCCAATGATGGTGGGACCGGAGGGTGTGTCCAGGTGGTACGACAGCAGCAGACCGGCGTAGCCCGCCAGCGCGGCCTGCGCACTGGCGTTCACCAGTTGGGCGGGCAGGGTGTCGTGCCACAGTCGGGCCGACACAGCGGGCAGCATCATCAGCCCCACGGCCATCAGCGTGCCCAGCGTTTGAAACCCGGCCACCAGATTTACCACCACCAGCATCAAAAAGCTTTGTTGCCACACCCAGCCGCCCCGGCCCCGGCCGGTGGCCGCAGCGCTCAGAAAAACCGGGTCAAAACTCTCCAGCACGAGCCCGCGGTACAGCGCAGCCAGCGCGACCAGGCTCGCGCTGGACACTGTGGCAACCAGCAGCAAGCCTGCTGCGTCCACCCCCAGCGCGCTGCCAAACAAAATGTGCAGCAGGTCCAGCTGCGTGCCGTGCCCGGAGATGAGCGTCACGCCCAGCGCCAGCGCAACCAGGTAAATGGCAGCCAGGCTGGCGTCTTCTTTCAGCGCGGTGGACCGGCTCACCACCCCGGCGATGGCCGCGACCAGCATGCCCGCCACCACGCCGCCCACCGCCATGGCCGTGAGCGACAGGCCGAACAGCATGAAGCCGATGGCCACGCCGGGCAACAGGGCGTGGCTGAGTGCATCACCCAGCAGGCTCATGCGCCGCAGTGTCAAAAACACACCCAGCGGCGCAGCGCTGAGCGCCAGCGCCCATGTGGCCACGAGTGCGCGGCGCATGAAGGCGAATTCGGCGAACGGAGCGATGAAGAGGCTCCATAAGTCGGTGGCGGCGACGTCCGTCATGCGGCGACCTGCAGTTCTTCCAGCGGGTCCAGTTCGTCCACTTGGCATATGTCAGCACCGTCATCCCATGCTTCGGCCATGGCACGCGCACGGTGCAAATGAGTTTCGGTCATCACCTGCGCAGTAGGCCCCCATGCCACCACTTCGCGGGCCAGCAGCAACGTATGTGGGAAGTGCTGGCGCACCTGTGCGTCGTCGTGCAGCACGGCCACCACGGTGCGTTGCTGTCGGTGCCACTGGTGGATCAGCACCAGCAGGGCCTGCGTGGTTTTGCTGTCCATCGCGTTGAAGGGCTCGTCCAGCAAAATCAGTTGTGCGTCCTGCACCAGCATGCGGGCAAACAGGACCCGCTGAGTTTGGCCACTCGACAGCGTGCCCATGGGGCGGCGCTCAAAGCCCTGTAGCCCCACAGCGTGTAATGCGGCGTCCACCCGCGTGAGCTGCGTGCTGCCCACACGGCCCCAAGCGCCCGTTGCGGGCCAGCAGCCCAGCAATACGCAGTCGTGCACCGTCATCGGAAAATCCCGGTCAATCTCGGCGAGTTGCGGCAGGTAGGCCACGCGTGCGCGGGGCACCGACACCGCCAGTTGCCCGCCCGACGTGGGTATCAGACCCATGATGCTTTTGAGCAGCGTGCTTTTGCCCGAGCCGTTCGGGCCCACCACTGCAGTGAGCGACCCCGGCACAAACTGGCCGCTGATGTGGTGCAGCGCCGGGTGCTGGCGATAGCTCACGGTCAGGTTGTCCAGCCTCACCATGGCGCGGCGTCCAGTTGGGCCCAGGCCACGGCTAGCCACAGCAGCGCCAAGGCGGGCAGCACTGCCAGCACGCGCAGCCAGGCCGGCCAGGCCAGCACACTGCGGGTGGGGTGAGTCAAGCGGTGCCTGAAAGCAGAAAACATGGAATGGATCTTTACAAAATGGGTGACCTGAAGACACTCAGTTGCGGTAGTATTGCAACTGGATTGCGATATATTGTAATGCAACTAAGTTGCGTTTATAGGTTTACACCGCCATGGCATCTGTTTCCGCCGCCGCAGGCCCCGCTGCGGACCCCATTGATGTGCTGCTGTCTGCGCATGGTTTGCGCCGGACCAGCGCTGCGCGCCTGGTTCTGGGCTGGCTGCTGGCCCACCCCGACACCAGCTACACCCACGCGCAGTTGCAGGCTGCGTTGACGGATAACAGTACCGAGACCCCCGGGGTGGCGCTGGACCGCGTCACGCTGTACCGCCTGATTGACCGGCTGACGCAGGTTGGCTTACTGTTGTGCCGGGTGGACGCCAACCGCGTGCGCCGTTACCAGGCCATGCCCTCCAGCGTGCACGCCATTCCGCACTTTGAGTGCCAGAGCTGCCACCGCGACAGCCCGCTGGCCGGTGCGTTGAAGGCAAATGCGAAAGACCTGGACCGTGCCGCGCAAACCGCGCTGGAAGCCTTGAAGGCTCTGGGCTATCAGGGCATGAGCATGGACTTTGCCGTGCGAGGCGTGTGTGTGGACTGCGCGACCGGCACATCCGGTGCGCCCAGCCTGTCCGGAAACCCTGCGTGATCCAGACCGCGCAACTCGCCTACCGTTATGCGGGCGGCGCCACGCTGCACTTTCCGGACGTGGACGTGCCACAAGGCGGCGTGCTGCTGCTCAAGGGGCCATCGGGCTCGGGCAAATCGACCTGGCTGGCGCTGGCGGCGGGTTTGCTGCGGGCCACCAGCGGGCAGATCACGGTGGCCGGGCAAGACCTGAATGCTCTTAAAAATATAGCTACCGATGCATGGCGGGCGAGGGCTATCGGCTTTTTGCCGCAGAAGCTTCACTTGAGTGAAGCGTTGACCGTGTCGGGCAATCTGGCCATGGCGCAGTGGGCGGCGGGCGTGCCGGACGACGCGGCGGCGATTGACCGCGTGCTGGACACGCTGGACCTGGCCGACCTGCGCAACCGCAAACCCGGCCAGCTTTCCGGCGGGCAGGCGCAGCGCGTGGCGCTGGCGCGGGCCGTGCTGCTACAGCCCCAGGTCATTCTGGCGGACGAACCCACGGCCAGTCTGGACGATGCCGCCGCGCAGGTCGCGCTGCAACTGCTGCAGACCAGCGCCCAGCGCTGCCACGCCACGCTGGTGATTGCCACACACGACGCGCGTGTGGCGGCTACTTTGCCCCAAGCTCAAAAATGTGTGCTTTTGAGTGGTAAAAATGGCACTCAGCCCTCGTCGGATATGCGTGAGTAGCTATGAAAATAATAGCAATTGCGTTTCGCTACCTCACCTCGCGGCCCCTGGCTGCCGGGCTGAACCTGCTGCTGCTCACGCTGGGGCTGGCGTCCATCACCTTTGTGCTGCTGGTCAGCACGCAGCTGGACCGCGCGTTTGAGCGCGATCTGGCCGGCATTGACGTGGTGGTGGGTGCCAAGGGCAGCCCCATGCAGCTGATTCTGGCGGGTGTGTTTCACATCGACGTGCCCACCGGCAACATCCCGCTGGAGGCGGTGCAGGAACTGGAGAAGAACCCGCAAGTCGCCAAGTTGGTCCCCATCAGCCTGGGCGATACGTTTCGCGGGTTTCGCATCGTCGGCACCACACCGGCCTATGCCGACCACTACGGCGCCAACCTCGCGCAGGGCGCTATGTGGGCACAGCCCATGCAGGCCGTGGTGGGCGCGCAGGTAGCCAGCAACACCGGGCTGGCGGTGGGCAACAGCTTCATCGGCTCGCACGGGCTGGGTGGCACGGGGCACGAGCATGGTGACAACCCGTATCGGGTGACCGGCGTGTTGGCGCGCTGCGGCTGTGTGCTGGACCGGCTGGTGCTCACGTCCACCGAATCCGTCTGGCAGGTGCACGAAAAAGCCACCGCGCTGGACGCCGAAGACCAGAAGATCATGGAGGCCGAGCGCGAAATCACGCTGGCGCTGATCACCTACAACAGCCCGCTGGCGGCGGTGACATTCCCGCGTTTCATCAACACCACCACCGAGATGCAGGCCGCCGCGCCCGCCGTGGAGGTGACGCGCCTGCTGCGCATGGTGGGCGTGGGCACTGACGTGCTGCGCGGCTTTGGCGCGGTGCTGCTGCTCACCGCGGGTTTGAGCGTGTTCATCGCGCTGTGGAACGCCGTGCGCGAGCGCCGGGCCGATCTGGCCATGCTGCGCATGCTGGGCGCCAGCCCGGCCAAGGTGGCTGGGCTGGTGTTGTGCGAGGCGCTGTTGCTGGCCCTCATGGCCGTTGGCCTTGGGCTGGCCACGGGGCACCTGGTGACGAATTTGGCGGGCTACTGGATGCAGACCGAGCGATCGCTTCCGATCACCGGCTGGATCTGGCTGGCTGCCGAATGGTGGGTGCTGGTGTTGGGTGTGGGCGTTGCCATGCTGGCCGCGTTGCTGCCTGCACTGGGGGCCTACCGGCTGGATGTGACGACTTTGTTGAACTCACGTAACTGAGACTGCATTTCAATTTTTTGGAGAACCTGGATGAACAAACTGATCGCCACCCTGATTTCCACCTGCGCCCTGAGCCTGTGCGCTGCAACCGCGATGGCGGCTACCTCACACGGTGACAAGGAAACCAAGGAAGATATCGCACGACACCGGGCGATGGCTGCCGCGCACGAAGGCGCAGCCAAATGCCTGGAGTCAGGCAAGAAGGAAGATGTGTGCAACAAGGAACTTCAGGCTGCCTGCAAGGGTCTGGCTATTGGCAAGTACTGCGGCATGAAGCACGAGCATTGAGCATGCCAACGGACTAAGATACAAGGATTGGAGGTTCCGGCATATGAAACGTTTCGCTCTGGGTCTGTTGGCAAGCTGTCTACCCCTGTTCGTGGCCGCGCAGTTGAGCCCGCCTGTTCCTGGGGGTATTCCAAGCGGTACGGGGGCTGGCGTCCACGGCGCCAACAGTCCTTTCGCGCCGCTGCCAGCGCGTACTGACGTGGTGCCCTGGTCACTGTTGACCGATGTCAAAACCCGCAATGAAAAGAACCGTATCCTGCCCGTCTTTGGCATGAGCCAGATGGCACTGAACCAGAAGACGCAACGCATTCAAGGCTTCATGATGCCGCTGGAGCCGGGCGAAAAGCAGAAGCACTTCCTGCTCAGTTCGGTGCCGCTGACCTGTGGCTTTTGTGTTCCTGGCGGACCGGAGAGCATGGTGGAAGTGAAGACCAAAACGCCGGTGAAGTATTCGCTGGAGCCGGTTGTGGTGGAAGGCCGCTTTCTGGTGCTGCTCGATGACCCATATGGCCTGTATTACCGCGTGACGGATGCGGTCAGCGTGAACTGATCTGCTGACATACGGCGGGGCTGCAACCGGGGGGAGCAGCGTCTGCTTTAATGACGGTGATGAACCATCCCGTCCTGTCTTCCCTGATCCCCGTGATGCTGCTGATTGCTATCGGTTTTATAGCTGGTCGCGCACAGTACATAAGGTCTGAGGCCTCAAAAGACCTCTCAAATCTGGTCTTCATGGTGCTCACGCCGGCGCTGCTGTTTCGCACCATGAGCACGGTGCATGTAGAGCAACTGGACTTCAAACCGGTGGCCATGTACTTTGTGGTGGCCTTTATCCTGTTCGGTGTCATGCTCATGTGGCAGGGCGTCAATCGGCGCGCGACTGTGGTGGCGCTGGCAGCCACCTTCAGCAACACCGTTGCCATCGGCATTCCGCTGATCGGCCTGGCCTATGGTGAGGCCGGTCTGGTGACGCTGTTCACGCTGATTTCCATGCACGCGCTGGTGCTGCTGACCTTTGCCATGGTTGTGCTGGAACTGGCAGTGGCACGTGAAGACGCGGCGGCGGGCCGGGGCACGGATCGCCACATGGCCGTGACGGTGCTGAAAGCCATGCGCAATGGCATCTTTCACCCGGTGCCAGCGCCCATTGTTGTCGGCCTGTTGTTTGCGCAAACCGGCTGGGTGATTCCGTCGGTGGTGGACCGGCCGTTGCAGTTGCTGGGCAATGCGTTTGGTCCGCTGGCGCTGGTGCTGGTCGGCGTGACGCTTTCCGGCACGCGCGTGGGCGATCACCTCAAAGGTGCCCTGGGGCTGACGCTGATCAAAAACCTGGCGTTTCCCGCGCTGGTGGCGGGCTTGAGCTGGTCGCTGGGTTTGAGCGGGCTGCCGTTGACCGTGATGATTGTGGCCGCCTCGCTGCCCATCGGTGCCAACGTGTTTTTGTTTTCGCAGCGTTACAACGTGGCCGAAGAGCTGGTGACAGCCAGCGTGGCGGTATCCACCGGCATGGCGCTGATCACCGTGTCGCTGGTGATGGCGCTGGTGAACCGGATTTGACAGCGCCTGAAAACCTCTCGTCGTGGCGCCAGCAGGAACGAAGCAGGCTGCTGGCGTTGCGCATGGCCGTAGCACCGGCGCTGCGGCATCGCTGGAACCACGCCATCACGCAGCACCTGTGCAATCGTTTCCCGACGCTGGGCCAGATGGTGATCGGCTTCTACTGGCCGTTCAAGGGTGAATTCGACCCCCGTTTTGCCATCCGCCACTGGCGTGAGGCAGGCGCAAGAGTCGCCTTGCCCGTCGTCATCGAGAAGAATGCACCACTGGTGTATCGCGAATGGTGGCCCGGCGTGGCCACCGAACCCGGTGTATTGAATTTGCCCGTACCGCAGGGCACAGAAATCCTGGTTCCTGATACCGTGCTGATTCCTCCGGTTGGCTTTGACGAAGGTGGCTATCGTTTGGGGTATGGGGGTGGCTACTTTGACCGAACCCTGGCTGCAATGCATCCGCAGCCAAAAAAAATAGCGGTGGCATTTGAGATGTCCAGAATTTCAACAATCCGCCCCCAGCCGCACGACATTGGCATGGACTTCGTTGTCACGGAGTTGGGTGTCTATCAAGCCATGCCCCACGGTCTGGTACCTGCTGGAAACGGGGCGCTTGCCTAAGTTCCGCCCAGCCCAAAAACCAAAACAGCGGCCAACACCAGGCCTGCAATGAAGAGCGTTTCTGCAACAAGCATGGAGACGGGCTGCCACCCCAGCTTGACCAGATCCTCAAAGCTGGTCTTGATGCCGGAAGCCGCGATGGCGCATACAAGAAATCCACGGGATGTTTCTCCAGCCAGTTTGGCCAATGGGGGCTGGATCATGCCGACGCTGGCCAGCAATACCAGGACGATGAAAACCAGCAGAAAGCCCGGAATCAGCGCCACTCTCTCGTTGGAGAGGGCAACGCCCGGATCATGCCGATAGGCGATGACGATGATCATGACCACGGGCATGAGCAGGATGACGCGAAACAGCTTCACGACGGTCGCCGTGTCTCCCGCCTGTGGGCCCAGCATCATGCCAGCAGCCACAACTTGTGCAACATCGTGAATAGTGCCACCGAGAAAGATCCCCGCGGACTGCGGGGCCAGCGCCATCAGCAATGCCGTGAAAGGGTAGATCACCATTGCCATGGTCGACATGACAGTGACGCCCACCACCACCAGCAACGTGAACCGCTCGTTTTCGCGGCTTTGCGGCAACACGCTTGAAATGGCCAGTGCGGCCGAGGCGCCGCAAATCGCAACCGCGCCCCCGCTGAGGAGTCCTTCTGCCGCAGGGCGTTTCAGCCAGTGCGCCATCAGCATGCCAAAGCCGATCGTGGCAGCCAGGGCCATGGTGACGACGATGGCAGTTTGAATACCCAGGCCGCTGATTTGATCGACTGTGATTCGGGCGCCAAGAAGGGCGACGCCACACCGCAGCACGGTGCGACCACAGAATTCGACCCCGTTGCGAATGCCGGGATGGGTGATGAGAAAGTGGAAAGAGAGCCCGATCAAAAGCGCATACAGCAGCTGTGGGCCACCGTAGTGCTCGGACAGGAAAGTGGCGGCCAAGGCAATCACAACACAAACCATGATGCCGGGTAGAAGGGTGATCAGTTCATCTCGCCGGTGTTTCAACATGAAATGATTCTAAAAATCAAAGGCTCTTTGCAAGAGCTGGTCATGTAGATGACATGGGCGACGGGACATTGCTGACCCATACACTTGGCTGCGAAAAGTTTGTCTATTCCATCATTCACTGCAGCGGTGCCCTGCGGGCACGTCTGTGACATAAGGGGAAATCCATGAAACGTCGTGAACTGGTTCTCGCTGCTGTCGCGGCCGGGTTTGGCGCAGGCGTGAACGCGCAAGGCAGCTTTCCACCTGCCGGGATGACGATCAAATACGTCGTACCCTTTCCACCGGGTGGCCTTACTGATGTAATGGCGCGAATCGTGGGCCGCAAGCTCAGCGAAACCTGGAAAGCGCCCGTTGTGGTGGAGAACAAAGCAGGCGGCAATGCGCAGATCGGGGCAGAGCAGGTTGCCAAAGGGGCGGCTGACGGGTCCCAGTTGCTGGCCATCACACTCACCCATGCTGCGAATGTGTCGCTGTTTCCCGATGCGCCTTACAGCTTCATGAAAGACCTGCGTCCGGTAGCGTTGCTGGCCGGCTCACCGATGCTCGTCGTTGTACCGGCTACCAGTCCGGTCAAGGACTACAAGGATCTGGTTGCTGCATCGAAAACGCGTGAACTGAATGCCGGGTCGAGCGGAAATGGAACGCCGCCTCACCTGACAATGGCACTGTTCAACGACATCAACAAATCGAAAATGACGCACGTGCCATACAAGGGCGGCGCACCGTCGATGACTGACCTGATCGGTGGACAAATCGACGTCATCTTCTCCAATTTTCCCGAATCCATCGCGCATGTGAAATCGGGCAAGTTGCGCGCCCTGGCGCTGTGTTCAGCCGCGCGTCATCCCCAGTTGCCTGATGTTCCTACCTCTGCAGAAGCGGGCATGCCAGGCTTGCTGGTCGAGAACTGGACGGCTGTGATGATTCAGTCCAAAACGCCAGACGCGATCGTGGATCGCTATTCACGTGAACTCATCAAAATCCTGTTCACGCCAGAGATGGAAGAGCGTGCTCGTGCGCAGGGTTTTGCCCTTACGCCGAAGGGTGAAGATGATTTCGGCCGCTTCCTGAAGTCTGAGGTTGAGCGTTGGGCCCGCATCATCAAGACGGCGAACATTACGGCCTCCTGATCAGCGTCGGCCTTCACGGCGCCAGCCGCTCCCGCAGCCAGCCACCCTGACCATCCAGCGTGTAGCGCAAGCGATCATGCAGACGGCTCTTGCGCCCTTGCCAGAATTGCCAGCCGTCGGGTTTGAGCCGGTAGCCGCCCCAGTGTGGCGGCCGCGGGGGCTTCAGCAAAAATTGCGCACCGTATTTGGCGGCGTTGGCGACCAGCACGCCACGGCCGGAAATCACCTGTGACTGTGGCGAAGCCCAGGCGTCGATACGCGAGTCCAGGGGTCGGCTGTGAAAGTATGCATCACTCTCTTCGTCGCTTACTTTTTCAACCAGGCCTTCAATACGCACCACGCGCTCCAGTTCGACCCAGTGGAATTGCAATGCGGCGTAAGGGTTGCCGGCCAGTTCCTGGCCCTTTCGGCTCTCGTAGTTGGTGAACCACACGATGCCCCGGTCGTCATAACCTTTTATCAGTACCACGCGCGTGCTGGGGCGCAGGTTGCTGGCGACTGTAGCGACCGTCATCGCATTCGGTTCAGGCACCTGCGAATCAATGGCTTCCTGCAGCCACCGGGCGAATTGATTCAGGGGATTGGCGTGCGACGCGTCTTCATTCAGCTCTGCGCGTTCGTAGCTTTTTCGGATGTCGGCGATGGAGGTCATGGCTACAGTATAGAAACCTGACGCACGTGGATGATTCAGGGTGCCAGAGTCAGCAGGCGTTGGAGCGAACGATCATGAATGCCGTGTCGCTGCAGGCAGTGATGGGTCTGGTGCAGGTAGTCCAGCGTGGTGCCATAGTGACCGCGTGCTTCAGCCAGAATTTGCCGCACCCGTGCCTCGCTGAGTTCTCCGGTGTAATTCGGGCTGCGCCGGGACAGCGTGAACCCCAGTGCGGTCACCGCCCCCTGATCTGTCTTGCACTGCAGCCATTTGGGGTCATACACACCGGTGAACATTTCGCGCGCCCACAGGGTTTTCATCACGGTCTCGCCATCGCGTCGAGGCACGCGAAACACCGCGCCCCGGCAACTGCCGCCGGACAGCAACGCAAACACCAGGCCGGGCCGGTCCACTGTGCCGCGGTATACATTGCTCCACATCCTGAGTGAGCGATGCCAGCCCTGAACGCGGCCCAGGCGTTGCTCGGCGAAGTCGAATTCAGGCCGCCAGATCAGCGAGGCATAGCCGAAAACCCATAAATCGGTTTGACCTCCCCATTCCGCCAGCGAGCGAGCGAGCATGGGCGCCGGGTCGCGAACCGGCTCGGGCAACACTGTTTTACGGTCAGGCTGGGTGACTGGCATAAGCGCACTTTACAATCTCTCCAGTCTTTTTTGGAGTGTTACGATGTTTTCTCAGGATGATGACAACCAGGGTGTTGTTTTGGGCGTGCTGTTTGGTCTGATTGCACTGGTGATCGCGCTGGTGATCGGTGTGAGTATCTACAAGGTCAACAGTGTGGCAACGCCAGCTGCGAAGCCTGCCGTGATGGCGGCCGCGCCGGCCGCTGAAGCCGTGGCTGACGGCGCCAGTGTCAAGGTGGTGGGCGGCGTTGTGAAGTTTTACTTTGCATCCGGCAAGGCCGATCTGGCGGCTGGTGGAAATGAGGCGCTGGCCGAAGTGGTGCGCGCCGTGGCTGCGGGCAAAAAAGCCGTGATCAGCGGTTTTCATGACGCCACCGGCGACCCTGCCATGAATGCCGAACTGGCTAAACAACGTGCGTTTATGGTGCGCGATGCCCTCAAGGCGCTGGGCGTGGCGGAAGACAAGGTGGAGCTGAAAAAGCCTGAGCAAACACTCGCCAGTGGCTCGGATGCCGAAGCCCGCCGGGTCGAGGTGACGGTTCAGTAGAACTGGCAACGCCGGAGCGCTTGGCTCCGTTGTCTGAAAAAGCCCGGCTCGTTCGGGCTTTTTTGTGTTGGTAACCATCTGGTAACTGGAAGCCACCACTTTGGGTGGGTTCAGGAGTACCATCGCGGATGTAATTTAGTTACCAACTTTTCATGAAACTCAATACAACTGTTGACGCCGTCACCCAGCGGATCAGAGACCGGAGCCAGGGTACCCGCAATGCCTATCTCGCGCGCCTGGACGCAGCTACCCAGCGTAAACCGGGCGCGGACCGTCTGGGTTGTGCCAACGTAGCGCATGCGTTTGCCGCGCTGCCATCGAACGACAAGTTGCGTGTGGTAGCCGAGAAGGCGCCCAACATCGGCATCGTCACCGCATTCAACGACATGTTGTCAGCCCATGCACCGCTGCAGCACTACCCGGACATTGTGAAGACCGAGGCGCGCCGGCTGGGTGCTACCGCGCAGGTGGCGGGTGGTGTGCCGGCGATGTGTGACGGCGTGACACAAGGCACGCCGGGCATGGAGCTCAGCCTGTTTTCACGCGATGTGATCGCCATGGCCACGGCGGTGTCGCTGAGCCACGATGTGTTCGATGCCGCGCTGATGCTGGGCGTTTGCGACAAGATCGTGCCCGGCCTCTTGATTGGCGCATTGCACTTCGGCCATCTGCCCACGGTGTTTGTGCCCGCAGGCCCCATGACGTCCGGCCTGTCCAACAATGAAAAAGGCAAAGTGCGCGAGAAGGCGGCACAGGGCCTGGTAGGACGTACCGAGCTGTTGCAGGCAGAGTCTGCTGCCTACCACGGTCCCGGTACCTGCACGTTCTACGGCACGGCCAACAGCAACCAGATGCTGCTCGAAGCCATGGGCCTGCATGTGCCCGGTACGGCGTTTGTGAACCCCGGTGCGGCCATGCGCGACGAGTTGACACGTGAAGCGGTGCGCACGGTGCTGGACATCACCAGGAGCAAACGATTTGCACCGATTGGCCGGGTGGTGGACGAGCGCTGCATCGTCAACGCCATGGCGGCCCTGCTCGCCACCGGCGGCTCTACCAATCACCTGATCCATTGGGTGGCGGTAGCCCGTGCTGCGGGAATCGTGATCGACTGGGACGATTTCTCGGCGCTGTCGGATGTGGTGCCACTGCTCAGCCGCGTCTACCCGAACGGCAGTGCCGATGTGAACCAGTTTCAGGCGGCAGGCGGCCCCGGTTTTGTGATTCGCGAACTGCTGGACGCTGGACTGATGCACGAAGACGTGCTGACGACGCGGACCAACGGCTTGCGTGAATACACCCGCGTGCCGGTGCAAAACGCGGCGGGTGCACAGACCCTGCAGTGGCAGGATATTGGTGCCTCGAAGGACGATACCGTGGTGCGGCCCGCGACTGCTCCATTCAGTGCGACCGGTGGTCTCAAACTACTGCAGGGCAACCTCGGGCGAAGTGTGATCAAGATATCAGCCGTGCCGGATGACCGGCACGTGATTGAAGCCCCGGCGCGGGTATTTGAATCGCAGGAGGCTTTGCACGCCGCTTTTCAGGCGGGTGAGCTGGACCGTGACGTGGTGTGTGTGGTGCGCTGGCAGGGCCCGCAGGCCAATGGCATGCCCGAGTTGCACAAGCTCACGCCGCCGCTGGCGGTGCTGCAGGGCAAGGGTTTCAAGGTGGCGCTGGTGACCGATGGCCGCATGAGCGGCGCGTCGGGCAAGGTGCCCGCGGCGATTCATGTATCGCCCGAAGCGCTGGCAGGCGGCCCGCTGGCCAAGGTAGTAGACGGCGATGTGATTCGCCTGGACGCGCCCAATGGCATGCTGCAGGTTTTGGTGCCTGAAGCCGAATGGGCAGCCCGCCCGCTGGCGGTGATGCCATCAGCCCTGACCGAGGCCAATGGCTTGGGCATGGGGCGTGAACTGTTTGCCGGCATGCGTCGTAATGCGCTGATTGCAGAGGCTGGTGCCTGCAGCTGGCTGTAATCAAACTGAAATTGAAAGAGCAGATACACATGGCAGCAACCCAAAAATTTTCAGCCCTGCAGGTGATGCAGGATGCCCCTGTGATTCCAGTGATCGTGTTGAACGACGTGGCGCACGCCGTGCCCATGGCTCGTGCGCTGGTGGCGGGCGGCATCCGCATGCTGGAGGTGACCCTGCGCACGCCCGCTGCGCTGGCGTGTATTGAAGCCATTGCCAAAGCGGTGCCTGAAGCCATCGTGGGCGCAGGTACCGTGCGCACCAAAGCCGATGCACAAGCGGCTGCCAACGCCGGCGCCCTGTTTGCAGTCAGTCCCGGCTATACCTCGGCAGTTGGGCAGGCGTGTCGCGATGCGGGCATGTCGCTGTTGCCCGGCGTGGCTACGGGTGGCGAGATCATGATGGCGCAGGAAGACGGGTTCACCGAATTGAAATTTTTCCCCGCCATGCAGGCCGGTGGCCCAGCCATGTTGAAGGCCTGGAGTGGTCCGTTTTTTGATGTGAAGTTTTGCCCGACTGGCGGCGTGACCCTGCAAAATGCACCCGAGTTTCTGGCGTTGCCGAACGTGGTGTGTGTGGGCGGTTCGTGGCTGGTGCCCGCTGATGCCATGGCGGCAGGCGACTGGGCGCGCATCACGCAACTGGCGCGGGATACGGCGAGCCTGAAGAAGGGCTGAGTCCTGGGAGCGATGCTTCAAATCGTCACGCACAGCCGCAGCGCATCAAAGATGGCGGCGTGGGTGTTGCGGGCGGATACGGCATCGCCAATACGGAACAATTGAAAGCGGCCTGCGGATGTTGATGAGCCACTCTGTGGTTGACCTGCAAGCAGCGCCGTATAGTTGACAGCACCCTCATTCACCGATTGCGGTTTGAGCTCGAAATACAGGTCGTCCAGTGGCAGGGTTCCGTGGTTGACCACCACCTGGTCCACCCGACGCGCTTTATTCACGCCACCATAGTCGCTGCCCACGCTGGCCACCAGGTTATCACCGTCGCGGCGCACCGACTGCAGCCGGTACGTCACCGTGAAGGTAACGTCGAGCTTTTGCAGGCTGCGCATGTAGGGGCACGAGGTTCATCGCCATCACCTCGGGGGCGAAGGATCGGTCCGGGGTCATGATTTCAACCTTTGCACCTGTCGCGGCAATGACCTCGGCTGCCTGCAAGGCTGAGTGATCGCCCGCATCATCAAACAGCAGCACGTTGCGCCCGGGTTTCACGTCGCCACTCAGGATGTCCCAGCTGGAGGCAACCAGCTCGTTGCCCGAGCTGAGCACGTCGGTATGTGGCAAACCACCGGTTGCAATGATCACGACGTCGGGCGACTCGGCCAGAACGACCTGTGCATCTGCGAGGGTGTTGAATTTGAATGTCACACCGCTTGCTTCGCATTGGCTCATGCGCCAGTCGATGATGCTGATCATCTCGCGGCGGCGGTGACTCTGTGCAGTCAACCGGATCTGTCCGCCGGGTTTGGATGCCGCTTCGAACACCACCACCTGATGGCCTCGCTCAGCGGCAACGCGAGCGGCTTCAAGGCCTGCCGGGCCCGCGCCGACGATCACGACCTTGCGCTTGACGGGCGCTGCGGGGATGTCATGCGGCATCGTCAGCTCGCGGCCCGTGGCCGCGTTGTGAATGCAGTACGCTTCACCACCCTGGTAGATCCGGTCCAGACAAAAATTGGCACCGACGCAGGGGCGAATCGTGTCTTCCTTGCCCATCATGATCTTGCGCATGATGTGCGGGTCTGCCATGTGCGCGCGGGTCATGCCGACCATGTCCAGCTTGCCGGATTCAATGGCGTGGCGCGCCGTGGTCACGTCCTGAATCTTGGCGCCGTGGAAGATCGGTATCTTGACCGTCGCGCGTATCTCACCAGCGAAATCCAGATGCGGTGAACTGGGCATGCCCTGCACCGGGATAACGTCAGTCAAACCGGCATCGGTGTCGATGTGCCCACGGATGATGTTCAGAAAGTCCACCATGCCCGTGGCGGCCAGGTGGTTGCAGATGCCGATGCCATCGGTTTTGGTGAGACCGCCCGGCAGGCATTCGTCGGCCGTGCCGCGCACGCCGACGATGAAATCATTGCCCACGCGCTCGCGTATGACGGTGAGCACTTCACGTGCGAAGCGCAGCCGGTTGTCCATGCTGCCGCCATAGGGCGCGTCCAGCTCATTGGTCAGTGGCGACCAGAATTGGTCCATCAGATGTCCGTAGGCCTCCAGTTCGATGCCATCTACGCCGGCGGCCTTCATCCGCTCGGCTGCATCGGCATAGTCCTTGATGATGCGTTCGATGTCCCACGTTTCCATCTTCTTGGGGAATGATCGGTGCGAAGCTTCGCGGTGATGGGAAGGGGACACCACCGGCAGCCAATCGGCCTTCGACCAGCTCGTTCTGCGGCCCAGATGCGTCAGCTGGATCATCACGGCGGCCCCGTGCTCGTGGCAGGCATCGGTCAGGTCCTTCATCCACGGCACCACCTCATCGCGGTAGGCAAGGATGTTGTTGAACACCGGTGGGCTGTCGCGTGACACCGCCGCGGACCCGGCCGTCATGGTCAGCGCAATGCCTGCCTTGGCCCGCTCCACGTGGTAGGCGCGGTAGCGTTCCTTGGGCATGCCGTCTTCGGGGTAGGCCGGTTCGTGCGCCGTGATCATCATGCGGTTTTTGAGGCATAAATGCTTGAGCTGGAAGGGTTGCAGCAGGGGATCGTTCTCGCGTGACATGACGGTTGCCTTAACGTTGATTCAATACCACTGGTCTTTCATGGACGCCTTCTTGCGATCCACAAAGTCGCGGATGGATTCGTCCACCGCGGGGTCCATGTCGGGTGCCTGGTAGTCGGCCAGTGCCGCCTTCCAGCGTTTGTTGGCCCGCATGGCGGCGTCAGTCTTGCCATTTTCCGTCCAGGTCTCGAACGGCGTGTCATCCGAAATGCTGGAATCATAAAACGCGGTGGTGTAGTTGGCCATGGTGTGGCTGCAGCCCAGAAAGTGACCAGCCGGGTTGACTTCCTTGTAGGCGTCAAAGGCAAGTGTGTTGTCATCTACGGTAATGCCACCGAGGTAGGTGTGCAGTGCGCCGCAGAAGTCGGCATCCATCATGAACTTCTCATAACTCATCGACAACAAGCCATCCAGGAACCCGGCCGAGTGCAGGATGAAGTTGGCGCCGCAGTGGATGGCCGACAGCATGGACGTCACGCTTTCCTGCATGGCCTGCCCGTCAGGTACCTTGGACGTGGTGAACGATCCGGCGCAGCGCAAAGGTAACCCAAGCCTACGCGCTAATTGCCCAATCACCAGCGAGCCCAGTGCTGGCTCGGGTGTGCCGAAGGTTGGTGAACCCGAGCGCAGCGACATGCTGGACATGAAGTTGCCGTAGATCACAGGCGCGCCAGGGCGCTCCAGTTGGGTGATGGCGCAGCCCACCATTGTCTCGGCATGCGCCTGCGCAATGGCTCCCGCATTGGTGACCGGGCCCATGGCACCGCCCAGAATGAACGGCACGATGACAGCCGCCTGGTTGGCACGCGCATAAGCCCGCGCAGCCGTGGTCATGGTGCCGTCCCACAGCAGCGGTGAGTTGACGTTGACGTTGCCCAAAATGACGCAGTTCTTGTCCACAAAATCTGCGCCGAACAACCGGCGGCTCATTTCGATGGAATCCTCCGCACGCTCCTCCGACGTGATGGAGCCCATATAGGCCTTGTCGGAGTACCGCATGTGCGCATACACCATGTCCAGATGCCGTTTGTTGACGGGAATATCGGTCGGTTCGCACACGGTACCGCCCGAGTGATGCAGCCAGGGGTTGGCATAGGCGAGTTTGACGAAGTTCTGAAAGTCTTCCAGCGTGCCGTACCGGCGACCCCTGTCCAGGTCCATCACAAATGGTGAGCCATAGGCCGGTGCAAAGACCACGCTTTTGCCGCCGATTTGCACGGAGTGCGCCGGGTTGCGTGCGTGCTGGGTGAATTCTTTGGGGGCCGTCTTGAGAATTTCGCGTAAGTGCCCCGGCTCAAACCGCACGCGGATGCCATCTACCTTGGCCCCTGCTTTTTTGAACAACGCCAGGCAAGCATCGTCATCCCGAATGTCGATGCCTACCTCGGCCATCAGCCGGTCTGCCGACGCTTCAATCTTTTGCAGGTTCTCCTCGCCCAGGATGTCATACGTGGGGATGTTGCGCGTGATGTAGGCCGGGCCGGTGATTTTCGCGTTCGGGTCACGCCGCTCACGACCACCCCGGCGGTGCTTTTTGGTATCAGTCTCACTCATGATGCCTTGACCTCTTGAAGTTGCCAAACTGTGTGGATTAAAGCTGGAATAGGACGAATATTAGGCGCTAAAGCCGGTTTTGTGACCGGCATACAAATTCATCAAAGGCATAATTCGAAGTTATGGCTACCCGATTCCAGCAACCCGCCATCAACAACCTGATTGCCTTCGAGGCAGCCGCGCGAACCGGCAGCTTCACCAAAGCGGCGGATGAGTTGTCCATCAGCCAGCCAGCGGTCAGCCACGCCATGCGCAATCTGGAAGCCGAGCTGGGGGTGAAGCTGTTTGAGCGGCGTCACAAAGGCGTCGAAACGACCGAGGCCGGGCAATATTTACTGGAGCAGGTGGGCCTGGGGCTGACACTGATCGACCAGGCCATTCGCGAAGTGCGTACCCTAAATCAGGGGCGGCAGGTCACGCTGGCCGTCTCAACGGCCACCGCCACGTGGTGGCTGTTGCCCCGCATTGCCCGCTTCAAACAACTGCACCCCGATGTCGATTTGCGGTGCATCACCACCGACATTGACCTTGATCTGGACCGCGAGCGCATTGATCTGGCCATCACACTGGGCACGGGCGAGTTCCCGCGTAACCTGCGCTGGCACTTTGTCGATGAAGAAGTGTTCCCGGTCTGCAGCCCGGCGTATTTGAAGCGTGTGCCCGCGTTGAGAGACCCGCAGTCCATCACCCGTACCACGCTGCTGCATCTGGAGGAGCGCTACCGCCCGCGGCTGGACTGGCCGGGCTGGCTGGCCCGCTTTGGTGTGACGCTGGCGCGGGCGACCAAGCAGTTCAGCTTCAACGACTACTCCATCGTTCTGCAGGCTGCCCTTGAAGGGCAGGGCGTGGCTTTGGGCTGGCGCCATATCGTGGCGCCGCTGATTGAACAGGGCCTGCTGGTGCGCCCTTTGAAGGAGAGCGTGACGACGGACCAACCCATGTACATCATTGCGTCACGGGCAGGGCGATCACGGCCCGACGCCATGCACCTGCGGGACTGGCTGATGGCTGAGGTGAAGGCGGATCAAAAATAATGGTGTGAGAATCCACGGAGCCTGGTTGGCTTTAACGTGACTTGAAGGGGGCGGTGGACAAACGCCGGGTTAGTGCGCTGTGTCTGTTGAGTCTTCTGGTTGTATCAATTAGAGCCAATTTCAATAGTCGCTACAAAATAAGTAGCTACTCACGCATATCCCAAAAGGGCTAAAGGCCAATTTGATGGGTATTCCAGAGAATATTGCCAGAGCGAGATCAATCCAGCATCGGAACAGCCGAGCCCGGTTTTTGCTGGCGAAACTGCCAGACCAGATGCGCCACCAGCGCCACGAACACCACGCCGCCACCGATCAGGGTTCGAGCACCGGGGATTTCATCGTGCACCAGCCAGACCCAGATCGGGCCCAGCACGGGCTCGGCAACTCCGATCAGTGCTGCCAGCGCTGACGGAAGCAGCGGCGCGCCCGTTGCAAAAAAAGCCATACCCAGCCCGAGGTTCAGCGCGCCAAACAGAAACAACAGGAATGCATCGGTGCCATTGACGTGAAAGCTGCTGGCCAGGGTTGATGCCACAACCGCCCCGGTGAACGTACCCAGACAGACCGCCGGCATCATCTGGACATTGGCATGCCTGCGGGTGATGACCGTTGCGGCCGCAAAGGCAACGGCGATGAGCAACGCCAGCCCGTCACCCACGGGTGACACCTGCCCGCCGATGGAGCCCGACACCATGATGCCGACACCGACAATCACCGCCGCAATGGCCAGCCAGGTCGTGCCAGCCACTTGCTCGCGAAACAGCACAAACGCCATGAGCGCGGCAAACAGGGGCACGCCCGCCTGCATCAGCAAAATGTTGGCGACGGTCGTGTAAGACAGCGCCACCACAAACGAGGTGGACGCAGTGGCGACGCACAGCGCAACGGCGCAGCCTGCAATACCCATCGAGCGAAACAGCTGCCAGGTGCCCCGCAAGCCGTCACGCCAGAGCATGAAGGCGAGCAGGAACGTTGCCGCAAAAAACGAGCGCCAGAAGACGATGACCCAGCTGTCGGTGACGCTCAGGAATCGCGCAATAGCGCCACCAAAGCTCCAGACCGCGGCCGAACCAAAGACCAGCAAGGCGCCGCGGCGCTGCTCACGAATGCCGGGCACGGTTTGCTTACCTCTGGATCAGTTCGACTTTGTAGCCGTCCGGATCGGTAACAAACGCGATCACCGTGGTGCCGCCCTTGACCGGTCCGGCCTCACGGGTGACGTTGCCGCCAGCAGCCTTGATCTTGTCGCATGCCGCATACGCATCGGGCACACCCAGCGCGATGTGGCCAAAGGCGGTGCCCATGTCGTAGCTGTCAACGCCATGGTTGTAGGTCAGCTCGATTTCGGCGTGGTCCGGGTTGTTGCCATAGCCGACGAACGCCAGTGAGTACTTGTACTCGGGGTTTTCGGACGTACGCAGCAACTTCATGCCGAGTATGTTGGTATAGAAATCGATGGAGCGTTGAAGATTGCCAACGCGCAGCATGGTGTGAAGTAGTCGCATGCCCGGTATTGTGAAGGAAAACGGGAATTCACGACAACTTCGGGTCTATCGGGTGGGCATCTCGAATACCAGACAGGTGGTGGTGGCATGAGCGTACAACGTGCCATCTGGACCGATGAGCCGCGCTTCTGCCGTGGCGAGTTGCCGCCCGCAATGGATGACCTTGCCTTCGGCCCGCACGCGCTGCACTTTTGGGGTGATGGCCTTGACCAGATTCACACCCAGCTCGGCTGTGGTGTAGCCACGCCCCGGCGGCATCATGGTGTGCACCGCGCAGCCCAGTGCGGAATCGAGCAGGGTGGCAAACCAGCCGCCATGAACGGAGCCCATGGGGTTGAGATGCTCGACACCCGGTGTGCCCTGGAACACGGCGCGACCGGAGTCCACTTCCACGATCAGAAAGTTCAGTGTTTTGGCGATGTGAGGATAGGGGATTTCGCCGCGCAGCATGGCCTGCATCATCTGCAGCCCGGTCTTTCCGGCAATCTGGTCAGGGTGCGCAACGCCGGGGCCATGGCCAGCAGTCTGCATGGCCAAAATGCGCTGCTCCTGTTCCAGCCAGGCATCAAGTTGATTGGTTGCGTTCATCTGGTTCAAACCGGTACTGTGTAATTCAAAGTCATGCGCCCGCCATCAACGGTGACGATTTCACCGGTGACGTAACTCGCGGCGTCACTGGCCAGCCAGGCTACGACGTCAGCAACTTCTTCCGGTAAACCGAGGCGCCGCATCGGTGTGCGGCTCATGATTTTTTTCCGCGCCTCGTCGCTGGTCAGCACGGCTTTTTCGGCCAGTGCGGTGGCGATGGTGCCGGGCGCCACGGCGTTGACGCGAATGCCTTTGTCTGCCAGCGCCAGTGCCATCACGCGGGTTAGCTGGTTGATGCCGCCCTTGCTCACGTTGTAGCTGGCGATGGTGGGAATGGCCAGCACGCCATTGACAGAACTCATGTTGACGATGGCGCCGCGGGATTCCCTGGCCATGGCCCGCGCCACTGCCTGCCCCATCAGGAACGAGCCTTTGAGGTTGACGCGCAGCACCTCGTCAAAGTCCTCTTCTGTCACGTCCAGAAAGTCGGCCGCGCGGAAGATGCCCGCGTTGTTCACCAGCACGTCGATACAGCCATGGATCTTCAGCGTTCGGGCCACTGCCGCGTCCACATCGAGCTTGTCGCCCACATCGCAGTGCATGTACTGCGCGCCGAGCTCCGTGGCCAGCGAACCGCCCCGACCATCATCCACGTCGAGCACCACAACCTTGGCCCCTTCGCGTGCGAAACGCCGCGCGCAGGCTTCACCGATGCCCTGCGCGCCACCGGTGACGATGGCGACCTTGCCGCTCAGGCCAAAGCAGATGGCAGGCGCTGGATTTGAGGAAATACTGGTCATTTTAGCCTCAAGCCCTCGTCAAACCTGCGTAAGAAGCTATAAATTCAATAGCGGATTCATGCACCGCTGACGCATTCTTGCCCGGTTTGTAGAGGGCGGAGCCGATACCAAAGCCGTCTGCTCCCGCCGCGCTCCAGGCGGCCATGTTGCCCGGCGTGATGCCTCCAACGGGCAGCATCAATGTGCCCGCCGGTAAAACCGCTTTCATCGCCTTGACGACCGCGGGAGAGGCCATCTCCGCTGGAAACAATTTGAGCCCCTGCGCACCGGCTGCGATCGCGCCGAAGGCCTCGGTCGGCGTGGCGATGCCGGTCAGGCAGATCATTCCCAGTTGCACGGCTTCTGTCACGACCTCCGCGTTGAAGTTGGGTGAAACGATCAGTTGCCCACCGGCTTCGTGTACATCACGAACCTGTTCCGCGGTGAGAACCGTTCCCGCTCCGACCAGGGCCTGAGGATGGGCTTTTGCCAGCAAGGCGATGCTTTCCAGTGGTTGTGGCGAGTTGAGTGGCACTTCCAGCAGGCCAAAGCCAGCGCGGGTAAGGGCCTCACCGATCGCAGGCGCTTCTGCTGGTGTCAGGCCCCGCAGAATAGCCACCAGTGGCAGTTTGGCAAATGCGGCGGAGAACTTGTCAGCGGGAGTCATCATTCTTTTCAGTCAAACCGAGGCTGTTGATCGGGCGATGGATTTGGAGAGGGCGAACAAACCAGCCCAGGTGGCCTCGGCACCAAACAGGCGGGACTGCACGCCGTGCAAAGCCAGGGCTAGCGCATAGCGTTGTGTGAGGGCAGACGAGCCGATCAGGTTCACGCTGGAGTTTTTAACAAGTTTTTGCGCTCCCACTTCTTCACCAATGATCAGCCCCGACAGGTAACTGGCCAGGGCCGGAGCGCTCATGCGGGAAAACAGCGACAGCGTGCGTGCGCTGAATGCGTTGTGAAGCAGACCTGCACCTTCGCGTGACTGATTGACCCCCTGGATAAACGCGGCCTCATCAAAGGGGTGCGTCTGGATCAACCGTTTTGGCCAGAATGGACTGTCGGCTGAGCAACGCATAAAACTCACCCGTCATGAAGGTGCGAAAGCCCGTTACACGGCCGTCAGATACCTGAGCCCATTTGTTGTGTGTGCCGGGCAGCACGAATACGCCGTCGCGCAGGCCTGACAGTTGCATCGCGCCCAGAATTTGCACCTCTTCGCCGCGCATCACGTCAGGAATATGGGTCAGCCCCGCGGCGGCAGATGGGTGCTCACAACTCAAGCCCGGTACGATGGCCATGCGGGCATTCGGCAGCCCCTGGGGCACATCGGCAATCCACATCAACCGTGCTGCAACTTCATCAAACCCGGCGGGGCAGGGGCAGTAGGTTGCTTCAACCCAGCCCTGTTTGCTGCCAGCCATGCCGGATATCAAACAAAAAGAGCCGCTAGCCCTCGCCCAGTCTCCGAAAGTTGCTTCAAAAACAGTAGCAAATTCACCTGGTTCCACAGTTTGAATACCGCGAGGCAGCGATTTTTCTTCGAGCACATGGCCCTGGGCATCCAGCCGCGCACCGCGCAACGAGGAGGTGCCCCAATCAACGGCGAGCAGGGTGGAAGGTGGATGGCTCATGCGCTGATCGTACCAGCGCTGTCATGCCGCCTGCATGCTCCCCGATAGCAGAACGTGTATCCCGTGCGGGGCGGTTTTGACCGCTTGAATCAGGGCCTTGCTCACCTGGCCAGCATCAATGGATTTGTAGTTGACAGGAATCAGGGGGCTGAGAGCAGACATTGCTGCCAACCCCAGTTTTTCGCCCAGGCGTGAGGGTTGGTGCAGGGCATCACGATTCCCCCGCCAGCATGGATGGACGGGCAATCACCAGTACCTGGAAACCTACCTTTGCGAGGGCTTCTTCCATCTCGCCTTTGACGCGGTTGTAGAAAACACCCGACTTTGCGCTGGCGCCCATGGCACTTACCACTCCCAATTTCGTAGCGCCTGCTGCTTTGGCGGCGAGCGCTACAGCCATAACGGCATCAAAATCGATGGCGCGAAAGGCTTGCTGACTGTCCGCTACCGAGATGGTGGTACCCAACGCGATGTAGACATCGTCTACGGCAGGCAGCGCAGGTAGATGCCCGAAGTCCACCGTGTGATGGATCAGCTTGGGATGTTGCACAGCGGGGGCCCGACGACCCACGCTGTGAACGGCTGCGTAATGTTTATCGGTTAAAAGAGCCGCGAGAACCGCCTGGCCCACGAGACCCGTTGCCCCCGCCACCAAAGCCACCCCCTGACCCACCGCCACCGCCGGAACGTCCGCCGCCACCACCGCCATAGGAACCTCCATTGCGATTGCCGCCGCCATAACCACCGCCGCCACCGCCCCGGCGTGCGCCGCTGCGTTCGGCCATCATGTCCACGCTGGTACGCATGGGGTCAGGCTGGCCACCTTGTGCGGGGCGGGGTGGTTGTCCGCCATTCCCGCCG
Organism: Candidatus Egaibacter danicus; assembly: GCA_016707075.1. Classification (GTDB taxonomy): domain Bacteria; phylum Pseudomonadota; class Gammaproteobacteria; order Burkholderiales; family Burkholderiaceae_C; genus Egaibacter; species Egaibacter danicus. The sequence continues at coordinate 33,916 of JADJII010000004.1, forward strand.
CCGGAACGGCTACGGTCCTGTGGGGGACGTGCACCGAAGCTGCGCCCGGAGTGGTCTGCTGGTTGCGCATCGCCGCGCACGCCGGCACCGCCACCCCCTCCGCCCCCATTGCCACGGTTGTTTCCGCGTCCGCCGCCGCCTTGGCCACCACGTCCACCACCACCGTTGCCACCGCCGTTTCCGCCACGGTCGCCCTGTCCAGCCCGGTTGTCGCGCACACGTTGCAGCATTTCTGTGCGCGCATTGCGTGCCGCTGCCTGCATGACATCGCGGCTCGGCGGCTTGCCGGCGCCACCCCAGATGGTCTGGCGGCCCATGGCAATGGGCTCGGCCTTCTCGCCGGGTTCGGGTCCGAAGCCTTCAACAATTTTGACTTCAATGTTTTGTTTGGTGAAGCGTTCGATGTCCTGCATGAAGCCTTCTTCATCCAGGCACACCAGATTCACCGCCGCACCGTCGGCACCGGCGCGACCGGTACGGCCAATACGGTGCACATAGTCTTCGCTGACGTTGGGAATTTCATAGTTCACCACGTGTGGCAGGTCATCAATATCAATGCCACGTGCTGCGATATCGGTGGCGACCAAAGCGCGGATGTCACCGCTTTTGAAGCCACTCAAGGCTTGGGTGCGCGCGGCCTGGCTCTTGTTGCCGTGCAGGGCCATGGCCTGAATGCCGTTCTTCGTCAAAAACTCGGCCACATTGTTGGCGCCAAATTTGGTACGCGTGAACACCAGTACCTGGCTCCAGTTTTGTTCGTTGATGATGTGCGCCAACAGCGCTTTCTTTTTGCCGCGGCCCACCGGGTGAATCACTTGGGTGATGCGTTGCACTGTGGTGTTGCGTGGGGTGACCTGCACACTTTGCGGGTTCTTCAGCAGCGTGGCGGCGAGGTCACGGATTTCGTCGCTGAAGGTGGCCGAGAACAGCAGGCTCTGCTTTTCCTTGGGTACAACAGCCAGCACTTTTTTCACGTCATGGATGAAGCCCATGTCCAGCATGCGGTCGGCTTCATCCAGTACCAATATCTGCACCTGGCCCAGGTCCAGAACCCCCTGTTGCAAGAGATCGAGCAGGCGGCCCGGCGTGGCTACCAGGATGTCCACGCCCTTTTTCACACGGCTGATCTGTGGGTTCATACCAACACCGCCAAAGATAACGGTGGAGGACAGTTGCAGGAATTTGCCGTAAGTTTGTACCGATTCCTCCACTTGGGCGGCCAGTTCGCGGGTTGGGGTAAGCACCAGTGCGCGGATGCCGGTGCCGCCAAATTTGTTCTGGGCGCTACGGCTCATGCTTAGTTTGTGGAGCATTGGCAACACAAATGCAGCGGTTTTACCGGTTCCGGTTTGGGCGCCACCGAGCAAATCGTGGCCTTCCAGCACCACGGGAATGGCCTGTGCCTGAATGGCGGTAGGGGTTTCGTAACCATGCTCGCGCACGGCTTTAACAATGGCCGGAGCCAGCTTCAGATCTTCAAAGTTCATGGATTGTGGCGCCCATCCAGGGCGCTTGGGATATCGGCCTGTCCCGGGGTAAGCACACCGGGCCAGTGAAAGGCAGATAGATTCAAAAACGGGGCAAGAACGAAAGTTTATGCCCCCAGCAAGTTGCTGCTACCGCGGGCAACTGGAGCGCCACGATGTTCGAGATTATCGCATGCCTCCTTTTTTTGCCTGAAAAGGGCCTACAGAAGTCGAATCCCGTCAACTCGCAACAAGATGTTACCGATATGTCCTTGTAGGCCGGTAACAGTGAGAATGGGAAAAGTTGGGGCTCAATGCCGGACATCGGCGCGGTGCTGGAAGCAAGGAACGCGGTCAATGAAGAAATTTCTGTTGCGGCGAATAGGCGTTGCGAGCAATGAAACAATTGCACGCCCGTCATTGGCCGACTGCATGGAAATTGTCCTCGCTCAAGCAGACGCATTGATTGGTGATGTACTGGAGGGGTTGACCGCCTCTGCCATCCGGTCGGGCACCAGCCGCTCCGCTCATGACATGAGTCCGGCGAGCAAATTGGCCATACAACAACTCAATGCCAGCGCCGGGGCTGTTCGAAGCACCTTTGAGGCAGAGTTGCGGCAGGCGGTTTTTCATGGCGGAACCCAGGACTCTGCGGAACCGACGCTGGTGCGTTTTGCGGACATTCAACTTTTTGACACGCGTGAAATCGATGAAAGCATCGAGTTTGCGCTTGCGCAGCAAGAGGTCTTCCGGGCTGTGGACGATGTATTGCCTCCTTTTTCTGCTCTCGTCAGCGGGTTGCTGGGGTGGATCACCGTTCAGGCGCACCTGAATCCGCTGAAGCCTGATGCGTTTGTCCGGGCCCTGCATCGGAGCCTGATGCTGCATGTTCCTGATGATGCTGTGCGGTCTGCGTTACTGACGCCCGCAGCCGGGTTGCTGGGAGTCAGTCTGCGGCAACTCTACAGGGAAGCGTCGGACTGGCTGCGGTCTCAGGGCGTCGAGCCAGCCGATCCACTGGGTGGACCTGCAGGCGACAGTGCAGCTTCAAGAGCCAAGCCGGTCGAAAACACCGTGACACGGACTCTGTTGACGCTTGACAAGTTGCGCCGGCTTCTCTCTGGCGAACTGGAAATGGGTGCCGGCTCCGCGAGTATGAAGGACTTCATGCACACTGTCCCGGCGTCGTTCGTGGCATTGCAGGATCTCAAGCTGATCGAGCCGATGATGAAGCGCCTGGCCGAACGTTCAGCGCAAACGGCGTCCAAGGAAACAGGTGCGTCGCCAGGCAAGGCTACCCCCGCGCAAGTTGCCCGTGAGCATACCCAGAGTAAACAGCTGGGTCGGCGGCTGGGCAAAGAGGTGGTTCGCATGATGCTCGACCACCTTATGCTGGACCAGCGGTTGCTGCCCAAGGTCAGGAAGCAGCTCAGACTGGTCGAGCCGGTGTTGATGCGGCTCTCCAAATCAGACCCGCGCTTCTTTTCCGAGCGCCAACATCCCGCGCGTCAATTCCTGGACCGGATCACCCATCGCAGCCTGGGTTATTCGACAGAGCGTGATGAAGGGTTCGTCAAATTCCTGAAATCGATCTCCGATGCGGTAGAAGTGTTGGTCAAAGGGGCGGGTGATGCAACGTCCTTCTCCCAGGTGTTGCAGGAGCTCGACGAGGGCTGGGCAAAGGATGAAGTGGTTCAACGTCAGCGGCAGGAAGCGGCCGCCCGGGCGTTGCTCCATGCCGAGCAGCGAAACCTGTTGGCGCAACGCCATGCAGACGAATTCAGGGAACGGTTCAAGGACCAGAAGCTACCCGACTTTGTGACTGAATTTCTGCATGGCCCCTGGTCGCAGGTGGTGGCAGAGTCACAGCTCAGAGGTGTGGACGGAACAGCAGATTCACAAGGGTATTTGACCCTGGTTGACGATCTGGTCTGGAGCGCGCGGTTCCGTTTGACCCGACGTAACCCGGCAAGGCTGGTTCGTCTGGTGCCGCAACTGCTGGGTCAGCTTCGTCAGGGTCTCAAGCTGATTGATTTTCCGGAGGAGCGCATTTCGGTATTTTTTGATGAATTGATTACCCTACACGAAACAGCCTTTGAGAGTCATCGGGCTGCAATTGCAGCGGACCGCAGTGAATCACTGGATGTTGACCTGGATATCGACTTCGCCCCCATGCCGGAAGATGACGCAGCAGTTCCAGCGGAGCAGGCGGAAGGCGGGTTTGTTTCAGGTCTTCCAGAATCGGCGGCGTTCTGGGTGGCAGACGATGAATCTGGGGGGGCAGACTACCAGGGTGCCGAAGCAGCGACCGCCATGGATTTTTCCGGGAAGGCGGAAGCCCGGGAGTTGGGGGCTACCGGCCCCTGGTCACTTGCAGATTTGGGAACGGGATCCTGGGTTGAGTTGTTGCTGAATGACGCATGGGTACGGGCCCAGCTAACCTGGTGCAGTCCCCATCGCACGCTGTTCATGTTCATATCTGGCGCGGGGCTGGCACATTCCATGTCGCGCCGCACGATGGAAAGACTGGGCGCGCAGAACAGGATTCGCGTGGTTTCCCGAGGAGACCTCATTGACAACGCTCTGGACGCAGTTGCCCAGACGGCGTTGCGAAACGAACTGGGTGTCGCGCGTCAACCAGCCAGCCAGCCACCGGAAAAATAGGTTGATGGGCTCAAGGGTGGGGCAGGAAGGCTGGTCACAGCCGATAATGTGGTCTTTACCCCCTGCTAGAACTTACTCAATGGCTCAATACGTTTTCTCCATGAACCACCTCGGCAAGATTGTTCCGCCGAAGCGATTCATTCTCAAAGACATTTCCCTCAGTTTCTTTCCGGGCGCCAAAATTGGCGTACTGGGTACCAACGGTTCCGGCAAGTCCACCCTGCTCAAGATCATGGCGGGTGTCGACAAGGAGTTTGAGGGCGAAGCGATCCCCATGGCCGGCCTGAATATCGGCTACCTGCCGCAAGAGCCCCAACTGGACCCCGAGCAGACGGTACGCGAGAGCGTGGAAGCGGGTATGGGCGACGTGTTGAAGGCCAAGGCCCGCCTGGAGGAAATCTACGCCGCTTACGGCGAAGAGGATGCTGATTTCGACAAGCTCGCCGAAGAGCAGGCCAAAATGGAAGCCATCATTGGCAGCGCTGGCACCGACTCCGAGCACCAGCTTGAGATCGCTGCCGACGCGTTGCGCCTGCCGCCATGGGATGCCAAGGTAGGTTTACTGTCGGGTGGCGAGAAGCGCCGGGTCGCCTTGTGCCGCCTGTTGCTGTCCAAGCCCGACATGCTGCTGCTGGACGAGCCCACCAATCACCTGGATGCCGAATCGGTGGACTGGCTGGAGCAATTCCTGCAGCGCTATCCGGGTACCGTGGTAGCCATTACCCACGATCGCTACTTTCTGGACAATGCGGCCGAATGGATTCTGGAGCTCGATCGCGGCGCAGGCATGCCCTACAAAGGGAACTACAGCTCATGGCTGGAGCAAAAGCAGGAGCGTTTGGTGCAGGAGCAAAAAGGCGAAGAGTCCCGAGCCAAAGCGCTGAAGAAGGAGCTTGAGTGGTCCCGCCAGAACCCCAAGGCGCGTCAGGCCAAGAGCAAGGCCCGTCTGGCCCGTTTTGAAGAGCTGTCAGATTTTGAATACCAGAAACGCAACGAAACCAACGAAATTTTCATCCCTGTGGCTGATCGACTGGGAAATGAAGTCATCGAGTTTGTCAACGTCAGCAAGTCCTTCGGTGACCGCTTGCTCATCGACAATCTGAGCTTCAAGGTGCCGGCGGGTGCCATTGTCGGGATTATTGGCCCCAACGGTGCAGGCAAGTCCACGCTGTTTCGCATGATTGCGGGCAAGGAAAAGCCCGACAGCGGCGAGGTCAAGATTGGCGCCACCGTCAAGATGGCGTTTGTGGACCAGAACCGGGATGATCTGTCGAACGAAAAGACCGTCTGGGAAGACGTGTCCGGCGGGCTGGACATTCTGAATGTCGGCAAGTTCCAGATGGCCAGTCGCGCGTATTGTGGACGGTTCAATTTTAACGGTGCAGATCAACAAAAACGCGTGGGCACGTTGTCGGGTGGTGAGCGCGGGCGCCTGCATCTGGCCAAAACCCTCATTGCCGGCGGCAATGTGCTGATGCTAGACGAACCGTCCAACGACCTGGATGTGGAAACGCTGCGTGCGCTGGAAGATGCCTTGCTGGAGTTCGCGGGTACGATCATGGTGATTAGTCATGATCGATGGTTTCTGGACCGTATTGCCACGCACATTCTGGCCTGCGAAGGAGATAGTCAGTGGACGTTCTTCAACGGAAATTACCAGGAATACGAGGCCGACAAGAAGAAGCGTCTGGGCGAAGAGGGTGCCAAGCCCAAGCGGATGCGGTTTAAGGCGTTGAAGTAAGCGTCACGCCTTGAGCATTTTTTGCCGGACCAGTTGAATGTGATTGCGAAGCGCGTACAACTCGTCTGTGTACGACAGCGGAACGGAGATTTTTCCAACGCGCTCTTCCATCTGGTCCAGTTCTGCGACCAGCGCCTGCGCTGAGCCAGTCTCCGAGTTCAGTCGGCTCTCGATCTCCCTGAGCTGACCATACCAGCGGAAGACCCTGGAGCGGATCCGGAATTCATACAGTGGAGGAATGATGCGGCTCAGTGGCAGTAAAACTGCAATGATGATACCCAGCGCCAGCCACATTCTCTCCATCAGATTAGCCAGGGAAAATGGCAAATACCTCTGCAGGAGCGGCACACCATTCTGGATGGTTCGCTCTGCTTCCTTGGCGAGGGGGAACTCGGTGTTGGCTGTGTTGGGAAACTCGTGTGCCCGACTGAACCAGCCTGCACCGCCGTGAAATGTGAGAGAGGCCTGAGAAAACAACTGGAGTAAGGCCGGGTGCACGTTGCGCCCAGCCAGTAGTGTGGTGGTTGGTGCCACCAGCCTCACGTCTGTGGCGGGCAGGTCGGACGCCAGGTCCACGACACCGCGAGGCAGTGACACCGGCGCAAGAAATGGAAGTCTGCGGGAGTAGGCCTCGTTCTGTGCAAAGTCCATCAGCTTGACGCCTGGTGTTTGCAACAGCATCTGCACCATCAGGGATTCTGGAGCTGACGCGAATACCAGCGCATCCAGTTCGCCATTCAGAAAAGCTACCGTCGCTGAAGTCTGATCCAGTTGAGACAGTGTCATGCTGGATGGCTCGACGCGATTGACGTCGAACAGTGCATTCATCAGATTGGGTACGCCATTGCCAGCTGTTCCCACGTTGACTCGCAGCCCCTTGAGCTGGGTTAACGAGGTCAGCGCACCCGCAGGCGTCACTTTCACTGCGGATTCAGCGCGGTAGAACAACCACACGGGTTCCACAAACAGACTTCCCAGAGAAGCAGGGGTGTTGTCGCCGGTTGTACTTTGTTGTATGGCGCTGCCACCCTGTACAAACCCGAGATCAGCCTTGCCCTCGCGCACAAGTTGCAGGTTGGCGGAAGAACCCTCGCTGGGAAGCAGTACAACCTGTATGCCATTGGCGGCCAGCGCCTTGGCGTAACGTGACCCGAATTCGGCGTAGGCGCTTTGCGCTGGTCCCGTGGCCAGGGTAACCCTTTTTGGCGGGTTGGGGTCGAGCCACCAATAGGCCAGTATCAGCAGGGCTGCTGCCAGCAGGATGAAAGGGCCTGCAGACGCGAGCAGATCGCGCAATGACAGCAAGGTATTGCGTATGGCTTTGGGCATAGGTTGTTTGTGGTGGTTCAGTTCGACTGCTTCAAATCGCATGCTGCAGGCCAATCGATTCCATCTTGCGTGATTCCCCGCGCTGCCAGTACGGCCCTGACAACCGCGATTGCCGTTACTTCAGCGGCGGCCGTCGACAGCGTCATCATGCCCAGCGTTTTGCCAGCTTTGCCCGTACCCATGGTAAATAGGGTGTCGCCATCTGACATCGTATGCACAGGATTGATAGTGCGCGCCAGGCCATCGTGGGCGACTTGCGCCAAACGATGTGCCTGGGCCTTTGTGAGTATCGCGTCGGTGGCAACAACACCCAACGTGGTGTTGGTGCCTGCCAATACGGGCTCAGGGAGTTTGCCTTCCAGGAGAGCCTGCCGGCCATTGAGCAGCGAAAGGCCATGTGCTGACGTGCGCACGCCGGCAATCACCGCTCCTGTAGATGGATCGACCACATCACCCAAAGCGTTGCAGGCCACAATGGCCCCGACTGTCACGCCATCGATCGTGATGGAAGCGCTACCAATGCCACCTTTCATCGCCCGGTCGATGCCAAAGAGTTTGCCAACCAATGCACCTGCACCCGCACCCACATTGCCCTCTGCTGGTGGGCTGGTTCCAGCTGCCGCACAGGCGGCATAGCCGGCGGCAGCATCTGGTCGGATGGCAGGGTCGCCAACCGGCAGATCAAACAGGACGGCTGCGGGCACGATGGGCACCAGACCATAGTGGACAGGAAGGCCAATGCCGTTTTCCTCCAGCCATCGCATCACACCAGAGGCAGCATCCAGTCCCCAGGCACTGCCGCCAGACAGCGTAATGGCATGCACTTGCGCTACCAGATTGGACGGATGCAGCAGATCGGTCTCGCGGGTGCCCGGTGCTGCACCGCGGACGTCTACACCGGCAACAGCACCGTCACGCGCGATGATCACAGTGCAGCCCGTCAGGCGACGCGGGTCGGTGAAATGCCCAACCTCAATGCCTGCAACCCGGGTGATGCTGCTGGCAGCGTCTGACGTGTAGTGCCTGGGTGAAGACTGTTTCATGACTTTTCATTATCCATGGTGTGCCATTTTTGACTTGGGTCAAGAATCTGACGTAGCATCACCGAATAAACTGGAAACCGTAACAAGGAGTACTTATGAAAATTCTTCTCGCTGTCGATGGAAGTGACTTCACCAAGAAAATGCTGGCCTATCTGGTGACGCATGACGAATTGTTTACCACCGGCAACGAATACTCGGTGTTCACGGCTCAAGCCGCCTTGCCGGCGCGGGCACGTGCAGCGGTGGGAAAAGAAGTTGTGGATCAGTTTCACAAGGAAGAAGCCGAAAAAATTCTGGGGCCCGTCTGCAAGTTTCTTCTTCGTCATGGCATTGATGCCAAGAGTTCCTGGAAGGTCGGGCCAGCCGGCGAAGCCATCGGCAAATTTGCTGATGCCGGCAAGTTCGATTTGCTGATCATGGGTTCGCATGGACATGGCGCGTTGGCCAATCTGGTCATGGGTTCTGTCGCCACGCAAGTCCTGGCGCACAGCGAGATACCTGTCTTGCTGGTGCGTTAATCTGCTTTCAGGTGGGCCATGTGGAGCCATGCTCTGGCACCATGGCACGCCATCCCAGTTCGTGCTTTATGCGTTTGCGGAGTTCGTCAGACGGACCGGGTTCACCGTGGACCACGTAAACCTGATCGGGGGCTCGGTGCATCGTGCGAAGCCAGGCGAGAACCTGGTTTGCATCAGCATGAGCCGAAGCCGATTCCAACTGCACGATTTCGGCGTTTACTTCGACGTCGTGCCCGTGAATGCGCACAGATTTCGCTCCGCCGGCCAGCGTTGCGCCACGCGTGCCTGGAGCCTGGAAGCCCGTCAGAATAATCATGTTGCGGTGGTTGCCTGCATACAGTGCGAGGTGGTGCAATACGCGACCACCGGTTGCCATGCCACTGGCAGACAAAATCACCATCGGTCCGTGCCGGCTGGCCAAGGCGCGGGAATCGTCCGTGCTACTGACCATGGTGGCGGTTCGGGTCAGTGCATGTGCGTCTTTGGCGCTGAGCCGGTGCTCACCCGGATGGTGTTCAAACAGATGGGTTGTATGAACCGCCATGGGGCTGTCCAGAAATACTGGCAAGGAACGTGGCAAGGTACCGTTGGCTTTCAGAAGATGAATGGCATGGAGCAGGGCTTGCGCCCGACCAACCGCAAATACAGGGATAACCGCAACACCGCCACGTTTGGCCAATTTCTTAAGTGGTGGCCCCAATTCGGCGAGGACGTCTTCTGTGGGGTGCGTCCGGTCTCCGTAGGTTGATTCGATCAACACGGTGTCAGCCCCTGGCGCATTGTCAGGCGGGTTCATGATCAGGTCATCGGGTCGTCCCAAGTCGCCGGAGAAGAGTATTCGTCGACCGGCTACTTCCAGCAACAGGCTGGATGCACCCAGTATGTGACCCGCGGAGGAGAACGTGGCGCGCCACCCTGGGACAGGCGCAAAAGGCTGACCGAACGGAACTGCCTTCAACAGCGGCAGACAGTCAAGGGCATCCTGCCGCGTGTAGAGGGGTAGGGCGGGCGAATGTCTGGAGAAGCCATGTCGGTTGGCAAACGCGGCATCTTCCTCCTGGATGTGCCCACTGTCGGGCAGCAGGATTCGGCAGAGATCACGGGTGCCACTGGTGGCGTAGACATGTCCTGAAAAGCCCTCTTTGGCCAGCAGGGGAAGGTAGCCGCTGTGGTCCAGATGGGCATGCGTCAGAAGAACCGCGCCAATCTGGCCCGGGGCGATTGGAAGCGGCGTTCTGTTGCGCAGCCGAAGTTGTTTGTAGCCCTGGAACAACCCGCAATCCACCAATACGCATTCCTTGCCATGGCGTACCAGATACTTGGAGCCCGTGACGGTGCCGGTACCGCCCAAAAATGTGATGTTGACAGTCATACTACTCAAAACAGACGTTGTACGAACAGTATGCCCCAGACTTCTGCGTCTGGTCTACGCGGCTCACATGATGTTTTCGGCATGCTGAAGAAATCCGGCCGTATTGCCTATGAACATGCGTATCAGCCCTGATTTCAAGAGTGGTACCAGCTATACTTTCAATAGCATTCAGGTACCATGCCTGTGCTGGCGTAGCTATTGGGAGGCATGGCGTTGTTTTCCCCGGCGTAACTGTGGACTGGTGATGATGAGAGCGAGAAAAAGTGCACAGACACATTCATGAAAAGGTGATTTTGAAAAAATTCAGTCTGCCAGCTGCGGCTCTTGCAGCAGTGCTGGTGTTCCAACCGATTGCGCTGGCTGCGTCGTCGTCTTTGCCAAGCGTGTTTCTTGAGGAATTGACCTCAACAGAAGTTGTGGCTGCTATCCGGGATGGGAAAACAACCATCATCCTCCCCGTAGGCGGAACCGAGCAGAACGGACCACATATGGCGTTGGGCAAGCACAATGTGCGTGCCAAGGCACTGGCGGGAAAAGTGGCCCAGCAGCTGGGCAATGCGCTGGTGGCGCCGGTTGTGGCGTATGTTCCGGAAGGCCATATCGAACCTCCAACCGAGCACATGCGTTTTGCCGGGACGATTTCGGTTCCGGAGGCTGCGTTTAAGTCCATTCTGGACGCAGCCGGACGCGGATTTAAACGACATGGTTTCCTGAATATTGTGCTGATGGGTGATAGTGGTAACTACCAGGCGGCCCTGAAGGCCGTGGCAGCGGGTCTGAATCGGGATTGGGGCAAGTCGCCCGCGCGCGCGCACTTTGTTGCGGATTACTATCGGGCAACACAAACCACCTACGTCCAGGGATTGAGAGCCAAAGGACTGACAGATTCGCAAATCGGCGCCCACGCGGGTTCTGCTGATACGTCGCTGTTATTGGCTGTAGACCCGTCCATGGTCCGGATTGATCAATTGGCCGTTGCAGCGCACGAGGGTGCCGCCACCGGCACACGTGGCGATCCCCGTGCTTCCACTGCAACTCTGGGGCAGATGGGAGTTGATGCGGTTGTGAGCCAGACGGTTGCTGCCATACGCGGCGCCGTGGCAGCGCCACGGTAGCGGGTCTCGCTTACATTACTGGGTACTGAATTAATCGGGGTTGTGCCGGAATATGAATCAAGTTAGAACCATCGCCGCGTCGTTGGGTGTGGTATTTCTGGGGTCTATGGCATGGTGGGCAGCGGCTCAAACGGTGCCGGTCGGCTCCCAAATCAACTGTTGCGGCGTCTGCTCCTGGGCCTGAGTCTGCCAACGTGGGCGTCGTCACGGTACCAGGTATGCCACCCGTGGTGGACAAGAACAATTTGTACAGCGAAACGGGTGCGCGCCGCTTGAGCCCGGCAGTTGCCGGTGCACTGGAGCGGGTTTATGTGCCCAACCGGGCCGCCAACACGGTATCTGTGATTGATCCCGTTATGCTGGCTGTTGTGGATACATTCAAGGTGGGGTCCAATCCGCAGCATGTGGTGCCCTCATGGGACCTGCGTACGTTATGGGTCGCCAATAATGCAGAGGGGCGAACCGATGGTAGCCTCACACCGATTGACCCGAAAACGGGTAAGCCAGGCAAATCCATACCCGTGGATGATCCCTACAACATGTACTGGTCGCCTGATGGCCAATATGCCATTGTGGTTGCCGAGGCCTACAAGCGGCTTGATTTCAGGGATCCATACTCCATGGAGCTGAAGTTCTCCATTGCGGTACCCAAATGTGCCGGCATCAACCACGCCGACTTTTCCATTGATGGCAAGTTCGCAGTATTTACCTGCGAATTCAATGGGTCCGTGACCAAGATTGATCTGGTGAACCGGTCTGTCGTGGATACCCTGAAGTTGAGTCAATATTTTGCAAGGCCCGATGCCCTGGCTGCGATTGCAAAGCCTGGGAAGAAGCCCAAACAGATTCCCGATCCAGGGCAACCCGGAGCTGAAATTTGCACCACACCAGGCATGCCGCAGGATGTTCGGACGTCTCCTGACGGCAAGGTGTTTTTCATCGCAGACATGATGGCTGATGGCGTGCACGTTGTCGATGGTGAGTCCTTCAAACAGGTTGGTTTCATTGCGACCAGTGTGGGTGCTCACGGGCTGTACCCGAGCCGAGACGGAAAGAGCCTGTATGTAGCCAATCGCGGCAGCAACAAGATTCAGGGCACACCACGTGGCAAAGGCAGCGTGTCTGTGATCGACTTTGCCTCACGAAGTGTTGTCAAAACATGGCCTATTCCCGGCGGTGGCAGCCCTGACATGGGCAACGTCAGTGCTGACGGAAAGTACCTGTGGCTGTCAGGCCGCTATGACGATGTGGTTTACCGTTTCGATACCGATACGGGCAGCGTTGACAAAGTGAAAGTCGGGCGTGAACCCCACGGCTTGACGGTGTGGCCACAGCCTGGTCGTTACTCTCTGGGACACACTGGAAACCTGCGCTGATTTCAGATGGAGTCCTGCAACATTTGGTGGCATTTTGGTTACCGATGTTGCAATTGAGTTGGGGTAACCACGCATTGCGGGAACTACCATCAATCCTTCAATTTTGTGAAGGAGCTCCCATGACGATGCAATCCCCTTTTTTTGGCAAACGGCCCGCAGAGCCGGTCAATAGCCGTTCAGGCAGCTCATCCGTAACCGGCCTTTCTGGAGCCAGCACGTCGGGTATCGGTGCCGCACCTGTTTCTTCGGTTGCCGCTCCGGTTGGCACGCCTTCTGTGTCGGCTGCGCCGGTCAAGGAAGGTGGCAGCAAGTTGACGGTAGGTCCGAACATCAAGCTCAAGGGCGTCGAAATCACCGATTGCGACACGCTGGTCGTAGAAGGCATGGTGGAGGCGACCATGGACTCGCGCGTGATGCACATCACCGAGATCGGTGCGTTCAAGGGTTCCGCTGAAATTGACTTCGCTGAGATACACGGGGAGTTTCAGGGCAACCTGACCGTGCGTCAGAAGCTGGTGATCTACTCAACCGGTCGTGTCACCGGGAAAATTCGTTACGGCAAGGTGGTGATCGAAGAAGGGGGGCAACTGATGGGCGACATCCAGTTTGGCGCTGCGAACGATCCCAAAGCACTCTCCGCTCCAAAAACCGGATTGCTGGCCGCTGCGTGATCGAAAAAGTACCTCAATGAGCAAGGGGAATGTGCCTCACAGGCTGGCTGACCATTCCCCTATCGTTGGCGTGGCGCTACTGGTTATGACCGTTCAATGTCCCAGGATTTTGGACAGGAAATCCTTGCTTCGTTCGTTTTGCGGATTGTTGAAGAAATCATGAGGGTTGTTCTGCTCAACAATTTGCCCCTGGTCCATGAAGATAACCCGGTCGGCCACGGCCTTGGCGAAGCCCATTTCATGGGTTACACACAGCATGGTGATGCCCTGGCTGGCCATCTCGACCATCACGTCCAGCACCTCCTTGATCATCTCTGGATCAAGTGCTGAAGTGGGTTCATCGAAAAGCATGATTTTTGGGGTGAGGCACAGCGCCCGGGCAATTGCCACCCGCTGCTGCTGACCACCGGATAGTTGCAGCGGGTACTTCCCCGCCTGCTCGGCGATGCGCACGCGTTTGAGCTGGATCATGGCTTTTTCTTCAGCTTCTTTCTTGGGCATCTTGCCGACCCACATGGGAGAAAGCGTCAAGTTCTCGAGAACGGTGAGGTGCGGAAACAGGTTGAACTGCTGAAAGACCATCCCTACTTTTTTGCGGATGTCATCAATGGCCTTGACGTCATCGGTCAGCTCTACGCCGTCGACATACAAATGGCCTTGCTGGTGCTCTTCCAGGCGATTGATGCAACGGATCAGCGTGGACTTGCCTGATCCAGAGGGGCCGCAGATGACGATGCGCTCACCTTGTGCAACGTTGAGGTCGATGTCCCGCAGCACGTGGAAGTTATTGCCATACCACTTGTTGAGCTTGTCAAATTTGATGATGGGGTCTGCCATGATGGATCGTTGTTGGTTGGAGTTGAATGACGCGAGAAACGATGGCGATCAACGCTGCTTGCCTTTGTTGACCTGTTTCTCAACCCAAATGCTGTAGCGGGACATGGAAAAGCAGAAGATGAAGTAAATCATCGCAATAAACAGGTAACCCTCGATCTTGAATGGACGCCAGTTGGCATCCGAGTTCAGGGCCAGAGACAGCGCACCAGTCAGTTCATACAAGCTGACGATCGTTACCAGGGAGGTATCCTTGAACAGGCCGATGAAGTTGTTCATGATGCTGGGTACCACCATGGCCAGCGCCTGCGGCAACACGATCTTCACCTGCGTTTGCCAGTACGACAGACCGAGCGTTGCGGCCGCTTCAAGCTGGCCTTTCGGGATGGCCTGCAGACCGCCGCGGATAACCTCCGCCATGTAGGCTGCGGCAAAAAGTGTGATGCCCACCAGGACGCGGATAAGGACATCGATTGAGAAACCCTGCGGCATAAAAAGCGGAAACATGAACGAGGCCATGAACAGCACCGAGATCAGCGGTACGCCACGGATGAGTTCGACGTAAATGGTGCAGAAAGTGCGTATGGCCGGCAATGCCGACCGTCGGCCGAGGGCCACAACCATGGCAATCGGGAAGGCCATCACCATGGACAGTGACGCGAGCAGGATTGTGAGAGGTAGTCCGCCCCAGCGATCGGTCTCCACTTTCGTCAGGCCCATGAAGTTGCCATACATCAGCATAAAGAATACTGCCAGCACGACTAACCATAAAATTACCAGCCACGATTTCCAGAAGGCACGCGTGCAACTGGCAATCAGCAAGCCCAACATCAGGCCGGTGGCAACCAGGGGACGCCACTGCTCTTCGAATGGGTAGCGTCCAAACAGGATGATGCGGTATTTCTCGGCCACCACACCCCAGCAAGCGCCAACACCATCGACGCGACAGGCGTCAAAGTCCGGAATCCATGAGGCGCGGAACAAGGCCCAACTCAGCAGTTGGGGGATCGTGGCGAGAAGAATGGCACCGATGACGACAGTCATCAATCCGGTTATCCAGTCGCCGAACAGGTTGATTCGTATCCACGCAACGATGCCCTCGGTCTTGACCGGAGCCGGTCGCGGGTCAATAGGTTGAAAGGTTTGTGCAGACATATTTGTTGACTTCCGTTCAACGTTCCTTGATTGCCGAGCGGGTGTTGTACCAGTTCATCAGCAGTGATGTGGTCAACGACGTGGTGAGATACACAAGCATCACGATGGCGATGCATTCCACCGCGCGACCGGTCTGGTTAAGTGCAGTGTTCGCAATGGACACGACATCTGGGTAGCCGATGGCCACTGCCAGGGACGAATTCTTGGTCAGGTTCAGAAACTGGTTGGTCATGGGCGGGATGATCACACGCAAGGCCTGCGGTAGCATCACCAGTTGCATGGTCTGGCCCTGGTTGAGGCCCAGGGCCGAAGCGGCCTCGCTCTGTCCGCGGGCTACCGAGCTGATACCGGCGCGAACAACTTCAGCAACAAAGGCCGCGGTATAGACAGTTAGCCCCAGCAACACCGATAAAAACTCGGGAGTCAGCGAACCACCTTTTTCAATGGAAAAGTCGCCTTTAACCGGGAATTCGAATTGTGCGGGGCCACCACCTGCAAACCAGCCCAGTACACCGGTGACCACAAAAAGGGCCAGTGGCACCCAGAACATGCTTCGAAGCTTGCCGGTAGCCTCAAACTGTTTGAAGGACCAGCGGCGATAGAGAAACGCAAGAGCCGCACCAGCTACGAGTCCGATAACACCCCACAGGTGGCCTGCTTCCCAGATCGGGATTGGAAAACTCAGGCCGCCTTTGCTCAAAAACAGTGGGCCTAGCGTCCACGCGTCAGCAGCCGCAGGCAGCACTTCGGTGAATAGCAGGTACCACATCAGCAGTTGCAGCAACACTGGCACATTACGGAAGAACTCAACGTAGGCGTAACAAACGCCGCGCACCAGCGCATTGCGCGAGAAACGGCCAATACCCAACAAGGTGCCGAGAATGGTCGTCAGAATAATGCCGATGATCGCAACGCGAAGCGTGTTGGCGAGGCCAACGAGAAATGCCTGCCAGTAGGGCTGGCTGGATTCAAACGGAAACAGGCTCTCGCCGATGTCAAAGCCGGCTGGCCCTTTGAGAAAGTCAAAACCGCTCTGGATGCCCCGCACCTGCATGTTGTGCAGCGTGTTGGAGGCCAGCCACCAGGCGCCCAGAGCCACCAGGCCGATAGCGATGATCTGGTAAATAAGGCCCCGGAAAGCCTGACTGCGCCAGGACCAGTTTTTCTTGTTGGGAGGGGATTTCTGGGTCATGGGGATCACTCGTGATGCACTTGCTCAAAGCGAGAGGGACAAAAAAACTGCTGCCGGCCCATGGAGGAGGCTACGGCAGCAGTTTTTGTCAGCTTGCCAACAGGTCAGCGAACCGGGTAGGCGTACATCAGGCCGCCCTTGTTCCACAGGTTATTGATGCCACGTGGCAGATTCAATGGGGTTTTCGGGCCCACATTGCGCTCGAAGCTCTCGCCATAGTTGCCCACGGCCTTGATCACGCGAGCCATCCAGTCTTTGTCCAGACCGAGCAGCTTCCCGGAATCTTCATTGCCGCCACCCAGCAGGCGTTGCACCACGGGGTCGGTACTGGTTGCCTTCATCTGATCCACGTTGGCTTGTGTCACGCCATACTCTTCAGCTTCCATCGTGCCGTAGATGACCCACTTGACGATGGCGAACCATTCGTCATCACCACGGCGCACCATGGGGCCGAGAGGTTCCTTGGAAATCAGGTCAGGCAGGATCATGTGTTCTTTGGGATCCTTGGCAACCTTGCTGCGGGTCGAAGACAAGCCGGAGGCATCGGTTGTGTAGGCGATGCAACGGCCGGTGAAGTAGGCATTTTCCGCGGCCTCGAGCTTTTCAAACACGACAGGCTTGATACTCAGGCCATTGGCCTTGGAGTAGTCAGTCAGGTTCTTCTCGGTGGTGGTGCCGGACTGCACGCATACGGTCTGGCCTTTGAGCTGCTTGGCACCCTTCATCTTGGTCTTGACGGGCACCATAAAGCCCTGGCCGTCGTAGTAGTTCACCACGGTGGCGCTGAGACCCAGGGACGCATCACGGGTCAGCGTGAAGGTGGTGTTACGTGCCAGCACATCTACTTCGCCTGACTGCAATGCCGTGAAGCGCTGCTGGGCGTTCAGGGGTACGTATTTCACTTTTTCAGCATCGCCCAGCGTGGCAGCGGCGAGGGCCTTGCACACGTCGATGTCCAGACCGGACCATTTGCCGGCGGAGTCGGCCGCTGCGAAACCAGCCAGCCCGGTGTTAACGCCGCAAACTACCTGCCCGCGTGCCTTGATGGCGTCGACCGTTTTGCCGGCATGGGCCGGTACTGCCAGCAAAGCGCCTAATGTGGCGACTGCGGCGGTGGCGAGTTGCATTTTCGAAAATTTCATCTAGTTTGCTCCAGTTAAAAAATACTAAGAGAGGTTTATTTGTCCGCATTCGATGCACCTCATTGGACACTTCCGCACTGTAGCGCGTTCATGCGGCATCAGTATCCGGGTTTACTCGAAGGGGATATGCAAATTTTTTATGGGTTTATCGCGGGTCGGGGCTGTCTGATTGATTCAAGTTAAAGCACGCTTCATGCCAATGGGTGATGCGCCAAATGTGTGCGTTTCCCCTGACCACATAGGTCTCTGAAGGGACAAGTTTTTTGGGGTGTGCATTCAAGTCTCTCGTATGCTTGTACAAAGTGCCCCTAACCCGCATGGGCTCCAGAATTGCCTATCTCTTCTGCTACCACGTGAGACAGCCCGTGAACCTTTCATCTCCAGCGTCTTTGCAACCACCTGTTCCAGTTCACGATTTGCAGGCGGTGCACTTTCGCTTTTGGCCGAAGCGTGTCCCGCATTACCTGACACTCCCCGAAACCTCGCTTTGGCAAAACCTGGCAGTCAGTGCCCTGCGCTACCCGCACAAGCCGGCATTGGTATTTTTTGGGCAGGTTGTCACATACGCCGAGTTGCTACAAAAAGCAGAGCGCCTTGCGCACTATTTACAAGGGATGGGGGTTAAAAAGGGTGACCGGGTCGTGCTCAATATGCAGAACTGCCCGCAACTGGTCATTGCCCATTGGGCGATTTTGCGAGCCAATGCGGTCGTGGTGCCGGTGAACCCGATGAATCGGGCCGAAGAGTTGAAGCATTACATCATCGACCCCGACGCCAGGGTGGCCCTGACCACCGGTGATCTGGCTGGGGAACTGGCTCGCGCCAGTGACGCGCTGGAGCCGCAACTTCGACTGAAGCACCTGATCGTGACGCAATTTACCGACGCGTTTGATGCTGCCCATGCAGGCGATGATGCACCACCTGCCGCCTGGAACGACTGGCTGACCACACCGCACGCGATGCCCGCCTTGGCCGGTGGCGTCGTGCATGCGTGGGCAGAAGCGCTGGCCGCCATTGGCGATGCACCTGAATTGCTGACAGGCCCATGCGATCTTGCGATATTGCCTTACACGAGCGGCACGACGGGTCTGCCCAAGGGTTGTATGCACACCCATGCCAGCATCATGCACAACGCGGTCAGCAGCTCGGTTTGGGGTGGCTCTACAGCAGATAACGTCACACTGGCGGTTGTCCCCATGTTTCACATCACCGGCATGGTCAGTGTCATGCACGCCAGTATTTACAGTGGCGCGACGCTGGTGTTGATGCCACGCTGGGATCGCGACCTGGCGGGGCGGCTGATATCGCGGTACCGCGTGACCCACTGGACCAACATCCCCACCATGGTGATCGACTTGCTGGGCAGCCCCCGTTTTGATGAATACAACCTGTCCAGCCTGGTGTACATCGGCGGCGGTGGTGCTGCCATGCCCCAGGCAGTGGCCCAGCGGCTGTTCGAACAGTTTGGACTGCGTTACGCGGAAGGCTATGGCTTGACGGAGACGGCCGCGCCTTCCCACAGCAACCCGCCTGATGCCACCAAGCAGCAATGTCTGGGCGTTCCGTTTATTGGTACGGACGCCCGCGTGATCGACCCCGACACATTACAGGAGATGCCCATTGGCGAACAGGGCGAAATCATCATGTGTGGTCCGCAGAACTTCCGCGGTTACTGGAAACGCCCGGATGCGACCGAGGCCGCGTTTGTCGAACTGGATGGCAAACGGTTTTTCCGCTCGGGAGATTTGGGGCGCATTGATGTGGACGGGTATTTCTTCCTGACAGACCGACTCAAGCGAATGATTAATGCTTCGGGCTTCAAAGTTTGGCCAGCGGAGGTGGAGGCTCTGATGTTTCGCCACCCGGCCATTCAGGAGGCCTGCGTGATTGCCATTCAGGATAGCTACCGCGGCCAGAGCGTCAAGGCGGTGGTTGTGCTTCGGGCATCACACCGAGGTCAAGTATCAGAGCAGGACATCATTGACTGGTGTCGCGACAACATGGCAGTCTACAAAGTGCCTCGGGTCGTGCAGTTTGTTGACGCATTGCCAAAAAGTGGCAGCGGCAAGGTGATGTGGCGTGCGTTGCAGGAAGCGCAGGGGGGTGGGTTAGCGTAGTCTAAGCGGACAAAACGAATGTTGTTGCCCTATTCATAATGCCGTACTTGTCACGCGAGATGAAGCTGCCATACTTGATGCCAAGTTCCCGTCCCCCCACGATATGGATTCGCACCATTTGTCCACGTTGTTTGAGTTATTGCCCATAGGCGCTTACCGATCGAGTGTCTCTGGCCGGCAGTTGCGCGCGAACGCCGCGCTGGTTCGTCTCAATGGATATGACAGTGAAGCGGAAATGCTGGCAGCTGTCAACGACATCAGTCGGGAATGGTACGTCGATCCTGAACGAAGGAACCAGTTCAAGCAGCTACTCGAACGAGAAGGGCAGGTGATGAATTTTGTGTCCGAGGTGTATCGGCACAAGACCCGTGACCGGATGTGGATCAGGGAAAACGCTCATCTGGTCCGAAACGATCAGGGAGAGGTCACCTTTTATGAAGGCACTGTCGAAGACGTTTCGGCGAGCCGCGCGGGTGAAATGGCGTTGCGGGTCAATGAAGAGCTGTTTCGTCAGGTTACTTCGCAGCTACCGGGCATGGCGTTTCTGGCGCTTCTGAAAGCTGATGGAACCCGCGAGTACAGCTTTGTCAGCGACGGCGTGAGGGAACTCTTTGGTGTGGAGCCATCTGACGTGATTGGCAATGGCAACCTGCTGAAGTCCTTCTGGCATCCGGAGGACCGGGCATCCGTTGAGGCGGGCGTAGCTGGCTCAGCCGCTCAGGGTCAGCCCTTTTCCCTGCAGTACCGGATTGTTCTGGGCGACGGAACGGTCAAGTGGGTGCAAACAACTTCTTCAAGTATTTCCTCCGACCACAGAGGAAACTTGCGCTGTGGTGTGGTGCTGGACATCACGCACAGCAAACGGGCCGAGGAGCAACTGCGGCAATCAGAGGAGCGCTGGAAGCTCGCGCTGGAGAGCACTGGAGATGGGGTGTGGGACTGGCATATCCAGAGCGGCATGGAGTACTACTCCAGACGCTACAAAGAGATGTATGGCTACAGCGAAGACAAGGTGTGGCAGCAATCGGATCAGTTTGAAGACATTGTGCATCCAGACGACAAGGAGCAATTGCTGCGCGACCAGCAGGCCCACTTTGAGGGACGCACCCCAACTTACCGCAATGAGCACCGCGTCAGGTGTAGTGATGGCAGCTGGAAGTGGATACTTTCACGCGGCATGGTGATCAGTCGTGATGCTCAGGGAAAGCCCGTGCGCATGATCGGAACCCACACGGACATCACGGAATGGAAAAAATCCGAAGCCTTGATCTGGCAGCAGGCCAACTATGACCCCCTGACCGGGCTGCCGAATCGGCGGATGCTGCGTGACCGGCTGGAGCAGGATATCCGGAAATGCAAGCACGACGGGTTGCAGCTGGCCATCCTGTTCATTGACCTTGACCACTTCAAGGAGGTCAACGACACGCTGGGGCACGACAGCGGGGATCTTTTGCTGATTGAGGCCGCTGACCGCATCCGTCATTGCGTGCGCGACTCGGATACGGTGGCCCGCATGGGGGGTGACGAGTTCACTGTGGTTCTGTCCGAGCTGAGCGGGGCAGAACGGCTGGAGCGCATCCTGCAGAAGATTCTGGGTGCCCTCTCGGCTGCATTTCAGCTGGGTGATGAACAGGTTTTTATCTCGGCCAGCATTGGCATCACGATGTATCCGGCCGATGCCACCGAGGTGGAGAGTCTGTTCAAGAATGCAGACCAGGCACTGTATGTGGCCAAGGGAGCTGGCCGCAACCGGTTCAGCTTCTTCACGTCTGCCCTGCAGGAGGCTGCGCAGACCCGGGTTCGCCTGGCTAATGATCTGCGTGCAGCACTGGCCGAACAGCAGTTCCGTGTGGTGTATCAGCCCATTATTGATCTGGGTACGGGCGACATTCGCAAGGCAGAGGCGCTGATCCGCTGGCAGCACCCCACTCGTGGCCTGATCAGTCCAACCGAATTCATCCCGATTGCCGAGTCCAGTGGTTTGATTATTGATATTGGTGAATGGGTGTTCCGCCAGGCGGCTGACCAGGTTGTTCAGTGGCGGGAATTGCACCATCCCCACTTCCAGATCAGTGTCAACAAGTCACCCGTTCAATTTCACAGTGACGGCAGCACCCGCAAGTCATGGGCACAGCATCTGCAGTCGTTGGGTTTGCCGGGAGGCAGTATTGCGGTGGAGATTACCGAAGGTTTGCTGCTCGATACCAGTGCTACCGTCACCCAGCAGTTGATGGAGATGCGCCAAACTGGTGTTCAGGTGTCGCTGGACGATTTTGGTACGGGCTACTCGTCCCTGACCTACCTGCAAAAGTTCGAAATTGACTATATCAAGATCGACCAGTCCTTCGTTCGAAATCTGGTCCCGTCTTCAACTGATCTCGCGTTATGCAAGGCCATTATTGTGATGGCGCACGAACTGGGTATGAAAGTGATTGCGGAGGGCGTGGAGACCGCACAGCAGCGCGACTTGCTGGTCGCCGCAGGATGTGACTATGGGCAAGGCTATCTGTTTGCCCGGCCCATGTCAGCGCGGGATTTTGACGTGTTCATGGCGAGCCGTTAGAGCTGCAGACGGTCTTGTTGAATGCTACACTTTTTGTAGCTGTCCACGCATATATCATAGGGCCTAGTGCCTGATTTTACTGTTAAGCAGTCTCGCCAGTTCCTCTTCCTCCATCACATGAATGCCGTATTGCTTTGCAAAGCGGCTGGCACTGTCGGTCAGCTTGCCCAGGCTGATGAAAGTGATCTGGTGAGCGCCCTGCGCTTCTTTGGCAGCCATCAGGTCGCGTAGCGCGTCGATACCCTGGCTTGCTGCCTTCCAGCGTTTGCAACTGACCAGTGTGATGCGCCCATCCTTGATCAGGCGGAAATCGGCCGCCGGCTGGTTCAGCCGCGTGACAGCATGCCCATGGCGGGCATAGCCTTGCTCAATCACACGGGAAAAATCGCGCCATGACATCGCCGCGGCCTGACTGAGCACCTCGGCGATCTGCTTTGGGCCGGGTGCCCTCCATTGCCGCCGCGCAGCCATGATGCCGATAATCAAAAAAGGGAACCCACCCATCATGCCGTAAGCCACATAAGGAGCGGGCAAAAATGCACGGGATGCCAAGGCAAATGCGGCCACCAGCCCGAAACTGACCCACCACGGCGAGCGCAGCAAAATCGCAAACAACGAGTTTTCAGACATCTTCAATTTCATGGTGCCGCCCAATGACCCGCCAATTGATGCGGTGCCGAAGTGTACGTGCTGGACACAGGCTAGTCTTTCGTCACCTGAAGCACCAGCTTGCCAAAATTTTCGCCGTTGAACAGCTTGAGTAGAGCGTCGGGAAATTTCTCCAGACCCTGCACCACGTCTTCCTTGCTTTTCATGCGACCGTCCTTCAAATACCCTGCCATCTCGGTTACGGCCAGGTGATATCGGTCTGCATAGTCAAACACCACAATGCCTTCCATGCGTGCGCGGTTCACCAGCAGGCTCAGATAGTTTTTGGGACCTTGTACCGGTGTGGTGTTGTTGTATTGGCTGATGGCGCCACAAATGATGATGCGCGCCTTGCGGTTGATGCGGGCCAACACGGTGTCCAGAATGTCGCCCCCCACGTTGTCAAAATAGATGTCCACCCCATTGGGGCAATGCGTCTTGAGGCCATCCCGCACGGCGCCGGGTCCCGCCTTGTAGTCAATGCAGGCGTCAAACCCCAGCGCTTTAACCACCCATTCGCATTTGCTCTGTCCACCCGCGATACCGACCACACGGCAGCCCTTGATTTTGGCCATTTGTCCCACGGTCTGGCCTACAGCCCCGGCCGCGCCCGATACCACCACGGTTTCACCCGGTTGGGGCATGCCCACATCCATCAGGCCAAAGTAGCCAGTCATGCCCGGCATGCCCAGCACGTTGAGCCACTGGGTAAGGGTACCGGCACGCAAATCGATTTTGACGAGACCACTGCGTTTGATATCTGCTTCTGGAATGAGCATGTATTCCTGCACGCCCAGCCCGGCAGACACGTAGTCACCCACTGTAAATCCAGGATTTCTGGACTCGATAACCTTGCCCACACCGCCAGCGCGCATGACCTCGCCAATGCCCACCGGAGGGATGTAACTTTTGCCTTCGTTCATCCAGCCCCGCATGGCGGGGTCAAGCGACAGCGCCAGGTTTTTCACCAGTAGGCCACCCTCGGCGGGCCCAGTCACGGTCTCGGTGGTGTGGCTCCAGTTGGAGGCATTGGGCAAGCCAACCGGACGGCTGGCGAGCCGGATCTGATGATTGACGAGGTCGGCTGTGGACATGGGGAATCTCCAACGTGGCAAAAAAATGGGAAGAGAGGCGCATGGTAACGTGCATGAAGATTTTCCGCCGTTGCCAACGCGACAGGCTGTTGGCGGGCAAAATCAGGGATATTCCCCTGTCTATATTGAGGAACTGGTCATGAAAGC
This sequence comes from Candidatus Egaibacter danicus, assembly GCA_016707075.1. Classification (GTDB taxonomy): domain Bacteria; phylum Pseudomonadota; class Gammaproteobacteria; order Burkholderiales; family Burkholderiaceae_C; genus Egaibacter; species Egaibacter danicus. The sequence continues at coordinate 58,103 of JADJII010000004.1, forward strand.
AATTTGGAATGGCATCGTGATTGCACAGAGCGACGATACGGTTCTCGTCGAAGGCAATCACTACTTCCCCGAGAGTTCAATGAACCGGGCTTTCGTTACATTCAGCAACCACAAAAGCATGTGCCCCTGGAAAGGGCAGGCCAGCTATTACTCACTGATGGTGGATGGCAACCTGAATCAGGATGCTGTCTGGTATTACCCGGATCCCAAACCGGAGGCCGAAGCTGTGCGTGGCCGGGTTGCCTTCTGGAAAGGCGTGAAGGTCGAGGCATGACGTCCGTTACCCTCTCGCCGCCTTTCACCTCGCCAGCACACCTCATTCCGCTACTCTCGCAACAAGGCTACGCGGCCTTGAGTCCTCAGGGCCTTGCAGAACTTTCGGGGTGCAGTCTGCACAATCTGAATGCCTGGCGTGCAGCCTGGAATGACCTGCCGCCTGACCTGTATCTGAAAGACGGTGGTCGCTACCGCAGGCGACGGCACTCCTGTTTTGTGGTGAATGGCCAGCGCGTTGAGCAGGCTGCCCACCGTGCCCACTGGCAACCACTGGCATACAACGCCCTGCACGGCGGCATGCAGCGCTGGTTTGAACCCCTATCACCTGAGTTGATCAGTCAGACCGACTGGAAAGCGCTACTGGTCTGGCTGGGTAGCGTGTGCTCGGCCCTGAAGGGCGAGCGGCCCTGGTTTGTGGAAGCCCATCAGTTCCGGATTGACACGTCTGACGGTATTGGTCGCCCTACCCCGGAGGGTGCCCATCGGGACGGTGTGGACTTTGTGGCGGTCCTGCTGGTGGGCCGCGAGGCAGTCAAAGGCGGGGAAACCCGCGTGTTTGAGGCGACTGGTCCCAACGGCCAACGCTTTACCCTGACGGAGCCCTGGTCACTGCTGCTGCTGGATGACGAGCGGGTCATTCATGAATCCACGCCTATTCAGCCCACGGGTGACGGTGCTTACCGCGACACGCTGGTATTGACTTACCGGTCCGGTGGTTTTCAGGGCGACACGGGGGCCTAGCGACTCTTACAGGGCATGCGTTACCAGCTTGAAGTCCGGGTCTTCAGCAAACGGTTTGACGGTATAGCCCAGGTTTTTCATGAGCCTGAGCATGCCGGGGTTGTTTGCCAACACCAGTCCGTCCATCTCGGTCAGACCTTTCTCGCGAGCCACATCCATGATGCTGAGCATCAAGCGTGAACCCAGTCCCTTTCCACTGAAGTCGTCGGCAATGACCAGCGCGAATTCGCAACTGGACTGATCCGGATTGGTGATGTAGCGCGAGACGCCGACGATGCGCTCGGTTTCGGTGAACTGACCATCTGCGGCGGCGTTGCGCTCCTTGAACACTGCTACCAGTGCCATTTCACGGTCGTAGTCGATCAGGGTGAACTTGGCCAGCATGGATGGCGGCAGCTCGGTAATGCTGGAGACAAAGCGGAAATAGCGACTCTCGGGTGAAAGGTGTTGCACGAGATCCTGCAACATGCTCGCATCATCCGGATGGATGGGGCGCACAGCGTATTCGCCGCCGCCGGGCAATGGCCATACCTGCTCAAACCGTGCCGGATAGGGCAGTATGGCCAGGTGGTTGTAGTGGTTCGTACGCCCGCTGCCGGCTTGCGGGGCATGGTCGATGACAATGCGGGCATCCACCGCCACGGCGCCCGACTCATCCACGATGATGGGGTTGATGTCCATCTCGCGCAGTTGGGGCAATTCGCACACCATTTCCGACACCCGCAACAGTACCTGCTCCAGCGCATCCATGTTCACCGCGGCACTCCCACGCCAGTCGCCCAGTGTTTCTGACACCCGCGCGCGTTCGACCAGCCGGCGCGCCAGAAACTGGTTAAGGGGTGGCAGCTCCATGGCGCGGTCGTTGATCAGCTCAATCATCGTGCCACCAGCGCCAAACGCGATGACCGGGCCAAACGGATCGTCCGTCACAAGCCCGACATAAATTTCGCGGCCACGTCGCGCACTCGCCATGTTCTGAATGGTGACACCATTGATGCGTGCACCAGGCTGTAGCCTCGCGACGGTCTGCACCATGTCGTTGTAGGTGTCCCGCACACCCGTGGCGTTCATGATGTTGAGTGCTACACCATGGACATCCGACTTGTGGCTGATGTCGGGTGAATCGATCTTCAAGGCCACAGGAAAGCCAAGTTGCGTGGCGATCATCATGGCTTCACTGGCGCTGCGCGCCAGAATGGTCTTGGTAACGGGAATGTGAAAGGCTGCAAGCAGGGTCTTGGACTCCATCTCGGTCAAGACTTTGCGACGTTCAGCCAGCACGCTTTCAATGACCAGGCGCGCACCTTCAATGTCCGGCTTGGCCAGCGTAGACAAGGGCGGGGGCGTTTGCAGCAGCAACTGCTGGTTCTGATAGAAAGATGCAATATTGCCGAATGCGCCGACGGCGGCTTCAGGCGTGCGAAAGCTGGGAATGGCTGCCTCGTTAAGGATGCCACGTGCGGAACCCACAGAGGCGTCACCCATCCAGCAGGAGAGCAGGGGTTTGCTGATGGCGCGCTTGACCCCAGCCAGGGCGCGCGCAACGTCTGAGGCATCTGCCCCCGCTTTGGGTGAGTAAATGGCTAGTACCCCGTCAATCTGGTTATCTTTGTCCGCAGCCTCAATCGCGGCCTTGTAGTGATCGGGGCTGGCGTCTTCGGACAGATCGATCAAATCTACCAGTGATGCCAGTGCGGGCAGCAGCGGTTTGAGGGTATCGACGGTGGATGCAGAGAGCTTGCCGAGATGCAGATGGATTTCGTTCACCCAGTCAGCCGCCAGCACACCGGGCCCGCCGCCATTGGTGACAATGGCCAGCCGTTTACCGACCGGGCGATAGCGTGAGGCAAGGCATTTGGCCGCAGAGAAGAGTTCTACAAAAGAGCGTACCCGCACGGCACCAGCCCTGCGCAGGGCGGCATCAAACACATCGTCGCTGCCAACGATGGTGCCACTGTGGGTTTGTGCCGCCTCGTTACCTGCAGGCTTCCGGCCAGCCTTGAGAACCACCACTGGCTTGGCATTGGCTGCCGAACGCAGGGTGCTCATGAAGCGCCGTGCGCTGGAGATACCTTCCAGGTAAACGACGATGCTTTGCGTCTGTGCATCGTTGGCCAGGAAATCCAGAACCTGGGCAACGTCTACCGAGGTATTGGGCCCAAGGGACACGACAGATGAAAAACCCACCGCGTTGTTGCTGGCCCAGTCGAGGATGGAAGAGGTCAGCGCGCCGGATTGAGACACCAGTGCGAGAGATCCGGTCCTGGCCAGCGGCCCCGCTGCGCTGGCGTTGAGTTTCAGATGCGGGCGCTGCAAACCGAGGCAGTTAGGCCCCAGCAAATGCACGCCTTCGCGGTGTGCAATTTTTTTTAGTTCAGTGGCTTTGTCTGCGTCAATGCCACTGGAGATAACCAATGCGGCTCGGCAGGCCATGCGGCCAGCCACCTCCAGTGCAGCCGCTACGTTCTCTGGTGCCAGCGCGATGATCGCCAGATCAGCGCGTGCCTGTGCAAGATCAGCCAGCGTGCCACTGGTATGGATGTCCAGAAATGTGAGGGTGCCGCTGTACCGCTGAGCCCGTAGCGCTATGAGCAACGCCTTGGCCTGAGTGGTTTGCGACGAGGGATCGTCAGCCTGACCCGCAAAGACAATAATTGATTCAGGAGAAAAGAGGGGAGTGAGGTAGTGTTTGTCCATGGTCTATTTCAGTCGGCTCCGATCAGAACCTTGACGTGTGCCGTGACACTGCGCGCCAGCGGGCTGAGCACATACCCCCCTTCAAGACAGGAAATTACACGTCCCTGGCAGTGACGCCGGGCTACAGCCATCAGTTGCTGCGTGACCCATTCGTAGTCAGCCTCGACCAGTCCCAGGTTACCCATGTCATCCTCGCGGTGACCATCAAAACCTGCCGAGATATAGATCAACTGCGGCTTGAAGGCTTCCAGCGCCGGAAGCCATTGGCTGGTGACAGCCTCGCGGAACCTGTCGCTGCCTGAGCGTGAAGGAAGCCCCACATTGACCATGTTGGGGCCGGAGGCGTCATCGCCGCTAAAGGGATAAATGCCTTGCTCAAATATCGAGCACATGAGTACACGCTCGTCGCCACGAAAGATATCTTCACTGCCGTTGCCGTGGTGTACATCGAAGTCGATCAATGCCACACGCTCCAGACCATGCTCGCTCATGGCATGTCGAATACCCACAGCCACGTTATTGAAGAAGCAAAAGCCCATGGCGGCTGATCGCTCGGCATGATGGCCAGGGGGGCGGACACAGCAAAAGGCCGTTGGCACCTCGCCCGACAGCACCAGGTCGGTGGCCTGTACGGCAGCTCCTGCAGCACGAAGCGCCGCGGTGACTGTAAACGGATTCATCTCGGTATCGGGATCAACCCGGTGGTAACCCTCAACCGGGGAGGCATCCATGAGCTCATTCACATAAGAAGTCGTGTGAGCTCGAGCCAGCTGCTCCCGGGTAGCCAGCGGCGCATCGTAAGTGTTCATATAGTCCAGCAAACCCTTGACCAGCAACAGGTCGTTGATGGCGCCCAGCCGCTCAGGACATTCAGGGTGATTGGGACCCATCTCGTGACGTGCACAGTCGGCATGGGTGATGTAGGCGGGCAGCAAAATGGTCTCCTTGGGCAGCACTGACTCTCTCGAAATAATGTTTTTCAGTTTAGGTCAGCTTGTGCCCTGCCGTCTTGACCTGGAGCAATGCAGCAGCTGAAATGCCATACGGCCGCGGTGACAGGAGGTTTCAATAAAAAGCGTCTCCAGCCCCTGTCAGCAGAGCGGGAGGCTCTATAAATATTGAAGTGCTTCTGAGATTGATCCCAGGCTAGATTCGCTCAAAAATAGCGGCGATACCCTGACCGCCACCAATACACATGGTGACCAACGCATAGCGACCACCAATGCGTTCCAGCTCGTACAGCGCCTTGACTGTGATGAGTGCGCCTGTGGCACCGATGGGGTGGCCCAGCGAAATGCCCGAGCCGTTGGGGTTGACCTTCGCGGGGTCCAGCCCCAGATCTTTGCTGACGGCACAGGCTTGGGCAGCGAAGGCTTCATTGGCTTCAATCACGTCCAGATCCTTGACGGTCAACCCGGCCTTTTTCAAGGCCATTTGAGTGGCTGGTACCGGGCCAATGCCCATGTATTTCGGGTCGACACCTGCGTGTGCATAGGCGACCAGACGGGCCATGGGTTTGAGGCCGCGGGCTTTGGCCACACTGGCTTCCATCAGAACCACTGCTGCCGCCGCGTCGTTGATACCGGAAGCATTGCCAGCGGTGACCGTGCCGTTTTCTTTCAGGAACGCAGGCTTGAGCTTGGCCATATCGGCCAGCGAGCAGTTGGGTCGGAAATGTTCGTCAGTCTCGTAAGCCACGTCGCCTTTTCTGCTCTTGAGTACGATTGGCATGATCTGACTCTTGAAATAGCCTGCCTCCGTCGCGCGCTGGGCGCGATTGTGGCTTTCCACGGCCAGCTTGTCCTGGTCTTCACGCGTGATTCCCCACTTGGCAGCGATGTTTTCGGCGGTCACGCCCATATGGATGGTGTGAAAGGGGTCGTGCAACGCGCCGATCATCATGTCCACCATCTTGGTATCACCCATGCGTGCGCCCCAGCGCATGTTCAAAGACGCAAAGGGAGCGCGGCTCATGTTCTCGGCGCCACCCCCGATGGCAATGTCGGTGTCGCCCAGCAAAATGCTCTGACTGGCGTTCACGATGGCCTGCAGACCTGATCCACACAGGCGGTTCACGTTGAAGGCCGGCGTGCCTTCGTCGCAGCCACCGCTCACGGCTGCGACGCGGGACAGGTACATGTCTTTTGGCTCGGTGTTCACGACGTGCCCGAATACCACGTGGCCTACGTCTTCGCCACTGACGCCGGCACGTTTGAGGGACTCACGCACCACCTGGGCGGCCAGGTCAGTGGGGGGAATATCTTTCAGGCTGCCACCAAATGTACCAATGGCGGTGCGGACCGCACTGACAACAACAACTTCACGGCTCATGGGGGCTCCTTGGGGTTAAATAATCGGGCTGGAAGACGGAGTGTGCCGGGAAAAGGTTTCGAGCAGCTTACTGTCAACCGGCGTCCCGCACATCTGCCACCGACTGACTCCCAAAATCAGGACGTGCCAGATAAGCCAAAACGTGTCCTGCAGCGGCCTCGGGGCTGATGAGTTGGCCCTGTGATTTCAGACTGGCAAAACCGGCTTGATCAGGGAACAACTCTGGTCGAGCCGACCGCAGTTGCACCTGCATGTCGGTATCGATAACACCCGGCGCCAGAGAGCACACTTTGGCTCCAAAGGGTTTGCCGGCTTCGTCCAGGGCTAGGCAACGGGTGAAATGATCAAGGCCCGCCTTGGCGGCGCAGTAAGCTGCTTGCGAGGCCATGGGCCGCCGCCCCAAGCCCGAGGAGATATTCAGTACGCTGCGCTCGCAGTGCCAATCCCCGGTTGCGCGCAGAAATGCTGCCGTGAGCTGCATGGGTGCCTCCAGTCCCACGCGCAGCGAATGCGCCAGGTCGACGGGGTCCGTTTGACTGAGGGGTTCGATGCGGCCGATGACACCCGCGTTATTGATCAGCGTGACATGGGTGAACTCTTTGTCAGCCTGCGTGTGCAGCCACTGCTCAAGCCGTGTGCTGGCCTTGTCACCGTGAGCCAGGTCTTGTGACCATTGCAGCAGAGTGGCTCCAGCAGCTTCAGCAAAAGCAGGCAGCGTATCACTGGTCTGGCGTGAAATGCACAGGAGGGTGTCGCCGCGTTTGAGCAATTGCTGGGCCATGGCCAGCCCCAATCCACGAGAACCACCCGTCAGGACGGTGAGGTGTTTTGTCATGACCACATGGTAGCTGGAGTGGCAGATATAACCCTGTCGCCTAAAACGGGGGAGCCGAGCGAAACTCAAGCGCCTGGCCTGTGTAGGGGTGTTTCACGGTCAACCCGCAGGCATGCAGCAGCAGGCGATCTGATTTGGCCTGGCCCTCCGGGCTGGCATACAGCGTATCCCCCAGAATGGCATGCCCCAGGGATTTCAAGTGAACGCGCAACTGGTGTGAGCGCCCCGTCAGGGGTTCCAGTTCCAGCCGTGTAGTGTCAGGTTCCCGGATTCTTGAGGCTGCTTGTGACGGGGAACCCTCCACCAGCACGCGCCATCGCGTCACACTGGGTTTGCCCAAGGTGGTATCAATGATGCGCCGCGGTCGATTGGGCCAGTCCGCCAGGATGGGCAAATCGATCACATTCCATTCGCTTCCCTCAACTGGAATATGACCGTCTACCACGGCGATGTAGCGTTTCACAACATCACGGCTGGCGAACGCATCGCTCAACGTCCGCTGGGCCGCAGCGCTGCGGGCCATGATCATCAGCCCGGAGGTTGCCATGTCCAGCCGGTGCACAACAAGCGCATCAGCAAAACGCCGCTGTATCCGGGCGCTCAGGCAATCCTGTTTGTCCTCGCCTCTTCCAGGAACCGAGAGCAAACCTGCCGGTTTGTCCACAACCAGCAGCGCGTTGTCTTCAAATACGACTTGCAGCTCAGTGCTGCTCATTGTCCAGAATCAGCCGTTGGACGATCTCGCACAATTCCTCAACATCATTGGGCTTGTGGATCAGTGCGCGCGCACCCTCGGCAATGGCGCTCTGTTCGATTTCAGCCGTTACATAACCTGACGCCAGCGCCACGGGCAGACCAGGGCGGATGACCCTGGCCTCACGCAACAGGTCCACGCCGCAGTAGCCAGGCATGTTGTAGTCAGTTACCAGCAAGTGGTAATCCTGCGGGTCGGCCCGCAGCGCGGTTGCGGCCATGTGCGGATCGGTGAACGAAGTGACCTTGAAGCCCCTGCGCGTCAAAACCCGTTCAACCAAAAAAACCAGTGCCTGATCATCATCCACATACATCACGTGTTTGCCCTGGCCCTGAATGTCGACAGTCCCTTTGACGTCAGTCTCAATAGGCACAGCCGGCGCATCAATGGGTGGGAAATATAGCGTGAAAGTACTGCCTTTCCCCAGCTTGCTCTGAACCCCCACGGTACCCATATGGGTGCGCATGATGCCGTGCACAACGGCCAGTCCGAGGCCTGTGCCCTCGCCAACCGGTTTCGTGGTGAAAAAGGGTTCAAAGATGCGGCGCAGGGTATCCGGGTCAATGCCGGCCCCACTGTCTTTCACAGCGAGACGAACGTGGTTGCCGCGCGATGAGCCACGGCGCTCCACCTGTCTGGCACCCAGTGGAGGGTTCCCCAGTTCAATGACAACAGTGCCACGGTCCTTGCCAATTGATTGAATGGCGTTGGTACATAGATTGAGTACCGCTTGTTCAACCTGTGTGGCGTCCGCCAGAACGGCAGGCGTCCCCGGATGAATCACCAACTGCATGTCGATAGTGGGGGGCAGTGTCACCTTTAGCAGGCGCATCGTCTCGTGAACCACTTCCGCAAGATGAATGGGGCTGCGCTTGGGGGGTTCGTTGCGGCTGAATGTGAGAATCTGACGAACCAGATCACGGGCGCGGCGCCCGGCTTTTTCGATCTCCGTCAAACTGACCAATGCGGGTGATTCGGCCGGTGTATCCAGTTTGGCCAGTTCCACATTGCCCAGGATCGCACTGAGGATGTTGTTGAAGTCGTGGGCAATGCCGCCCGCCATGGTGCCGACGGCCTGCATTTTGTGCGACTCACGCAGTTGGGCTTCCAGCACATTGCGGTGGGTCTCAATTTTCTTTCTGGCGGTCAGGTCCCGGGCAAAGACGGTTGTGATGTCGCCTTCGGGCCTGCGTTCGGTAGAAACGCTGACCTCAACCGACAGCACCTTGCCTTCGGCGGTTCGGCCCTCCATTTCACCCAGCTGCGCGTGGGTGGACACCTGAGAGTAAGCCAGCGTACTCACAGCTTGCGGCAAGAACCGCTCCAGTGGGCTGCCCAGCGCCTGATCCGAAGGACACTGGAACAGGATGGCCGCTGCAGGATTGAAAACAGAAATGGTGCCGTCTGCATCCACGCAAATAATTGCGTCCAGAGAAGAATTGATGATGGCGGCCAGCCGCGACTCGCTCTGGTGAAGTTCCTCGTTGCGCTGGCGAAGCGCAACGGCGCTGGCCTGTAGGGCCTGACGCTCAGTGAGTAGCGGTCCCTGATCAATGATGGCGCAAATAAAATTGGCCATTTCGTCCAGCGGGTTCTCAATGCGGGCAATGTGCAAATCGCCGGTGAATAGCCCGCTGGAGCCTCCAGAAAAGACTATTTCGCTGCTCTCGCTGGTACCTCGCAGTTTTGCCTGCGAAAAAGCCTGTGCCACTTTGTCCGAATGCTGACCGTCCACAAACGGGAGCAAAAAATTCAAAGGTGAATCGCTCTCGGACGGACGGAACATGCGCAAAGCCATGGCATTGCTTTCCAGCACCAGCCCGGTTTCGTCAACCACCATCAAGGCAAGGGGCACATTGGAAAACAGCGCCAGAAAACGTTCAGACGCACCTTCTGCAGCCAGCTGGCTGTAGCGCAGAGCTTCGTTCTGGATCTCCAGTTCAGCCTGGTACTTGCGCAGATCTTCAACCATCTGCGGCAAAGCATAACCGTCGGTGAACACGCCTTGCGCCGTACTTTCCTCGGTCAGTCCACCAGAGGGTTCCCAGGGTGTGCGCTGCAGGTTCCTGAATCTGGAGTTGTCGCTCATGCTGCCTTCACGACAAAAGTCTGGGTTTTACTTTTTCAGCTTTCCGCGAACCGGCACCACGGTCGTGATCGTGGGACGCACGGCATCGGGCGATACCGGCTTGGGTGGTGACGTATCTTTCTTGGGTTTCTTGACCATCTTGTTGCTGTTTTGCTGACCTTTAGCCATCATCTGCTCCTGAGGTTTAGGACCCTGGTGGGCCGGGACAGTTCATTATCTGCCGGACTGGGCTGTTTTTTCCCTGAAACGGTTCACGTCCAGCTCAGTTATCGGGGAAGCCTGATTGTTCCACGATGTCCGGATGTAGGTGAGTACCTCGGCCATGTCCTGATCGCTGAGGACCAGCGCAAACGGTGGCATCCCAAAAGGCCGTGGATTTCCCTGCGTGGCAGGCGAAAAGCCTCCGTTGAGGACAATTTGTATCAGGTTGGCGGTCACTGGGAGGGTAACGGCCCGGTTGCCTGCCAGTGCCGGGTAGGCGTTGGGCACGCCTTCGGCTTCTTTGCCGTGGCACTGCGCGCAATGTCTTTCGTAGAGTCGGGCTCCCTTCTCTGAAGTGAGCGTGGGAGCCCCCCGAACGGCGGCGAAGGGGACAGACTCACTAGTGGGCTGCTCGGGCGGTGCTCCCGGCAAGGCTTTCAAAAATACCGCGGTTGCTTCAAGGTCTGGCAGAGACCAGTATTGGGTGCTGTGCAGCACGACCTCGGCCATGGGGCCGCTGACCGACCCACGGGCAGACCAGCCTGTTGCCAGCAGTTGGGTGATCTCGGGAGGGCTCCAGGCTGCAACACCAGCCTCCCGAGGGGACGTCAGCGAAGGGGCATACCAGTCCTGAACCGGCATGAGCCCACCACTGAATTCGTGCGCCATGTCGGAGCCTCCCAGCGCATTGCGGGCCGTATGGCAGGCGGTGCAATGGCCCAGCCCGCGTACCAGGTAGGCACCCCGATTCCACTGCTCTGATCTGGCCGCTTCAGGCTCACCCCCCCCTGTTTTGAAATGCAGTGCCCGCCAGGCCGCCAGTGCGGCTTGTGTTGCATACGGCCAGCGCAGGGTATGGCTCCTGTTGGGCTGCTCAACGGCGGGGAGGCTGCTCAGGTAAGCAAACAGTGCATCCGAATCGGCACGTGTGATCTGGGTGTAGCTCGTGTAGGGAAAGACCGGATACAGCAGCCTGCCGTCGCGGGAGCGGCCATGGTGCAGTGCACGCCAGAAGTCGCCAGCGCTCCAGTTCCCAATTCCTGTATTTTTGTCTGCGGTCAGGTTGCTGGAGAACACGGTGCCGAACGGGGTGTCAACGCCACGCCCACCCGCGTAAGGAGAGCTTCCGCGCGCGGTGTGGCATGTCATGCAGTTGCCAACGCGTGCCAGGTAGGCGCCGCGCTCGATCAAGTCAGAACCCGTTCCCCCGGATGCCGGGGCCAGCATGGCCTGTTTCCTGTCGCGGGTGTCCAGTCCCCAGACAACAGCGGCAAACCCGGCAATCACCATGGTGATGACGACGGCGACCGCAGCAATACTTTTTTTCAAAACGAAATACCCCTGATCAGGGTGCACTGCCACACCGGGTGGCATTCGTTCCCGATGCAGTCGCCACCAGGGCCCTGACAGGCCGGGTGTTGCCAGGCAATGGCCGTCCTGCCAGCCAGCTTGAAACGGCCGTCACATCGTCAGCCGTCATTTTGCGGGTGACCTGCGCCATACAGTCTGGTGCATGGGCTCGGCGCTGTCCGGTGATCCAGGAACCCAATTGGGCATTCAGATAATCACGTGGCAAGCCCAGAAGCCCGGGAACATTAGGCTCAACGCCGGTGAGAGCCTCGCCGTGGCATTGCGTACAGGCTGGAACGTTGATGGATGCGTCGCCCCGCATGGCCAGCGTTTCACCACGTTGCAGGGAGGTGCTGCTGGCCTTGGACGCCAGGGGTGCGGGGTAAGGCAGGTTGAGCGCTGAAAAATATTCGGCAACTTCCTTCAGATAGGCATTGCTCAAAGGGTCCAGCAGCCCGGTCATCAGTGCATAGTGGCGCCTGCCTTCACGAAAATTCAGCAGCTGGTTGTACAGGTAGCCGGCAGGCTTGCCAGCAATGCGTGGATAGTACCCATCGGGCCCCGCACGGCCCTGGTCACCATGACAGGCCGTGCAAGCCAGCGTGCGCTGGGCCATGGAATCCTCGAAAGGCGCGGCAGCGGCTGCTACCTGTGCGCTGCCGAGGAGCAGGGCTCCTCGTGCCAGCAATTGGATGAAGAAACGGGTCCGCATGGGGTGAACTTTACCCTCCCGCGGTTTGTCGTACCCCAGCAAGACAAGGATCAGATCAGCTGGTAGCCCAGATCACCGGTTGACGCTGTGCCAGCCAGGCTTCATAGTGAAGCGCATAGGTATCTTCAATGCGCGGACGTTTCACCTTGAAGGTGGGCGTCACCAACCCGTTCTCCGGCGTCCACGCTGTGGCGATCACGGCGAGGCAGTCCAGTTGCTCATGGGCTTCCAGGCGGGCGTTCACCGAATAAAGGTGCTCTGTCAGTGACGCAGTCAGTGCTGACCGCTGTTCAGGCGAACGTACGCGGGCAGCGGCGTCCAGTGACAGCATGACAATGCCCAGCGGTTGCGCAAAGTTGGCACCGGTCACAGCGCAGGCTTCGATATCGGGGTGCGTAACCAGCAGGTCCTCAATGGGTGCCGGGGCCACGTATTTGCCCTTGCTCGTCTTGAAGAGGTCCTTGACGCGGCCGGTGATGCGCAGGCTGCCGTCTTTCTCCACGTGACCCTTGTCGCCCGTTTTCAGCCAGCCATCGTCGGACATGGTGGCGGCGGTCTGTTCAGGGTCCTTGTAGTAGCCCATCATCAGAGCGGGGCATCGCATCTGGATTTCGCCAGTGTTCGGGTCTATGCGGCTCTCCACGCCCTTGTACGGCAAGCCGACCGTGCCGGGGCGGCAGGTTCCGGGCAGCGTGGCATGGGACACACCACAGTTTTCGGTCATGCCGTAAACCTCAATCAGGTCTAGCCCGAGGTCGCGGTACCAGTTCAGCACGTCCGGCGGCATGGGGGCCGCGCCACCGGCTGCAATCCGGCACTGATCCAGCCCCAGACCTTTCAGTATCTTTCGCCGCACCAGCCCCCCAATGATGGGCAGACGCATCAGACGTTTGAGCTTGGCCGGTGGCATTTTGGCGTGCACCCCCTGCTGAAACTTGACCCACAGCCGGGGCACCGAGAAAAACACCGTCGGGCGGGCCCGGTTCAAGTCCTGCACGAATGTATCAAGCGACTCGGCAAAGAATATCCGGCTGCCGTTGCGCAGGGCGCCCTGTTCAATCACCATGCGCTCGGCCACGTGGGCCAGCGGCAGATACGAGAGATAGCGGTCGTCACTGTTCATGTGCACCCGCTCAGCAGCACTGGATAAGGCCCAGGCCAGTGCGCTGAACTTGTGCATCACTCCTTTCGGGTTACCCGTGGTACCGGATGTGTAGATGATCGTGCTCAGTTCTTCGCCGTCTCGAACCGGCGCACCTTGCAGTGGCGCAGTGGCTGCAATGGCTGCATCCCAGGACAAGGTATCCAGCGCCGGTGCCAGGGGCAGGGAGATGAGCGGCACGCCTGCCGGAACCCCGGTTTTCAGGCTGGACACTTCATCGAGTTTGCCAACAAAGCAGGCGCGCGATTCGCTGTGCGTCAGGATGAACCGAAGCGCATCACCATTGAAGGTGGGGTAGATGGGCACGGACACATAGCCTGCCATCCAGATGGCCAGGTCAGTCAGAATCCAGTGCGCGCTGTTCTTGCCAAGGATGGCTATCTTGCTGCCGGCAGGCCACCCCTGAGATTTCAGCCACGCGGCCATACGCCGCACTTCGTCACCAGCCTGCCCCCACGTGATATCCCGTACCATCCCATTGCCCACGGGCTGAGTCAGAAATATTTTGTCGGCCCGCTCACGTTCCCATTGATAGAAACGTTGCAATGGCAAATCGCTGTCCCGCAGGGGAATTGGGTTGTTCATGACGCTGGCTCCTCGGTTGGTATCAGAGTTGGTTAGTCAAATTCTGCGCCCGCACCCCGTTTGGAGCAATGGTGTTCTCCCTAAGCCTTTTGATCTGTGCTGGAATCATCTGTGTTTGCAGCGACAATTGAGAATTGTTCAATCCATTGGTACCCTTGGCCAGCGTTATTCATGTCTAGCAACCCCGTTTTCCCCGTGCGCACGGCGACTTTGCGCGAAGCCAAAATCATTACCGACATCCATGCTGCTGCCAGCTCGGTGGCCCTGAAAAATCTGGTTTCTGCAGATGGCCTGAAGGCGCTGTCCGCAGACAGGGGCCTGGCCTACTGGCGCGATGCCATTGAATACGGGGAACCCCAGGTGCATGTCGCAACGGAAGGTGACCAGGTCGTGGGTTTCGTCGGCTTTGATCGTTCGCGGGACAAAGGTACACCGCCCACCATGGGTGAAATCTGGTCCATCTGCGTTACCCCGACCTATTGGGGTAAAGGTGTCGGCCTAGCCTTGTGGGATGCTGCCCGCGAAGGCCTGCTCGAAGAAGGATGTACCCATGTCACGGTCTGGGTGCCATTGGGCAACGAGCGGGCCATGCGGTTTCATGAGCTGGCCGGATTCAAGCGCGAAATGTCCAGTGCCAAGACTGTGCCGCTGGGCGACGGTCGCATTGAAGAGATCCGCCTCAAGCGCGTTTTGGCCTGAATCTAGCTGCTAAATAGGCGTTTTTGGCCTCTAGACCTCGCCGCCAAACTTTTTGGTCAGGTTGGCGATGTATTTTTCCACCAGCTTTTCAAATTCTGATTCCACGATGGGCACGACAATCATCTTCATCAGACCGGGCAGGGCAACGATGACTTCGCCGTCGATCTTCAAAACGATGTTGGTCGATTTCTTGTTGTCGGTGATCTTCCAGTTCCCGCTGACCAGCGCATTGCCCACGCCCTTGACGGGCGTCCAGACCACGGTGCCTTTAGCCTTGTTCGAAACGTATTTGGAGGCATAGATGGTCTGGATGTTGACCTGTGCTGTTCCTACTTTTTCCATCTCCCAGCGATATACCCCGTCGCCCATATCAACCAGTTGATGCACCTTGGGAAAGAAGCTGGCCGACGTGGGCACATCGGATAAAACGGCAAACACGTCCTTTGCGGGCGCCTTGACGTCGAATTCGTAGCCGAGATCGATGGTCACATTGACAGTCATGGGAAGTCTCCAGAGATTTTTGTTGAAAAGGGGAACCGCTTTTTTTTGAGCCATCCTACCGCATTGCTTTGGCAGGTTGTGCCACCCGTCAAGGTAGCATGAAATGCAGTTCGGCAAACGCCTGACGCATCTCCCTGACCTGGCCTGACAGACCCACCGCATCCTCGTCACTGCGCAGCGAACGGGCGATCAGCCTCGCCAGGTCCGGCATGTGTCGCGGGCCCATGCCCAGACGAACAATTTCCGGCGTACCCAGCCGCAGGCCATTCACGTCGCCAGGTACCTCCGCAATTGGCAATCCGATGCCAGAGGCCAGCAGATTGGCCTTGCGCATGCGTCTGGCGGCTGCCTGACCACCACCATAACGAGCCGCCTGGATAGCCACCTGGTGTGATTCGGTAAAGCCGTGCAATGTGGCGTGAACGGGAACGCCTTCGTCGCTGAGCGCCTGGGCCAGTGCCCGCGCCGTCAGTTTCATGGCCGTAGCGTAGTCACTGCCATAGGCCAGCCAGTCCAGCAAACTCACGGCGAGGGCAGCGGTTTTGGAGGCGTCGAAGTTGGCCGTCAGTCCCGGATAAGCTATGGCGTCAAGCCGCTTTGCTATGGCTTCATCGTTGGTTACAACCAGGCCGGAGGGTGGCCCGCCCAGACTTTTGTAGGTGCTCATCGTCATGAAATGAGCCCCTTCCATCAAGGGCTGTTGCCAGGCCCGCCCCGCAATCATGCCGGACAAGTGTGCGGCATCAAACATCACTTTGGCACCCACTTCGTCAGCGATGGCACGAATCTCACGGATAGGGTGAGCTGCCAGATTCAGACTGCCACCAATCGTGATCAGGCGCGGCTGCAGGCGATGCGCCTGTTCCCGCAGGCCTGACACATCGATAGAGAACCGGTCGGCATCGACTGCGGCAGAATGGATCTTTAGCCCGTAAAGGCCTGCGGCACCGTCAGCATGGTGCGTCACATGGCCGCCGATGGAGGCTGGTGGCACGATGATCGCATCGCCCGGCTGGCAGGTCGCCATGAAACCGTACAGATTGGCGATGGAACCGGAAGGCACCCTGACCTCAACAAAGTTCGCGCCGAATACGCGGGCCGCCAGTTCTGCAGCGATAACCTCCACCTGCTCTATCGCCTCCAGCCCGGCTTCGTATTTGGCACCCGGATAACCCAGGGACGGACGCATGCCCATCGGAGATGCCAGCATGGCTGCGGCGCGTGGATTCAGGATGTTGGTGGCTGGATTGAGGTTGATGCAAGTGTTGTCAATGCGGCCATTCATATCCAACAGATCCTGCAGGCGCTGAAAGATACCTGATTCCCGCAGGCCATGCAGGCTGCCCGCAATGGACTGAACGAAGCTCTCCTGCTCGGGAGGCACCCAGTTTCTGGATTGCAGCTGGTTGGTTTGCATGGGTAAAAGTCTACTGGAAGCCCGGCTCCCCAGGGAATTTTGCTGTTTTCTAACAAAACGGTACAGATGGTTACGTCAATTCTCCAGATACTCGGTCGAGCACGGAACTGAGGGGGTTCCGGCATCACTGCCAATTACGGAGAGCAGCATGACTGACGGCGAACAAGAACAATTCAACACTATGGATGACACCGACATCAACGGGCTGATAACGGTACCAGCTGAACAAGCCCGGGCTGAGTCTGACGGCGGCCTGTCTCCAGGCCGCCCTCTGGCGCTCTCCAGTCTGGTTGCGCTGACAGCTTGTGGCGGTGGCGGCGGGGGAACAACCACCTCACCGGGTGCAGTCAGCAATGTCACCTTTGGAACGCCGGGAGCAGAGCCTGCCCGTCCCACTGTTGATGCCAGACCCACTGCGCAGGATGCAGCCCGGTTTTTGACTCAAGCCAGTTTTGGCGCCAAATCTGTTGACGACATTGAAGCGTTGCGGGTGGAGGGGTTCGAGCACTGGATGTGGACGCAATTCAATGCGCCTACCTTGCTGCATACCAGTTACCTCGATGTGCAGAAAACCCGGGACAGCAACCAGCGGGCTTCGGAAGAGATGAGTTATGAAGCCGTTTGGCAACAGTGGTTGCAGGGTGCGGATCAGTTGCGCGGGCGTATGGCCTTTGCTTTGGCCCAGATCATGGTGATTTCCAACATTGCGCCAGACATCCGGCCCTATGCCATGTCTTCTTATGTAGACATGCTCAATCGCAATGCTTTTGGCAACTACCGGACATTGCTGAAGGAAGTGACGCTGCACCCCGCCATGGGGTACTACCTGAATATGGTGGAAAGCGAGAAGGACGATGCTGATCGCGGTATTCACCCCAATGAAAACTATGCCCGCGAGGTGTTGCAGTTGTTCTCCATCGGGTTGGTGGAGCTGAATATCGACGGGTCGGCCAAAACGGGCGGTGACGGAAAACCCATCCCCACCTACACCGAGACCGAAGTCAAAGGCTTTGCCAAAGCGTTCTCGGGCTGGACTTTTGCATCGCAAAACCCCAACCAGCCTGACCAGTTTCACGACGCTGACGAGAACCTGGACGCTAATTGGGTCAACCCCATGCGCGCCTTCCCGAGCATGCATTCGACCGAGCCCAAAAAACTGCTGGGTACGGTAACGCTACCGGGAGGACAAACGCCCGAAAAAGACATGGATGATGCATTGGACAACATCTTCAACCATGCCAATGTGGGCCCTTTTATCGGACGCCAGCTCATTCAGCGCATGGTTACCAGCAACCCCAGTCGCGCCTACATCCAGCGCGTGGCGACCGTGTTCAACAACAACGGTGCGGGTGTGCGCGGTGACCTGAAGGCGGTGGTGCAGGCAGTTTTGCTGGATACCGAAGCACGCGCTCCATTTAGTGGGCAGTCCGCCAACTACGGCAAGCAGCGCGAGCCGGTGATCCGCTTTGCCACTTTCCTGCGTGCACTGGGCGCGACCAGCCAGAACGGTATCAACGACATCCATTATCTGGATGGCTCCGACGATGGTTTGGGACAAAGTCCGTTGTTGGCGCCGTCGGTCTTTAATTTCTATTCGCCCAATTTCCGGCAGCCCGGCGCGGTTGCACGAGCGGGTTTGTATTCGCCCGAATTTCAGATCACGACTGAAACTTCGGTGGTAGGTTCATTGAACTTTTTCTCCAGCTTCTTTAACAACGAAGGTTATGGAAATGGCGCAAGCCGGCTGGTCATCAGCCTCACGGCACTTCAGACGCTGGCTGCCTCGCCAGCTTCACTGGTTGATCGGCTGGATGCCCTGCTCTTTGCCTACCAGATGAGTGCCACCACGCGCCAGCGCCTGCTGCAAATGCTGGGTGCGCTACCTGGTGGGTCAGCCTCTGAGAGGAAAGACCGCGTCAAGGCGGCTTTGATCGTGACAGCCATTTCCCCCGATTTTGTGATCCAGAAGTAAGAGAGTCATCATGAGTCTGAATGAACTAAAACGACGCCAGTTTCTCAAGATGATCAGTGCCGCGGGAGCCAGCGGCCTGGGTCTCAGTACCCTGGCCAGTCTGAACGCTGCGGCGCAGACTGCGACGGACTACAAGGCACTGGTGTGCCTTTTCATGTACGGTGGTAACGACGGCAACAATCTGCTGGTGCCACGTGACACCGTTCCATATGGTCAGTACCAGCGTATCCGCTCCAACCTGGCGCTGTCGCGGGACAGCTTGCTGCCCATCGCGCCAACCAATACGGGTGGGGCCCAGTACGGATTGCATCCAGCCATGGGGGGAATTCAGGGGCTATTCAATCAGGGCAAGACAGCGATGATTGCCAATGTGGGCCCACTGGCTGTTCCTACAACCAAAGCGCAATGGGAAGCCCGCAGTGTGCCGCTTCCCGATAACTTGTTTTCCCACTCCGATCAGCAGGCGCAATGGCAAAGTGCCATCGTGGACCAGCCGCCTCGCAACGGTTGGGGTGGAAGGATGATGGAGCGGCAGCTGGCTGTGGATGCGGTCAACCGGGGGTACGGCGTTATTTCTGTGGCAGGTGGCAACCTGTGGGAGTCTGGTGACGCCACGCTCGCTGCTTACAAGGTCTCTTCTTCGGGCAATTTCGGTTTTGACTTTTATAACGCTAACGGGTCTGATCCGCTGTCTGCTGCCATCCGCCAGACTTTGGCGGAACCGCGCAGCCACGTGCTGGAACAGGCGTGGACGGATGTGGTGGGGCGCTCGATCGAAAACCAAAGGGTCTTGACGCAAGCACTGGCGTCTTCCACGCTGACTACCGTCTTTCCAGATACGGGTTTGGGTCGACAGCTGCGCATGATTGCGCGCCTGATTTCTGCCCGTGCGCAATTGGGCTTGCCAAGGCAGTGTTTCTTCTGTTCGATTGGCGGCTTCGACACCCATGGTGACGACCAGATGCAGCGGCAAAACGAGTTGCTGGGGGAAATCAGTGCTGCGGTGACTGCGTTTTACACGGCGACAGTGGAGTTGAGTCTGGCCAATAACGTCACGTTGTTTTCGGCCTCTGACTTCGGACGAACCTGCCAGAGTAATGGCCAGGGGTCAGACCATGGCTGGGGCAATCATCACTTTGTTACTGGCGGAGCGGTCAATGGCGGTCGTATGGTGGGCACGTTTCCGAATCTCACGTTGAACGGGCCTGATGACGTGGGCAATGGCAAATGGATACCGACCACCTCGGTTGACCAGATGGGCGCCACACTCGGAAAATGGTTTGGTGCCAGCCCAACTGCCTTGAATGAAATTTTTCCACGGCTGAGCAACTTCATTCCGGACCTTGGCTTTATGGCCTGAAGGGGCAGCAAGTCAACCGCGCCAGCGCAGCATGGCGCGTACGAAACCGTGGTCGCTCAGTGTATCGTCACGCCCTTCGTGGAGGTGGTCGTTGAAGTAGTCCACGCGACGCACTTCGCCCCGTGAAAATTTGGAAGAGCTGACCAGCTCCTCACTGACCCAGATCTGGTCCAGTGTTTCCGGTCTGCCTTGGTGCACAAATGAGTAGGCTACATCACGCAGCAAACCACCCTGGCTTTGCACCTCGTAAGCGTTGAAGAGGGCCGTATCCCTGGCGCTGCGATCAAACGCAATCGCCTGGGTGGCGGCCACCATTTGTGACGTCACGGCCTGAGGCACATCATTCAGATCACCCATCATGATCAGGGGTTCCTGAGTGTCATTCAGCAAGCGCACCACCACGCTGCGCAGTGCAGCGGCCTCTGATGCCCGCATGACCAGTGAACGCAGAATGCCGCGCGCCGCCACGTGCGGGTCATCGCGGTTTTCCAGTGGATCACCCGCATCGTCCTGCAGGAATTTGGGACGTTTGCTTTTGAGGTGAACCACCAGCACGTGCAGGGTGACATCAGGCTTCAACGCGAGTTGGACGTGCAGAACCGGCCGCTCGAACCGGGTGTGTGGCCCCAATTCAGGTACCTGAACAATGTCGCGCTCGTCAAACAGATCGATGGAGTGCACCTGTTTCACAGGAAGTCGTGTCACCAGACCAACGCGGGGAGTACCTTGCGCGCCGTCCTCGGCGCCTGGGACCAGTACGCTGCTGTAATGCAGGCCGCTTTGCTTGACGGCGTATTTCAGTGCGTCGGCGTCCCAGACTTCCTGTACGGCCAGCACATCGGCGTCAAGCCTGGCGAACTGGGCACCCAGCCAGTTGCACTTTTCCTCGTACTGCACTGGTTTGTACGGGTCCCGGTTTTCGTAATAGCTGCGGTTGGGCAGCGCCAGATTCAGCAGGTTCGCCGTGGCGACAGTTAGCAGGGTATTGTTGTCGTTGATGATTTGCATGGGGCACAAGCTTCGCCTCGCCCCATTTTTCTGTCAAGACCTGTCAACCAAACTGCTGTCAGGGTGGGGTGAAGAAAAAGAAGCTATCCCGCGAGGCATCGTTTTTATTATCGAAGTATTTGTTTTGCCAGCTGTCGGTGTCAGCCAGGTCGCCCCAGGCGTCGTTCAGTTTGCCCTTGCGATGCAGATCACTGAGCTTGACCCGCCAGGCAAAGTGATTGGTGATGTCCAGACAATGGGCTGCGTAAGCCTGTGCCAGTCTCTCATGGCCTCGCACAATCACCAGGTTCTCGTCGTTCTGGTAGCTGGCCTTGTAGCCCAGGTTATGGCTGCCAGTTACCACCACGCTGTGCTCCGTGAAGGGGTCGATCACGATGATCTTGTCGTGAATCACGGCGTGCCCCAGCTTGTACATCTCCTCTTCCCAGAAGCTGAAATCATCCGGCACGCCCGCCACGCCAGACACCAGCACATCGGGCGCAGCACCCGCCCTGCGTTTGGTCAGAAATGTCGCAAACTCGCCAACCGGGGCTGGAGCCGTTACGGCACCACGCACATAGAACGGTTTGCTGGCTGCTTCCATGGCGAGAGCCCGTTCGCGAACCACATCCAGAAAACTCGGTGTACCGGGATTGAAAGCCAGAAACAGAATGCCGTGCCTGGCCTGACGGATCAGTTCGAACACCTCTGCCAGATCGGGTGGTGCCGCGTTTGCATCTTTTGTTCTGCGTGCCGTATTGGGGGATAGCCAGACCGACACGCTGGCGCCACCCACCGTCGCATCAACCGAGTCAGCCCCGCACCATTCCCGCATGTCTTTTCCCTGCACGGGTTTTTGTTCAGCGTCCCATACCAGCCAGTCCCAATAGTCCCGATAGCCCTGCGCGACCGTATCGTTATGGATAAGCAGCGCGTTGTTGGTTTGTGAGCAAAGACCTGTGCTCGTCCAGTTGGTACTGCCGGTCAGCACGGAGCGGGGAGTTCCGTTTTTTCGTGACCAGACGATATATTTGTTGTGTCCAATGCCGCTGGATGCCACAAACCGGTTGAATACAGGTACGCCCTGCGCCACCAGGTCTGCGCGAGCTGCCGCGTTGGTGCCATCATGCACTTTACGGGTGTGCGGATTGCCGTCCTCACCCGTGAACGATTCCGATTGGTCGGCGTTGGACAGGCACAAGTCAAGCCGTTTCTTCGCCGCCAGCGTCTTGATGGCATTGATGAGTTGGCCGTCGGTCAACTCATACAGACCCAGATGACAGTGGCCGCCAGCGGGTCCTCCGCATTTGTTCAGCAAGGCCAGAACGCCCTTGTCCAATACCTCACCTGCCAGAGCTACGCGCACGGTGCTGCCGGGTTTGGCAATCTCGCCGCGCAAGGCATCCGTCTTGTTGGCATAGACACCGCTTTCCACGAGCTGTCGCAGCTGGCGGGTGATGGACTGGGTCGAAATCAGGCCGACATTGAAATAAGCTTCCAGATTGCCATAGTCACCGGATATGTCCACCGCGCGTGTCAGCAGTTTGATGGTCGGGTGGGGCGTCAGCGCTTCCATATTGGGCCCCATCATCGGCACGATCTCGTAACTGTAGATGCCAGGGCTGGCAAATACGTCTTTCCACTGAAAAGACTGCACCGGCCAGATGTCGGTATTCTTTTTCAGACGAGGTGCGCCAGGCACGCCGGGTTTGAATCCCACAAATGCCGGTAAAGCCGTTTTATGGCCATTCGCTTCGACCCGTCGTACCGAAAACCCCAGGCAGCCGTCGATTTTGGCGTCCAGACGCCACCAGATGTAAGCAATCGCGTTGTTTGCAATCGCCAGCGTTTGTCCTGCCATAAATACCTCCTGACGCTGAGTGATGCATCGTCTCTGCGGTGACCTCATTCAAGCGCAAAGGAGCGGTTTTGTCATCCTGCGAATGAAGGATGGCGCCGGGTTAGCCCCAAACCACTGACCGCATGGAGATGGAGCCCGCCTGAAAGCTGGCGTTGAAGAACTTCATGGGTTCTTTGGCGTCCGCCGCGCCCGCCGCATGAAGTAGCGGCAGGTAGTGGTCGTAGGTGGGGTGCGCCTGCTGGGCCACTGTGCCAAGCTTCTGGAATTCGGCCAGGGCAGGCAGATTGCCATGCTGCAAAAGATCGGCCGTGATCTTGTCAAATTCCAGTGCCCAATCGTAGGCCTGCATCGCGGTTGCCGACATGTTGATGGCACGCAGGTTGTGCACGATGTTGCCGCTGCCCACAATCAGCACGCCGCGTTCCCGCAGTCCCTTGAGTTGTTGTCCCAGCGCCAGATGCTCCGCAGGAGGGCGGCTGTAGTCCATGCTGAGCTGGATCACCGGAATGTTGGCTTTGGGAAACATGGGTTTGAGCACCGACCAGGTGCCGTGGTCAAACCCCCACTCCTTCATGTCCAGTCCGACCGAAGGCTGCCGCAGCGCTGAGCTGATTTCCGCCGCAGCGGCTGGAGCGCCCGGTGCCGGAAACTGCTGATCGAACAGGGCCTGCGGAAAGCCGCCAAAGTCATGAATCGTTTTTGGTTTGTCCATACCGGTCAGCCACCAGCCGCGGGTGAGCCAGTGCGCGGAAATGCACAGGATCAGTTGCGGCTGCGGATAATTTTTGCCGAATTCTGCGCCCAGCGCCTGCCAGCTTCGTCGATACAGGTTGTCCTCGATGGCATTCATCGGGCTGCCGTGACCCAGAAACAGCACCGGCATACGGGGTGAGGGCTTCAGCGATGTGAGCTGGCTGAACTGGGCGGCGTTGGTTGACAGGGGCTGGTTCATGAGGACGAGGGCTGCGCCTGAGGCGCCTGCGGTGTGGAGAATTTGACGGCGTTTCATGGAAATGGGACTGGAGTTTTATTTGGGGCTGGCCTCCATGACGCTTGCCCAGATACGTTGCGGGATGTGTGTGGTCAGTTTGGTCACCACCAGCTCGGCAAGTTCCGGATGAATTTCATGTCCGATAAACGGCAGCACGTCGGCCGTAACGTCGCAACCCAGATCACGCAGGCGGTGGGCTGCGTTGACTGTGTGGCTGTAGGCAATGACCGTGTCGGCTTTGCCATGCAGCATGTGAACAGCCACATCGGCAGGCGCTGCATCGGGCAGTGCGGCAAAACGCCCACTGATGGCGACCACCCGACTCGCCAGCGGGGTGGCCAGTTTGGTGCTCTCCAGCGCCATCACGGCCCCCTGTGAAAACCCAATCAGCGCCGTAGCCGCCGCAGTGACGCCGGCTTGCGTCTGCCAGTAAGCCACGCACGTCGCAAACGAAGGCATGACTTCCGCAATTCGTGCTGAACGGTTTTCTTCCGTAACACCCGCGACTGAAAACCACTGAAAGCCCAGCGCCATGTCCGAACGTGTGGGAGCCGCGACGGACACCACCATGGCTTTCGGGAATTCGGTTGCCAGCCGTCCACCCAGCCAGGCCATGGATTCCGGCCGGGCGCCCACGCCATGAAAAAGAAGGATCAGCTGCCCGGCCTGTTCACCCGGTTGCTGGATAACGATTGAGTTGTCGGACGCCATCTTGTTAGCCTGTCTGGTCAAGTTGTCCCAATTGTATGAAATTTGGCGTTAAATCGAGAACAAATAGGGACCTGGCCCTTGTCGGGTATGCGTGACATGCTATAAAAAAGATAGTATAAAATAGCGATCTCTCCTAAGTCAAAAGTATCCTGTACATGGCCATCCAGTGGTTCCCCGGTCACATGCACCTGACCAAGAAAGCCATCACCGAACGCATCAAGGACATTGACGTGGTGATCGAGGTGCTGGACGCGCGCCTGCCCGGCTCCAGCGCCAATCCCATGCTGGCAGAGCTGACACAGGCCAAACCCGCACTGAAGGTGCTGAACAAGCAGGATCTGGCGGACCCGGCACGCACCGAGCTCTGGCTGGCGCACTACAACAACCTGCCCGGCACACGCGCCATCGGTCTGGACGCGTCTGAAACCGCCCCGGCCAAACGCCTGATCGCGGCCAGCCACGAACTTGCTCCCAACCGCGGCGGCATGGCCAAGCCCATGCGCGTGCTGATTTGCGGCATTCCCAACGTGGGCAAGTCCACCCTGATCAACACGCTGACCGGCAAGAAAGCCGCCAAAACGGGTGACGAAGCCGGCATCACCAAGCTGGAGCAGCGCATCACGCTGGCCAGCGATTTTTATCTGTACGACACGCCCGGCGTGCTGTGGCCGCGCATCATCGTGGCCAAAAGTGGCTACAACCTGGCGGCCAGTGGCGCCATTGGACGCAACGCGTTCAACGAGGAAGAAGTGGCGCTGGAGTTGCTGGATTACCTGAAACAGCACTACGCCCCCCAACTGGAAGAGCGCTACAAGCTGGAGAACGTGGCCAGCATGCAGGATGAAGTCTTGCTATCCGCGATTGGACGCAAGCGCGGTGCCCTGCAGGGTGGCAATCGGGTGAACCTGCAAAAAGCAGCGGAGATCGTGATTTACGACTTTCGCGCCGCCATCCTGGGCCGCATCACGCTGGAAACCCCGGAAGAATTCGGCCAGTGGATGGCCGCCGGGCAACTGGTGGATGCCGAGCGGCAAGCCAAAAAGAAAAAACGCCCGCCCGAGAAGGCATAACGTCCAGTCTGGCAGGTTTTTTGGCTGGATTTCAGGCATTAAAACAGTGCCTGGACTGCATAAAATATGCGTGAGTAGCTATCAAATATGTAGCGTTTCCGGCATTTTTTTTGGCGTTCAATCGGCCATTGGGCGAGGCACATCATGCGTAACGGGCGAATTCACGAGGGGCATCCGGTGGCGGCACGATGATGCAGCGCGCGTCCGATTGGCTGCTGGGGACTGACCCCAAACAGCGCTTGCGCTTGCGCCGTTCGCTTGGGGCCGACGGCGTTTTCCTGGTTTGCCTGGCGATGGAGTTTGCTGGAGTCTTGCTCGGTATGGTCGACAGAACGCACGCCTTTGCCATGGGCGGCGTGATCCTGACCGGTTTGCTGGTGTTTTACGCCGCCTTGCGCAGTGGATGGAGTTTGCGTTGGAGCGACCCCGCGCTGACCATGCCCCAGATGGTGTTTGCAATTGTGGTGATCAGCTTGGGCTATTACGTCAACCCGCAGAACCGTGGCATGGTCACGATACTGGCTGCTCTGGTGTTGGTGTTTGGTGCCTTTATTTTGTCACCTCGCCGGTGTCGGCAGCTTGGCTGGTTTGCAGTCGCTGCTTTGGGCGGTGTGATGCTGTTTGGTTCCATTCGGTTTCCGCTGCTTTTTCCGTCTCGCCTCGAAGCCTTCAACTTTTTGCTCACGACCCTGGTGCTTCCGGTGATTGCCGCATTGGCCGGTCAGCTCAGTGCGCTGCGTTTTCAGCAGCAGGCTCAAAAAAGGGAGCTTCGCGAAGCACTGGAAAAAGTGCGCATGCTGGCGACACACGACGAACTTACCGGCCTGCCCAACCGGCGCCAGGTACTCGAGCTGCTTGCGCATGAGGAGCGCAGGGCGTTGCGCCAGCAGGCTTCGCTGTGCAGCTGTCTGATTGATATTGATCACTTCAAGAACGTGAACGACACGCTGGGCCATCAAGCGGGTGATGAGGCCCTGCAGCGGTTTTCCAGCATCCTTGCCTCTGCCCTTCGCGCTGGCGATGTGCTGGCACGCTGGGGTGGCGAAGAATTCATTCTGTTGTTACCGGCGACACCGCTTGATGAAGCCGCCAGCGTGATCGAGCGCCTTCGTGCGCGCTGCGCAGATCCAGCCAGTTGGGTGGAGCGCCCCGAGCTGCAGGTCACGTTCTCGGCGGGACTCTCGGCACATACTGATGGTGAATCCATGCAGCAGGTGATTGCACGGGCTGATGCTGCTCTCTATCGGGCCAAGAGTGAGGGGCGTAACCGCCTGGTGATCGGCTAGACAGGGCGCGTCACACGCTCTATGAGTCGATGTATGGGCCCAGGACCACATCGGAGCATGGAAATGCCACACAGGGCAGTATGCAGCCCTCCAGCTTTTCCCCGGCGCTCAATCCCGGCCATTCCAGTTCGTATCGAACCTGGCCGCTTTCCAGCTGCGCGATACAGGTGCGGCATGTGCCATTGCGGCACGAGCTGGGCCATTCCAGACCACCCTGTTCCAGCGAAGTCAGCAGAGGCTGGTTATCCCACGCATCGAACTGTCCTCCACCCGGTGTCAGGCGTGCAACGAAGAAAGCAGGTTTTTTCGCATTGCTCATGACGCCAGCCATTTGCGCTGGTCGGCCAGTCGTTTCACTGCAGCAAATCCTGCGTCGCCGCGCAATTCACGCAGCGCCGCCGGCCAGAGCTTGAGCAGCAGCTCGGCGGTTGCCAGCGTGTCCGCCGCGGCCTGGTGGCGTACCGCGCAGGTGATGTTCATCTGCGCCATCCATTCATCAAGCGAACGTGCTTTGACTTTGGGGTGCAGCACCGCAGCAAGAGGCTCCAGATCCATCCACACATTCGGTGGTCGCCGCCCCACCGCGGCATCAAACCCCCGCAAAATCATCGCCTGGTCAAACGCTGCATGAAATGCGATTAGCGGCGACTTGCCGATGTAGCGCTCGAAGTCCAGCAGAGCGGCAGACGGCTCAACACCGTGACGCTGCGCCCCGACGCCAATGCCATGCAACAGGATATTGCTTTTGTCGGCCACGCGCACGTCGTTGCGCAGTACCACCTCAAAGCTGTCACCCAGCGCAATGCGCAGATTTTTGCCATCCGTGTGTACGGCAATGGCTGCAATGGCGAGCAGCCGGTCAGACGTTACGTTGAGTCCGCTGGACTCCACATCCAGCACCACCCAGCGCGTGTCGTCAATGCCCTGTGCGGGGCGCAGTCGTCGGGCCAGTGTTTGCAGCAGGTTCATCGCCGGTAGTCGAGTTCCATTTTCTGCTGCAAACCACGAGCCACGCGAAGGCTCTCTTTCAGTATGCGCCTATCAATGTCATTCAGTGTTGCGAGTTCAATCATGTTGGCCTGATCGGGCGGACCCTCCGTTTGAGACATCTGCACCTGCAGCCGCAGCATCTGCAGGTATTCAAAACTGGCAATCCAGGCCTGGCTTTCATGAGGCTGGGCTTTGAGCACCGGGCCCAGTGCCTCGAAGCGTTCGCGTGTGCCAGTTTGTGCAATGCCGTGGGCGAGGGCATACAAGCGGGCAACATCCACAAAAATGGCCGTACCGTTGAGCTTGAGGTTAATCATTCCCCGACCTTCCACGTCCTGGGTTTCCATCGCGCCCAGCCAGTTCAACGGTACCCGACTGCGCAGCGAGTTGTCCGCCATTTGCTTGATGAAGCGCGGCAGCGCGGCTGCCTTGCTCACAATCAGTTCCCGCAACGTCCGGGTCAACTCCTCCTGGCCCACCAGTGGCCGCATGTCGAAATAGATGCTGGCCTTGAGCAGATCCTCCGGTGCACCACGCTCCATCCAGTCTTCAAACCGCTGGTGCCACTCGTCCACGGTCAGGCAGCACTGCGGGTTGCTGGCCATGACATTGCCTTTGCATAGCGGGTAGCCACACTGGTCGAGTGCTTCATTCACCCGTCGCGCAAACTTCAGCCATTTTTCACGATCGTGCGCAGGGTTGTCGCTCACAAACACAAGGCCGTTGTCCTGATCGGTTGAAATGGTTTGCTCTGAGCGCCCTTCCGAGCCAAACGCCAGCCAGCAGGCCTTTTGAAGGTCAACACCTTCCTGTTGAGCTATCAGCTGAACCAGGTGCTCGGTCAGTACGTCGTTGAGATGGCTGATAAGCTGTGTCAACTGGCGTGCAGCCACGCCCTGACCGATCAGGTTGCGGGCAAAGCGCCGGATATCCCTGGCCGCAACTGCCAGCGCCTCTACATTCTGTGCGGCCCGAATGGCGCCACTCACATGCTTGAGTGACAGGCGTTGCATGGCAAACAGATCGTGTTCGGACACCAGCCCTACAACCTGTCCGTCCTGCGTGACCGGCACATGGCGGATCCGGTGCCGCGACATCAGTAGCGCAGCATCCTGTGCCGTGTCATTCACACTCAATGTGCGAATGGGTGCCGACATCACCCGGGAAATCGGGGTGTCCAACGGCACCTGAGGCAGCGTAACCCGCCCCAAAACATCGTGACGGGTCAGAATCCCCCGAACCGCGCCTGACTCGTCTGTCACCAGAACGGAACCCACGTTCCGCTCGTGCATCAGTGTCAGCGCATCACGCAACGGTGTGTGGGGTTGTACCGCCACGGGTGTTTTGCGGCTCAGTTGACCCAACGGAGTCTCCAGAGACTGCTCGGCCAGCGCCTGGGACGCATAGCTGGCCTGCATGGCCTGTCTGGACAGCTCGAGATGCTTGAGCACACGACGCCCCAGGAAGTCGGCAAACGGGGCGCTCACGGCCGCGAGGGCGGTCATGTCGCTGACGGGCAGCAGCAGGCAAAACACGTCTTCATGGGCCCGGTAAGTAGCAGCCACCGGGCGTGAAGCCATCACCGCACCCACTGGAAACAGGTCGCCCGCGTCGTATTCGAATCCCCCTATGGTTTCGTCCGTCCCCCGCCGCCCGGTGATATGGCCCTGGCGTATGTAGATCAGGTGTTTCGGTGGGCCATCATCAGGTGACAGAACGGTTTCTTCTGGCGCGAAGTAAACCTGCTGCGTGGCCGCAATGAAACGATCCACGTGGGCTGCCTGCATCTGCGCGAACGGGGCGTAGCGGATCAACTCGGTGCGGAGGTTGGCTACGAGGCTGGCCGACGGCTGGTGGGCCACCGGGCGGACGATGGAGGCAGAGGTGACCATACAGGCGACTCCAGCTAGGGTTTCAGGCTACGCTTTTGAGGGCTTCGTCGGCATTGTGTCAGACCGTATTGCAGTTGCAGCGCCTTAACACCGGTACCTTGATACAAATCAAGGGACTGCCGTTCATGATTCCTTTACATGGAAATTGCAGAATCAGGTTTTTAGTCCTCAAAGCGGAGATGTTCTCATGCGTAAATATCACCTGGTTTTGACCGCCAGCATCATGTCTCTGGCCGGCTTTTCTGCCCATGCAACCGGTTTGGCAACATGCGATTCAGGTCCCAAAACGGGCTGGCAGCCGGTTGAAAAGCTGGAGCAGCAACTCAAGGCAAAGGGCTACACCGTTCGCCGTATCAAGGAGGATGGTGGCTGCTATGAGGTGTATGCCCTGGACGAAAAGGGCGAACGTGGCGAGTTTTACTTTCATCCTGTAACGCTGGCGCCGGTGCCGACCAAAGCCCGCTAGGCGCCATGCGGATGCCTTCCAACATGTCGGCTAAGGCCCCGATGCGGGTGGTCTGGAGCCCCGCCGTACGTCTGCTTCACTGGACGCTGGCCATCTCCATGATCACCAGCTTTGTCACACATGAAAACGTGGGTCGTGTGCACGAATGGGCCGGGTATGTTGCGCTGGCGGCCGCGAGCGTGCGGGTGTTGATGGGTTTTGTCGCGGGCGGCTACTGGCGTTTTTCACAATTCGTGAAGACGCCGTCAGCCACCCTGGCCTATGCCCGCGCAGTCTGGCGGCACTCGGAGGCCCGTTACCTGGGCCACAACCCGCTGGGTGGCTGGATGGTGGTATTCCTGTTGACAGATGCCCTGGCTACCGGGTTGACCGGCTGGCTGTACACCACGGACTGGTTCTGGGGTATCGAGTGGCTCGAAGACCTGCATGGTGCTTTGGGCGATGCCTTGCTGCCGCTCCTGCTCTTGCATGTCGGTGGAGCAATCTTCACGTCCTGGCGGCATCGCGAGAACCTGGTGGCATCCATGGTGCATGGGCGCAAGCCTGCGCCGGGTCCAACCGACATCACCTGAGGTTTTCAGGCTCAAGTGTTTTCGGCAGCCAGCCTTTGACGCAATCCACAAATTCTGCAGGTTGATGCGCCATGACCCAGTGGCCCGTCGGAAATGCCTGCACAACGCTACCCGGCCTTGAGGAAATGTGTTCCAGCCACTGAGCCGACTGGAACATGAACGGTTTGCGCAGCCCGTAGATATAGAGCATGGGGCAATGCGGATTGACCCGCGCCGCGCCGTGGAACCCGTCGAGCAGGCCAAACCACTGCATGGCGTAGGGGTAGTTCATTTGCCAGCCCATGCTGGCCGGTGCAGTTCGGCATCGCATGGCATGTGCCATCCAGCGCGTCATGCCGTCACCCAACGATGGGCTGAAGCGGCCCAGCTTCCAGGCCAGGGCCAGCCAGAATTGATAGAAGAATATTTGCCACTTCGCTTTGGCCGGCAGCGACCGGAGATACGCGCCCGAGTTGTGATCGCCAATGTCCACTCCCACCAGCCGTGAAACCTGTTCCGGATACCGTGCCGCAAACTCGTAGCCAAACAGGCAACCCCAGTCATGCAATAGCAGCACGACGGGTTTGTCCGGACTGACAGTACTGACGATCCGGCTGAAAAGGACGGTCATCTGTGCCAGTGATGTTGGCCGTGACGACTGGGTGATGTCAAAACCCGGCAGTGTGAAACGCACGCACCGGTATGTACTTTTGAGCCCCTCTACTGCCTCATCCCACAAGCGATGGGTGTCTGGCCAGCCATGAATCATCACGATGGTTGGCGAACCCTCTCCTTCAACATGCACTTCGATGCCATCAACACTATGTTGCGAGCCGGACATGGTCACACCAGAGGCGATGCCGCCTTGCGGTCGGCAACAACCTTTTGGGCGGAAGGCCGTGCCCCGATGAACTTGACATAGGTCTTGTAATCCACGCCAGCAGCCAGCAGCATGTCTTCTCCCAGCACGGCTTTGGTGGCCATGCCCACCAGTGGCAGGTTGTTATAGGCGCTGCAATCAGCCTGGGTAAACGCGTCACCCGCAACGAATGGTGCAAACCGGGCCAGGCGCTTGAACGCGGTGATATTTTTCTCAAGCTGCTTGCGTACGCGCACCTGCGACGACTCGCTGACGGTGCCGCCAAAGAAAGCTTGCGGGTACAGGTCGCGGGCTACCAGTTCCAGATGCAGGTCTATGAAGGTGATCAGCTCACGTACCTTGGCCGCAGCAAAGGGATCAGCTGGCAGCAGTGGTGGGCTGGGATAGGCGGATTCGATGTATTCCATGATGGCCTGGCTTTCGCACAGCCCACCCTGGGGTGTACGGATAAACGGGATTTTTGCCAGTGGGGAGTGGCACAGCACCGCCTCGTCGGTCGATTTGGTCGGTACCAATGCCTCGGTAAAGGGCACGGCTTTTTCAAGCAGGGCCATTTTGACCTTGTTGTAATAGTTCGAGATGGGGGAGCCGCATAAGGTCAGCATGGTCAGTGTCTCCTGAAAAGTTCTGGCGAGTGTAGGTGCCGTTTGCATGCCGTGATGGCACCCGTGCGACAAGTCTAAAAAGAAGAGCCGGGCTGTTTCAAAAATGCCTCCTCTTCGGGCGTCGACATGCGGTCAAGGATCAGGTTTCTGTGAGGGAAGCGTCCAAACCGGTCAATGATGGTTTTGTGGCGCAGTTCGAACACCAGCTCGTCTTCAAGACCGGGACGGGAGAATAGCTGAACTGCCTGCTGGTGGATGGACAACACCTCGCTGTGCATGTAGGGCATATAGGCAAAAGACTGTTGCCCGGCGGTGAGCTGCAAGTCTTCCCTGTTGGCGACCAACTCCTGAGCCAGGCTCAATGCAAGGTGGTCTTGCGCAAACGACTGCGGCAGACCACGAAACATATTGCGCGAGAACTGGTCCAGTACAACAATTTCCGCGAGCCGGCCCGTGGCACTGGTTCTCCACGAAGCCAGATCACCGCTGATGGCGGCCTGCAAGGTAGGGCCAAATCGCTCCCGCATGGCTGCGTCCAGTTCCGGATCCTTTGCAAAGCGCTGTTTGTTGCTCAACTCGGAAAACCAGAACTGGATGATGTCCTGCGCTTGCATGGCCAGTTGTCCTTTGAGAATTGGGGCAAGCGATTTTGCCTCAAATCTGTCAGAATGTTAAGAAAATATGGCTTCCAGCCTTATGGATAGTGCGCAAACAGCTATAAAAAAAATAGCAAATATAACCTGCCAACTTCACTGTGCAACCAACAAAAATCGAGGAGAGCTTCACTGTGACGCCATATGGAATACTGGAAAACACCGGTTTCGAAACGCTGGACCCGCGTTTCTCCGCGTGTCTGGTGCATTGCGAGCGGGTTGAGCGTTTGTGGACGGGTGGTCGCTGGTGCGAAGGCCCTGCCTGGTTTGCTGCGCACCGAACGCTGGTTTGGTCCGACATTCCCAACAACCGCATGTTGCGCTATGACGAGACCAATGGAACGGTCGGTATCTTCCGGCAACCGGCCAACAATGCCAACGGCAACACGGTAGACCGCGAAGGCCGCCTTATTACCTGCGAACACCTGACCCGCCGCGTGGTGCGGGCGGAGCACAATGGTGCGCAAACCATACTGGCTGACCGCTGGCAAGGCAAGCGGCTGAATTCACCCAATGATGTGGTGGTGCGGTCGGACAGATCCATCTGGTTCACCGACCCCAGCTACGGCATCCTGTCCGACTACGAAGGCCAGCGTGCCGAGAGCGAAATTGGCGCCTGCAACGTGTACCGCATTGATCCCGTGAGCGGTGCTGTCGATCTCATGGCTGACGACTTCGTCAAACCCAACGGCCTGGCGTTTTCACCCGATGAATCCATTCTCTACATTGCTGATACGGGCGCCAGTCACGATATCAACGGCCCGCGACACATCCGCGCGATGCGTGTTGCCGCGGATGGACAACGTCTGGTGGCTTCAGGGGAAGCGCAAACTGTGTTTGCCCAATGCACCAATGGCATGTTCGACGGGTTCCGGGTCGATCAGCAGGGTCGCCTGTGGGCCAGTGCTGCCGACGGTGTGCATGCCTATGCATCCGACGGCACGTTGTTGGGCAAAATCCGCATTCCGGAGGTTGTCTCCAATGTCTGTTTTGGGGGCGAGAAGCGGAACCGGCTCTATATCTGCGGCACCAGTTCCCTGTACGCGGTGTATCTGAATTCGTCCGGAATGCCCGCGTGAAGCGGTCTGCAAAAGCCTTTGCTAATGTGGAGCCTGGACAAAGAAAAAGGGCAGCCTAGGCTGCCCTTTTTTGCTGAAACCAGGTGATCAGGAAGCTGTGCGCTTGCGGCGGGCCGTTGCGGCCAAGCCAGCCAGGCCGAGACCCAGCAAGGCCAGTGAGCCGGGTTCCGGAACTGCCGTGATGGACTCAACATAAACCACCATGTCCTGGTAATCCTTGTCCGAACCCGGCACGGACTGGTCTTCCCAGGCAAAGATGAAGCTTGATGAGCCCCAGATGCCGGCTGGTTTGCCTGGCAATTTGATCTTGTCGCCATCGCCCTGGAAGGCGACCATCTGATCATTGCCACCATTCAACTCGGCTTGCGAGTAGAACGTCGGGCCATTGGCCGTTCCCAGGTAGTAGCCAAAGCTTTGACTGGTAAATTGAGCGGTGCCGCCAAAACCAAAGTTGGACGTAAACAGGAATGTGTCTGACACCTGCAAAATGGACTGTCCACCGGACGATGAGCCGCCAGAGAACAACTGCAGGAAGTTTGCAGGGTTGTTCGGATCGTAGATACCGAAAGTGTTGAAGGCTGAATTACCTGCCACTTCAATAATCATGGTGGCAATAGAGCCACCGGATGCCTCAATCTGGAACTGGCCAGATTCGGCGGCCTGATTCAGGTTCACGTTGGGTGCCTGGGTCACGAGCGAGCAGGTTGGGCACGCTGCTGATTGATACAGGCTGTTGATGACGGCCTGCAGATCAGGCGCCTCCCCGTTCAATGTCACAGGTGTAGCGAACACCGATGCCGAGGCAATCAGTGCCAAGCTAGCAACCAGAGACTTGATTTTTTTCATATTGACCACTCCGAGAGTTAAAAGTAGCGCACAAACGTGTGCTGCGATGTTTTAAAGCAAACACTGTGCCAGACAATGAAATCAATAACTTACAACGGTTTTTCCATGGTGGTGTAAGGAAATCCGACATGAAGTCGCTAGAGTACTATTTCCTGCCCCAAACGACCCCAGGCCAGGTTCATGTTCCCGATTTTCTGGCCGCCCATCTTTGTCTGACCTATGTCAAACACGCCAAGGCGACCCGGACGCATCATGAAAACATTCATCACAACCTTGAAAGATCGCCATGTTCAAACACATTTTGCTGGCTACCGACGGCTCACGTGAATCCGAACACGCCGCCAGACTGGCGGTCGGGCTGGCACGTACCCACGGCGCCCAGCTCACCGCGCTGTACGTGGCTGACCCGTACCCCTACATGGGCATCGGTGAGGTGAACCCCATGGGTTTGCAGGCCTACGCCGCGGCTGCCCAGCAACTGGCTGCTCAGGCCCACGCTCAGGTAGAGGCACTGTGCACGAAAGACGGCCCAGCTGTGACGCTGCAGGCGCGTCTGCTGGAAGACGTGGCTGCTGCTCGGGGCATTGTGGAGACTGCAAAAAGCGGGGGCATTGACCTGGTTGTCATGGGCTCCCACGGGCGCTCCGGCATTGCAAGGCTGATGCTGGGCAGCGTAGCGACCAAAGTGGTGGCTGAATCGCCCGTTCCGGTTCTGGTGACGCGTTAAACCTTGAGTAGTGGCATTTGCCAATACCGACGCCCGTACCAGCCTTTAACCATCTGGGCTGTTGCGGCGTAGCTCAGCAGTATCGCTGTGAGCCAGGCAAAATAGGCGAGTGGGAGTGCCTGTAATTTGAGTGCGCTCGCCAGCGGGCCCATCGGCAACCAGATGCCCACCAGCATCACTGCCACCGTGCAGCCCAGCAACAGGCCGGACGAGCGACTCTCCAGGAAGGGCAGTTTGCGGGTGCGGATCATGTGCACCACCAGTGACTGGGTCAGTAACCCTTCAACGAACCAGCCCGACTGAAACAGTGCCTGTTGCGCGGGTGTCGTGGCATGGAACACCACCGTCATCAGCACAAAGGTAGCGATATCAAACAGCGAGCTGATCGGCCCAAACACCAGCATGAACCGACCCAGTTCGGCCGGTTGCCAATGCTGCGGCATCGTCAACTGCTCGTCATCCACGCGATCGAAAGGAATGCCGATCTGGCTGACGTCGTACAAGAGATTTTGAAGCAGGAGGTGCATGGGCAGCATCGGCAGGAAAGGCAAAAAGGCGCTTGCGACCAGCACCGACAGCACGTTGCCAAAGTTGCTGCTGGCCGTCATGCGGATGTACTTCAACAGGTTGGCGAACGTCTTTCGCCCTTCCATCACGCCCGCATCCAGTACCAGCAGGCTTTTTTCGAGCAGGATGATGTCGGCAGCGTCCTTTGCAATATCCACCGCCGTGTCCACGGAAATGCCGACATCGGCGGCCCGCAGGGCCGCAGCGTCGTTGATGCCATCGCCCATGAAGCCCACCACATGGCCGTTTGCACGCAGACAGCTCACCACCCGGTCCTTGTGCGCGGGGGTGAGCTTGGCGAAGATCTGGGTGCGCTCCACGGCTTTGGCCAACGCCGCATCGTCCATCTCTTCCACCTCGCTGCCCGACAGCACCGGTTGATCCGGCAGGCCAACGTCGCGGCACACCTTGCGCGTGACGCGGTCGTTGTCGCCTGTCAGGATTTTCACGGTCACGCCATGGGTGCGCAGCGCTGCCAGTGCCGGTGCGGTGCTTTCTTTTGGCGGGTCCAGAAAGGCGATATAGCCCGTCAGTGTGAGTCCGGTCTCGTCCGCCGGATGATAGGCAACAGGGTGGCCCGGCACCTCGGCTGGCAGCAGCTTGCGCGCTACCGCCACGACCCGCAGACCATCGTCGTTGAGCCTGGCCGTTACGCCCGCAATTCGAATCAGTTCGTCCGGTGTCAGCGGCAGCACGGTGTCGCCTTGCTGCACGTGCGTGCACACCGCCATCACTTCCTCAATCGCTCCCTTGCAGATCAGCAGTGGCGGCTGCCCCTGCTGTGCAACGACCACCGACATGCGCCGGCGCTGAAAGTCGAACGGCACTTCATCGATCAGCCGCCACGCCCCGGGCAGCGCCAGCGCGTGATGCAACTCCGCATGCTGCAATACCGCAACGTCAAGCAGATTTTTCAGGCCTGTCTGGAAGTGGCTGTTGAGGTAGGCCATGCGCAGCACTTCATCGCCAGACTGGCCGTACGCGTCAATGGCCAGCTTCAGGGCAATGTGGTCCTGGGTCAGCGTGCCGGTCTTGTCGGTACACAACACATCCATGGCGCCCAAGTTCTGGATGGCATCCAGCCGTTTGACGATGACCTTGCGGCGTGACAGCATCACTGCTCCCTTCGCCAGCGTCGTGGTGGCGATCATCGGCAGCATCTCGGGTGTCAGCCCTACGGCGATGGCCAAAGCGAACAACAAGGCCTGGAGCCAGTCGTGTTTGGTCAAGCCATTGATCAACAGCACGGCTGGCACCATCACCATCATGAAACGGATCAGCAGCCAGCTCACCTGATTCACGCCGACCTGAAACGCGTTGTTGCCGCCAGATTCTGTCCCGGTTGCGTTGACCCGCTCGGTCAGGGCTCCCATGTAGGTTTGGGTGCCCGTACCCACGACAACTGCCGTGGCGCTGCCACTGACCACGCTGGTTCCCATGAACAACAGGTTGCTGCGTTCCAGTGGATTGGGGTTGTCATCTGCCGGAACGCCGGCATGACGCTCTACCGGAAGTGATTCACCACTCATGGCCGACTGGTTGATGAACAGGTCATTGGCCGTGAGCACACGCAGGTCCGCCGGCATCATGTCTCCGGCTGATACCTTGACCACGTCGCCCGGCACCAGCAGCCTGACCGGTATTTCCAGTTGCTGTGCGGGCCTGTTGGGCGATGCGGGTGTGGCGCCCTTTGCTGCCGGTCTCAGCACCGTAGCGGTATTGCTGACCAGTGTTTTCAGCCGGTCTGCCGCCTGGTGGGAACGGTATTCCTGCCAGAACCGCATCATGGTGGACAGCGCCACCATGATGCTGATAATCATGGCGGCGCTCTCATCACCGGTCAGGTGCGACACCACCGCCAGCCCGGTGAGCAGCAGGTTGAAGGGGTTACGGTAGCAGCGCCACAAGTGTTGCCAGGCCGGTAGTGGCTTGTCGCGCTCCACCGTGTTGGGGCCGGTCCGACGGCGTACGGTGCTGGCCTGTTCTTTGGAAATTCCCTGCATGCTGCTGTGCAAGTGAGCCAGCAATGCATCCGCATCGGCTCGCGAAGCGGCCAGAAGCGTCTGTGCAAGCGTGTGGGGAACTTCCGGGGGCAACCCTTTGCCGATAAGGCTACCCAGCGTGTGGCTGCGCCGATAGTGACGATGCAGCGCGCGGCTGCGCAAAAAGCGCGCAAACAGCGCCTTCAGAGCCGGGAATCTTGTTGGCAACGCGGTCACCGGGTCCATGCTAGCGGCTTTCATTTCGACGAAAGTTGATTTTCCTCAAGACACAGCGGTCGTCGTGCTGCCACATTGACCGTTTGCAGGACTGGAGAACACATGACAGCAAAGCGAATCCTGTTGATTGTTGGTCACCCTGATCCGATTGGCACGCACTTGTGCAGTGCGCTGGCGGATGCCTACGCCGAAGGGGCCGAAAAGGCCGGCCATACCGTTCGCCGCGTGCGCGTGGCGACGCTTGACTTTCCGCTGTTGCACAGCCAGCAGGATTGGGAGTATGGCCAGTTGCCAGCCTCGCTGAAGCCTGCGCAGGACGACATTGCCTGGGCGCAACATCTGGTGCTGTTCTTCCCGCTGTGGCTGGGTGACATGCCTGCGTTGCTCAAGGGTTTTCTGGAGCAAGTTGCCCGGCCTGGTTTTGCATTCAAGCCAAAAGGCGACAACCCTTTTGGCAACAAAGGCCTGACCGGTCGCTCCGCGCGCGTAGTCTGCACCATGGGTATGCCCGCGCTGGTTTACCGCTGGTATTTCCGTGCCCACAGCGTCAAGTCGCTGGAGCGCAATGTGCTGGGCTTTGTGGGCATTGCGCCGGTAAACGAAACCCTTATCGGCCTGGTAGACCGTCTTGGTGATGAGGGTGTGCGCGGCTGGTGCGACAAGCTGCGCAAACTCGGGGCGACAGCGACCTAGCTGCCTGCAGTTGGGCTGTCCGTCTCGTAAGCGTGAAGTTTGCTGCCACACTGGCGGCAAAACACATCGCCGGAGCCAAGCCCTTCGGTCAGACATTCCTTGCAGGTCCGGGTGGTGACCGGCGCGGTCTGCCCGCGCGCACCCACCATCTCCGCCGTGACAATACCGGTGGGCACGGCCAGGACGCCCCAGCCCATCAACATCATGATGGAAGCTACCAGCCGGCCCAGATCGGTCTTGGGCGTGATGTCGCCAAAACCGACAGTCGTCATGGTAGTAATACCCCAATAAATCGCCACCGGAATACTGGTGAAGCCGTTCTCCGGTCCCTCAATGACATACATCAGCGTGCCCAGCACCATCACCGCCATCAGAACCACGGACAGAAACACCAGGATCTTGCGGCGGCTGGCAGCCAGCGCACGGGCCAGATAGGTGTATTCCGCAAAGTACTGGGTGAGTTTGAATATGCGGAAAATACGCAGCAGGCGCAGCACGCGCACATCGATCAAGGCATGCAACTCCGGCATCAGCAACGCCAGATAGGTGGGCAAGATCGCCAGCAAATCGACGATTCCGAAAAAACTGAACACAAAGCGTAGCGGCCTGGGCGTGCAAAGCAGGCGCGCAATGTACTCCATCGTGAACAACAAGGTGAACCCCCACTCCAGCAGGGTGAGCGCGCTGTGATGGCGACGTGATATCGACTCCACACTGTCCAGTACCACGACTACGAGCGACACCACGATCGCGGCAATCAACACCTGGTCAAACAGACGACCAGCTCGGGTGTCAGCCTCAAACACGATTGTGTAAAGACGGTGCTTCCAGTGAGGCGGCGTCGGCGTAATGGTCATATATGCGCTCAGGGCTGGTCGACACCCAGAAAATCAGCCAGCGCAGCGGTGGCCAGTGCGCCGGTGTTGCTCACCACCTGACCGGTACGCGCGTTCCTGGCCACGATGTAAGGCACCGAGTCCACGCCCAGGCTGTTGAACAATTTGGTATTGGCCTTGATGGCCTCCTCGATTTCGGGTGTCACGCTGGCGGACGCAGCGGTGCCGCCGGTCCCGGCCAATAGGGACGCCTCATGCGCCGTCATCAGCTCGGCCGGGTTGGCTGCTGACATCAGTGCAGCGCCCTGAGGCGCGCTCTTGGCGTTGATGAACGACACCGGTATCCAGACGAACTTGATTTTCTTGTGCAACGGCACGGATGCCTGCCACAGGTGCCCGCAATGCGGGCACTGGGGGTCAAACATCACGTATACCGTGTTGGCACTCATCAGTGCACCCACGGTGAAGCCCTTGCCCTGGGTGGCCAGCGCCTCGTAGGGCGATGCAGATGCGGCACCGGAAGCTGTGGAAACAGTCGTGGCAGATGGCTCTTCTTTAGGCGAGCAGGCAGACAGGCACAGTGCCAGCGCGCTGACCAGTGGCAAAACCAGGTGGGTGTATTTCACGAAAACTCCTTGTGCAATGGCAGCATTGTATTTCGGGAGTTTTTGGCCTCCAGCGCCTGTGAAATGTGCCCAAGCAGCTATGGAAAGAATAGCGCTTCCCCAGCCAGTACGATATCCCCTACCCGTTGGTACAAACCATGACCTACCTGCTCGTCAAACACCTCCACATCACCTGCGCTGTTCTGAGCGGCAGCTTCTTCCTGCTGCGTGGCGTGTGGATGCTTCTTGAATCAGACGCGCTACAGCGCCGGTGGGTTAAAGTGGTGCCGCATGTGGTGGACACGGTACTGCTGACCAGCGCGCTGACGATGGTTTTCTGGAGCGCCCAGTACCCCCTTGTGCAGCCCTGGCTCACTGCCAAAGTCCTGGCCTTGCTGGCTTACATCGTACTGGGCACCATCGCACTCAAACGTGGCCAGACTAAAGCTACCCGAACGGCAGCGCTGGTAGCTGCACTGGCCGTCTTTGCCTACATTGTGTTGGTTGCGCTGAGTCGTCAGGTCCTGCCGTTCCTGGCTTGACCGGAAGCTGTCAGCGGCTGGCAATCTTGCTGGCCAGCCCAGCGGTCGTTTTCTCAAGCTGGGTTACCAGCGTGCACAGCACCTCTGCGCCGGGACGTGCCGCCTGGGCCAGCGTGTTCAGCGTGGTGACGCCAGTTTTTTCTTCAAACAGGTGCGCATTGGCGGCCAGGCGTTCTACACCGGCTTCAGCCAGCTTCACCATCTGGTTCACGGCTTCCTGCGCGCCGTTCGACGTGACGCTCAAACCCTTGATGGTGAAGCCGCAAAACGCCTGCTGCAACGCCGTCGCATTTTTTGCTACGCCAGCTTCCAGTTGTGAGCGTGACTCGCGCAGGGCGCGGTTCCAACTGGCTTCCATCAAGCCCACAGCGCGCTCACCGCCAGCGCGGTAAGCATGAATCACGTGTTTGGCAGTGTTGCCGTAAGACTCGATTACTTCATTGGCGACGGTAGAGAGGTTTTTCGCGGTCATGGGATTTTCCTGGGCAAAGTTAAGAAGAGATGACGTCATTGTGCAAACCTGTGCCAGCCAGCTGTAGTGAACGCTCCCTAGCGGGCTAGGGAGGTACGCCGAAAACTCGCACATTTCCCCCGTGTCAGGTACATTCACCGACGCCAGTCAACATTTTTTGGGAGCCTTTCTTTCATGGATCTGCAAACGATAGACGCCGACTACCTCATCGTCGGCAGCGGCGCGGCCGGCATGGCATTTGCCGACACCTTGCTCGATGAATCCAGCGCCCGCATCGTCATGGTTGACCGGCACCATGGCCCGGGCGGGCACTGGAACGACGCCTACCCCTTTGTTCGCCTGCACCAGCCGTCGGCCTACTATGGTGTCAACTCCAGAAAACTGGGCAACGACGCCAAAGACGCCACCGGGCTCAACGCCGGCATGTACGAGCGCGCCACCGGTGCAGAAATAGTCAGCTATTAC
Organism: Candidatus Egaibacter danicus; assembly: GCA_016707075.1. Classification (GTDB taxonomy): domain Bacteria; phylum Pseudomonadota; class Gammaproteobacteria; order Burkholderiales; family Burkholderiaceae_C; genus Egaibacter; species Egaibacter danicus. The sequence continues at coordinate 99,779 of JADJII010000004.1, forward strand.
GAGCAGCTCATGCAGGCCTTTCTGGCAACCGGGCGCTTGCAGTACTTTCCCATGAGCGACTACATGGGTGACTACCGGTTCAAGTTACTCATGTCAGGTGCGGCACGGCACGTGAACGTGCACAAGAAGATTGTCGACACCACTTACTTCAATACAGCGGTGCCGTCTACCCACCCGCCCAAATACGGCGTGGCCAGCGGCCTCACATGCATACCGGTCAACGAGTTGACGCAGGTGAAGCGGCCCCGTTCCGGTTACGTGGTCGTTGGCTCCGGCAAAACGGGCATTGATGCATGCCTGTGGCTGCTGGAAAACGGTGCCGCGCCAGAGTCCATCACCTGGATCATGCCGCGTGACGCCTGGTACATGAATCGCGCACTGGTCCAGCCGGGGGAAGATTTTTTTGCCCAGTCCTATGGGGCTTTTGCGACACAGCTGGAAGCGGCGGCGCAGGCACAGTCGGTGCCAGATCTGTTTGACCGGCTGAGTGCCGGCAAGGTGCTGCTGCGGCTGGACGATGACGTGGAGCCCTCCATGTACCACGGAGCCATCATGTCCGAGGCTGAAATGGCCTCGCTCAAGACCATCAGAAACATCGTGCGCCTGGGTCGCGTGAAACGCATTGAAAAGGATCAGATCGTTCTGGAAAAAGGCACGATCGCCTCTGACCCGGATCGCCTGTATATCGATTGCTCGGCCTCCGCGGTGGAGCGCCGGCCGGAGGTGCCGGTGTTTGACGGCAACCGGATTACGGTGCAGATGGTACGAACGTTTCAGCCCACCTTCAGTGCCGCGTTCATCGCCCATGTTGAGGCCGGCTACGACGATGAAGCCGAAAAGAACGACATCTGCCGCGTGATTCCCATGCCCAGCGAGCCCATTCACTGGCTCAGCATGATGGCGGTGAACATGGCCAACCAACATAGATGGTCCAAAAACAAGGACCTGCGCAGCTGGGTTGCCCGGTCCCGCCTGGACGGGTTCACTGCCATGGCCCATCGCGTGCAGCCTGCCGATGCGGAAAAGATGGCGTTGCTGCAGCGCTATGCGGTGAGCGCCAGCCCGGCGGCGGCCAACCTGCAGAAGTTGCTGGCGTAATGGCTGACCTTGCAGCCATTCAGACTCGCTAGGTTCCTCGCGTCCACACCAGCAACAGGTTGTTCGCCGGCATGGCGTGCCGCGCGGACAGCCGCAGCCCGGCGCGTGTGGCCTCAAGCGCCACTTCTTCACGGCGTCGGATACCCCAATCGGGGTTTTGCGCGCGCAGACTCTGGTCAAAGTCCACGTTGCCCGCTGAGGTGGGCACATCGTCTTCCAGATAAGGCCCATAGGTGATCAACACGCCGTCCGGCACCAGGTGCCGGGCGCTACCCTGCATCAGCGCGGTGCAGGTAGACCAGGGTGCAATGTGCAGCATGTTGGCGCAGTAAATGGCGTCAAATCGGGGAGTCTCCTGCTGCGCACGACCAGCCAGCCATCGTGGTTCCATCACGTCCAGCCGTACCGGCGGGCGTACATTGGCGAGCCGTTCCAGTGCCACGCGTGCGGCTATGGCGGGCAGGGCATCAGCCTGCCTGTCGGTCGGTTGCCATATCCAACGTGGCATCCCGGCTGCAAACCAGGTTACATGCTGGCCGGTGCCCGATGCAATCTCCAGCGCGCTGCCCTGCGCAGGCAGCACTTCGCGCAGCACGTCCAGTATGGGCTGCTTGTTGCGGTCGGCCGCAAGGCTGTGAGGAAGATGGGTCACTTTGCCCTGAGTCCCTGCACCAGCGCGCCCAGCGCAATGCCCGCCAGCGCCCACAGCAAGCTCCAGTTGCCCGCGCCCAGGCCCGCAATGGCCGGGCCGGGGCATACGCCGCACAGGCCCCAACCTACGCCGAACAGCGCTGCGCCCATGGCGGTGTCTCGGTTCCATCTGCTGGGGTGCTGGTGAAAGTGATCGTCCAGCAGTGGCCGTGCCATCAGACGGGGTGCCAGCTTGTAAACCAGCATCACCACCCATACCGCGCCGCCCATCACCAGCATCAGACCCAGGTCCTGAAAGCGCAGAAAGCCCAGCACCACTTCGGGCCGGATCATGGTGGAAAACGACAGGCCAAAGCCGAACAGCAGGCCTGCCGTCAGTGTGGACAGGGCTCGGGTAAGGTTCACCTTGCCATCTTTCATGCCAGCCACCTGGCTGCCAGGTTGGCCGTCATGAACGCGGTGGCCATGAAGGTCAGCACCGCCATTAGAGAGGGTAATTGCAGCGAGCCCAGTCCGCAAATGCCATGGCCCGACGTGCAGCCGTTGCCCAGGCGCGCGCCGTAGCCGACAAAAAACCCGCCCACCAGCAGCTGCCACTCTGGTACCGCCGTCGCTTCGCGCGTGCCGCCCGCAAAGCCCAGCCACCACACCAGCGCACCGAGAATCAACCCCGCCGCATAGACCAGCCGCCAGTCGCGCGAATCGACAAACCGTGCCTGCTGAAAAAATGACTGGCGCACGACGTAAGACCAGGTGCTGGAAAACACCGTGCTCATGCCACCGACGCGGCCCGTCAGCACAAACAGCAGCGCTGTGCCCGTGCCAATGAGCACCCCACCCAGCAGATAGTGCTGCCAGCCCAGGGGAAAGAGGGAAAGAGAAATAGTCATGGGGTAGGATTATCAATCGGCCATATTTCTTTTCCAGGATGCGATCATTGAGTCCCATTAAGCCAGATGCTCCCATCTGCAGGTCTGAAGAAATTGAACTCAAGCTTGCGTTGCCAACGTCAGACCCTTCAAGCTTGGCCGAACGGTTGGGCCGCACGCCCGTGCTGGCTCATCGCAAGGCGATCCAGCAGCGTTTGCACAACGTTTACTACGACACACCCGATCGGTGGTTGTACCAGCAGCGCATCGCTTTGCGGTCAAGGCGCGTTGGCGGTGACGCCCGACCGAAGTGGCTGCAGACCCTGAAGACGGCCGGCCGTAGCGACTCGGCATTGAGTCAGCGTGGCGAATGGGAAGAATCCGTGCCGGATGCGCAATTGTCTCTGGATGCACTCAAGGCTACGCCGCGGATGGCTCTTGACCCTGACGGTTCGGTCTTTCGGGCGCTGGTGCCAGCCTTTGTCACGACCTTTGAACGGACCAGTTGGATGGTGCGCAGGCGTGACCGCAGCTTGATCGAGGTATCGCTGGACGTCGGAAGCATCGTCGCGGGCGACCAGAGTGCGCCCATCTGCGAACTGGAGCTTGAGTTGCTCGCAGGCCAACCGGCAGCCCTGTTCGACCTTGCCCGGCAGATAGCCAGCACTATCGCCGTACTGCCGGCCCATAGGAGCAAGGCTGAGCGCGGCTATGCCCTGATGCAGAATTGCCTGGACATGCCGCTGGTCGCCACCACACCCGAGTTCACCAGAGATTTGACCCCGCACGAGGCCGCAGCTCGCGTGTTGCGCGAAATGTTTTGCCAATTCACTGGCAATCTGAACGCGATTCGCACCTCGGATAGTCCGGAAGTCGTGCATCAGGCGCGGGTCGCCTGGCGGCGCTTTCGCAGTGCCGTGCGGCTGTTCAAGCCAGTTCTTGTTCCCGATGCGGTGCCATCCCTGCAAGGTTTGCAGCCGCTTTTGGGCTTTTTGAGTGAGTTGCGAGACATTGACGTGGCTTTGAATGACACATTGCCGCCGCTGGCGGAAGCCTTTGCAGCGGGTGATGCCGGGCGAATAAGGGGGTGGCAGGCGATGATGCGGCTCCTGCAAGACGCTGCCGACATTCAGCGCAAATCCGTGCGCTACGCACTCCTTGATCCCGCAGTCGGCACCGCCTTGCTGGCGCTCACACAGTGGCTGGAAAACCTGCCCAAGCAGAGTCGGGAACAAGGTGCCGGACTGGCCGTGAAGCTGTCTCTGCGCCGCTGGGCCAGGCGACGCATTGCCCGTCTGCATGAACAACTGAAGGATGCGCGCCGGGATACCGGCAACGCAAATAGCCAACACCGCATCCGCATTTTCGCGAAGCGACTGCGCTACAGCATCGAAGCCCTGCGCACCCTTTTACCCAAGCGCCGCACGCAACACTGGTATGAGCAGGCCACGGACTTGCAGACGAGCCTGGGGGCCCTGCGTGATGTGATGCAGGCAAGCGCGCTGGTCGCCAAGCTGGAGGCAGACCGCGGAGTGATTGAGTTTTTGCGTGGTATCGCTGTCGGGCAGGCAAAAATGCCCGTAGGCTAAGTCTCCTTCGCAGGAGACTCCACGGGCAGCTTCCACGCTTTCAGCGCGCGCAGCAAGGGTCGCTTCTTGGACTGATGCGCCTGCATGCGCCGCAAAATATCGTCGAGCGTTCGCATGGCATCCAGAATGTGCGGGCCCTTGTTCAGCATCACGCACTCAGCGCGCCCACCCATTGCCGCGTCCGTGATCTCCGCTCGCGACGGCAGCCCTGTTTTCGCCAGTGTCTCCAGTACCTGGGTGGCCCAGACCACCGGCATGCGCGCCGCCTCACAAGCCCACAGAATTTCCTCCTGCACCTCGGCCATGCGTTCGTAGCCACACTCCACCGCGAGGTCACCTCGCGCGATCATCACGCCCGCAGACGGGCTGGTCATGGAGGCCAGCAGCATCTCGGGCAGATGCTCGAACCCGCGCTGCGTCTCTATCTTGAGCATCATCCCAACGTGTGGCGAGCCAAGCTCCACCAGGCGCGCGCGCAGGGCCAGCACGTCTGCAGCTGATTGGGCAAATGACATGCCCACGATGTCGGCATAACGTGCCACCACCTCAAGGTCCTCGAGATCTTTTTGCGTCAATGCGGGCAGATCGAGCCGGGTATCTGGCAGGTTGATGCCCTTGTCTGCAGCGAGGTGTTCGCCGCCGTCGCGAGCCTCGGTTATTTCCACCTCCACCCGCTTCGCTCCCCCGCGGTGCACTACACCGCCGATGCGACCATCGTCGAACCAGATCCGTTCTCCCTTGCGCATCCGCGTCAGTGCTTCCGGTAGCGTGCAGGCAATGGCGGCCGGTTTCGTGCGCTGTCCCTTCGCACCCGACATTGCACCGTGTCCCAGCCCCTGGGTCAGGAGTAGCAGCCTGTCACCTCGCTTCAGCTGCAATTGTCCAGGTCGCAAAGGGAAGTCACCCAGCGCAGTCTCGTGAATGCCATGACGTCGGCGACGTAGCTTCAGGCGAGTGTCGCCCGCTAGATAGACCGTGCGGTCGGATTCAACCAGTACGCCTGCAGCCTGCACGTTCACCACAGTCAGCTGTCGCTGCGCCGAGCGCGTGTCGGTCAGGTCAATTTGGTCACCCTCCCGGAGCCGCTTCAGCCACACCGCATCCACGCTGAGGTTCAGCGCGGCGCCGTCTAACGGATGCATGGCACCCGCCGGACACAAGCCAAGCAGTGCAGCTTTCGTCACGCGCCCAAAATCATCCCGCTTAGGTCTTAATTTGACGACTGCAGGTGCGTCGGAAATGGGGCCTGTGCGCAGCTTGGGGCCGCCCAGATCAAACAGCACGCGCACCTGACGCCTGGCTTTACGTGCTGCTTTGCGCACGCGGGTTGCCATTGCCACCCATTCGGCGGCACTGTCATGGGCGCAATTGATACGTGCAATGTCCAGACCGGCTGAAACAAGCCCTTCAACCAGGGCGTCATCGTGAGCAGCTTCGCTGGGCAGCGTCACCATGATGCGCACACCGCGATCTGGTGGCGCTGCGCCAAAAAGTGTTTCGGCGTGCTTTGCCAACAACGCGCTGCCGCGGTTGAAGCCGGCAGGTTCGTCCCGTGACAGCGGCTCCCAAGGCAGCCCTGTAAGCCGGTGCAAAATGCCCAGCACCTTATCCACGTTGGCCAGAACATGTGTTTCGGCACGGCCCAGCGACGACACGCCCATCCAGGCCAGCCGATCCTGCAAGTGGCGCAGATCCATGCTCCTCATGGTTAGGTAGTGCGCCAGATTGGTGGCGCTCAGGCGAAACTCTGGATCGATATCGCGAAGGCGCGGCTCCAGCCGCGCCTGGTTTTCGAGCATCGACTTGCGCAGCGACCAAAGCTCTTCAATCAACGCCGCGCCAGTCTGTGCATCCCAAGTTGGCGCGGGCTCAAGATCAATCTCTGACTTCAATTTGGTGCCTAAAACAGGCTAGTTTGTGGGATTTCGGTTGCAGTTTTATGACAACTCGTGGCTGCGTCAGTGCTTCAGTGGCTGCGATCTCGGCCGCTTACTTCTTTTCCAGAATCACCAGCGCGATGCCACCCAGAATGGCGCAGGAAGCCAGCACCAGCAGCAGTGAAACTTCTTCACCAATAAAAGCGACGCCACCTATCGCTGCAATCACGGGAACGCTGAGCTGCACCGTGGCCGCGTGGGTAGCCTTGAGTGCGGGCAGGGCCTGGTACCAGATGGCGTAACCCAGGCCCGAAGCCAGCGCGCCGGATAGAACAGCGAACCCAATGCCCGCAGGGTCCAGAGAACAGTGCCTGAACATCAGCAAACTCAGGACCAGTGCCATTGGCACTGCCCGTATGAAATTGCCTGCCGTGACGCGCGTGGGGTCGGCTGCAACCTGGTTTGCCGCACCCTTGCCGCGCAGCGAATACACGCCCCAGGCCACACCCGCGCTCAGCATGGACAGTGAACTGGCCAGCGACGGCGCGACCAGCCCCGGCAGCATCAGCGCCACCAGCCCGGCCAGAGCCAGTGCAAACCCGGCCAGCTGAGGCGTGCGCAAACGCTCGCCCTGATACACGCCGTAGCCGATCATCGTGGCCTGCACGGCGCCAAACAGCAACAAAGCGCCTGTGGCCGCTGACATGCTGATGTAGGCAAATGAAAATGCCGCCGCGTAAACAAACAGCGCAGCGGCCGACAGCCAGTTGCCTGCACCTCCAGAGCTGCCTTTGACTCGCACCACCAGCCACAACATGCAAGCGCCAGACACCAGCCGCACCGTGGTAAAACTGGCTGCGTCGATGCTCGTGTGCTTGAGTGCCATGCGGCACAGCAGCGAATTGCCGGCAAATGCCAGCATGGCCAGAGACACCAGAACCATCAACCGAAATCGGGGCATAAAGTGGCCTTAGCCCTCATGGAATATGCGCAAGCAGCTATCCAAAATATAGCTAAAAGAGCAATAGTGCCGCAACGCCGATCAAGACCAGAACCAGCCCGGCCTGCTCAGCGGGCACCAGTTTCTCGCGTAGAAAGCGGTGCGATACCAGGTAGCTGAAGACAACCTCCACCATTCCCAGTGTACGCACATTGGCCGCCGACGTGAGCGCAAATGCGGTGAACCAGCCGATGGACGCCAGTGCGCCGGCTGAGCCCGCCACCAGCGACACACGCCACGCCACCACAATGGCCCTCAGCGCTGCTGGTGAACGCAGCATCAACCAGCCGCCCAGCAGCAGGGTCTGCACAGCCTGCGCGCAGAGCACCCCCCAACCGCCCGACAGCCAGGGCGAGACGCCCGGCAACTGCAGCGCCGCACCGCGATAGCCTACCGCTGACAACGCGAAGCCAGCGCCGGATGCCAGGCCATACACCGCTGCCAGACCTGCCCACGCGCGCGCTCCGCCTGCTGCTCCCGCAATGGCTCTGCGTGGCAGCGACAGCAACACCACACCCACAGTGGCCAGACCCATCGCCAGCAGCGTCACCCCGCCCGGCAGCTCATGCAGGAACAACGTGGCAAACACGGCTACCTGCAGCGCGTCGGTCTTCGAATACGCCACCCCAACTACAAAGTTGCGCTGCTTCATGGCCGCCAGCAGAAAGGCGGTGGCTGCCAGCTGGCCCAGCGCGCCCAATAGCAACCAGGCAAAGTAGCCCGCATGAAAAGGCGGCACAGGCGCTGCGGTGGCCGGCCACGCATGAAGCAGCAGCACCCAGGCAGCAGCAAAGGGCAAGCCGTAGAGAAAGCGGGCGAGGGTAGCGCCCAGCGTGCCCGCCTGCGCGACCAGCGAGCGCTGCGCCGCGTTGCGCGCCGTCTGCGCCAAAGCGGCCCACAGCACGATGGGAATCCAGGCGTAGGTCATGAAAGGCACGGCCGAAGAAGGCATGAGCAGGTTATGCCGGTAGGGGCTGTGCCGTTACAGGTCTTGCGCGTAACGCACCAGCATCTGCTGCTGCGTCTCGGCAGGAATGTCGCCGCCAATCTGGTCCTTCATCATTTCGCCCATGGACGGCATCACCGCGCGGTCCACATGGCGGGTGGGATCCCACAGCGCGGAGCGCATCAAGGCTTTGGCGCAGTGCAGGTAAGCGGCCTGCACTGTCACGCGAATGACCAGCTTGGGCTTGCGTTTGGCGTCGGTGCAAATGGTCAGGTCTTCCTCGGCGGTGGACAGGACGGCGGTACCATTCACACGCAGGGTTTCGTCCACACCGGGCACCAGAAACAGCAGACCAATCTGGCCGGTCTGGATGATGTTTTCCAGCGTGTCCAGCCGGTTGTTGCCGGGTGAGTCGGTAATGAGCAAGGTATGGCTGCCCTGCACCTTCACAAAGCCGGGCTCGCCGCCGCGCGGCGATGCGTCCAGTGCCCCGTCGCCGCCTGAGCTTGCCACCACGACGAAGGGCGACAGGCCGATGAAACGCGTGCAGTGAAAGTCCAGTTGCGGCATCTCCTTCTTGACCGAACGTTCGCGCGCAGGGGCGTAGAGCGCGCGCAATGCTTCAATTGAGGTGATGTGCATGGCGAATGTCTAAAGTTGTGCTGTTTCTTTGGCACGCATTTTTGCCGCAATGTATTCACCATGTGTTACGTGCAGCAACCCGGCAACCTTGCTGATCAGGTGGTTCTCGTTGGCGTCCAGGTGCCCATCGGCGTAGGCCACCTGCCACATGAGCTCTATTACCAGAATTTTCTGGGCCTGCGAAAACTGCTCATTCATGCGGCTCGTGAAGCTGAAGTAGTCGTTGGCGCCCTTGGCGGTATGTTCAGCGAGCGCCACCAGACGGGCCATCTCGTCATCAGTCAATGCAAATTTTCGCCGCAACGCCGCCAGGGTTGCAGCCTCTTCGGCTGCGTTGACCGTGGGGTCAGCGCGCATCACCTCTACCAGCAGCACGGCGGTGGACAGCTGCAGGTTGTGCGCCATGTCGGCTGGCGACTGCGCGTCGTCGGTGGGGAAAATACCTGTCAGCAGCTTTTTGAAGGCGTTCAACATGGGGGCGGTGTCAGTCCGGTGCGGTAGCCGCTTCACCTTGCTCCCGCGCCTTGCGATGCCCGTGCTTGACCAGAATTTCCACATAAAACCGGGTTCCACCGCCTTGCACCAGTGCGTCGATCAGCGGCATCAGCTCAGCCAGGTGCGCCACGGTGGCAGCGTCTTGCGTTGCGCCAAACTTGCAGTCAAAGTCCCAATAGTCCACGCCTTCGGGCAGCGTGCGGCGACGCTCGCGTTTGATGTACTTGCGGATCTCGTGCTTGGTGGCTTCCAGCAAGCGGTCGGGCTTTTTGCCCTCTTGAGCAAGTTGAAACGTTTTTTTCATGGGAATCCTTAAGCGGCGATGATACGACTCTATGAATATTCGTTCCAACGACCGCCGCCCCACACCCGACAAAGACGCCATCGCCTTGCTCCCACCTTTTGAGCGGCTGGGGCTGGATCGCATTGCGCTCGTTAACACCGCAGCCGGGGCGCGCGAGGCCTTCGCCCGGCTGACCGATGCTCCTGCGTGGGGGTTTGATACAGAGTCCAAACCCACGTTTCAGGTTGGCGAAGTGTCCGAGGGGCCGCACATTTTGCAGTTGTCCACCGTCGAGCGGGCCTGGGTGTTTCAGCTGCATGACCCCCACTGCAGCGAAGTGGCTGCCGAGCTCATGGCTTTGAGCGGCATTGCCAAAGCAGGTTTTGGCCTGGGTGACGACCGCAAGCGCATCATTCAAAAGCTGGGCGTGGAGCCCGCCGGGGTGCTGGAGCTGAACACGGTTTTTCACCAGCGCGGCTACCGAAAGGACATGGGCGTGAAAGGCGCGGTGGCCGTGCTGTTCAACCAGCGGTTCATCAAGTCAAAAAAAGCCGCCACCAGCAACTGGGCCAATGCCCGGCTGACCGAAGCGCAACTGGTCTATGCCGCCAACGACGCGTATGCCGCCATACGGGTGTTTGATGCGCTCGGACTAGCTCAAGATCGCTAGCTCACTAGCGCGAGGCGGCCAGTGTCTTCCTGCGCCGCATGGCAGATGTGAGCATCAGCCCGAGGCCGGCCGCCAGCATCAGCGTGTAGGTCGACGGCTCCGGCACCTGGGATCGTGAGATGGAAGTCAGCGTGAAGTTGACCAGTGTGCTGTTGGCGCCGAATGAGGTACTCCCGCCTGGATAGCCCATGCCACCCAAACCGATCATGCCGTATGCGGTGGCGCCACTGGCCAGCCAGTTGATGGGCTGGGCAAGATCAAGCCCGGCGCCCGCTGTGGGGAATATGCCGATGCCGTCAGAGATGTCGTCCAATACGTACAACTGGAACAGCGACGCTGTACCGTCCACATCGACGGATCGGCCATACACCCGATATTCTGCATAGTGAGTGCCATAGCCCAGGGAGCAGAGAGCCGTGTAGCAAATATCCGTGCTGATATCGGCACCACCATCGTTGTAAGCCGTTCCGGCCCCCATCGAAAATGAGCCACCTGAACTGAATGTGCCGCTGAGCGTCAAGGGCGCGGGCTGGCCTGCTGGCTGTACGCCATCGAACTTGCTGAATGTGCTGCTGTTGAAGCGGTAGGGCGTCGTCATCAGCGCGAGGTCATAGCTGAACTGGCCCTGAACCGTCTGCCCGCCCGCCATGGCGCCCTGAAAGTTGTAGGTGATGGGTACCGCCATCGCCGATGCAGCAAAACCTACCAAGGCCAGCGCGGCACTTCTTCGGAGCCAGCTTTGAAGGGTGTTTGTCATCTTTGATCTCCTCAGGTCATTTTGAGAGCGCGGCACAGCCTTTGTGTACGGGATGCAAATACTGTGCCCATAAAAAAATGCATTTGTTTTCATGGGCTTAGCCCATGCATGCCCTCGGTGGAGAGGTAATCTGTAAAGTTTTCCGACGATGTTGAACCTGGTGCGGTCAATGCTCGAAACGGCCTCATCCCTTGTGAAATATGCGCAGGCAGCTACATAAACCGTAGCAAATAGCAGGAGCTAAAGATGCTCGACGGCCAGGCCCTCGTGTGCCAAAGTCAACGTCTCCACCGCCACATCGCTGCCTCGCGCGTTCAGCGGCGCGTACTCCAGCTTCGACGGAAACGCGTTTCTGACGCGCCACACCACCACCGGCTCGTGTCGTGCGTTCAGCAGGGCGATGGTCACGTCCCGCCTGTCAACCTGACCGGACTGCACGGTGTTCATCCAGACGAAAAACTCGTTGTCGCCCTTGACAATGCCCCGCTTGAGCACGATGGGCGAAAAGTGCTTCAGCCCCGGCAACAACGTAACCGAATTGTCAGGCGACGAACCGTCGCGAAACGGCACCACATCCAGCTCCATGGCCAGCCCGCTCACCTCCATGAACCCGACCCGATTGCCACCCCATTCCACGCGGAAATGGTTGTTGCACAACTGATTGTTGCTACTCATGAACAGCCTCCTGATGATTCGGCAAAACGAACAGCGCTTGAAAAACTTCAGCATGTTGTTGTCGGTAAAACCATCACTTTCAGCCAAACACAGCGCGGCCGTCAACCTCCAAACGGAGGAGGAACTCAGTGCACAACAAACTCGTAAGCCACTTCTTCGCTTTCCACCATGTCCAGAATGTCGTTCAGCACGTCTTCATCATCTGTGCTGGACCAGGTTTCTTCGGGGTTGGTGGCAAATAGCGGCTCGATAGCTATGTCCAGAAACTGGCCATCAGGCAGCTTTATCACTGGCGTGCCTTCGGATGTTTCGACCAGTTCCCAGTCATCGGGAACTGACATTTCCAGCTTGATGGTGATGTTGAGTTTTTTCATGATTCACTTCGAGCCAAACTTCGCGTAGTAAGCCACCACAGCCGGTGTCTGGGCAATGCGCTGCATGTGCGCGTTGAGTGCCGGGGCCACTTTCTCCACCAGATCGGTGGGCACGTGGTCCAGCCGGCCGGAGTTCAGGCCGCGCACATCCACAAACACCTTCAGGTCGGCCACGGTGAGGCGGTTGTCGGCGAAGTATTGGCCACCATGGGCCAGCAACTGGCTTTGCAGCCAGCCCAGGTACACCGGCATGGAACTGTTGACCAGCGCCACGCGCGCCGCCTTTTGCTCGTCGCCCTTCATGCTGAAGCTGGGGCCCAGTTTGACGCCGGCTTCTTCCACCACATACGCCACCTCGTCGCACAGCAGGGCCTGCCAGGCGTCGGTGGGGTACAGGCCGGCCAGCTTGCCCACGTAGCGCAGGATGGCGTCGCTCTGCGTCACCTGCACGCCGTCCACGTGCAGCGTGGGCACCTGGCCAAACGGTGTGGTCTTGCGCACCTCGGCAAACTCGGGGAAGGTAAAGCGGTGGTCTTCAAACGCAATGCCGCCAATGGCCAGGGCCAGGCGTATGGGCTCGGCGCGGCCGCCGTGAAAGTCGAAATAGGAGAGTTTGAGTTTGGGCATGGTGTGTTACCTGAAGGTTTGGCGCGGTGGGCCCGCGCGGGAGATTTGTGGATTCTAGGCTTGCAGCAGGTTTGGGCAGGGTGTAGCCAGCGGGCGGGCCGATTTTGACCAGAAATATGCGCCAAAAGTGCCCTTAGCTCCCGCAAAATATGCGTGAGCAGCTATATAAACTGTAGCAATCACGCCGCTCCACTGATGCCACGCACCTGAGTGGTGATAGGGATGGAACTGAAATACGTCAAGCTACTGTGGCTGCGCCAGAATCCACGGTATGAGAATGGCCAATTCATCGTCTGACACCTGTGGATTGGCAGGCATGGGCGTGGTTCCAAAAACGCCCACTCCGCCTGCCTTGACCCTGGCCGCGAGCACGGTTACAGAGGGCGGGCTGGCCCGGTAGAAATTGGCAATTTGCTGAAATGACGGAAACGACAGGGTAGAGCCTGGCAGCGAAAACCCGGCGCCTGTGACGGTATGGCAGTTCAGGCAGTTTCTGGCCTCGGCCAGCATCAAGGGGTCGGTAATTGGCGGTGGTGGCGGCGGGCGCACCGTGCACGTGGCGGAATTGGGGAGTGTGTCCGTCCAGGTTCCGTCGGGCAAACACGATCTATAGGCGGCTCCCATATTGGCGGGAACCTGGTTTACTACGGCTTGCCAATTTGGGGCATTCAGTGCTGGCACGTTCCCCCAGCATGTCTGGCCACCAACGGTCCATGTATGAACCACGGCGGGACAGGTGACGACCGTCGGCGGTACATACACACCATTGCAAGTTGTATTCGTAGGTGCTGACCAGGTGCCGTTGGCACATGAATAATTTGCTGAGCCCGTTGCATTCAAGGAGTTGTTGACCGCTAACGCCGAAGTTTGAGAGGCGCGAGGCGTCAGGTTCGAAGTGCACGTAGCGCCGCCAACATTCCAGCTAACCGCAGCTGCCGCGCATGGCGCCGCCGGAATGGGAGGCGCTACGCTGACTTTGCTCGCATCGGGGACCGTACTCACGCTAACTGGATAGCCGTCCGTACCGTAGGTGAAGGTACCCTCATACAGGTCGTTGTTGACCAAAGACCAGTAGTCGTTGACGGTGAACGCCTGGAACAAAATTCGCGGAAGTTTCAGGCGCAGGCTGGTGCCGTAAATGACGGTATCAGCGCTCGGCCCGCTCAAGAAACTGGCACTGGACGCGCCAAAAACCAGTTGAAGTTTGTGGGCTACCTGACCTGCCACGTCAGCTTGTGCGGTCAAACGAAATTCGTTGGCCGGATTGGTATTGACGAGAACCCCTAACGCCTCGCCGGTGCAGGTGCTGTTGTCAAAAAAGTCGAAACGGAATGACAGGCCGGCTTTTGAGCCGCTGGGCGCTTCAACTGAAATCAGGCTCTTGGCATAGAGCTGTGCACCAGTTTCGTAGTTTGTGGAGTCGGTAACAGCGAAACACCCACCAATGTAGTTCCCTGTGTACCGGCTGGCTTCAAGTGCGGTGACTGTAGGGGTGGATGAAGCGCTACCGTCGCCGCCGCACGAAGCAAGCGTCAAGGCGATTGCGGCCACGCCCGCGGCAGTAAAAAACAGTTTCATTTGGAGCCTCCCAGCCCGATCGCAGGATTAATTTTTTGCTTGTAATTCCAACGCGGGAATAATTCTTTGAATGCAATGTAGCAGAGGAAGCCGCGATTTGCCCACCATCAAGATGGTGGTAAACCCTTGGGCAGAGAAAGCGTGAATAACTCACGGAGTTGATTCGAATTGAAAGTCAAATTGAGGTGCCATAAGTGGCAATAAGCCTCGCGGAATATGCGTAAGCAGCTACCAAAAAAGTAGCAGTTCCCTCTGGCGATAATTCAGCACAAGGGAGCAAAAAAACATGCGCTACCAAGGCAAGCTGAAAAAATGGAACGCCGAACGCGGCTTTGGCTTCATCGTGGCCGACGATGGCGGGCAAGACATCTTTGTGCACGTATCCGCTTTCCCGCGTGACGGCACACCACCCACTGAGGGCGAACCGCTCAGCTTTGAGATACAGCCTGACCGCGACGGCAAAAAGAAAGCCGTGCGCGTGAGCCGCCCCGGCACGCAGCCGCCTGTACGCCTTCATTCACCAGCCCACACACAGGCCCACACGCCAGCGCCCCGTGCGGCCAGGCGCATGAGCCGGGCACCGAAAGAGAACGGGCCTGGCAGCAAACTGATATCGGTGTTGATCCTGGCTGCACTGGGCTGGTATGGGTATAGCCACTACGCCCTGCGCGCTGCCCAGTTGCAGGTGCAGCAGGCCATGCCCGCCGCCGAGCTATCCGTGCCGGCGCCATCGCCAGCCGATTTTCATTGCGATGGCCGAAAGTACTGCTCGCAAATGACCTCGTGCGCAGAAGCCACGCGCTTCCTCAACAACTGCCCCGGCATGGAAATGGACGGCAACCGCGACGGCGTGCCCTGTGAACAGCAGTGGTGCACGAGCCCGTTCGCAAAATGACTGAAAAAGAGGCCTTTTTGGCTATGAAATTGGCTTCTTGACTCCGTGGAATATGCGCAGATAGCTACCAAAATAGTAGCAAATACGCCAGGTTTTCGGCACTGGGCGTGTCCATCCTGGCGTTGTACACGGCTGCACCGCTGCTGTGGTTTAGCAGCCACCTGATGGCCGGGCGACGGGTCACGCCGGCACTCACACGCGCCGCGAGCCTGGTGCTCACCAAGGAAGGGCTGACGCCCTACACCCAGATGCTGGGCAGCCCGCCCGACGCCGGCGAAGTGCGCAGCACCGATTGCGTGATGACCGGGTTCAAACGCTGGACGCCCGGTCCCAACTGGCAGGCACAGGCCATCGGGCTGACATTTCAGCTCCCCACCGGCGGTATGCCCCTGCGAAGTCTGATGGAGAAACCCTCTTAGAAATGAAACTTGCGCCCACGCCATGTGCGCAGCCAGGGCGCTATGCGTGATCCAGATTCCGAATCAAGGTAACGACCTTGGTGGTGATGATGTCCACCGCCGGCCCGTTGGCGCCGTGGGGCAAGATCACATCGGCGTGGCGTTTGGTGGGCTCGATGAACTGCTTGTGCATGGGGCGCACCGTCTCCAGATACTGGTTGATCACGCTCTCGGCGCTGCGGCCGCGCTCGGCCATGTCGCGCTGCAGGCGGCGGATGAAGCGCACGTCGGCTGCCGTGTCTACAAAAATCTTCAGCGACATCATCTTGCGCAAGTCCGCATCAAACAGCGCAAACAGGCCTTCAATCACGATCACCGGCGCGGGCTGCACAGTAATGGTCTTGCTGGCGCGGTTGTCCTGCGTGAAATCGTAGGTAGGCTTGTCAATCGCCTCGCCACAGCAAAGCGCCTGCACATGCTGCACCATCAGCGGCCAGTCAAAGGCATCGGGGTGGTCGTAATTCGTCTTGCGCCGCTCCTGCGCAGACATGGGCGTCTGGTCGCAGTAGTAATCGTCCTGAATCACCACCGTGGCCATCTCCGGCCCGATAGAGGCCAGCACCTCACGCGTCACCGTCGACTTGCCGCTGCCGCTGCCGCCTGCGACACCGATCACGAAGGGTTTGTTGTTATTGGTTTTGCTCATGCCTGCCACACCCCAAAACCCGCCGAGCGCAAATCGATGCCGATCTCGATCTCCTTGTCCACCGCGTCTTCATAACGCATGGGGTTGAAGGCTTCGTAGAGATCGGGCAGCAGGCGCATACCATACTGTTGCACAAAACGGTTGGCCTGAATACCGGCCTTGTGCTTGTCAAAGCGCACATCCGGGTCCAGCCCGGTCATGCCCACGTACACACAGGGCTTGCCGTCCGCATAGCCCGGGTTGTTCTTGCGAAAGCGCGGCTCCAGCAGCACGTCTCTGGAGAGTTCGACCACGTAGACGTGGTGGTGTTTGCGGCGGGCCATGGAGAGGCGGCAACTACTGGGGCTGCATGGCCGCGTGGCTTACCAGCAGCCGCGCACCCACCCCGGCCGCATCGGGCTGCGCGAACACCATGTTGTGCTGTTCGGTCAGCGGCCCGCCACCGGGCTCCACCGCACCGGCGGCGTCGTAGCCCACGGCCTTGAACTTCCACACCGTGCCTACCCGCTTGAGGTTCCCCACATGCGCGCCGTCCGCCAGATGCACGCTGTACACATTGGCGTTGACGGGCTGCAGGGTGAGCGGGCCCGACAAGACAACGGCAGGTGTAGATGAAGCTGGTGCGGTGGGGGCCATGGAAGGCAGTGTAAATCGTGTTGTATTGGATGCAAAATTGGCCTCTAGCCCCCGTTAAATATGCGCAAGCAGCTACTAAAAGCGTAGCAAACCAATGACAAGACCTAGAACGAAGACCCCGGCTCGCTCAGAAACGCCAGCTCCTCCGCGCTGGAGGTGCGGCCCAGAATCGCGTTGCGGTGCGGGTAGCGGCCAAAGCGGTCGATGATGGCTTTGTGGCGCAGCTCGAAGTCCAGATTGCCTTCGATGCCCGGCTGCGAAAATAACGTGACCGCCTGCGCATGCACCCCAGTGGCCGCAAATGGTGGTGTCAGCGTTTGGCGGCCAGTATGTCCTGCCAGGCCTTGTCGGCCTGCTGGCGAAAGGCCTGCCAGTCGCCGGTGAGCCAGCGCTGGCGGCCGCGCTCGGCGTAAAACAGATGCAGCTTGTCGCCAAAAAATTCCCACACCGAGCCATCGGTGCGAATGAGGCCTTCGCCCAGAGAAAGCCCATTGGAGCAATGCCCGTTGTACTGCGGCACGTAAGCGGCAGGGTTGGCGGCAAACCTGTCGGCGCTGGCCTTTGACGCAAAACGCCAAGGCGCCCCCAGATACTGCACGGTGAACGTGCTGTTGCCCTCAACCACCTGGTGGCTGGCTTTGACGTCTGCCGAGTAATACGAAACCGTGTCTTTGCCGCCAATGGCGGCGCCATTCAGCCAGCCGGTGCTAACCGGCTCGGCGGCATGGGCCAGCGTGGTGAAGGCGGCCAGCAGCAGCGCGGCGCAGCGGAGTATCAAGGTTTGCATAGGGCAGTGTGGGGAGGAGGGTGGCTATTCCATGGGTCGAACGGCCAGGCAAACTCTTACAAGGATTTTGCCAAAATTACCCATTAAAAGTGCCCGTAGCCCCCGTTGGCTATGCGTGAGTAGCTACTAAAAAAATAGCAAATAGTAATTTTCAGCCAGCGTTACGTGCACTGGATGTATTCTTGGTTTTGATGCTGGGAACGATCAAACCAAAGGCGTCGGCCATTCGTTGCGCCTGTTGGGCAGATTGCGCCAACGCTTTCTGTAGCGCCTTGGGGGAAGGAGTCAAACGATGTTGCTGAGTTTTTGCAGTTTGAGCCATGTTTTGGTCTCCGTAACGGTCAGTTTATCCGCGGATTTCGCGGCTACGGTTAACGCTTGAGGCGATGACGAATTATCAAACAAAGTCCATTCGTCGGCCAACGGCGCGTAGAGGGTGAAGAAATTACTCAGGCTGCGTCCAAAACGTCGTTTTACTACGTCGATGGGGGCATCATGTCCATCCATCGCCACGCGAAGCATGATAATTTTGTGAAAATTGGTTCTTAGCCCCGGTGGAATATACGTGAGTAGCTACTAAAAGCGTAGCAAACCAGATTCAAACCATCTGAATCAGCAGCTTCTTCCCGCAGGCTTGGGCGTACTTGCGCAAAGTGGCGAAAGAGGGGGAGTGCTTTTCGCTGCGCAGCGATGCCTCCAGCCGCGACACGGCCGACACCGTGGTGCCCATGCGGCTGGCCACGTCGGCTTGCGTCAGCCCAGCGGCCTGGCGCGCATCCAGCATGGCGTGCAGCGCGGTGTATTCCTCTTCCAGCGCGTCAAACGCCTTCTTCACGTCAGGCTTGGCCAGCAGCGTCTTGCGGAAAGCCGCGTCATGCGGCACGGGTTTGTAGCCAGTTTCAGCCATGTTGCACATCCTTTAAACGTTTGCGGGCCAGGCGCAACTCGGCGTCTGGTATCTCCTGAGTCTTCTTCACGAACGAATGCAGCACCACGATGGACCGGCCCACCTGCGTGCAATAAAACACCCGTCCAATACCCTCAACTGTGGGAAGGTAGATAAGGATGATGTGGGAACGGGGACATTTCAGGGTCTAGCAACTGCGGCTTCTAACCGTCTCAGCCAAATTGCAAAACGGGGACACTCAAGTTGCATGCGATCTAGCCCAACGCCCAACGCAGCAAGAGTTCCCAAGATTGGCTTTTGATAGCCTGGGATCAAATTTTCAATTCGCTTTGAAGGTGCGGTTTGCGGAGAGTCATTGATTTCTTCTGGGCTACCGAATTGATCGCGAATTTTTTGTAAAGCGTCTTTCAAATCATCACGGTATATCGCAGATGAAAATGCTTGGCAGTCGCTAAAGAGCAGGGCTTCAAATTCGTGCATCACGACAAACGGGACGAAGCGCTTCATCGGATAAGGCACTACTAGTAGTGTCGATATGTCTTGGGCAAGTTGGCTTTCGACTGCATCTGCCTTTTGAGGATGGGGCAAAGCATTAGCCGCAGCTCGTCCGGGCCAAGCTTTGGGCCCACCGGCTGGTAGGGCATAGTAATCCACCATGGTCGTTGAAATGCATCCAGCATCCTCTTTTAGGTGGCGAGCTATGTCTTCACGAACAGCAGACCAAGCCTTGATTCCCCCACGGCGCTCGCGTTGCCGGGCATTTCCAACTAGCCTTGCAGAAACTGAGGTGTAGCCTCGCGCGAGAAGGTACTCGTTGAGGACTTCATTGACGAAAGTTTCTTCTGTTTGTCCTTCGACATGAACTAGGAGCCGCGTCATTGATTTGTTGCCGCCCTAGATTTTTCTGAGGCCGGGCGTCCACCGAGTTCATTCTTCTCCCAGAGTTGTCCAAGGCTGTAGTCTCCTAACCAATTTTGTAGTTTTGACGAGTCGAGCCTAGTAAGTGTCGTGGCGCTGTCAACACGGTTTGCCACAAGTACGTCTTCTGGGTCAAAGTAGTCTAAGAGCAGTGGTGATTGAGTTGAAGCAATGATTTGTGTTTCAGTTGATGCCTGCCGCACAAGGGAGGCAAGCAAGGTGATCGCTGATGGATGCAGGCCTAATTCAGGCTCATCTACAAGAATGACGGACGGTCGCAATTCAAGCGGTTGAAGAAATAAGGTTGCCAAAGCAATGAAGCGCAGAGTGCCATCCGAAAATGCTGATGCGCCAAAGTACTTGTCAGATGATTTGTGTCTCCACGCGAGTTTAATTACGTCCGAGTTCAAGTTGTCTGGTCGCAATAGAAAATCGTCGAAAAATGGCGCAACTCTTTGCACCGTCTTTCGTATCAAGCTATAGGCGCCAGAATATGCACTAGTCTCTTGTAGCCGATACAAAAAGGCAGCTAGATTTGAACCATCAGGACGTAGGAAATCACTGTCATCGACTCGGGCGGTCCGCCTTAATGGCGAGCTTTGGCTGGTGTCGTGCACATGGTAGAGCCTCCACCTATCTAAATGAGTCCTGATGTAGTTGGGTACACGCTTGGTTAACTTGGCGTTACTGATTCCAGCCTCTTTCCCTGAGTCCATGCTGGATAACGATTCAAGGTATGGACTGGGGTGCTGCTTATTCCAAAAACTGACTGATTCCCGCAGAGCGAAAAGGTTGTCTTCGTTGTCAACTTTCAGGTCAAGTTCGTATCCATTGACATCATTTTGGAATGACAAGCGAATTTTGATTTCTTGCGTTTCTTTCGATCCAAAATAAAGCACTTCTTCGGCACCACCCGCAGTTCTTACGTATTCGTACAGGCGGCCTTCCTTAATCGCCTGAAGAAAGGAGAAGACTCCAATGAAATTGGATTTTCCTGAACCATTTGGACCGATGATCAGATTTATCGGCCTTAAATGAATCTTTCCCGACGACGAAATACTTTTAAATCCGTCGACTGATATCCAATTGAGTTCTTGCGTTGCCATTTCTTGCTTTAGCTATTTGAGCTATTTTGCCCAAGAATCCTTCAACCCCACCGCCAAGTTAAACACCGGCTTCGAAGGCAAGTGATCCACCCGATCCGCCACAAAATACCCATGCCGCTCAAACTGAAACTTGTCATCCGCTTTTGCGCTGGCCAGTGACGGCTCCACCACGGCTTGAATGACTTTCAGGCTGTTGGGGTTCAGGCCTTCGATGAAGTCTTTGCCGCCCGCGTCGGGCTGGGCGTCGGTGAACAGGCGGTCGTACAGGCGCACCTCGGCGGGCACGCCATCGGCCACCGCCACCCAGGTGATGACGCCTTTCACCTTGACGGCGTCGCTGCCCGGTGTACCGCTTTTGGTGTCGGGTACGAGGGTAGCCTTTACGCCGGTTACGTTTCCTGCTTCATCTTTGATAGCGCCGGTGCATTCGATCACGTGGCCGTATTTCAGGCGCACTTTGTTGCCTGGGAACAGGCGGAAGAAGCCTTTGGGTGGTGTTTCTTCAAAGTCGGTGCGTTCAATCCACACTTCTTTGCCGATTTTGAAATTGCGTTTGCCCAGGTCGGGGTGGTGCGGGTGCACGGGGGCGCTGCAATCATCGAGTTTGCCCGTGCCCATCACCTCATCCCAGTTGGTCAGCACCAGTTTGATGGGGTCCAGCACGGCCATGGCGCGCGGGGCGCTGACGTCCAGCGTTTCGCGCAGGCAGCCTTCCAGCGTGGAATAGTCAATCCAACTGTCGCTCTTGGTCACGCCAATGCGTTCGGCAAACAGTTGCAGGCTCTCGGGCGTGTAGCCGCGGCGGCGCAGACCCACGATGGTGGGCATGCGCGGGTCGTCCCAGCCGCTCACTTTGTGGTCGTACACCAGTTGCGCCAGCTTGCGTTTGCTGGTGATCACGTAGGTGAGGTTCAGCCGCGCAAACTCATACTGGCGCGGGTGCGGCGTGGCCAGCAGGCCGCCTTCGCACAAACGGTCCAGCAGCCAGTCGTAAAACGGGCGCTGGTCTTCAAACTCCAGCGTGCACAGGCTGTGGGTGATCTGCTCCAGCGCGTCCTCAATGGGGTGCGCAAAGGTGTACATGGGGTAGATGCACCAGGTGTCGCCCGTGTTGTGGTGCGTGGCGCGGCGTATGCGGTAGATGGCGGGGTCGCGCAGGTTGATGTTCGGGCTGGCCATGTCGATTTTGGCGCGCAGCACCATGGCGCCGTCTTCGTGCTGCCCCAAGCGCATTTCGCGGAACCTGGCCAGATTTTCAGAAGGCGTGCGGGCGCGGAACGGGCTGTCCACACCGGGCTTGCCAAAGTCGCCGCGGTTGATGCGGATCTGCTCCACGGTCTGCTCGTCCACATAAGCGTGGCCGGCTTCAATCAGGTATTCCGCCGCGCGGTACATGAAGCCAAAGTAGTCGCTGGCCTGGTAGGGCTCAGCCGTGGCGCTGCCGTTCCAGTCAAAGCCGAGCCACTTGATGGCGTCACGGATCGAGTTGACGTACTCGATGTCTTCTTTCTCGGGGTTGGTGTCGTCAAAGCGCAGGTGGCACACGCCGCCGTAGTCGCGCGCCAGGCCAAAGTTGATGCAGATGCTTTTGGCGTGGCCAATGTGCAGGTAGCCGTTGGGCTCGGGCGGGAAGCGGGTGCGGATTTTGGCGGGGTCGGGCTGGCCGGCGGCGTGGTGGGCGGCATCGCCCGGGCTGCCGGCCCAGCGGCGGCTGGCGTAGGTGCCTTTTTCCAGATCGGATTCGATGATCTGGCGCAGGAAGTTGCTGGGTTTGACGGCTTCGGGTGCCGCAGCGGCGGCCTTGGGGTTGGCAGGGGTGGGGGAACTCATCAGGTGATTTTAGGCGCCATGGCGGTGCAGTAGGATGATGGGCATGAATACCATCGAGCCGCCAGGCGAGCCACCCATGACGGTGGAAGTGAGCCGGCGAGACCTGCACAAGGCGGTGCAGGCCGGCATTATTTCCACCACGCAGGCGCAGCACCTGTGGGCGCGCTGGATAGCGCCCGGTGTGGCCGCGGCCGCGCTGGCCAAGGCGCGCGGCGACTACCCGCCAGCCCACACCGGCCCGGCCTTCAGCTTCACCAACACGCTGTATTACTTTGGCGGCATGGTGGCCATTGGCGCGATGACGCTGTTCATGACGCTGGGCTGGGACGCGTTTGGCCCCTGGGGGCTGCTGGCCATCTCGGCGGCCTATCTGGTGGCCTGCCTGCTGGTGGCTGATAACCTGAAAAAGCGCAAGCTGTTCACGCCGGCCGGCATTCTGGCCACGCTGGCGGTGTGCCTGGTGCCGCTGATTGTGTGGTGCGTGCAGCAGGGGCTGGGGCTGTGGCCGCCAGGCGGGCCACAAACGTATTCGGCCTATCACACGCACATCAACTGGCGCTGGATCACGCTGGAGCTGGCCACACTGGCGGCCGCGGTGGTGATGCTGTGGCGCTACCGGCTGCCGTTCATGGTGATGCCGCTGGCGGTGACGATCTGGTACCTGAACATGGATGTGGCCAACGCGCTGATGCAAAACGTCAGCCAGCATGGCGGGTGGGACTGGCAGTTCATGCGCGATGTGTCCATGGTGTTTGGCCTGGCCACCATCGCCATGGCCATGTGGGTGGACGTGCGCTGCCGCCGCGCCACGGAGCCGGTGTGGCGGCAGGACTATGCCTATTGGCTGTATCTGTTTGGGGCCATCATGTTCTGGTGCGGCCTGAGCCTGCGCGAGAGCAGCTCGGAGCTGAACAAGCTGCTGTATGCGCTGCTGAACGTGTTTCTGGTGTTTTTTGGCGCGGCCATCGGGCGGCGGGTGTTCACCGTGTTGGGCGGGCTGGGCGTGGCCATCTATCTGGGCTATCTGGCGCACCGGGTGTTCAGGGACAGCCTGCTGTTCCCGTTTGCGCTCACGCTGCTGGGCCTGTGCGTGGTGGCGCTGGGGCTGTGGTGGCAGCGGCATGAGGCGCGCATTCAGGCGTGGCTGGGCAGGTTGGTGCCCCGCGGTTTACAGAATCTTTACCCGTAAAGTTACCTTTCGTAACGTTTGACACGTCATCGCTGCCATCCGCCGCAAGGGGAGCCGCGTTGGTGGATCAGAGGCCAATAACAACAAGCCTCTAATGTTCTTCCAACAGGAGATAGTCATGAAATTCAGTCGTTCCGTGTATTCGCTGGCCACAGCCGCCACCTTGGGCTTTGCCGCTTTGGGTGCCAGTGCTTCAGCTCAAGCTGGGGACGTGTATTGGTCAGTCGGTGTGTCGCAGCCCGGCGTGCAGGTGGGTGTGTCCAACGCGCCGCCGGTGGTGTATCACCCCGCGCCCGTCGTGATGTATCCGCAACCGCACGTGGTTTATGCACCGCCACCTCCTCCACCCCGCGTGATTTACCGGCCAGCGCCGGTTTACCATGCGCCGCCGCAAGTGGTTTACGTGCCCCAGCCTTACTACACGCAGGCCGGCTGGGTTTACCCCGGCCAGCGCCGCGGCTGGTACAAGCACCATGGCCCCCAAGGTGGCTGGGACCGTGATGGCCGTGGTGGCTACAACGGCCACAACAACGGCTACCCCGGCCCGGTGCCTGCACCGCAGCAGCCCCGTCACCGCTGATCCGCCAGGCTCTTGAGCCGGCAGCAAGCCCGCAGCGCAAGTTGCGGGCTTTTTCTTTTTCTACATCGCCTTGAAGAGGTGCGCGTAGAGCCGGCTCACTGACATTTTTTCTGGCCGGCCCCGCAGCTGCAGCCAGAGCTTGCCGGCTTCATCACGGGTGACCGTGTCAATCGCGCTGGCCCGCACCACGGTCCCGCGATGCACCTGCCAGAAGGCCTGGCCATCCAGCTGGGGCAGCAGTTCCTTCAGCGGCGTGCGGATCAGGTACTCATGTTGCCCGCCGTTGCCAGATGTGAGCACCCGCACATATTTGTCCGCCGCCTCAAAGCAGGCAATGTCTTCCACCGGCACCATGCGAATGGCCGTGCCCACACTCACCTGAATGACCTTGAGCGGCGCTGCAGGGGATGGCGCAGCGGCCGGGGATGCCGTGAGCAACTGGCGCAGCTGGGCCATGGTGGCTTCCAGATGGGCGTCGCCCGGGCCAGCAGTTGCTATTGTTTCAGTAGCTGTCTGCGCACGGCTGGAAAGGGCTAACTGCACTTTTGACACTGTTTTTTGCAGCCGCGCTGCCTGAATGGGCTTGAGCACATAGTCCATCGCCTGCGTCTCGAACGCCTGCACGGCGTATTGGTCGTAAGCGGTCACAAACACCAGCGCGGGGAAGGGCGTGCTGCCTGAACCGTCGGTGCCAGCGCCGGTGTCCCATTCATCGGCCAGCTCGGCCGCGGCTTCCAGCCCGCTCTGGCCGGGCATGCGGATGTCAAAAAACAGCACGTCGGGTTTCAGCCGCAGCGCCTGCGTGACGGCAGACCCGCCGTCGCCCACCACGGCCAGCACCTTGAGCTCGGGCCAGGCGCGCGCCAGCTCGGCCTGCAGCGCGGCGGCCAGCAGCGGCTCGTCTTCGGCAATCAGGGCGGTGGGGGTGGCGGGAATGGCTGGCTTGTTCATTTTTGTCCATTTTCACAAGGAAAAGTGACTGTAGCCCTTGTCCCACCTGCGTGACCAGCTACTAATTCAATAGCACCCTGATCGCCATAGGTGGTGGCCAGCCGTTCGCGCACCTGGGCCACACCAAAGCCGTCCACCACGCGCTGGCCTTGCGGCAGGCCCACGCCGGTGTCCTGCACGGTAAGCGTCATGCGGGTGCCGTCCAGCCGGGCGCTCACGGTGATGCTGCCGCCTTCCACCTTGGGCTCCAGCCCGTGCTTGATGGCGTTTTCCACCAGCGGCTGCAGCAGCAGCGGCGGCACGGGGCAGGCAGCCAGCTCGGGCGGCAGGTCCAGCGTGTAGCGCAGGCGCGGGCCCATGCGGATGGTCATGAGCTCCAGGTAGTCACGCAGGCGGTCAAACTCGGCCTGCAGCGGGTGCATGGTGGCGCGCGATGCGCCCAGCGTGGCGCGCAGGTAGGCCACCATGCGGTCCAGCATGTCGGTGGCCAGTGCGGGGTTGGTGCCGATGAGCACGCGCAGGTTGGCCAGCGTGTTGAACAGCATGTGCGGCTCCAGCTGGGTTTGCAGCAGCTTGAGCTGGGCTTCGGCCGCGTGGCGCTGGGCTTCTTCATGGGCCAGCTTCGTTTTGGCGAGCTGCTCGCGGCTGGTCAGGTAGTAGGTGCCAAAGCCGCCCGCGGCCAGCGACATCAGAAAGAAGCCCGCCATCGTCCTGGGGGAGCGTGACATGCCGTGCAACAGCGCCTCGCCCAGCAGCAGGTCGCCCATGGCACTGCCGCCAAAGTAGCCCACCAGCACACTGCCCACCACCAGTGCAGCCATGGTGGGCGCTCCAGGGTAGCCGTTGTCGGCCAGTGCCAGGCGGCCACCGTCGATCAGCACCCAAATGGTCAGGCCGATCAGCTGCGAATACACCACGTTGGCCCAGAACCCGTGAAACCCGGTCAGCGTGATGGCGCCAGCCAGCACGGTATTGAACGCGGCGGCGACAAGGCCGCGGCGGGCGATGGTTTTCAGGTTGAGGGGTGGCATGGTGGCAGTATGCCGCAGCGCAACAGCAGGCTGGCTTTGGTGACGCAGGTCATGGCGCCAGTCACCACGGGTCACGCTGGCTGGCGAGACGGGCCCGCTCCTGTTGCACCAGGCGCTCATGCAGCCCGCCGCCGGGCAGCGCGAACCACACCGCCAGGCCGTGCAGCATCAGACCCAGGCCCCAGCCGAGTGCAGGAAAGATGGCCCAGTGGCGCCCTGTAGCCAGTGAGAGGGTGGCCAGCACGGCGTTGACCGCGATGTACACCGTGGCGTGCACATACCAGCCCATGCGGGCACCGGCGCGTTTGCGGGCCAGTTGCTCCAGTTCGTCGTCTGTTGATGCGGCGCCGGGGGTAGGACGTGAGGAATAACGTGATGATTTCATGACAACGCTCCTTGGGTTAACAAGTAAAAAGGGAAAAATCAAACGAGCCCCAGCCACTGGTGCCACACGACGTGGCCCAGATAGCGGCCGGGCAGGAAAGTGAATGCCCCCGCCACCGCGCAGGCGCCGATGTACAGGTTGATCATGGTCTTGCGGTGGCCGACGATGTTGCCTTTGACCAGAAACCGGAAAGCCACAAAAATCATGCCCAGCGTGACCGGAATCAGCAGGTGGATGTAGCCAAAGCCCATGACATGGGGCAGGGCGGGGTCACTGATGAAGATGGCCGACAGGGCGGTGACGATCATCAGCGTCACCCAGGCGTAGCCAAAAGCGCGGTGGACCTTCGGGCGCTGCAGGCGGCCTTTGCGGGCCCACACGGCAACCGGGCCAATGGCAACGGCTGCGAGGGCGGCGGTCATGTGGACGGCTATGACGGGTGTGAGTTCAGGTGTGGGCAGCATGGCTGTTCTCTCCGGAAGGTTTGCAATGGAGCGAACTTTGCCGGGAGCCAGGGCCCGTCGCCATGGTTTTGCGACGAATTGCGCCAAAGCGGTCGTGAAATGCAGGAGCGTGGCGTGAAAGGCGACCCGAAATGCCCCGGCGATAATCCACGGTCTTTCAAGGAGCGCCAGTGGATATTGCATTGCTGATCAAAGCCGCCATCATGGGCATCGTCGAGGGGCTGACCGAGTTTCTGCCCATCTCCAGCACGGGGCACCTGATTCTGGCCGGGGCGCTGCTGGGCTTTGATGACGACAAAGCCAAGGTGTTTGACATTGCCATCCAGACCGGTGCCATCCTCGCTGTGATCATTGTTTACTGGCAAAAGATACGCGACACGGTGGTGGCGCTGCCCACACAAAAGCAGGCGCAGCGCCTCGCACTCAATGTGCTGATCGCCTTCCTGCCCGCGGTGGTGATGGGCTTGTTGTTCGGCAAGGCCATCAAGGCCCATCTGTTCACGCCCGTGGTGGTGGCCACTACATTCATCATCGGTGGCTTCATTATTTTGTGGGCCGAAAAACGCCAATCCAATGTGGCTACTGCTGCGCGCATTCAAGACGCGGATGACATGACATTCATGGACGCCGTCAAGGTGGGCTTGGTGCAATGCCTGGCCATGATTCCCGGCACCAGCCGCAGCGGCGCCACCATCATCGGGGGCATGTTGCTAGGCCTGTCGCGCAAGGCCGCGACCGATTTCTCTTTTTACCTGGCCATACCCACGCTCATTGGCGCCGGGGCCTACAGCCTGCTCAAGGAGCGTGCACTGCTGTCGATGGCTGACGCGCCCCTGTTCGGTGTGGGTTTGCTGTTTTCATTCATCAGCGCGTGGCTGTGCATTCGCTGGTTGTTGAAATTCATTGCTACCCACAGTTTTGTGGGGTTTGCGTATTACCGGATTGCGTTTGGCCTGGTGGTGCTGGCCACCGCCTGGAGCGGCACGGTGAAGTGGGCGGCCTGACACCGTTCTGGTAGCCGCTCAAGTCGTCGTTCAGCTGATACTCTGAAGGTTAAGCAGGGCGGCCTCAATTGCTGCCGCGGTCACCAACGGCTTCTCCATTGGAAACAGGTGGCTCCCGTCCACCATGCTGATCCGCCCTTTGGTGAGCTGCTCTGTCATCGCCATGCCTACCTGTTTCATCTCTGCCGAGTGCAGTCCGCCCAAAAAAGCAACCGGGCACTTGAGCGGGTGGCGGCGCAGCAGGCGGTCCAGGTTGTGGGGCAGGGTGTTGTAGATGGCGGTTTCCACCGCGCGGTCAAAGCCCAGCACGCGCTGGCCATCCTGCTCATGCGTGCCGTGGTCGATGTAGTCTTGCAGCACCTGCGGGTCCCAGCGAGCAAAGGCTTTCTTGTGGCGGAAAAATTCCATCGCCTCTGCTGCGCTGGCCCAATGGGTGCGCCGGCGGCGGCTGACCGCACCGGGTGACACGGAGCCCACCATCTGCGTGGTCTTGGCCACGCCCAGCGCGGTGGCACGCCAGCCGCCCAGAATGGGGGAGTCGATCAACAACACACCCTTGGCGCCAGGACCACCCAGCTCGGGATGGCGCGCTGCCGCCATCACACTCAAAAAACCACCGAGTGAATGGCCCACCAGAAACGCCGGTTCACCGGCTTTCTGGATTTCTGCCGCTGCAAAGTCGGCCAGCTGCTGCACCATGTGCGGCCAGTTGTTGGTGACGGGGTAATCCGGGTGATGGCCAAACTTGTCTATCGCCTTGACTTTGAAGCCCCGGCTGCGCAGGTGTTTGAAGAGGACGCGGTAGGTGCTGGCTCCAAAACTGTTGGCGTGGGAAAAGATGATCAGCGGCATCAGATCAGTTTCTCTTGCGGGGTTCCAATTTTCTTGAGCGGCTTGTTGCGAAGCGGGTTCACCATCAGCGGCACATCGGTCTGGCCGCCGTCCCAGGTGGGGTCTTCAATGCTGTCAAACACTTCGCGCAGCTTCTTGCCCCAGTTGTTGTGCATCATTTGAAAGTAGGGATTTTCCTGATCGATGCACACCACCTTGTCGGTCTGGAAGCGGTTGACTTCATACACCACCATGTCCAGCGGCAGCCCGACGGACAGGTTGGATTTGAGCGTGGAGTCCATCGACACCAATGCACACTTGGCGGCTTCGTCCAGCGGCGTTTCGGGCGTGATGACGCGGTCCAGTACCGGCTTGCCGTATTTGGATTCACCCACCTGAAAGTAGGGCGTCTCGGGTGTGGCTTCAATGAAGTTGCCGGCCGAATACACCTGAAACAGGCGCATGCCTTCGCCCTTGATCTGCCCGCCAAAAATCAGCGACACGTTGAACTCGACACCCGACTGCTTGAGCGACTCGCCGTCGCGTTGTTGCACGTGGCGGATGGCCGAGCCCAGCACGCGCGCGGCGTCGAACATGCTTTTGGCATTCCAGATGGTGATGGGCTCGCTGTCGGGATGTTCCTTGAGCTGCTCAATCTGCAGGATTTCGCGCACCGACTGCGAGATGCTCAGGTTGCCAGCCGACAGCAGCACCATGAAGCGGTCGTCCGGCTTTTCGTAAACGATCATCTTGCGGAAGGTGCTGATCTGGTCCAGCCCCGCATTGGTGCGCGAGTCGGAGAGGAAGACGAGGCCGGCGTTGAGTTTGATGGCGACGCAGTAGGTCATGTTGTGAGGGGCTAATAAACCAGGTTAAAAGTAGGGTCAACCTTAATTCCGCGAAACGCCCAGGGCTTTGCCGCGTAACGCCCGTGCGGCACGCGACCGCGCCCGCGCGCGGCCGCCCGCCGCGGGGGGGCCGGGGGGGGCCCCGGGCGGGGGCACGCGAAAAACACCGGGGCGCACCCCCCGGGGGGGGCCCGGGGCGCGGCCCGAGGCCCCGGGGCCGCCGCCCGGGGCCGCCGCGCCACTGGGGTGCCGGGGGCAGGTTCAGCGCCAGCAGCCGCTTCAAAATTTCTTCATCCGGCATGTCGGCG
The DNA here is from genome assembly GCA_016707075.1 of Candidatus Egaibacter danicus. GTDB lineage: Bacteria > Pseudomonadota > Gammaproteobacteria > Burkholderiales > Burkholderiaceae_C > Egaibacter > Egaibacter danicus. Next base: position 129,684 of record JADJII010000004.1, read on the forward strand.
GTGTAGTCGGCCCAGCCGTAGGCGGCGGCTACGGCCTGGTCGAGCTGGTGGTGCGCCATGGCCAGCCATGAGGGGCGCAGGTTGTAGAGGTTGGTGAGCGTGCGTTTTTGCAGCGCTTTGAGGTCTTCTTCACTGATGCCGGGTTTGGGCTCGATGCGGTCGGGGTAGGGGCTGTGATCCATGCCCAGCGGGGTGACTTCCTTGACCTTGTGCGTCCACACGTCGGGGTTGAGCCACTCTTCGCGGAGTTTGTTCAGCTGTTTGGCGGCTTGGGCTATGGCTATTGCGTTTGCTCTCACGTCGCCTGTTTTAGCTTCCCCTCGTTGGCCCGGCGGGGGCGGGGCGGACGCCGGGGGCTCATACGCTGCGCTTTTTGAAATCGCCCCCGTCCTCCGCCCCGCCCCCGCCGTTTGGTTGGTGGTGCTGGGCGTGTCGATTGCTACTGTGTTTGTAGCTACTCGCGCACTGTTGACGAGGGCTATAGGCCTATTTGGCACTGAAATATCGGCAGGAATGACTGCGCCGCCTTCCAGCGTTTCGGTGCGCTGGTGGGCGGTGTCGGCAGGCGTCAGGCCTGCGGGGAAGGGGAAGGTTTCGAAGCAGGTGGTGGGGGTGTAGCGTGGATCGTTACCCACGCCGAGCCACGTGCACATGCGCAGCGACCAGAGTTCGTGGAAGCGGCTGTGCAGGATGCCGAAGGTGGTGTCGTCAGCGCGGGCGGTGATTCCAATGCCGTCGTCAGGAATAGTTATTGCATCGCGCCAAGCAAATATCCGATATTTTGAAACTCGTGGGGTGACGATAAACCGGGCAGAGGTTTCGTGGCAGCTCGAATTGCAGGCATCGCTTCAGAGAACCGCCACCAATACTTTCTTCGTATCTCTCTGTTATTTTTCTCGCGATCAGGTTTAACGTGATTCAAGACGTGGGCAAAAGGAAGTTCATACAACGAGGCTGTCGCCTCAGGCATGGCAATCCCAAAATCAATAATCCATTTGTCATGCCTGTTTCTGACGATGTCTGATCCGTTAGTCCAGGGGCGCAAGACGTCTGCACTAGACCTACCATTCGGGTTGGGTTGCGCAAGCCAATTCTCGCAATGTTGCCATCAACATCAAAGGCCTCATTTTTATGCCAAGGTAAGCTACATGGGCATTGGCCGAGATGGCTTTTACTGCGGTCAAGTCTATATCCGCTGTAGAGGTTAAATCGGCATGAATCGCTGATACAGGCTCACCATTTAGCTCCGTACTATTAACGGAGCCAAAACAGATCAATGACACTCGAACCGCAGCACCTTCATTTACCCAGCCTCGTCACTCCAAGCCGTATATATCCTCGTACTCGAACAAATGGCATCCAGCACTTTGCGATTTGCGCCACCGCGAATCGAGTTCGTTGCTACTAGGCCTGCTGCACCGAGGCCTTGGTTTCATCGCCTTGCGCGCCTTCTCAAACCAATAACATACTAGGTCTGCCCCACCGGGACACGACCCTCAAAACTGCGTCAGAGCCTGAAGTAGTCCTCCCCCAATTCCCCGCTTTTCTTGCCCCACCTAAAAACGGCGGATTCCCAATCACCACACTGGCTTTGGGCCACGGCGCTTCCGTGGCGTGTCTTTCTCCGGCAGCAGCGGAAACCGGGGTCAGAGCCGAATGTCGTTCGGTACGGTTGGTCTCCGGCAAGGCTGCTGTCCTGAATTCGGATCTGACCCCGTTTTCCTCGCTCAGGTCGCGCAGGGGTGCGGGTGGGGCAGATGTTGGGGGCGATTTCGGAACCGAAGGTTCATGAGCCCCCGGCGTCTGCCCCGCCTGCCCCCGGAGTCGGAGAAGGAGAGCAGTGCGCATCCCGGCACTCAATATGGTCCAGCGGCTCCAAAACAGGATTCGTCTTGAACTCGTAGCCATGGGCCATGCGCCACTGCAGCTCGCCAATCCACACCGTCACCCGCGCCAGCTCGGCCGCGTATTCGTTCAGCTCAATGCCCAGCACGTTGTGCGGGCCGGTGACCAGATCGGCCTCACGGTCCAGCCCCAGGGCGGCGGCGTCCAGGTGGCTGCGGTGTTCAATGTCTTTCAGCGCCTTCAAACCGAGGAACAAAAAGTTGCCGCTGCCACAGGCGGGGTCCAGCACGCGGTAGGCCTTGAGGTCTTCCAGCCACAACACAAAGCGGGCTTTGGCCAAGTTGTAATGTTTGTCGTTTTTACGGGTACTTTTGGCCACCAGCCCTCGTATTTCCTGCGTGACAAGCTCCCATTTTTGTAGCAAAGGCCGGCTCAACACAGGCTCCACAATCCGCATGATGGTGGCCGGGTCGGTGTAGTGCGCGCCGAGCTGGCTGCGTTTGCTGGGGTCAAGCCCCCGCTCAAACAGCGTGCCGAAGATGGACACATCAATGGCAGACCAGTTCAGCGCGGCGGCGTTGCGCAGCTCGGTCATGTCCATGATGGTGAGCTTGGGCACCCTGATCTTTTTGAACAGCCCGCCGTTGAACCACGGAATGTCGTCATTGCCATACAGGCCGCCATCGCGCATCACCGTGAACAGGTTGTTCAGGCCGGTGGCCAGCTTGTCGCTGGTGAGGGCCTTGTTGTTCACCAGCCCTTCAAACATGCGGCCGGGCAGCAAGCCCACGTCTTCGGCGAAAAAGCAGAACAGACATTGCGTCAGGAAGTGGGCCACTTCATCCGCGTGCTCTGGCGTACCCGCGCCGCGCTTGCGCAAGCCTTCGGCCAGCAGGGCAAAGCTTTTGGCTGCAGCTTCGGTGATGTCGCGGCTGGTCTTTTTGGGGCGGAAGCTCTCGGGGTCCGTCCACAGGCGGCGCAGGAGCGCCTGCTTTTCAGGCTGGTCCAGCTCCTGCAGCAAAACGGTGTGCGTCTCCGACGGATGGCCGTTGAACTGCGTGTGGATGCGGATGGTGAGGCGGTCACACACCACCAGCAGCGGCGGGTTGGAGAGGGCCAGGCTGTAGGTGAGGAGCTGCTTGAGCGCGGCATCCAGATTTTTGCCGGGGGCCTTGTTTTCCCAGGCAAAGTGGTCGCGCTTGAAGACATCGGCATAACCCCGCGCTTCGCCCAGCACGAGGGTGTCTTGCTCAAAGATGTAGTCACCTTCACTGCCCGGCGTGGGAACGCCCAGCAGCGCGCACAAATCCATGAAGTGCGGCTGCGCGCCCTGACGCTCGTTGAGATCGAACGCCGGGCCGCCGGGGCCCCATTTGGCGATGAATTGTTGCGGGGTCATGGTCATGGTGTGTTCAATACCCTCTGAGCAACATGTCCAGCGCGGTGTCGATCTCCAGCGCCTGGGCCTTTGCGCTGGCTACAGGCTGCCGTAATTCCTGGACCAGAAAAACGGCGATGCCCAGCGGGTGCAGATGCACAGGTTGACCAGACACGGAGATGGCTGGGTTGAACCGCTCAGTCATGCCAGGGAAAGCGCCGGCTGCGGCCAGTGGCACACACACGCGTTCTGCAAACCGGTAGAGCAGGTCGCTCTGGATTTCCAGCACAAAGGGGAAGTCGAGCCGGTCGGGCTCTATGGGGTTGGGGTAGACGTCGAATCGCGCCACGGCTCAGGCGTCGCTCTGGCCACTCTCGCGCCAGTGCCGCACGCGCTGCGAGTAGGGCTCGCGCTGTGAGGCCCAGGCGTTGTATTGATCAATGCTGGCAGCGTTGGCGTCCGCCCATTCGCGGGAGGCCTGACCGGCAGCTTTGTTTTGCTTCGGCTGGCCGTATGTGGCTTGGGATTCGTGAACCGCTGGCGTGGCGGGCACAACCTTGACGGGCTTCATGACAATGCTGCCATCGGCCTGTACCGACAGGTCAAATAACTGCCCGGCGTATTTTTTTCCCAGCGATATCTGGCCGCTGGCACCGACTTCCTTGAGCATTGGGTTTCCTTAAAGGATTTCATGCAATCATGCGGCATGATTATGCCCGCGAAAGCTCAAACGCCCTTGCCAGCCAATGTTTTCAACTGATACAGCGCATCCAGCGCCTCACGCGGGCTGAGCGCATCAGGGTTGATACCCGAGAGCGCTGTCTCCACCGCACTGACAGCCAGGGGTTCCGCAGCAGGCGGTGGCGCAAACAGATCCACCTGGGCTTTGGCTTCACCCGCTCGCGCCTCCAGCGCGCCCAAAGCCTGACGTGCGTGGTTCACCACCGCAGCGGGCATGCCGGCCAGTTTGGCCACCTGGATACCGTAGCTCTTGCTGGCGGGCCCAGCCTGAATTTCATGCAGGAACACGATGTCTGCACCTGACTCGACCGCGCTCACATGCACGTTCACCGCGCTGTGGTGTTTGGCCGGGAACTCGGTGAGCTCGAAATAATGCGTGGCAAACAGCGTGAAGGCCTGCGTCTTGTCATGCAGCTGCGTGGCGATGGCCGAGGCGAGTGCCAGGCCGTCAAACGTGGACGTGCCGCGGCCGATTTCATCCATCAGCACCAGTGAGTTGGGCGTGGCAGCGTGCAAAATCTGCGCGCCTTCCAGCATCTCCAGCATGAAGGTGGACTGCGCGTTGGCCAGATCATCTGCCGCGCCGATGCGGGTGTGGATGGCGTCAATCGGCCCCAGGCGGCAGGCGCTGGCCGGCACGTAGCTGCCCATGCTGGCCAGCAGCACGATGACGGCGATTTGCCGCATGTAGGTGGATTTGCCGCCCATGTTGGGGCCGGTGATGATCTGCATGCGCTGCTTCGGGCCCATGCGTGTGTCGTTGGCGATGAAACTGCCGCTGCTTACTTCAGCCAGCCGCGCCTGCACCACCGGGTGGCGGCCCTGATCAATATCAATGCAGGGCTCTTTGACAAACTGCGGCGCGCACCAGTTCAGCGTGAGCGAACGCTCGGCCAGCGCGCACAGCGCATCCAGCGTGGCCAGTGCACGGGCGGTTTGCGTCAGCATCGGCACGAAGGCCTGCAGTTGGTCCAGCAACTGCTCGTACAGCCATTTCTCGCGGCTCAGCGCCCGTTCCTGCGCGCTCAGGGCCTTGTCTTCAAAGGCTTTCAGCTCGGGGGTGATGAAGCGCTCGGCGTTTTTCAGCGTCTGGCGGCGGCGGTAGTCATCCGGCACCTTGTCGATCTGGCCCTGCGTCACTTCGATGTAAAAGCCATGCACCTTGTTGAATTGCACGCGCAGGTTGGCAATGCCGGTGCGGGCTTTTTCGCGCACTTCCAGGTCCAGCAGAAAGGCGTCGCAGTTGGTCTGGATGGCGCGCAGCTCGTCCAGCTCGGCGTCAAACCCGGTGGTGATCACGCCGCCGTCACGAATCAGCGCGGCGGGCTCTTCCATCACGGCGCTCTTCAGCAGGTCGCTGCAACCCGGTGGAGGCTGTAAATCATCAAAAATAGATGCCAAATAGGCCGTTAGCCCTCGTCCAATATGCGTGAGCAGCTCCGTTTTTTGTAGCGTATCGTGCAGCGCGACCAGTTCACGCGGGCGCACCTGGCGCAGCGCAATGCGTGCGGTGATGCGCTCCACATCCGAGCTGCCTTTCAGCTCGGCCCGCAAGGTTTGCCACACGTTGGGGCGCAACGCGGTGATCGCGTCCAGCCGGTGTTGGGCTTCGCCGCGGTCACGCCGGGGCTCCAGCAGCCAGCTTTTCAGCAGGCGGCTGCCCATGCTGGTCATGCAGGTGTCCAGCAGCGAAAACAGCGTGGGCGAATCTTCACCGCGCAGGGTTTGTATCAGCTCCAGATTGCGCCGCGTGGTTTGGGGCAGGTCAATCAGGTCGTCCTGCCGCTGCACGCGAATGCTGTGCAGGTGGGTGAGGGTGCGGCCCTGCGTGTGCTCGGCGTAGCCCACCAGCGCAGCGGCGGCGGCGTGGGCCTGGGGCAGGTCCTGCGCCTGCCAGGTGGCCAGGCTGGCCACCTTGAGCAAATCCAGCAGGCGGCGCTGGCCCAGCGCGGCATCAAACTGCCACTCGGGTCGTGTGGTGAGAGGTGCCTTCAGCGGCAAGCTTCTGATACGTGCCTCAAAGCTGGTGGTCACACCGGCGCTGAACAGCAGCTCGCTGGGGCCAATGCGTGCCACCCACTCCAGCATGTCGTCCGGGCTGCATTCGGCTAGATGCACTTCTCCCTGCGTGACGCTCAACCAGGCCAGTCCGCACCGGTTGCGCGGGCCCTGATGGACGGCCAGCAGCATGGATTCGGACTTGTCGCTCAGCAGCTCGGCGTCCGTCAGCGTGCCGGGTGTGACCACGCGCACCACTTTGCGCTCCACCGGGCCTTTGCCGGTGACTTCGCCCACCTGCTCGCAAATGGCGACCGATTCGCCGTGCCGGATGAGCTTGGCCAGATAACCTTCGACCGAGTGAAACGGCACGCCAGCCATTGGGATCGGCAGCCCCCCGGACTGGCCGCGACGCGTGAGGGTGATGTCCAGCAACGGGGCCGCTTTTTCGGCGTCGGCAAAAAACAGCTCGTAAAAATCACCCATGCGGTAGAAGACCAGCGTATCGGGAAATTCGGCCTTAATGCCCAGATACTGCTGCATCATGGGGGTGTGTTGCTTGTCTTCGTCGGTCATCCGGGCAAGTCTATCAATATCAAACGGCTGTCTTCTAACGCACTTTCAGCTGGGTAGCCAGTCAAGAAGTCGTCGAAAAATGCCGAAGAAGTTGAAGATACGCATCAACTTGCCTGTTTTTGCCGTCTGCGAGGCCCTGTCCGGGGTGTGGGCTGTATAGTTTGCCAAAGGCTGATGCACATTGGGGTTTCATGGCAATTTCCGTGCTATTCATTGAGAGTGATGCCGTCCATGCGCAGGCCATGTGCGACAGGGTGACGGGCGAAGGGCTTGACTGGCAACTGGAAGTGACGTCTTCCCTTGCCGACGCACGCCTGTTGCTGTCGACAATTTCTTTTGACGCACTGGTTGTCAGCCACCGGTTGCCCGATGGGCCGGCGGACGCACTGGGGTCCATACTGGAACAGTGCGCGGCGCTGTTGCTGCAGCCTGACGGGGTGTGGCTGGATTCTGCTTTGCTGGTTCGTCAGGGCTTTACCGACTTTCTGCCCAAAGACCCGGCCTTTCAGTACCTGGATTCGTTGACGACGCGAATTCTGATGGCCATTGAGCGCCACCACACCGTGCGTCAGCTTCGCCAGCGCTCAGAGACGCTGGAGGTGGCGGTTGCCGGCGCGGAAATCGGCATATGGGACTGGCGCGTGCGCGAAGACCGCAACATCGTCAACGAGCGCTGGTGCGAGATGCTGGGCTATGCATCGGAAGAGGTGGTGCTGGTGGGTGGTGTCTGGATGGACTGGGTGCATCCAGATGATTTGCTGCGGCTCAGGGGTGCGCTCGGTACAGGGCCCAAAACGTCATTGCAGCAATTTGACGTGGAATTCCGCATACGGCATCGTCTGGGCCACTGGGTGTGGATTCACAGCTGTGGTCATGTGGTTGAACGGGACGAGCAGGGTTTGCCTACCCGGGTTGCGGGTACGCATACGGATGTTACGGAGCGAAAAAAGACCGAACAGGCGCGTGAACAGCAGCACCGGCTGCTGCAGACCATTTCGGTGGCCCACGCATTGTTCCTCAGTGACGGGGCTACCGGGAAGGTGTTTGAAGGACTGCTGTCCGAGCTGTTGACCCTGACCCAAGGGGACTTTGGTTTTGTGGGTGAGGTGCTTTTCTCCGGCGAAAACAAGCCTTTCATCAAGATGCATGCGATTACCAATATCGCGTGGGATGCGGCATCGCGGCGGCTGTATGAAGAAAATGCGGCCAGGGGAATGGAATTCCATAACCTGAAGACGCTGTTTGGCTCAGCGCTGGTTAGTGGCAAGCCGGTCATTGCGAATGAGCCTGCGATAGACCCCCGCAAAGGCGGCATCCCGCACGGCCACCCGCCTCTCAACGCATTTCTGGGCATCCCGATTCATCACGGAAATGAACTGGTGGCGATGATTGGTCTGGCCAACAAGCCGGGCGGCTACTCCCAGGCCGACATCGATTTTCTGGCGCCCCTGAGCAGCACGATTGGCCACCTGGTTGCTGCCTGGCGCAGTGATCGTGAGCGCCACCGGGTTCAGGACGAACTGCGCCGCGCGGGCGAACTGCTTGCCAGGGAAAGCACTGCGTTGGAGTTAACACTGGACAGCATGAGCCAGGGAATCTGCACCGTAGAGGCGGACGGCCGCGTTAGCGTGATCAACCGCCAATTGCAGGATCTCCTGGATCTGCCTGATTCTCTGCTGACAGACGGACTCACGGCAGACGACATTTTCAGGTTTCAGCTGGATCGGGGTGACTTTGGCCCGAATTTCGAACTGGTAGAAAGCCATGCCCGACCGTATGTCATGGGTGACTCGGTTCTTGATGGCCCAGACCGGTATCTTCGAACCACGCGGAGCGGAAAAACACTCGAGGTGGAGTCCCGGCGCCTGGTCAATGGCGGACTGGTCAGGACCTTTTCGGACGTGACGAAATATCTTCAGGCTCAAACCGCCCTCTTAGCCAGCGAAGCACGATTTCGCAGCCTGACCGAGTTGTCGTCGGACTGGTACTGGTTGCAGGACGAGCACTACCGGTTCTTGCGGGTGGAAGGCGACTATGCATCCCGATGCGACTTGCCGCAGACGGCCTATGTTGGGCTGTGTCGATGGGATATCGAAACCCTGAACCTGACTCAGGATGATTGGCAGGCCCATCGGGACGATCTGGATGCCCGCCGGGTTTTTCGTGATTTCGAAATGTGCCGTCTTGACCCTACAGGCCAGTTGCACTGGGTATCCATCAGCGGCATGCCGATATTTGACGACGCGGGCCAGTTCCGCGGCTACCGGGGTGTTGGCCGTACCATCACCGAGCGAAAACGACTGGATGCCCAATTGCAGAAAGCCAGCGAACAATTGGCGCATAAATCTGCCCAGTTGCAACTCACGCTGGATAACATGTCGCAAGGCATCAGCCTGATGGAGCCGAATGGCCGTATGTCCATCTATAACCGCAAGGCCATTGAGCTTCTGGATTTGCCGGAAAGTCTGCTGGCCGGCGGCCCGTCGCTGGTCGAAGTGCTGCAGTTTCAGAGAGATCGTGGAGACTTCAAGGACGCACTGGACCTGGTGAGCCCTGGCACGAAAGACATTATTCTTCATGGGCAAGGGGACATGCAGGAGACCTACGTTCGCAAGACCCGCGCCGGCAAGCTGATCGAGGTCAAGTCCAATCCGATTCCCGATGGCAGCATGGTGCGCACCTACACTGACGTGAGTTCCTACATCGATGCGCAAAACGCAGCACGGGAAAGTGAAGCCCGGTTCCGTGCACTGGCTGGGCTGTCGTCGGACTGGTACTGGGAGCAGGACGAGAATTTCCGGTTCATCCGTTTTGAAGGCGACTCCGTCATGGAGGCTTCTCCCTACCTGGCAACCGTGGGCCAGTTTCGGTGGGATACGCCTGCCTTGAACCTCACGGAATCTGACTGGGTGCTCCACCGCGCAGATCTTCAAGCCCACAGGGTGTTCAAGGATCTGGAGATTCAGCGCGCCACACCGGATGGTGCCAGCGTCTGGGTGTCAGTGAGCGGAGCGCCCATTTTTGACGCGGTTGGCCGGTTTACTGGTTATCGTGGCATCGGTCGGGATATCACGGAGCGAAAGCAGGCGGAAGACCAGATTGAGCGTCTCGCTTTTTATGATGCGCTGACCGAGCTGCCCAACCGGCGCATGCTGATTGAGCGGCTGGGGCAGGCCATGACATCCAGCTCACGCAGCCACCAGCATGCCGCGCTGCTGTTCATCGACCTGGACAACTTCAAGATGCTGAACGACACCCATGGTCATTACATGGGTGACCTGCTGCTGCAGCAGGTCGCGGTGCGGCTGCGTGGCAGCGTCCGCGAAGTGGATACGGTCGCCCGCCTGGGCGGAGACGAATTTGTGGTGATGGTGGAGGAACTCAGTCAGGACGAGACGCAGGCTGCTGCCCAGGTGAAAGTGGTGGCGGAGAAGATACTGGCTGCTCTCAACCAGATCTATCCACTGCGCGGGCAGGAGCACCACAGCACCCCCAGCTTGGGCATCACGCTGTTTCTGGGCCAGCAGGAAACCAGCGATGAGCTGCTCAAGCGCGCGGACGTGGCGATGTATCAGGCGAAAGCGGCGGGGCGCAATACCTTGCGCTTTTTTGATCCGGCCATGCAGGCGGCGGTGGCAACACGGGCTGAACTTGAAAAGGATTTGCGCCAGTGTCTGCTGCGCGACGAGCTGGTGCTTTACTACCAGCCCGTGGTCGATGTGGATCGTGTCATCACCGGTGTGGAGGCACTGGTGCGCTGGCGGCACCCGGTGCGGGGGCTGGTCATGCCCGCAGAGTTCATTGGTCTGGCAGAGCAGAGCGGGCTCATTGTGCCTTTGGGTCAGTGGGTGCTGCAGACCGCCTGCGGGCAGTTGGTGGATTGGGCTGGACAGCCTGAGACGCAGGATCTGACCATGTCCGTGAATGTGAGTGAGCGCCAGATCCGGCAGGCAGATTTTGTCGGTAAGGTTTGCGACGTTTTGGCTCAGACCGGAGCGAAACCCGGATTGCTCAAGCTGGAGATCACGGAGAGCTTGCTTTTGACGGACGCTGAGGACATCATTGCCAAAATGGGTGCGCTCAAAACGATTGGAGTGAGGTTCTCGCTGGATGATTTCGGTACGGGATATTCATCACTGGGGTATTTGAAGCGGTTGCCCATCGATCAGCTCAAGATTGACAAATCATTTGTACGTGATGTGCTGACTGACCCCAACGATGCGGCCATTGCGCAGACCATTCTGGCGCTGGCTGGCAGTCTGGGGCTTCAGGCTGTTGCCGAAGGTGTGGAGACCGAAGGGCAATTGAAGTTTCTGATGCAAAGCGGTTGCCGGTCGTTTCAGGGCTATTACTTTGGACGCCCGGAGCCGGCCCCGCGAATGAATGCCTTGCTGAAGGCCGCAGAGCCGATTCGGGCCTGAAAGAAAGCTGCAGTGGACATCGATCCAGACGAATCCGGGCCACTGAACCCCGAGGCACGGGAAGTCGTCCAGCGCTCGGAGCAAATGCTGGGCGTGCTCTTTGCCGGCAGCCCGATGGCCATCGGGATCAGCCGGCGCGATGACGGCATGCTCGTGGATGTCAATGAGGAGTGGGCCCGGCTGACGGGCTATTCCCGGGAAGAGGCTGTGGGCCGTACCGTGACGGAGCTGGGCATTTGGGAAGATGGTGCCGCCCGGGAGCGGGCCTGGAGCCAGCTCTCGGATACCGGCCGTGCCCGGAATGTGGAAATAATTTTCAGGCCAACAAACGGTGAACGACGCGAAGTGGTGCTCGATGCCTCGCAAATCCGGATTGGTGGCGAGGATTATCTGGTGGTTTACCACACGGATGTGACCCGCCAGCGAGAAGCCCAGATGGCTTTGCGCTCCGGCGAAGAGGCCCTCCAGCTGGCCAATCGTCAACTCCATCAGCAGGTGGAACTGTTCAAGGGCATGGAGAGCCTGGCCAGCGTGGGGCATTGGGTGGCCGATCCCAATGCCCACGGGATCATGTGGTCAAGTGGCCTGTATGCGCTGGCCGGGTTGACGCCCGGCAGTGTTTCCGATGCGGAGGCCGGGCGCTCCCGCATCCTCGAGGAAGACATGCCCAGCTTTCTGGAAGCGCGTCAAAAAGTGGACGGCGCCATCGTGGAGTACCGCTGGAAACATCCGGATGGCACCGTTCACTGGTTGCGCTCGCGCATGCGCAGGCAAAACACGGTCTCCGGTGTCACGGTTGATTTTGGTGTGGTGCAGGACATTACCAACGAGCGGGTGATGACGCTGGCACTGCAGGAAAAGCTGGATTTCATTCAGGCCATCACGGCGCGGACGCCCGGCGTGGTGTTCCAGATCCGGCGCCGGCCTGGTGGCGTGTTCGAAATCCCCTTCGTCAGCGATGCCGTGAAGGACCTCTACGAGGTGACGCCCGAGTATTTTCTGGCCCATCCGGAGACCATCCTGCAGCGCCAGCACCCGGAAGACCTGCAAACCATGCTGCTTGCCCTGAAGGTGTCCGGCCAGATGATCACGCCCTGGCGACAGGAATACCGGCTCCAGTTCGGTGATGGTCGTGTGCGATGGGTACAGGGCGATGCCATGCCGGAGCGTGAGGCGGATGGGTCGATCATGTGGACCGGCTATGTGGCCGAGATCACCGATCGCAAAAATGCGGAGCAGGAAATCCAGCGGCTGGCCTTTTATGACGCGCTGACGGGCTTGCCCAACCGGCGGTTATTGATGGACCGGCTGCAGCATGCCCTGGCTGTCAATGAACGTGAGCAGGTGTCTGGCGCACTGCTGTTCATCGACCTGGACAACTTCAAGGACCTGAACGACACGCTGGGCCATGACGTGGGGGATGTGCTGCTGAAGCAGGTGGGCGCGCGCATTGTCGAGAATGTCCGTGAGGTGGATACCGTTTCCCGTTTTGGCGGAGATGAATTCGTGGTCATGCTGGAAAAACTGGGGCCGTCGCCGTCAGAGGCTGCATCCCGTGTGGAAGCCATCGCCCGGAAAATTCTGGTGGCGCTCAATCACCCCTACGACATTGAAGGGCATGCGCACCACAGCACGCCCAGCATGGGCATTGCGATGTTCCACGACCAGGATACCAGTGTGGAAGAGTTGCTCAAGCGTGCTGATCTCGCCATGTACCAGGCCAAGGCCTCCGGGCGCAATACCCTGCGCTTTTTTGACCCTGCCATGCAGGCGGTGGTGGCCAACCGCGCAGCAATGGAGTTTGATTTGAGGCAGGGCCTGCTGCGCAACGAGTTGCTGCTGCATTACCAGCCGGTTGTGAATGAGCTTGGCACCGCTATCGGCGCCGAGGCGCTGGTGCGCTGGCTGAGCCCGCAGCGCGGCATCATTTCGCCCGGGGAGTTCATCCCCCTGGCCGAGGAAACCGGCCTGATTCTGCCACTGGGCCAATGGGTGCTGGAGCAGGCCTGCGCGCAATTGATGGCCTGGTCGGCGCATCCGGATACCGCCCACCTCACGTTGTCGGTCAACGTGAGCGCCCGCCAGTTCCGCCAGCCTGAGTTTGCCAGCCAGATACTGCTGCTGTTGCAGGCTACGGGTGCGAACCCGGCGCGCCTGAAGCTGGAAATTACCGAGAGCCTGCTGGTCAGCGATGTGGATGATGCCATCCAGAAGATGACCGAATTGCGTGCCGTGGGCGTGCGGTTTGCACTGGATGACTTTGGCACCGGCTATTCTTCACTGGCTTACCTGAAGCGCCTGCCGCTTGAGCAGCTCAAGATTGATCAGTCGTTTGTGCGGGATGTGCTGACCGACCCCAACGATGCGGCGATCGCTCAAACCGTACTCGCGCTGGGACAAAGCCTGGGGCTGACGGTGGTGGCTGAGGGCGTGGAAACCGAAGGCCAGCGCAATTTCCTGCTGCACCACGGGTGCAAGGTGTTTCAGGGGTATCTGTTTGGCCGGCCGGTTCCGCTGGATGAGCTTCATATGGAGCAGCACAAAGGCCCGCCCACCAGCGATTTTCACATCTAGTCTAGAGCGGCGCGTCTTCTTCGGCTGTGCCTGCCTCCGGCGCGACGGAGGCCGTCGCCGCGTCAGCCTGACGCAGTGAGGCTTTTTCGCCGGCCGTTGCAAACTTGCTGTATTTACCCAGGATGGACACCAGCTGGCCGTAAATCTTGGGGTTGCCGGCCAGACACTCTTTTTGCTCCAGGAAGTCGGCATCACCCGTGAAGTTTCCTACCAGGCCACCGGCTTCGGTGATCAGCAGCGAACCGGCTGCCACGTCCCAGGGTTGCAGGCCGGTCTCGAAAAAACCATCGGTGAAACCGGCCGCCACATAGGCCAGGTCCAGCGCGGCGGAGCCGGGGCGGCGCAGGCCGGCGGTGCGCTGCATCACGTCGCCCATCATCTTCAGGTAATTCTTGAAGTTGTCGCCCGGGCGGAACGGGAAGCCGGTGGAGATCAGGCAGTCCTTCAAATGGGTGCGTTTGGACACGCGCAGGCGCCGGTCATTCATGTAGGCGCCGCGACCTTTGGTGGCAGTGAAGAGGTCGTTGCGCGACGGGTCGTAGATGACCGCTTGCTCAATCTTGCCCTTGACGGCCAGTCCGATGCTGACGCAATAGACCGGCAGGCCGTGGATGAAATTGGTGGTGCCGTCCAGCGGATCGATGATCCAGACGAATTCGGAGTCTTTTGCGCCGTGCTCCTTGCCGGATTCTTCAGCATGGATGCCGTGGCCGGGGTATGCGGTGAGCAGGGTCTCGATGATCGCGTTCTCTGCAGCGTGGTCCACCTCGGTGACAAAGTCGTTGACCTGTTTCTGGGAAATGCGGACCGATTCCACGTCCAGCGCGGCGCGGTTGATGATGGAGCCAGCGGCGCGGGCGGCCTTGATGGCCACGTTGATCATGGGGTGCAGATTGGGCGACATGGATTGTTGAATGAAGAACGGACGGGGCCGCCCGGCGATGCAGGCAGCGACAATAACGGCATTTTACCCGTACCGAGGGTTTCTCCCCATGCTCACCCGCTTCATCCTGATCAACACCAGCCACGCCGGTAACGTGGGCGCCGCCGCGCGCGCCATGAAAACCATGGGCTTTGACGATATGGTGCTGGTGGCGCCGCGCTGGGCCAATGTGCTGCGCCGGGAGGAAACCATCCAGCGGGCCAGTGGCGCGCTGGATGTGCTGGAGAAATGCCGCGTTGTCGACACGCTGGACGAGGCGCTGGATGGCATGACGCACCTGTGCGCCACCGCCATGACGCCGCGAGACTTTGGTCCGCCCACGGTCACGCCCCGTGAGCATTTCGATCTGCTATTAAAAAAAGAGCTATTCACGCATATTCCACGGGGCCTGGAGGCCGAAAATGCTGGTGAAACCGGCGCTTTTGCGAAACAGGGTGTAGCTTTCCTGTTTGGCTCCGAGCGCTTTGGCATGAGCAATGACGACGTCTACCGCTGCCACGCGTGTCTGAGCATTCCCAGCAACCCCGCGTTTGGTTCGCTGAATCTGGGGGCGGCACTGCAGGTGATCGCCTACGAATGGCGTCTGGCACTGGGCGGGTTTGCGGCTGCGCTGGCCCATGCGGAGCCCGTGCCGGTCATGGCCGATGCGCGTCAGGTGGCCGGCATGCTGGCGCACCTGGAAGAGTCGCTGGTGGCCATCGGTTTTCTCGACCCCGCCGCACCCAAAAAGCTGATGCCCCGACTGAACCAGCTGTTCAACCGCGCCGGTGTCACGCCCGAAGAAATCCATATCCTGCGTGGCATTGCCAAGGCCATGGCCCAGGCAGCGGGGGCGGTTGACAAAGCCAAAACCGCGTTGCCAATGGATGAATCCCCAAAAGGCTAGACTACCGCCATGTTTTCCCGCCTCCGTTCCGACATCCAGTGCATCCTTGACCGCGACCCTGCCGCGCGCACCACGTGGGAGGTGCTGACGTGTTACCCGGGGCTGCACGCGCTGGTGCTGCATCGGCGCGCGCACTGGTTCTGGAACCACGGCTTCAAATGGCTGGGGCGTTTTGTGTCGCATGTGGCGCGCGGGTTCACCGGCATTGAAATCCACCCCGGCGCCAAGATCGGCCAAAACGTGTTTTTCGACCATGCCATGGGCGTGGTGGTGGGCGAAACCGCCGAAATCGGCGACGGCTGCACCATTTACCAGGGCGTCACGCTGGGCGGCACCTCGCTGTACAAAGGCGCCAAGCGGCACCCCACGCTGGGCAAAAACGTGGTGGTCAGCGCCGGGGCCAAGGTGCTGGGCGGTTTTGTGGTGGGCGATGGCGCCAAGATCGGCTCCAACGCCGTGGTCATCAAACCCGTGCCGGCGGGCGCCACGGCCGTGGGCATACCGGCGCGCATCATCCCGTCCAAAACCGGGGAGAGCGCCGACGTCACCACACCGAGCCCAAGTTCAGCGCCTACGGCATCACCCAGGAAGACGACCCCGTCAGCCAGGCCCTGCGCACGCTGATCGACTCGGCCGGCAGCCAGGAGCACCAGATCGCGCTGCTGTGGCAGGCGATTGAAAAGCTGTCCGCCAACCGCGCGGCGACCGATTGCGTGCCGGGCGATGCGGCGCGCAATGAGGTGTTTGAGGCGGAGAAGCTGAATCAGCTGGTGGGGAAATAGCGGCCAGGGGCACACGCTAGTTCCAGATTGAATCTTGCAGCTTGCGGGGTTCGGCGCTATTTTCAATGGAGCAAACTATTCAAGTGGGGTACATCATCGTTGTGAACAGGCCGTTTAAAGGTTTGGCGTAAAACCGAGCTGCGGACTCAAACTCCGAGGATGAATGGCTGGCCACAGCTGTGATGCAACGTTTCTCGGGCCGCCAACGTCAAGGTGGTGCCAGATGCCGCTCCATGCGTGAGTGTTCCTGCGGGTGCTCAGAACTCGGTGTCTCAAAGGGCGGCCCTATCGAAATGTCTTCATGCTCAGGCGGCGATAAGCTCGCGGGGAGCTCCACCTGGCGAGTAGTTGACCCTGGTGCCGCCGGGTGCCGGCAACCTGGTCACGAATTCAGGCAGCTCTGGCGCATGATCTCAGTGGTGTTGAAACACCCGGGCATGAAGTCATCTGGGCTTCATGCCGGCTTAGCGGAGGAGTCGTGGAGTCAAGCGGTGTTGGGCAACAAAGGTCTCGGCATCTTTCCGGATGTGGCAACAGAATCAGGCTCACGAAGTCATGCCATCAGGGCGAAGAGTTCCACTCGGCCGGAGGGGGCCCGGCTGGTGGTAGCATAGTCGCTTTCTCTGGGCAACGAAAAGTAGCAGCGATGTGCTTTCAATAGCATTTCACTGTGCGAAGGTATCCCAACCAGCAAAAAAACGGCGTGCGCTACAAATGCCCGTCAGAGCATCTTGCGCCGCCATGCGTATCCCCCGAATAGTGATTGAAGATGAGGACAATCGTGCAGCACCCTTCCACAGATGGCTGCGGCCTTTCTTAGCATGGGCACCTCGCTGGTGTTCCTCGATCGGATGTTGCCCGAATCAGCCTTTTTCTGCTGGCGCTCAGATGAGCTTGAAGCCGCCCCTACTCAAGATGTGCAGCTTCCTGGTGCAGAGTTGTGCTGGAAACACCTGGCTGGGTTTGATTCTTGGATTCATCAGGTAAAGTGAATATGCGCTTATGCCTCGCGCGGGGGGCAGCTATGCGTGGGTAGCTCTCAGTAGGGCGGCGTATCAGATAGCAATCCGTTGAAAGGTATTTCCCCAACCCCGATGACCACCTCCGCAGGCGTGGCGGGCCCTGGCTGCGACGCGGGCCTCGGCAAGCTTGTTCGCGGTTGCCACAGAATCTGCGCGTCAAACCCGGCGTTAACGCAGTGATCTAATAACCCAAGAAGCAGCCGCCCGCGAGATGCGCAGTGGACACGACGCGGACGCCCGGCGCGCTCGCCAACCAAAACCAACGGGTAAAAGTGCTACAAATTCAGTAGCTGCTCACGCATATCCCACAAGGGCTAAGGCCCGATTTGATGCCCTAAATGGCCGATTTAGGCACCCGGATGGCGCTCTTCGGCCGAAACGCCTTGCAGACCTCGTCCTCAGGCCTTCCAGCGTTTCGGCAATGGCCTTGGGCTGGCCGGGCAGGTTGATGATCAGGCTCTTGCCCCGGATCACCGCCACCTGGCGCGACAGGATGGCGGTGGGCACGAATTTCAGGCTGATCTGGCGCATCTGCTCGCCAAAGCCGGGCATTTCCTTGTGCGCCACGGCCAGCGTGGCCTCGGGCGTCACGTCGCGCAGGGCCGGGCCGGTGCCGCCGGTGGTCAGCACCAGCGAGCAGCCGGCGTCCACCAGCGCGACCAGCGCGGCGCTGATGCCGGCCTGTTCGTCGGGGATCAGGCGGGCCTCGAACGTGATGGGGTTTTTCAGCGCTTTGGTGAGCCAGTCTTTCAGGGCGGGCAGGCCCTTGTCTTCGTACACGCCGCTGGAGGCGCGGTCGCTGATGGACACGATGCCGATGCGCACCGGGTCAAAGACTGAAACAGGGGTATTCATGGCTTGTGTCATGGCCGGTAAGGGATGTCGTCAGCGGGGTCGTCAATCGCCGCGTTTTCGGGCGACAACTGCTCACGCACGATCTGGAAAATATCGCGGTACGCCCGGCCATGGCGCGGGGCTGCGCCGGGTTTTTCGGGCTTGGCGTCCTTGCGGGCCTGGCGGATCAGCGCACGAAGCTGCTGCGAATCCGTGCGCGGGCACTTGATGATCCACTCGCCAAAAGCGTCTTCTTCGGCAATCAGCCGGTCGCGCCAGGTTTCGCTCAGGTGCAGGGCGAGTTTTTCGCTGGCCGAGCCGTTTTGCTGCTCGTTCAGGGCGTCACGCACGGCATCCAGCTGCTCCGGCTCCAGCTGGCGCATCAACTTGCCGATGAACTGCATCTGGCGGCGCTTGCCCTCAAAGTTGGTGATGCGTTTGGCCTCTGCAATGGCCTCGGAAAGTTTCTCCGGCAGGGCGGCGCGAGTCAACAGGTCCGCACGCAGGTCCAGCAGGGCGACCCCCAGCTTTTGCAGCTCGTCGCTCTCTTTTTTCAGGTCGGTGCGGCTTTGCTCGTCGGTACCTTTGAGCTCGCGTTTGAGCTCCAGATCAAGCTCGCTGCCTTCGGCAACAAACTGTCCGCGGACGAAGTAGCCTTTTTTGAGTTTTCGGGTCATTACGGGGGCAGGTGAGGCGGGTGGGAACAGCCAAGTATCATAGCCGTCCGTATGAAGAAACCCAACACCTCTCCCCAAGCCACTCCTGCAGCCTCCGCGAAAGCGGCTTCGCGCGCTGACAGCGGCTTCAGCTACAGCCGTCCGTTCTTTGAAGACCTGGTGGATACCGCGCTGAAACACGCCAAAAAACTGGGGGCCACCGATGCCGCAGCCGAGGCCTCGGAAGGTTGTGGCTTGAGCGTTTCCGTGCGCAAGGGCGAGCTGGAGAACGTGGAGCGCAACCGCGACAAGTCGCTGGGCGTCACGGTTTACGTGGGCCAACGCCGCGGCAACGCCAGCACGTCAGATTTTTCCAGAGCCGCCATCGAGCAGACCGTGCAGGCCGCCTACGACATTGCCCGCTTCACCGCCGAAGACCCGTTTGCGGCGCTGCCGGATGCGGCAGATATCGCGATGCCCGCCGAGCAGCGCACCGATCTCGATTTGTTTTACCCCTGGGCCGTTACCAGCGAGCAGGCTGCCGAACTGGCCATGGCCTGCGAGGCGGCTGCGTTGCAGACCGACAAACGCATCACCAACAGCGAAGGTGCTGGCGTGTCGGCGCAACAGTCGCATTTTTTCAGCGCACACACATCGGGTTTCCGCGGCGGATACGCCAGCTCGCGGCACTCGATGTCGGTGTCGCCATCGCCTCCAGCCCCGGGCCAGGACATGCAGCGCGACGCCTGGTACAGCTCCATGCGCAACGCCGAAGAACTGGCCTCGCCCCAAGCCATTGGCCGCTACGCCGCCGAGCGGGCGCTGAGCCGCCTGAAATCCCGCAAGATTGCAACGACCGAGTGTGCGGTGCTGTTTGAGTCGCCCCTGGCCGCCGGCTTGCTGGGCAGCTTTGTGCAGGCCATCAGTGGCGGCGCGCTGTACCGCAAGAGTTCGTTCCTGCTCGATTCGCTGGGCAAGCAGGTGCTCCCCAAACATATTGATATTGCGGAAGACCCGTTCATCAAACGCGGCAAGGGCAGCTCGCCGTTTGACGAAGAAGGCGTGAAAGTCCAGGCCCGCCAGGTAGTGGAAGCCGGGCGGGTTCAGGGTTACTTCCTGAGCAGCTACTCGGCCCGCAAGCTGGGCATGAAGACCACCGGCAACGCCGGCGGCTCGCACAACCTGGTGCTGACATCGCGCCGCACCAAAAAAGGCGACGATCTGGACGCCATGCTGAAAAAGCTGGCACCGGCCTGTTTGTCACCGAGCTGATGGGCAGCGGCGTGAACTATGTAACCGGTGACTACTCACGCGGCGCCAGCGGCTTCTGGGTGGAAAAAGGCCGCATTGCTTTTCCGGTGGAGGAAATCACCATCGCCGGGAACATGAAGGACATGCTCAAGGGCATTGTGGCGGTGGGTTCCGACACCTACAACTATGGCGCCAAGACGGTGGGATCCATCCTGGTGAGCCGGATGAAGGTGGCGGAGCTGCTACTTGTGGGCGCCCGACTCAGCCAGCCAGCGGCCTTGACCGCCGCCGATACCTGCCCCATATCGGCCTTGCCGGCCAGTTTGGCCTTCACGGCTCCCATCACCTTGCCCATATCGCCCGGCCCCGAGGCGCCAAGCTCTATCACGATGGCTTTAACAGCCGAAGTCACCTCGTCCGCGGATAGCCGCTGCGGCAGATAGGCCTGCAGCACGGTGATCTCGGCCGCCTCCTTGTCGGCCAGGTCCTGCCGCTGGGCCTGCACGTAGGCGGCCATCGAGTCCTTGCGCTGCTTGATGAGCTTGTCGACGATGGCGATCACGGCCACATCGTCCAGCACCACGCGCTCATCCACTTCCTTTTGCTTGCAGGCAGCCAGCAGCAGGCGGATGGTGCCCAGGCGTTCGCTGTCCTTGGCGCGCATGGCGGTTTTCATGTCTTCGGTGATCTGGTCTTTGAGCGCCATGGGATGAACTCCTGATGTGGTGTGAATACGTTGTGGATGTGTCCGGAAATAAAAAAAGCCCGCCTGAGCGTCCCCGGCGAGCTTTTTTGTGGCCTGCGAAGGCTGCGCTGATTTGAAGATCAGTACATCTTCTTGGGCAACTGCATCGAGCGGATGCGCTTGTAGTTGCGCTTGACGGCGGCTGCCTTCTTGCGCTTGCGCTCGGCCGTTGGCTTTTCGTAGAACTCGCGTGCGCGCAAGTCGGTCAGCAAGCCCAGTTTTTCAATCGTGCGCTTGAAGCGGCGCAGTGCCACGTCAAAGGGTTCGTTTTCTTTTACACGGATGGTCGTCATGACGTCAAAGTTTTCTGAAAATGTGCGGGTCGCATCAAAGGGAAGATCAGGCCGTTTGACAACATTCCACGCGGGGTTCCCCGCTAAAAATTGATCAGGCAGCGGGGGTTTGCCAGCAAAGCCTTGGATTATAGCGGTTTTTGCGTCGCAGCCATCCCTTTTGCGCAGGCAAAGGCGCTGGCCCAGGCCCACTGGAAGTTGTAGCCGCCCAGCCAGCCGGTCACGTCCACCACCTCGCCGATGAAATACAGGCCCGGCTGTTTTGACTCCATCGTCTGACTGGACAGGTCTCGCGTGTCCACGCCGCCTGCGGTGACCTCCGCCTTTTTGTAGCCTTCCGTGCCCGACGGGGTGAGTTCCCAGTGGCTCAGCGTTTGGGCCAATGCGGCCAGTGATTTGTCGGTGGCTTCGTTGATCGGGCGCTGCCAATTGTGGCCACCAGCCGCATCCTGCTTCACCCAGGTATCGGCCAGGCGGGCGGGCACCTGGCTGGCCAGCTCGTTGGCGATCAACTTGCGGGAGGTGGTTTTGGCCTGGATGAATTTCTCTAAAATGTTGACATCAGGTGCCAAATCCAGCCAGATTGGGGTTTTTGGCTGCCAATAGCTTGAAATCTGCAATACGCCGGGGCCACTCAAACCCCGGTGGGTGAAGAGCAAATCTTCCAGAAAAGCGGTTTTTGCCTTCTTGTTGCCCGTCTCGATGCGCACCGGCAGGGAAAGCCCGGCCAGTTGGGCGTAGGGCTCCCAGGCGGCTTCATCAAATGTGAGCGGCACCAGCGCCGGGCGGGGTTCCACCAGGCGCAGGCCGAATTGTCTGGCTACGCGATAGCCAAAATCGGTCGCGCCAATTTTGGGGATGGACAGGCCACCGGTGGCGATCACCACCGAGCGGGTGCTGACAACGCCCCGGTCACTACTGATTTCATAGCTGCCCGCACCCTCTGCATGAGGGGTGAAGGCCGAAAAGGCAATGGATTTGACCGCGCAGGGCTGCCAGCGGGTGACCTGGCCGACGTCGCATTCGGCCAGCAGCAGGTTGATGATGTCTTCGGCCGAGCGGTCGCAAAACAGCTGGCCCTTGTGTTTCTCGTGGAAAGGGATGTTGTATCGCTGCAGCAAACCGATGAAGTCCTGCGGCGTGTAGCGCGACAGGGCCGATCGACAAAAGTGCGGGTTGTCGCCCAGAAAATTGGCGGGTGTGGTGCCGGTGTTGGTGAAGTTGCAACGTCCACCGCCCGAGATGCGGATTTTTTCGGCCACCTTGTCACCGTGGTCGATCAGCAAAACCTCAAGGCCCAGTTGCCCGGCCACGCCCGCACAAAACAGCCCTGCGGCTCCGGCGCCGATGATGACGACATCAAAATTTTGCATGGGCTGCAGTGTAGATGCAGCCCATGGGGCTCACATGGTGTCTATCAGGCGGTCTGCCCGAAAGAAGGCGCCATATGTGGTTGTTGAACTGGCTGTTTCAGCGCCAGCAGTCCCTGCAGCACATCACCCACCACGATGACGGACGGGCTGGCCAGCTGCTCGCGCACCACCATCGCGTGCAGGTCACCCAGCGTGGTGACGGCGTGGCGCTGGCTGGCCAGGCTGGCGCTCTGGATCACCGCCACGGGTGTGTGGGCGGGCAGGCCGGTGAGCAACTCGTCCTGAATGCGCTGCGCACCACTGACGCCCATGTAGATCACCAGCGTCAGCCTGGCGCTGTGGGCCGTGGCGGCCAGTGCAGTCCAGTCGGTGCCCTCGTCGCCGGGCTTGGCGTGGCCCGTGACAAAGACCACACCGTGTGCGTGTTCGCGGTGCGTCAGCGGCACGCCCAGCGAGGTGACGGCCGCCAGGCCCGACGTGATGCCGTTGATCACCTCAACGCGAACGCCTGCCGCGCGCAGGTGTTCGATCTCTTCGCCGCCGCGGCCAAAGATGAAGGGGTCTCCGCCCTTGAGGCGCACGACGTTTTCGCCCTCGTTGGCGGCCATGATCATCAGCTTCTCGATGAAGGCTTGCGGTGTGGATTTGCAGCCGCCGCGTTTGCCCACGTACACCACGCGTGCCGTGGGTGCGGCGTGGGCCACGATGTCATCGCTGACCAGATCGTCCACCAGCAGCACCGTGGCGGCCTGAATGGCCTTGAGCGCCTTGATGGTGAGCAGCTCGGGATCGCCCGGGCCCGCACCCACGAGGGTGCATTTCCCGTTCGCCACAACGGTGCTTTCTCCATTCGCCACCAGGGTGCGTTGGCCGTGGCTGTTGAAGTGTGTGTCGTGGGTCGTCATAGTTGTGAAACCAGATGCAAGATGTGGACCACCTGCTGCGCAATCGGTGGGGGTACGGGTTGGTAACCAGCCATCACAGCCCGGATGTACGCCGCCGTGCTGTCGGCATCAATCGCTGTGGGTAAATCAGGCAATGTGGCCAGCGTGCCGGTCTGCGCTTCCTGCAGGTCGATGGGGTGGCCGGCGATGAACGCACGCATTTTGGGTGTGCGCCGCGGGTCGGCCACGGCTTCGCCTTCGGTGCCGCGCAGCAGCAGGGCGTTGGACTGCATCAGTTCAAACGTAGCCGCCATGGACTCGGCGTATTCCGGGTGGGTGTAGCTGCTGACGATCAGGCTCTTGCCTTCGCAAGGGTTCATCAGCTTCACCAGGCTGTGCGCGGGGTTGCGCAGCCCCACCACCCGGCGCACGTCGAGCAGGCGCTGCAAGCCGGGGCACAGCAACTCCGTCGGGGCAAACGCCAGTTGGCCGGGTGCTATGAATTCAATAGCTGTTTGCGCAGGTATATCAAGGGCCAGAAGCACTTTTGATGTGAAAACGCGGGTTGATTCGGTCGCCGTTCCATGAATCAGCACCGGCAGGCCTTCGCGCGCCAGCAGCAACGCCAGCAGCGGTGTGAGCACGGGCAGCTTGCGCGCGCCGTTGTAGCTGGGGATAACCACCACCGGCTTGTCGCCAGCCGGGATTTTGTTCAGCCGGGCGTCGGTGGCGTCCAGAAAACCCGCCATCTCCTGCGCGGTTTCGCCCTTGATGCGCATGGCCAGGCAAAAGGCGCCAATTTCCAGATCGGTCACGGTGCCGTCCAGCACCTGGCCAAACAGATCGGTGGCCTGCTCACGCGTGAGCGCGCGGGCGCCTTCCTTGCCGCGCCCGATTTCCTTGATGTATTTGCCTATACCCATTCCTGGATTGTCCGTGAACGCTGATGACCGGGGGCTATGAGCTTATGCAGCGGCCACGCTCAAACGGCGACAGCCTTCAGGGTGGCGCGCACCATACGCTGCAGTTGCGGCACGCAGGAGCCGCAGTTGGTGCCGCACTGCAGGGCCTTTTGCAGACTGGCCAGGCGTTCGCCCGCAGTGCCCTGGCACCGGCCCAGTTCGCTGGTGATGGCCGCATCAGTCACGTTGAAGCAGGTGCACACGGCCTTGCCGCGCGACACCACCGCAATGGGGGGGGTAGCACCGGGCACCAGCAGCGCGCGGCCATAACTGTGGGCCGGCAACTGGTCTTGCAGCAGGGTGCTGATCCAGGCTTGCGCGCTGGTATCGCCGGCCAGCATGAAGCCTTCCAGTGTGACGGCCTCCTCGCCGTGTACCAGGTTCACCGCCCGGCGCTGGCCGCGCCTGGTGTCGGCATAGCGCAGTACATGGGGGCCGTTGAGGTCCAGCAGATTTTCGATGGATTGCAGCAGCCCGGTATCGACTGCCTCATGGCCGGCAGCGCGAAACAGCACGCCGCTGCGCTCACTGGCGTTGCCCTGGGTTGTCTCGCCATTGGAAAACAGGGTACAGCTGGCAAAGGGGAATTGATCCATCAGCGCCTGTAGGGCAGAGCGCACCACCAGCACGCGCTCGGCGGGCATCCAGGCCATGCCCAACAGGGACCAGGGCATGTCTGCCTTGAGCACCTTGACTGCAGCGTGCTTAAACTCGGGCTGCCTGGAGTCCGGGCAGAAGGCGGAGTTGGTGAGTGCATTGACTCCACTCAGAGGCAACCCGGTGCTGCTGAGACCGCTCAGATGCTCTTCGCCCCAGTGCATGGCCATGAAGACCTGACTCAGGCCCAGTTCGGCGGCCGCCTGCACCGGAGCGACGATGCTGCCGCGCCGGGAAGTGATGTGCACCAGATCGCCATCCTTGAGCTGGCGCCGGGCCATGTCTTGCGGGTGCATCTGCAGGGCGGGCTCACGTACATGACCAAACAGGCGGCCCAATGTGCCGGTGCGGCTCATGCCGTGCCACTGGTCGCGCAAACGCCCGGTGGTCAGCGCGAAGGGGTAACGCGCATCCAGAGGTTCGGCCACGGGCCGATACTGCACGTCAGCAAAGCGGGCACGGCCATCGGGCGTGGGGAATACGCCGTCTTCGTAGAGGCGAACCTTGCCAAATTGCTGACTGAGGGCCGGCAACGCGGTCGCGTTGCCGTTCATGTTGCGCCCTTGGGCCGGGTCCGCAGGACACGGCCATTGCTGGGGTGCCGCGTCGAGCATGGCGTAACTCATGCCGGTGATGTCGAGGTCGCGGCCGCGGGTGGATTCGCGGTGCTCGTTCCATACCGACTCGGGGGTGGGGTAAGGAAACAGTGTCCGTTCGGGCTGAGCCTGTCGAAGCCCTTCGACCAGCTCCGGGCGAACGGGAAGCAGGGCCTCCAGGCGCTGCGCAAAGTCCACCGCAATCGCCCAGTCGTGGCGTGGGCCATCGCTGAGTGGCCCGGGTGCGGGCACGGCCGCCCGCACCCGGGAGATGCGACGTTCGCTGTTGGTGACGGTGCCTTCTTTTTCCCCCCAGGTGGTGGCAGGCAGCAGCAGGTCGGCATAGCGTGCAGTGGCGGTGGTGGCAAAGGCTTCCTGCAGCACCACAAACTCCGCGCGCGCCAGCGCGCGGCGCACGGTGGCCTGGTCGGGCATGCTTTGCGCCGGGTTGGTGCAGGCAATCCACAGCGCTTTGATCTCGCCATCGGCGGCGGCCTGGAACATCTCCACCGCCGTCTTGCCGGGCTTGTCGGGCACGCTGGGCACGCCCCACAGCGCGGCCACTTCGGCGCGGTGCGCGGGGTTGGCCAGGTCGCGGTGGGCTGATAGCAGGTTGGACAGGCCACCCACTTCGCGTCCGCCCATGGCATTGGGCTGGCCGGTCAGCGAGAACGGGCCGGCGCCGGGTTTGCCGATCTGGCCGGTGGCCAGGTGCAGGTTGATGAGCGCGCAGTTCTTGTCGGTGCCGCTGCTGGACTGGTTCAGGCCCTGGCAATACAGGCTCAGGGTGGCAGCAGACTGGGCGAACAGGCGCGTGGCCTCCAGCAGGTCATCTTTACGGATGCCACAGGTCTGCGCCACCACATCGGGTGTGCAGTCGCGCACCGTGGCCTTGAGTGCATCAAAACCGCTGGTGTGTGCGGCGATGTAGTCGGCGTTGGTCCAGCCTTCCCACAGCATCAGGTGCAGCATGCCGTTGAACAGCATGACATCGGTGCCGGGCTGGATCTGCAGGAACAGGTCGGCACACTCGGCGGTGTCGGTGCGGCGCACGTCGCACACCACCATCTTGAGCGCCGGATTGGCGCGCCGGGCGTCTTCAATGCGCCGGAACAGAATGGGGTGGGCAAACGCCGGGTTGGCACCGACGATGAACAGCGTGCTGGCGTGGTTCATATCGTCGTAGCAGGCGGGCGGGGCGTCGGCGCCCAGCGTCTTCTTGTAGCCGGCCACGGCGCTGCTCATGCACAGGCGCGAGTTGGTGTCGATGTTGTTGGTGCCAATCAGGCCCTTGGCCAGCTTGTTGAAGACGTAGTAGTCCTCGGTGAGCAACTGGCCCGAGACGTAAAACCCCACGGCGTCGGGGCCGTGCTTCTGGATCGTGCGCTCGAACGTGCGCGCGGCCACACCGAGCGCATGGTCCCAGCTGACGGCCTGCGGTGCTGCACCGCGCTGCAGCCGCTGCATGGGTTGCAGCAGGCGGGTTTGCAGGTTGACCGGCGCGCTGGCCGTGAGGTGCAGCGTGCTGCCCTTGGAGCACAGCCGCCCGAAGTTGGCGGGGTGCTCCGGGTTGCCGCGTACCCCGGTGATCTGCGCGCCTTCAGATTCAATGATGACGCCGCAGCCCACACCGCAATACGGGCAAGTGCTCCGTGTTTCCTTCATGCCGTGGCGGTGCGACGGGCGGGGCCGGCAATGGGGCGGGTCTCACCCGTGGCGTGGTTTTCCAGCTCCGCTGTCCAGAAACACCATACCGTCTTCCACCTTCATGCTGAACTTCGGTGTGCAGCCCTCATCGGGCGCGCTGGCCTGGCCGTCACACAGGCCGATTTGCCAGTTGTGCAGCGGGCAGGCGACGTGGGTGCCAAACACAATGCCCTGGCTCAAGGGGCCACCCTTGTGCGGGCAGCGGTCCAGCAGGGCAAACACTTCGTCCTTGTCGTTGCGGAACACGGCTACGTCCAGCCCCTGTGCGCGGCTGACGCGGCGTGAGCCCAGTACGGGGATGTCGGTGACGAGGCAAATCTTTTTCCATTCGGTCATGGTGCTATTCCTTTTGTAGCTGCTTGTGCATATCCGGAGAGGTCTGCAAGCCTTTTTTATGCATTAATGGCGTCGAACTGGCGCGTATCCACCGCCGCCTTGTCAAATTCAAACCAGGGGTCGGGCTCGCCGTCCAGCGCAAATTGCAGCTGCTCCCACAGGGCTTTGCGGCCTGTGTGGTCTTCCACAATTTTCTTCTTCACGTAGTCCAGGCCCACGCGGTTCACGTAGTGCACCGTGCGCTCCAGGTACCAGCCTTCCTGGCGGTACAGCTCGCAAAACGCCCCGGTGTACTCCAGCACTTCTTCGGCGGTTTTCACCTTGACCAGGAAGTGCGCCACCTCGGTCTTGATGCCGCCGTTGCCGGCCACGTACATCTCCCAGCCGCTGTCCACACCGATGATGCCCACGTCCTTGATGCCGGCCTCGGCGCAGTTGCGCGGGCAGCCGCTCACGGCAAACTTGACCTTGTGCGGGGCGTACATGCGCCACATGGCGCGCTCCAGGTCCTTGCCCATCTGGGTGCTGTCCTGCGTGCCCATGCGGCACCATTCGCTGCCCACGCAGGTTTTGACGGTGCGCAGCGCCTTGGCGTAGGCGTGGCCGCTGGGCATGCCGATGTCTTTCCACACATTCACCAGGTCTTCCTTCTTCACGCCCAGCAGGTCGATACGCTGGCCGCCGGTGACCTTGACGGTGGGAATCTTGTACTTGTCCACCGCATCGGCAATGCGGCGCAGTTCGCTGGCGGTGGTCTCGCCGCCCCACATGCGCGGGATGACCGAGTAGGTGCCGTCCTTCTGGATGTTGGCGTGGCTGCGCTCGTTGATGTAGCGGCTTTGTGGATCGTCTTTGGCCTCTTTGGGCCAGGTGCTGATCAGGTAGTAGTTGACGGCCGGGCGGCAGCTGGAGCAGCCGTTGGGTTTTTTCCATTCCAGGAACTTGAAGACATCGGCAATGCTCAGCAGTTTGCTGCTGCGGATAGCATCGCGCACGGCCTGGTGGCCGTGGTCGGTGCAGCCGCACATGGGCTTCATCTTCGGGGTGGAGGAGTAGTCACCCCCGGCGGTGAACATCAGCAGCTGCTCCACCAGGCCGGTACACGAGCCGCACGATGCGCTGGCCTTGGTGTGCTTGCGCACCTCGTCCAGCGTGAACAGGCCTTTTTCCTTGATGGTCTTGCAGATGGTGCCCTTGGTCACGCCGTTGCAGCCGCAGACCTCGGCGGTGTCGGCCATGGCGGCGGCCTTGTTGTGGCCTTCGTGGCCGCCTTCGCCGATGTTGGATTCACCAAACATCAGCTTGTCGCGGATGTCACCCACGCTGCGGCCGTCGCGCAGCAGCTTGAAGTACCAGCTGCCGTCCACCGTGTCGCCATACAGGCAGGCGCCCACCAGCTTGTCGTCCTTGATGACCAGCTTTTTGTAGACACCCGCAAACGGGTCGCTCATGACCACTTCTTCGGTGCCTTCGCCGCCCGTGAAGTCGCCCGCAGAGAAAAGGTCGATGCCAGTGACCTTGAGCTTGGTGGAGGTCAGCGAGCCGGTGTAGCGGCCAATGCCAAACATCGCCAGGTGGTTGGCTGCGACCTTGCCCTGCTCGAACAGCGGGGCCACCAGACCGTAGGCAATGCCGCGGTGGGCCGCACATTCGCCCACCGAGTAGATGCGTGCGTCGGTCACGGTCTGCATGGTGTCGCTGACCACAATGCCGCGGTTCACATGCAGGCGCATTTTTTCGGCCAGCTCCGTGTTGGGGCGGATGCCCACGGCCATCACCACCAGGTCGGTCGGGATCTCGGTGCCGTCCTTGAACTGCAATGCCATCACGCGGCCACCCTTGCCGCCATCCTTGTCGCCAATCAGGGCCTGGGTCTGCCCGCCCATGATGAAGCGCATGCCGCGCTCTTCCAGCGACTTCTGCAGCATCTTGCCGGCCACCACATCGAGCTGGCGCTCCATCAGCGTGGGCATCACGTGGATCACCGACACCTGCATGCCGCGCTTCATCAGGCCGTTGGCCGCTTCCAGGCCCAGCAGTCCACCACCAATAACCACTGCGCGCTGGTATTTGGTGGCCGCCTCGATCATGGCGTTGGTGTCGGCAATGTCGCGGTAGGCAATCACGCCTTCCAGGTCTTTGCCGGGAATCGGCAGGATGAACGGGTTGGAGCCGGTGGCGATCAGCAGGCGGTCGTATTCGGCGCTGAGTTTTTCGCCGGCGGCGTTTTCGGCATGCACCACGCGGCGCACCCGGTCTACCTCGGTCACTTTCCAGCCCGCGTGCAGGGTGATGTGGTTGTCTTTGTACCAGGCCCAGTCGTTGAGCACGATCTCGTCCAGGGTCTGCTCGCCGGCCAGCACCGGGCTCAGTAGAATGCGGTTGTAGTTGGGGTGGGGCTCGGCACCAAACACGGTGATGTCGTACAGCTCGGGCGCCACCTTGAGCAGCTCTTCCAGGGTGCGCACACCGGCCATGCCGTTGCCAATCATTACCAGTTTCGATTTTTTCATAGTGGCCACTCCAGAGAGCAAAAATTCAAATAGGGGTAGGGGAGATCCGCGCCGCAAGCTTGGGCGCACCAGAACACACTGGCGTTGGACAGACTGCAACTGGGCGACGTCGTTGTGCGCAGAATCGGTCAGACTGTCATCTCGTTCGGACGCGTCGTTGCGTCCTGAAGGGACTTATGCAAAAGCTGTGCCATATGATCGCAACCTCAGGTCAGGCAGCCGCCAAACCGGACGCATGGCGTGCGACTTGCATGGCTGCAAAGCCTCTTTCCCCCAGCTAATACCGATTTTTATGACATCCGCCCTGCTGTGTATTAACCGCCCCCAGACCGCCCCCACCCTGGCGGCGGACCTGTCCGCGGCGGGTATTTCGGTTGTGGTCACGGTGGAGGATTGCAGCAAGTTGGTGCAGACGGTGGTGCTGCACGCACCAGATGTGGTGGTCTGCGATGTGCCCCTGCCCACCAGCGCATGGTTTCAGGCGCTGCAGGCGCTGGAGCAGACACAGCCTTGCCCCACCCTCGTGTTCACCCACGACACCGACGCTACCCACATCGCCCAAGCCACGGAATGCGGTGTGCATGTGTATGTGGTGCATGGCTATGGTGCCAACCGACTGCGATCGCTCATCCATCTGGCCCAGGCACGACACCAGAAGGCGCTACAGCAGCGCCAGGCCTTTGACGAGATGGCCACCCGCTTTGAAGAGCGCAAGTCAGTGGACCGGGCCAAGGGTATCCTGATGCGCGCCCAGAGCCTGTCGGACGACGATGCGTTTCGCACCCTGCGCACGGCGGCCATGAACTCCAACCAGCGCATGGGGCAGCTCTCGCAGCACATCATCCAGTCGGCCCACTTTGCTGAAGGTGTGAACCGCGCGGGCCAGTTGCGCATGCTCTCGCAGCGGCTGGTCAAGCTGCACCTGCTGCAGGCGGCCGGGGTGCAGATTGCCCACCACGCTGCGCTGTTGCAGGAGTCTGTGCAGTGGGTGGATGCCAACTTTACGTTGCTGCGCAAAAACCTCTCCATGCCCACCTATGGCGACCTGCTGGAGCAGGTGGCGCACACCTGGGAACAGCTCAAGGCGGCATTGGCTACCGGCCACACCGACGCGGTGGAAGGCTGCGCCGAGGCCCTGCTGCTTGGCGCCGAGCGCCTGACCAGCAGCCTGGAGGGCTCGGGCGCAACGGCCCCCCTGCAGGTGCTGAACCTGGCCGGGCGCCAGCGCATGCTGTCGCAGCGTTTCGCCAAATACGCGTTGCTGGCCGCTGTGGACGACATGCGCACCGTGCAGCAGGAGTTTGAAGCAGCACTCACCTACCTCAACGGCATTCCCCTGAGCACGCCCGCTATCCACGACGCCCTGGGCGCGGCTGGCATCGCCTGGCTGCAAATGCTGGCTGCGGCCAGAGAGGCCCAGCGCCTGCCGGCGGCCCAGCGCAGTGCGCGTCTGGAGGAGCTGGCAACTGGCAGCGAAACCGTGCTGGGCCTGTTCGAGCAGCTCTCGGTCCACTACGAGCGCAGCATGCAAATGCTGATGGGCTAAGCGTGAACCAAGGGTTAACCCGCACAACTTTGGTGCAGTGCAGTAGCGCTGGGCACTGATATTGCTTATCTTGGTGCATGGCTTTTGACATAGACATTGGCTTTGCGTCCCAGGCTGGGCGCAAACCGCTTAACGAAGACTTTTGTGCCGCCATGCTGCCCACACAAGGGCAGGAAGACATGGGCTCCATTGTGGCCATTGCGGACGGCGTGAGCGCCGGCGGCATGGGGCGCGAAGCAGCGCAGACCACGGCCACCAGCGTGGTGCGCGATTACTTTGGCACGCCCGAAACCTGGGACACCACGGTCGCGCTGGACCGCATCATCGCTGCGCAGAATGCCTGGCTGTGCGGCATCAACCGGCGGCGCCAGCCCGTCACCGGCCTGACCACGCTCACCGCCCTGGTGCTGCGCGGCCAGTCGTACACGCTGGCGCATGTGGGCGACACCCGTTGCTACCTGGTGCGCAATGGCCAGGCCACGCAGCTCACGCAGGACCATGTGGTCAACCACCCCGACTTCAAGCACCAGCTGCTGCGCTCGGTGGGCGCAGAAGACCATCTGGTGGTGGACTACGTGCAGGGCGATCTGCAGGTGGGCGATGTGTTCATCCTGCTGACCGATGGTGTGCATGGTGAAGTGCCCGAAAAGCGCCTGCCCGAATACGCTGCCATGCCAGATGCCCGCGAGGCCAGCCAGAAGCTGGTGGACCAGGCCCTGGCCAGGGGCAGTGACGACAACGTGTCGGCCATCGTGGTGCGCGTGCGGGGCCTGCTGGACGCCACGCTGACCGATGCCAACCGTCTGGCCCAGAGCCTGCCGATTCCGCCGCGCCTGAAAGTGGGCAACACACTGGACGGTCTGGTGGTGAACGCGCTGGTGGCCGACAGCGGCATCAATGTGCTGTACCAAATGCACGACCCGGTGACACAGGCGCTGTATGCCCTCAAAACCCTGAACACCGCCCGCGCCCACGACCAGGAAGAGCGTGCCATGCTGGCCCACGAGGCCTGGCTGGGCACGCGCATGCAGTCGTCCCGCGGCGCGGACCACTTGGTGGCAGTGCACGCGCGGCTACCGAATGGCCAGGAGCGCTCGGCGTTTTATGTGCTGTACGACTGGCATGGCGGCGAAACCCTGCAGCAGATTCTGGACCGCCAGCAGCGCGTGGGCATCGCGGCGGCCTTGGGCTACGCCATGCAGGCGCTCAAGGCGCTGGCGCGGCTGCACCGCCAGGGCGTGGTGCACCGCGACATCAAACCCGCCAACCTGCACCTGGGCGAAGACGGCGTGCTGCGCGTGCTGGACCTGGGCGTGGCCCTCTCCGGGCGCGAGTCCGCCGCCATGCGCGCCCTGCACGCGGGCACTCCCAGCTATGTGAACCCCGAGCAATGGGGCTTTCGCAGCAAAGGCGCCCCTGCCAAGGGCGAGGCGGTAGATGGCGATGGCGCGGGTGAGCAGCTGCCCACTGCCCAGAGCGATCTGTTCGCCCTGGGTGTGACCCTGTACCAGCTACTCACTGGCAGGCTGCCGTATGGCGATGTGCTGCCCTACCAGGTGGGCCGCTACCACCGCGACCCCACACCGCCCAGCCGGCACAACCCCGAGGTGCCGATCTGGCTGAACCATGTGGTGCTCAAGGCCGTGGCCCTGGACCAGCGCCAGCGTTTCGAGACGGCGGAAGAATTCTTGCTGGCATTGGAGCGCGGTGCCTCCCGCCCCCTGCAGGCGCTGCATGGCACCCCGCTGATGCAGCGCGACCCCAGCTTTGTGTGGAAGCTGGCCACCGGCACACTGACGCTGATCAATCTGTTGCTGGTGTACTGGCTGCTGTTTTTGCCGAAATAGGGCTCTAGCCCACGTGGAATTTGCACGAGCAGCTATTTATTTTGTAGCGGATTGGTTGGGTGATTGCGAGCTGCAAAGGATGCCTGGGTACGTGGGGCCAGTGGGTTTGGGCTGAAAAGACTGGGCTGCTAGCGATAGCTGCCACTGATGCTGTTGGAACCAATATTTGCAGTGGGCCAGAAGCAATCGTTGGCACATGTCGGCTCTCAGGTAGGCCGCGAAAGGTTGGAAGCGAGCTCGCTCCATTCGTCGAAGTTAGTCTTCGCGGGTATATCCCAGTTGATGGCGCCTTTACCCCACAGTCCTGTCATCCCCAGCTTTCCAATCCCAGAGGCCACCTCAATCAGTTCTGGTAGCGCCTTCCAAAGCAAATCGATCGTTTGATAGTCCGGAACGATGCCCTGATGCACAAGGTCATTGCGCTTATCACGTGCATGACTAAGGGCTCTGTGGCATTTCTTGGTGATGATTTTTGAGAGGCGAAGGAGTTGTTGTTTTGCCCATATCTGGTCACGTTGGATAGCCCAATTGACTTGGGCATGGCACTTCGCCACACGAGCTGGAAATGCGACTTTGTGCTTGGTGTACCGCTCTGTCCATAGGTATTCCAGGCCGCTCCACGGCTATCCACAGATTGTTGAGTGCATCACTATTGTTCTGATACACCATCGCTGTATAGCCATTCAAAAGAAAGAATGGAGTGAAGTTATGAATCGCCCGAATGACTTTTTGGCCCTGATCGAAAGCTCTCTGTATGACCTCCAATATCAACACTCTAGGGTGCATTAAGGGTGACAGGCGATCCGTTGGAGAAGCCCAGTTCAACCGAAGCTGCGTATGGAGGGATGGGGTATACGCAAAAAGCCTCCCTTTCTCCTCAAGTGATCCAACTACTAGCTCATCAGCGTGAAGAACTTCCGAGTGGATACCTCCTAGCAGAAGACTACAAAGAATCTCATTAAGCTTGCCAACCCCATCAACTTTCCTTGGAAAATCTTCACACTGGGGAATCGCTATTGCTCCGTCATAGCTAATAAGTGCGTCTATTCCACTGGCGGTGCGAAGAGGAAGGGTGGCAACAACTTCAGCCAGTCGCTTTCCGTCGTAAGAGTTCGCATTGATCTGGTCAAGGGTGAAGTTCAATCGAGAGGTCACATCTCGAGGTACTGCGGTATAAGGCCGCAGGTACGTCATCCAAGCAGGGTTATACGAAAGAATGCTGGAGATTGGCGGTTTATAGCTGGGTGGTGCATCCTCTTGGCTGATCCAACCACCTTGATGCCAAACGTGTGAGTCGGTTGGCTTTGGTTTGATCGTTTCAGTAAGTGTGGCTGGGATGTTCCTGTTGTTCGCGGTGAAGGGATCGTAGTCATCCTCAAACGCATGGATGTGTCCGGTTTCTGTGTCCTGGTAGTGTTTCATGGTGCTTCACATCACGGTCACAGAATTGCACCCAGCCTAAAATTCAATTCCACTAAGGAGAGATCATCATGGATGAGTTTGCGCGACAGGTGGGGTACCTCGCAATATTCGTTGCAGCAGTTTATGCTATCGGAAAATCATTGGGATCGCGCTCGGACACCATAAATCGGGAACGGGCACATATAGCGATAACCTTTGACATCGCCAAAGGCATCTCCTGTCGAAAAATATATCAATCGACTAGTGACCCCAGGATACTTGGTGAGGTTAAACGACATTTCTCAGATCCACTATATCTGTACTTAGAGTTGGACGATGATGCCTATCAAAAGCAACTGATTAAAGATGGCCGCGAACGAGAGCTTGAAGCCGCGATGAAGCGTATAAGCAGCGAAGGAGAAACTTGCCGGTTGATTGACGGGAAGTTAATTTTTCGACCGATCAAAGGCTGGGAGTCTTATGCATCAACATAAGGATGATCTGAATAACTCGCATACGACTGAGGCACCTCTCTTTTAGTTCCGGCCCGCTGCGCTTGACTTCGCGCTGCGAAGTCAGCCTGCACTGAGAAGGGTGTTGGTGTGCTGCGCACACCATCCACTTCGTGGAGTCAGACGCTGCGCGCCCGACCACCTTTCTCTGCCCAGGTGCGGGTCCAGCGCAGTTGCATCTTGCGCATCACAACGAGCATCAGCAACGAGAACAGCGCCATCACCACAAAGCCGGGCAAAAAGCTGCCGGTATGTTGTTTGGCCTGGCCCATCATGGCCGGCACGGTGCCGCCACCCAGTGCGCCGATCTCGCCAATCATCGAACCGGCCACCGCGGTGGAGGTGGGCCAACGCAGCGGCACCAGCTGGAACAGCGCACCGTTGCCCGCGCCCAGTGCCGCAAAGCACAGGATCAGCAGCAGGGTGGTCATCACCAGTGAGCCCGACGACAGGCCTACGCCGACCAGGGTCACCGCGACTGCCACCAGCACCACGGTGAGGGTGTTGACGCCGCCCCAGTGGTCGGAAATCCAGCCGCCCGCCACGCGCACCACGGCGCCCATCAGTGCGGCCAGCATGGTCAGTTGCCCGGCTTGCACCTTGCTCACGCCAAACTGGTCGTAGTAGTAGGTGGGCAAAAAGGTGACGATGCCGATGAAGCCGCCAAACGTGACCACATAAATCAGGCTGAATACCCAGCCGTCTTTTTCCATCAGGCAACTGAGGTGCTCGCGCATGCTGGCGTGTTCATCGCGGTCCGGTGGCTCTTTGGCCATGAACAGCACCACGGCCATGGGCACCAGGGAGGCGATGGCGGCAATGCCGTACACCGTCTGCCAGCCGTAGGCCTGGGCCAGGGGCGGCGCCAGCAGCGCAGCCAGGGCGGTGCCCGCGTTACCCGCACCCACCAGACCCATGGCCAGGCCTTTGTATTTGGGCGGGTACCAGCCCGAACCCAGCGACATGGCCACGCCAAAACTGGCCCCGGCCACGCCGAGCAGCAGGGCCATCTTGAGCAGGTCGTCGTAGGTGTGCACAAAGAAGTATCCGAACGACATGGTGAAGGTGATGAGGCTCAGTTCCACCAGGGTGGCGGTCTTGCGCCCCACGTACTGCGCCAGCAAGCCCAAGGGAAAACGCATGATGGCGCCCGCCACGATGGGAATGGACAGCAGCAATCCCTTTTGCGCGGGTGTCAGTTGAAATTGTTCGCTGATGAACGGAGCCATGGCGCCATTCATCACCCAGATGATGAACGAGAACATCAGGTAGAAAAATGCCGCGAACAACGTGGGTGTATGCCCGCTTTTCAAAAAGTCACGAAATCCGGCCATGAA
Organism: Candidatus Egaibacter danicus; assembly: GCA_016707075.1. Classification (GTDB taxonomy): domain Bacteria; phylum Pseudomonadota; class Gammaproteobacteria; order Burkholderiales; family Burkholderiaceae_C; genus Egaibacter; species Egaibacter danicus. The sequence continues at coordinate 166,300 of JADJII010000004.1, forward strand.
TGAGCTCCGAAGGGGGTGCTGGGGGTGGGGATGGGCGTGCGGCTGCGCTACCGTGATGGCAGGCAATACACCGCAACAACTACTGCTAGACCGTCGTTGGTCGTAACTTAGTAAAGCAGGATCTATGCCTGCTGTATGTGCAGCGTATGCACAAAAAAAGGGCGTCTGCAAAAGACGCCCTTCCCTGGAGAGTTGGCAGAGGGGCTACGCTGCCTTTTCCACGTGGGCCTGCCGGGTGTACAAAAAGTCGATCACCGCCTTGCGGTAGTGCAGATACTGCGTGCTTTCGGCCAATTCCACGCGGTTGCGTGGGCGCCCCAGTTCGACGCTGAGCACTTCGCCGATGGTGGCGGAAGGGCCGTTGGTCATCATCACAATCTTGTCGGACAGCAGCACGGCTTCATCCACGTCGTGCGTCACCATCACCACGGTACTTTGCGTGGCCGCCACGATGGCCAGCAGCTCGTCCTGCAGCTTGGCGCGGGTCAACGCGTCCAGCGCGCCAAAGGGCTCGTCCAGCAGCAGCACCTTGGGCTCCATGCACAGCGCACGGGCAATGCCCACACGCTGCTTCATGCCGCCCGAGATTTCGCCGGGGCGTTTTTGTGCGGCGGCGGTGAGGCCCACCATGGCCAGCGCGGCATCGGTGCGGGCCTTGAGTTGCGCCTTGCTCTCGGCCGTTGCACCCGTGGTCTTGTTGGCTGCGCCAAAGACACGCTCAACGGCCAGATACACGTTCTCGAAACAGGTGAGCCAGGGCAGCAGCGAGTGGTTCTGGAACACCACCGCGCGGTCCGGGCCGGGGCCGGCGATCTCGCGGTTGGCGCAGATCAGGCTGCCATTCGTGGGCGTGGTCAGACCCGCAATCAGGTTGAGCAGCGTGGACTTGCCGCAGCCCGAGTGGCCGATCAGCGCCACAAACTCGCCTTTGGCAACCGTGAGGTTGACGTCTTTCAGCGCGCAGAACGGGCCCTTCCTGGTCTTGAAGGTTTGCTCTACGCCCTGGATTTCGATGTACTTGGTGGTCAGGTTGTCGCTCATGATTTCACCTCTTCAAATGTGAATGCTGTAGCCACTTTGATCAGCACATATTCAAGGATCAAACCGACGAGACCAATCACAAAAATCGCGATGATGATGTTTTTGACATTCAGGTTGTTCCACTCGTCCCACACCCAGAAGCCGATACCCACACCGCCGGTCAGCATCTCGGCTGCCACAATCACCAGCCACGCAGTGCCCACAGCCAGACGCACGCCGGTCAGCATGTAGGGCAGCACCGCGGGAAAGAGAATCTTCGTGACGATCTTCCACTCGGAGAGGTTCAGCACGCGGGCCACGTTCAAGTAGTCTTGCGGCACACGCTGCACACCGACGGCGGTGTTGATGATCATGGGCCAGATGGAGCAGATGAAAATGGTCCAGATGGCGGCCGGGTTGGCACCCTTGAACACCAGCAGGCCAATCGGCAACCAGGCCAGTGGCGACACCGGGCGCAGCAGGCTGATGAGCGGGTTGAACATGCGGCTCAAAAACTCAAACCGCCCGATCATGAAGCCGGCCGGGATGCCTACCGCAGCGGCCAGGCCGAAGCCCAAAGCCACACGCTCCAGCGACATCAAAATATTCCAGCCCACGCCCTGGTCATTCGGACCGTTGCGGTAAAACGGGTCTGAAAAAATCACGACAGCCTGTTTGAACGTCTCGGCAGGCGAGGGGATGCTGCTGGCGGTGGTGATGGACACCAGCGCCCACAGCCCGACCAGCAAGCCCAGGCCGATCACGGGCGGCAAAACAGCCAGCCACAAACCGCGCCAATCAAAAGGCTGGCGGGTTGCTGGCACGGGCTTGGTGGGCTGGGTGGTGGGTTACAGCCGCCACCGGAGTTGTGTTGGTCAAAACCCTGGCAGGGGCTTCAACCGGCTCCGTAACAGCGGCAAGAGGCGAGTGAAATACAGCGCTGACCATGGTAGGCTCCTTCTCTGTGGTGGGCAGGATTTACGCCTTGACTTTGAAACTGTCGGCGTATTTCTTCGGGTCCTTGCCGTCCCATATGACGCCGTCCATCAGCTTCGATGAACGCATCAAGTCTTTCGGTACAGGCGTTTTGCTGGCGGCGGCGGCCTGTTTGTAGATGTCGATTTGGTTGATCTGTTTAGCCACCGCGAGATAGTCAGGGTGCTCCTTTAGCAAACCCCAGCGCTTGTGCTGTGTCAGGAACCACATGCCGTCGCTGAGATAGGGGAAGTTCACCGCGCCGTCGTTGTAGAACTTCATGAAATTCGGGTCATCCCAGGTCTTGCCAAGACCATTCTGGTAACGACCCAGAATGCGCTGGTTGATGGCGTCCACGCTGGTGTTCACATAGCTCTTGTCGGCGATGGTTTCGGCCATCTTGTTCTTGTTGGCCAGGCCTGAGTCAATCCACTTGCCTGCTTCCAGAATGGCGGCAGTCACGGCGCGAGCGGTGTTGGGGTATTTCTTGACGAAGTCGCCCGTGGTGCCCAGTACTTTTTCGGGGTGGTCTTTCCACACGTCCTGGCTGGTGGTGGCGGTGATGCCGATCCCGTCGATGATGGCGCGGTGATTCCAGGGCTCGCCTACGCTGTAGCCGTCCATATTGCCGACGCGCATGTTGGCCACCATCTGCGGCGGCGGTACGGTGATCACCTTGGCATCGGTCATCGGGTTGATGCCGTTGGCCGCCATCCAGTAGTACAGCCACATCGCGTGGGTGCCGGTGGGGAAGGTCTGGGCAAAGGTGTATTCGCGCTTTTCGGTAGCCATCAGTTTGGCCAGGCTGGGGCCGTCCACCGCGCCTTTGTCGGCCAGCTTTTTAGAAAGGGTAATGGCCTGACCATTGTTGTTGAGCGTCATCATTACAGCCATGTCTTTCTTGGGGCCGCTGACACCCAGGTGCACGCCGTAAATCAGGCCATACAGCACATGGGCAAAGTCCAGCTCGCCATTCACCAGCTTGTCGCGCACCCCGGCCCAGCTCGCCTCTTTGCTGGGCACGATGGTCACGCCGTGCTTCTTGTCGAAGCCCAACACCGAGGCCATCACCACGCTGGCGCAATCGGTCAGTGGGATGAACCCGATCTTCACCTCTTTCTTTTCGGGCGCGTCCGACCCCTGCGCATAGACGGCTGCACGCAGCGCGGGGTTGATGCCAATGGCACCCACGGCGGCAGATTGCAGCACGACGCGTCGGCTGAGGCTGGTTTTCAAAAGGTCAGTCATCACGGCACTCCTGAGTAAAAAACAAAAAAACAAAAACAAAAAAGGCGTCCTCACCGCGTACCAGCGCTGCCAGGGGCAGGTGCTGCGTACGGGTGGGGACGCCTTTGTCCGGTTTTGAAGGGGCTGTAACCCGCCGTTGGGCTACATCCTTCAACTGACCATCGTTGGTCTAGTGAGTACTAACGCAATTGGCGTGCCAGGCTTTCTGTCTGGCATGCCACAATTAATATGCTATAGAAAGTATAGCTATTCGCGCGCATTCGATAAGGGCTAGGGCCTTATTTAGCATATAAAACAAGCCATTCTGACGTTGGGCACCAAATTTGTGCATTGCACCATTTCAGCCCAGCAAATCCGCCACATCGAGCATGCGCTGGGCCACATCGGCCAGCCGCAGGTTCTTGTCCATGGCGGTTTTTCGCAGCTTGTCATAGGCGGCCTGTTCGGTCAGATTCTGGCGTTGCATCAGCAATCCCTTGGCGCGGTCGATGATCTTGCGGTCATGCAGTTCAGCCATGCGGGCACGCAATTCAGCGCCCTGCTGCTCCAGTTCGGTCCGGGTCTCGGCCAGTTCCTGGCGCAGTCCCTGCTCATGCTGGAAGCGCGCCATCGCCACGTCCAGAATGGGGCGAATGCGCTCGCTGGACAAACCCGCCACGATGTAAGCCGTTACACCGGCGGCCACAGCGTCGCGAACGTGCGAGGTGTCGTTGTCGTTGGTGAACATGACAATCGGGCGGCGCTCGTCGCGCGTGGCCATCACCACGTGCTCCAGCGCATCACGCGCCTCGCTTTCGGCGTCCACAATGATCATGTCGGGCTGCAACTGGGCCAGCCGCTCCTGCAAAAACGTATCTGCGGGCAGCACGGCCACCAGGTTGAAATCGTTTTCCAGCAGACCGATGCGCAGGCTGCGCGAGCGCTCGGCCTGGCTGATGGCGTGTTCGTCCGTCGGGTCGTCGATCGACAGGTCGGGCGCAATGACAACAATTCGCAAAGCGGCATTCATACCCCGGATTACGCAAGAAATGCGCCACCGGCCGACTGGATCGTCCGATAAGGGCTGGAGCGCTTCACCTAAACTCCACTCCATGAAACGCAAAGATGACCGTTACGACAGGATGGACCGGTGAGTGCGCGTCTGGTGCTGGGCATTGAATCGTCCTGCGACGAAACCGGTGTGGCGCTGGTGGAAATGCACGAGGCGGGTGTGCCCACACTGCTGGCGCATGCGTTGTACAGCCAGATCGACATGCACCAGGCCTACGGCGGCGTGGTGCCCGAGCTGGCCAGCCGCGACCACATTCGCCGTGTGCTTCCACTGACCGAGCAGGTATTGGCCGAGGCCAAACGCAGTTTGAAAGACGTGGAGGTGGTGGGTTTCACGCGGGGCCCGGGTCTGGCGGGGGCTTTGCTGGTGGGTGCGGGTGTGGCCTGCGCGCTGGGCGCTGCTTTGGGCAAACCTGTTTTGGGTGTGCACCATCTGGAAGGGCACCTGTTGTCGCCATTTTTGAGTGCGGACCCGCCGGAGTTTCCTTTTCTGGCCTTGCTGGTGTCAGGCGGGCACACGCAACTGATGCGGGTGGACGGCGTGGGCCGTTATGAATTGCTGGGCGAAACCATCGACGATGCGGCGGGTGAGGCGTTTGACAAGTCCGCCAAGCTGATGGGCCTGGGCTATCCCGGTGGCCCGGCGTTGTCACGCATGGCGGAGCAGGGCGACCCGACGGCTTTCAAGTTGCCACGGCCCTTGCTGCACAGCGGCAATCTGGATTTTTCGTTTGCTGGATTGAAAACAGCCGTGATGGTGCAGGCCAAAAAACTGGTGGCTGCGCGTGATGATGCTGACGGCGCTTTCCAGCCCGGCACGTTTGAGACCTTGCCGCAGCAGACCCGTGCCAATCTGGCCGCGTCAACCGAGGCGGCGATTGTGGATGTGCTGGTACGCAAATCGCTTGCTGCACTGAAGCAAACGGGACTGAAACGCATGGTGGTGGCGGGTGGTGTGGGGGCCAACCGCAGCCTGCGTGCGCAACTGAATGCCGAATGCGCTCGACAAAGCGTGCGCGTGCACTACCCCGAACTGAGTCTGTGCACCGACAACGGCGCCATGATTGCACTCGCTACGGCCATGCGGCTGCAGTCAGGCCGGCAACAGGCCAGCGAGGTCTACGCGTTTGACGTGAAACCCCGCTGGCCGCTGGATCAGCTTGATTAATTGATGGTCAGTTCGGTGACTTGGCTCACCGGCACAATCTTCGCCAGCTTGAGCGTGAGCACACCGTTTTCCAGTTTGGCCTGGCTGGTGACGACATCAATGTCCTGTGGCAACTCATACGCAAAGCTGTAACGGCGTGCGGCGCCTTCACGGCTCTGGATGCGCACGATGTTGCCTTCAATACCAATGCCCAATTGGTCTTTGGCAATGCCAGGCACGTCAAATGTGAGGGTGACGGACTTGTCATCCTGCTCAACCGAACTGGCCTGCTGACGTGGCGTTTGCAGAGCTTCGCCAAGAAAACGTTCAAGTGAACGGCCAGCAGGTGAATAGACATGACGGCGCTGCAGGGCGGGGGCGGTAGATGCAAAAAACATGGTGTGTGACTCCTAGTACACTGCGCGGCGCTCAACGCGATTGCCGCATGATCCCAACTTGCGAGTGATCGCTTTTTTTTCAAGGGAAGTTTCTGCATGTTTATTCTTTTTCGCCGGGTCTTGAAATTGCTGATGGTGATGTTATTTGTGCCCGCCATGGCAATGGCCCAACCGTCGCCTGCGCCCATCAAGTTGGCGTTGATCGAGGGTTTGAGTGGTGGCAATGCCAATGGTGGTGAGGCCGTATTCCGCAATCTGGTGTGGGCTGTGGAACGGGTCAACGAGCGCGGTGGTGTGAAGACTTCCGCGGGCCCACGTCTGCTGACGCTGGATCGCCATGACAGCAAGGGGCAGGTTGAAGAAGCACTCTCCAGCCTGCGTGCAGCCATCGATGGTGGCACGCAGATCATTCTGCAGGGCAACTCATCGGCGGTTGCCGCTGCGCTGATTGAAGCGATCAACAAACACAATGAACGTGAACCGTCCAGGCGCGTGGTGTTCCTGAATTATTCGGCGGTGGACCCCATACTCACCAACGAAAAATGCAGCTTCTGGCATTTCCGCTTTGATGCCCACGCCGACATGCGCATGGCCGCACTGATGTCGGTGCTGAAAGACGACAAATCGGTCAAATCGGCGTATCTGATCGGGCAGGACTACAGCTTCGGGCAAGCCGTGCTGCGCGAGGGCAAACGCCAGCTCGGCATTCAGCGGCCCGACGTGCAGATCGTGGGTGAAGAGCTTCATCCGCTGTTGCGCATCAAGGATTTTGCGCCCTATGCGGCCAAGATCAAGGCCAGTGGCGCCGACGCCGTGCTGACCGGGAACTTCAGCAATGACCTGACGCTGCTGGTGAAGGCCGCCAAAGAAGCGGGTTTCGAAGGCAAGTTCTACACGTTTTATGGCAATGCCCTGGGCGCACCGGCAGCGATTGGTGAAGCAGGCCTGGGCAAGGTGATTGCCGTGGCCGACTGGCTACCCAACGTACAGACAGCTTCCAGCGAAGCGTTCTACCAGTCGTTTCGCGCCCGCTACCCAAAACCGGCCGATGACTACGTGCATATGCGCATGCACCTGATGGTGGAGGCACTGGCTCAAGCCATCGAGAAGGCCTCGCCAGCTGGCCAGAAGCCAACCGCCGCGACCGGTCAGGATGCTATTGATTTAATAGCTGTTGCCGCACAACTGGAAAGGGCCAACGTCACTTTACAGGGTCAAAATGGCACCATGCGGGCTGCTGACCACCAGTTTCAGCAACCTCTGGTGGTAGGCGTGATGGACCGCCAGGGGGCGCCCGGTGTGAAGTTTGATGTGGAAGGTTCGGGCTACGGCTTTCGCGTGATCAAGACGTTGCCCGCCGCCAGTGCCGAGCAGGCGACCACCTGCAGGATGCAGCGGCCTGGCTAACGACCTGAAAAGCGCGTTCTGGTGCTGGTCGATATGATCCGCCCTGAATACCTGCATTACTTTTTAAAGGAACTGATCATGCGTTGCTTCCGTACATGGCTTGTCACTCTCTTGGGCTCCCTGTTGATCTGTGCTGGTGCCCTGGCGCAGGACAAGGTGGTCTATCACATTGACAACGCGGAGACTCAGGCGACCAAGGGGCTGCGTAACATACGCAACCACCTGGACGTCGCGCCAGACACCAAAATCATCGTGGTGACGCACGCCGATGGCGTGGATTTCCTGATGGAAGGCGCCAAAGACGCCAAAAACCCGAATATTGACTATGCCTCGCTGGTCAGCGCTCTCAAGGCTCGCGGCGTGCGGTTTGAGGTGTGTGAAATTACCCTTGCCAACCGGAATTTGAAGAAAGAGCGGTTTAATCTGGATGCCGATTTCACCCCTTCCGGTGTGGTGCGAATCGGTCAGCTACAGACTCGCGAAAGGTACGCCTATATCAAGCCCTGAGCCAGGCGGATGGACGGCTTTACGTCTTCAGGTTATAATTCCAAGGCTTTGCATATCGCAAGGCGCACGCCAGGAGCAGTTCCAGCATCTGGCGCAAGTTGTTAAATCGGGACGCAGGCACGGGCTAAAACGGTTTTGTGCGCGTCCATTCACAGGAAAAAATGAAATGATTGCATCCAGCATCAAAGCCGCTGTTGTCAAAGACAACGCACGTCAAGCCGGTGACACGGGTAGTCCCGAAGTGCAAGTTGCACTGTTGACCGCCCGCATCAACGAACTCACCCCCCACTTCAAGACCCACGCCAAAGACCACCATGGTCGCCGTGGTCTGCTGCGCATGGTGAGCCGCCGCCGCAAGCTGCTGGATTACCTGCGTTCCAAGGATGCAGACCGTTATGTGGCACTGATCGCCAAGCTGGGCCTGCGCAAGTAAGCCGTCAGTTGAATCTGATCATTTGAATGACAGACGCCTGAGTTAGCTCGCTAGCTCAGGCGTTTTCTACTTCGGAGAAGACAAAAACGGAGCGAAGCTGTGTCATTCCAGAGGAGTTTGGGCTGAATTTCTCTGGAATGGCATCGTGTTCTGTGATGTTGGATCCGGGCTCGGGCGGGGTGGCCAGCACCTCCCATATTGACCAGGAGATGAACATGAGCATGTTTAAAAAAGTTAGCAAAACCTTTCAGTGGGGCCAGAACACGGTCACCATGGAAACCGGCGAAATCGCTCGCCAATCCACTGGCGCCGTGCTGCTGGACATGGACGGCACGGTTGTGCTGGCTACCGTGGTTGCCAAGACCGAAGGCAAAGCCGGTCAAGACTTCTTCCCCCTGACGGTTGATTACCTTGAAAAAACCTATGCTGCAGGGAAGATCCCTGGCAGCTTTTTCAAACGTGAAGGCCGCCCCAGCGAGTTTGAAACGCTGACCAGCCGTTTGATCGACCGCCCGATTCGCCCGCTGTTTCCAGAAGGCTTTTTCAATGAGGTGCATGTGGTGGTGCACACGCTGTCGCTGAACCCCGAAGTCGATGCCGATATTGCTGCTTTGATAGCGGTCAGTGGAGCACTGTCCGTGAGTGGTGTTCCATTCAACGGCCCTATTGGCGCTGCCCGCGTGGGTTACGTCAACGGCGCCTATGTGCTGAACCCCGGCCAGACCGCCCGCAAGGATTCGATTCTGGATCTGGTGGTTGCCGGTACAGAAGCCGCCGTGTTGATGGTGGAATCTGAAGCCCAGCAACTCAGCGAAGAAATCATGCTCGGCGCCGTGGTATTTGGCCACGAGCAGGGCAACATTGCCATCAACGCCATCCACGAACTCGTGCGTGACGCAGGCAAGCCGGTGTGGGACTGGAAAGCCCCCGTTCGGGATGAGGCACTGATTGCCAAGGTCGGCGCATTGGCGAAAGACAAACTGGTTGCGGCTTATCAGATTCGCAACAAGCAGGCTCGTACCCGCGCCTGCCGCGAAGCTTATGCCGTCGTGATGGCAGATCTGAAAGTTGATGGCGTAGCGTTCGACAGTGTTGCTGTGGAAGGCATGCTGTTCGATATTGAGGCCAAAATTGTCCGCAGCCAGATTCTGGCCGGCGAGCCGCGCATCGACGGCCGCGACACGCGCACCGTGCGCGCCATCGAAATCCGTAATAGCGTACTGCCCCGTACCCACGGCTCGGCCCTGTTCACACGTGGCGAAACGCAGGCACTGGTCGTTACCACCCTCGGTACTGAACGTGACGCCCAGCGCATTGACGCACTGGCTGGCGAGTTTGAAGACCGCTTCATGCTGCACTACAACATGCCTCCGTTCGCCACCGGCGAAACCGGTCGCGTGGGCACGCCCAAGCGCCGCGAAATCGGCCACGGCCGTCTGGCCAAGCGCGCGCTGGTCGCCTGCCTGCCGACCAAGGAAGAGTTCCCCTACACCATGCGTGTGGTCTCCGAGATCACCGAGTCCAACGGCTCCTCGTCGATGGCGTCGGTTTGTGGCGGCTGCCTGTCGCTGATGGACGCTGGCGTGCCGATGAAAGCCCACGTGGCCGGCATCGCCATGGGCCTGATCAAGGAAGACAATCGCTTCGCCGTGCTGACCGACATCCTGGGTGACGAAGATCACCTGGGTGACATGGACTTCAAGGTGGCCGGTACCACCAACGGCATCACCGCGCTGCAGATGGACATCAAGATCCAGGGCATCACCAAGGAAATCATGCAGGTGGCTCTGGCCCAGGCCAAGGAAGCCCGCATGCACATTTTGGGCAAGATGCAAGAGGCGATGGCTGAAGCCAAGACCGAAGTGTCGAACTTCGCCCCGCGTCTGTTTACGATGAAGATCAACCCGGAGAAGATTCGTGACGTGATCGGCAAGGGTGGCGCTGTGATCCGTGCGCTGACCGAAGAAACCGGTACGCAGATCAACATCGACGAAGACGGCACCATCACCATCGCTTCCAGCGATCCGGCAAAGGCTGAGGAAGCCAAGCGCCGCATCGAGCAGATCACGGCAGAAGTGGAAATCGGCAAGGTCTATGAAGGCCCGATCACCAAGATTCTGGACTTCGGTGCTTTGGTCAACTTGCTGCCCGGCAAGGATGGCCTGCTGCACATCAGCCAGATCGCCCACGAGCGCGTCGAGAAGGTCACGGACTACCTGTCCGAGGGCCAGATCGTCAAGGTCAAGGTGCTGGAGACGGACGAAAAGGGTCGCATCAAGCTGTCCATGAAGGCTTTGCTGGACCGTCCGGCCCAGAACGGCAATCAGGGTGGTGATCAGGCCTGATCGACTTTTGCTATGAATTCGGTAGCTGTTCACGCATATTTTGCGGGGCTACCGCCTGAATAGACCATGAAAGCAATTGAAATTACCTCGTACGGTGCGCCCGACGTTCTGCGTCTGGGTGAGCGGCCGGCGCCTGTGGCGAGTGCGGGCGAGTTGCTGATTCGTGTGGCCGCCAGCGGCGTGAACCGTCCTGACGTATTGCAGCGTACGGGCAACTACCCGGTGCCTCCCGGCGCTTCGGACATTCCGGGTCTGGAGGTGGCTGGGGTCATTGTCAGTGGCGATGCGCAGGCGATGGCTGATGCGGGTTTCAAGGTGGGTGATCGTGTTTGTGCCCTGGTGGCTGGTGGCGGCTACGCCGAGTTGTGTGTGGCGCCAGTCGCACAATGCCTGCCTGTGCCCAAGGGCCTGAGCGAGGTGGAAGCTGCCGCGTTGCCCGAGACTTTTTTCACCGTCTGGAGCAATGTGTTTGACCGGGCCCGCCTGCAAAAGGGCGAGACTCTGCTGATTCAGGGCGGTACCAGCGGCATTGGCGTGACCGCCATTGCCGTTGCCAAAGCACTGGGCTCCACAGTGATTGCCACAGCCGGCAGCGACGAGAAATGTGCGGCCTGCCTGGCACTGGGCGCCGACCACGCCATCAATTACAAGACCCACGATTTTGTGGAAGAAATAAAGCGGATCACCGACGGTGCTGGCGTCAACGTGATTCTCGACATGGTGGCAGGCCCTTATGTCGCCCGGGAAATTCAGTGCCTGGCTGAAGATGGCCGCCTGGTCATCATTGCGGTGCAAGGCGGTACCAAAAGCGAGATCAACGCTGGCTTGGTGTTGCGCCGTCGACTGACGGTGACCGGCTCGACGCTGCGCCCACGTCCGGTGGCTTTCAAGGCCGCTATTGCACAGGCGCTGAAGGCGAATGTATGGCCGCTGCTGGAGAGTGGTGCGGTCAAACCGGTGATCCACAGCGTTTTTGATGCGGTGGGGGATGCGTCTGGCAGCGGTGCTGCTCAGGCCCACGCCCTGATGGAATCCAACCAGCACGTTGGCAAGATTGTTTTGACATGGGTTACAGCATGAAAAAGAAACTGATTGCAGGAAACTGGAAGATGAATGGCAGCCTGGCTGCCAACGAAGCGTTGATCAAGGTGCTGCTCGCTGGATTGAACAACCCGGGTTGCGCCATTGCGGTTTGTGTTCCTGCCATCTATCTGATCCAGGTTCAGGCGCTGGTCGCACAGAGTCCCATTGATGTAGGTGCTCAGGATGTATCGCAACACGAGTCGGGCGCTTTCACAGGCGAAATCTCGGCGGCCATGTTGAAGGAAACAGGTATTCGCTACGCCATTGTTGGCCATTCCGAGCGCCGTCAGTATCACCAGGAAAGCGACGCTGTGGTGGCGTTGAAGGCCCAGCGCGCCCTGGCTTCTGGCGTGACGCCCATCGTATGTGTCGGCGAAACACTGGCTGAGCGCGAAGCCGGGAGAACAGAAGAAGTGGTCAAGCGCCAGCTGGCGGCAGTCATTCACACCAACGGACACTGCATCAGTGAAATCGTGGTGGCTTATGAGCCCGTGTGGGCCATTGGCACGGGCAAGACCGCTAGCCCGGAGCAGGCCCAGGCGGTGCATGCCGTCTTGCGCGCACAGTTGGCGGCTGCAACGCCTCACGCGGAGCGGATACAGATCCTGTACGGCGGCAGTATGAACGCGGCCAACGCGGCGCAATTGCTGGCGCAGTCCGACATTGACGGTGGGCTGGTCGGAGGTGCATCACTCAAGGCGCCTGATTTCTTGTCAATTATTGCCGAAGCCCTCTAGTCCAGAGCGCTACCAGCTATCAATTTAGGAGTATTGCATGAACATTTTCTTGAACATTTTGCTGGCGGTCCAGATACTGTCCGCGCTGGCGATGATTGGCCTGATTCTGGTCCAGCATGGCAAGGGTGCCGACATGGGCGCAGCTTTTGGCAGCGGTGGGTCCGGAAGCCTGTTTGGGGCGTCCGGCAGTGCCAACTTTCTCTCGCGCACTACGGCCGTTCTGGCGACAGTATTTTTTGTCTGCACGCTTGCTCTGGCCTACTTCGGCAACCTGCGCCCCGTGACCAGTGGAAGCGTGCTGGAAGGCGCTGCTGTGACTGCGCCCGTACCAGCCGCATCCGCAGCTGTTGCGCCGGCAACGCCCGCGTCGGGTGCTGCGCAAATCCCGTCGAAGTAAACCACGTCAAATTTGCCCCCTTATGGGCTGGGAACACACCGGATTCAGGGTAAACTCCTAGTCTGTCAGATGAGCAACAGCCGCAAGGCGCCTCACGCAAATCCGACACAGAAAAGCCGTCGTGGTGAAATTGGTAGACACGCTATCTTGAGGGGGTAGTGGCGAAAGCTGTGCGAGTTCGAGTCTCGCCGACGGCACCAAACAAAATAGCTGGGTCGGGTGATAGACCTGATCTGCAAAAAAACGGTGATCAGCATTTCAAGATGAACCTCGATCAGTACCTTCCTGTCCTCATGTTCATCCTGGTCGGCATTGCGGTGGGAGTGGTCCCTCAGGTGCTTGGCTATATTCTTGGGCCGAACCGGCCTGACGCCGCAAAAAATTCCCCCTACGAGTGTGGCTTCGAAGCCTTCGAAGACGCCCGCATGAAATTTGACGTGCGCTATTACCTCGTCGCCATTCTCTTCATTTTGTTTGACCTTGAAATCGCCTTCCTGTTTCCGTGGGCCGTTGCGCTCAAGGATATTGGCGCAACAGGCTTTTGGGCGGTCATGATTTTTCTGGGCATTCTGGTCGTGGGCTTCGCTTACGAGTGGAAAAAAGGCGCCCTCGACTGGGAATGAGCCAGGAGTACATATATGGCAATTGAAGGGGTTTTCAAAGAAGGTTTTGCCACCACCACCTATGACTCGGTGGTGAACTGGGCCAAAACAGGATCAGTCTGGCCGATGACCTTCGGTTTGGCTTGCTGCGCCGTTGAAATGATGCATGCAGCGGCAGCACGATATGACATCAGCCGCTTTGGCGCTGAGGTGTTTCGCGCCAGCCCAAGGCAGTCCGATCTCATGATTGTTGCGGGTACGTTGTGCAACAAGATGGCACCTGCGTTGCGCAAGGTGTACGACCAGATGTCAGAGCCGCGCTGGGTTATCAGCATGGGTTCATGTGCGAATGGCGGCGGGTATTACCACTACAGCTATTCCGTTGTGCGTGGATGCGACCGTATCGTTCCTGTGGATGTGTATGTTCCCGGTTGCCCGCCAACAGCTGAAGCACTTTTGTACGGAATCATCCAGTTGCAGCAGAAGATCCGTCGCACCCAAACCATTGCGCGCACCTGAGGACTGAAGATGACTGCTTTTGCTGTTAATCCGGAAACCCTGGCGGGCGTGGTGTCCGCAGCCTTGGGCGACAAGGTCAAGCGCATTTCCATTGATCTTGGTGAAGTGAAGGTGCTGGTGTCGGCATCTGACTACTTGGACGTTGCCCGCGTATTGCATCGCGCGCCGGGTTGCCAGTTTGAGCAGCTTATCGATCTGTGTGGCGTCGATTATTCCGAGTATGGAAGTGGCTCCTACAGCGGGCCGCGCTACTGTGTGGTGTCGCATCTGTTGTCGGTCAGTCTGAACCAGCGGCTCACGCTGAAGGTGTTTGCGCCTGACGATGACGTGCCGGTCGTGGCCTCAATCGCCGGTATCTGGAATTCTGCCAACTGGTTTGAGCGCGAAGCCTTTGATTTGTTTGGCATCGTATTTGAAGGCCACAACGACCTTCGCCGTATCCTGACCGACTATGGTTTTATCGGACACCCTTTCCGCAAGGATTTTCCGACCAGTGGTCATGTGGAAATGCGTTATGACGCCGAGAAGAAGCGCGTCATCTATCAGCCGGTCTCCATCGAGACCCGCGAAATCACGCCTCGCATCATTCGTGAAGACAACTATGGAGGCCTGCACTGAGTCTTGAGCCGCAGGTTCAACTCACAGGAATGTGTCATGGCTGAAATAAAGAATTACACGCTGAACTTCGGTCCGCAGCATCCGGCGGCCCACGGCGTGTTGCGCCTGGTTCTGGAGCTTGATGGCGAAGTGGTCCAGCGGGCTGATCCGCATATTGGCCTGCTGCATCGCGCCACTGAAAAGCTCGCCGAAAGCAAGACCTATATCCAGTCTCTGCCTTATATGGATCGACTCGACTACGTGTCGATGATGTGCAATGAGCACGCTTACTGTCTGGCCATCGAGAAGCTTCTGGGTGTTGAGGTACCAGTGCGCGCCCAGTACATCCGTGTGATGTTTGCCGAGATCACGCGGCTGCTCAACCACCTGATGTGGCTGGGTTCGCATGGCAACGACTGCGGAAGTTCAACGATTCTGATCTACACCTTCCGTGAGCGTGAGGATCTGTTCGATATGTATGAGGCTGTGAGTGGTGCCCGCATGCATGCGGCCTACTTTCGGCCGGGTGGTGTCTACCGGGATCTTCCGGAAACGATGCCCCAGTACAAAGCGAACAAGATACGCAACGCGAAGAGCATCTCCGAGCTCAATCGCAACCGGCAGGGCTCCCTGCTGGACTTTATTGATGATTTCACCCGGCGGTTTCCCGCCTGTCTGGGTGAATACCACACCCTGCTCACGGATAACCGTATCTGGAAGCAACGCACCGTGGGCATTGGCGTGGTCCCACCCGAGAGGGCTTTGAATTTGGGGTTTACGGGTCCGATGCTGCGAGGGTCCGGCATCGCTTGGGATCTGCGAAAGAAACAGCCCTACGATGTGTACGATCGAATGACTTTCGACATTCCGGTGGGCCAGACTGGTGATTGTTACGATCGCTATCTCGTTCGCATGGAGGAGATGAAGCAGTCCAACGACATCATCAAGCAGTGTGTTGATTGGTTGCGCACAAATCCTGGTCCGGTGATTACGGATAACCATAAGGTCGCGGCACCTGACCGCGAATCCATGAAGTCCAACATGGAAGAGTTGATCCACCATTTCAAGCTTTTCACAGAAGGTTTTCACGTGCCTCAGGGGGAAGCCTATGCGGCAGTTGAACATCCCAAGGGCGAGTTTGGCATCTACATCGTGAGTGATGGTGCGAACAAGCCTTATCGACTCAAGATCCGTCCGCCGGGTTTTGCGCATCTGGCCGGGCTGAATGAGATGGCCAAGGGGCACATGATCGCCGATGCCGTTGCCATCATTGGAACCATGGACATTGTTTTTGGAGAGATTGATCGATGATCTCTGAAAGTTTCTCTCAGGCAACATTGGCGCGTTTCGCCAGGGAAGTTGCCAAATACCCCCCGGACCAGAAGCAGTCAGCTGTCATGGCCTGCCTGGCCATTGTCCAGCAGGAGCGTGGGTACGTGAGTGTGGACAGCGAAAAAGTCGTCGCTGACTACCTTGGCATGGCTCCGATTGCCGTCCACGAAGTCACCACGTTCTACAACATGTACAACCAGCAACCGGTTGGGAAATTCAAGCTCAATGTGTGCACGAATTTGCCCTGTCAGTTGCGTGATGGTGGCGCGGCGCTCAAGCATCTGGAGCACAAGCTGGGCATCAGCATGGGTGAAACAACCGCTGATGGCATGTTTACGTTGCAGCAGAGTGAATGTCTGGGAGCCTGCGCGGATTCCCCTGTCATGCTGGTGAATGACCGTACCATGTGCAGTTTCATGAGCAACGACAAACTGGACCAGCTGGTCGATGGCTTGCGTGAGGCGGGAGACGAATAATGTCAGCCGAAAAAATACTCTCGCAATTTCAGGCAACGGGTGTTCAGACCTGTTTCCATGGTCGCCATATCAACCCCCAAATTTATGCCGGACTGGATGGCACCAATTGGCGCTTGAAAGACTACGAGGCGCGTGATGGCTACCAGGCGCTACGCAAAATTCTGGGGCAAGGTGAAGGTGAGGGGTTGACCCAGGATCAGGTTATTGCGACGGTCAAGGAGTCGGCGCTGCGTGGTCGCGGTGGCGCGGGTTTCCCGACGGGTTTGAAGTGGAGCTTCATGCCTCGCCAGTTCCCTGGCCAGAAGTACCTGGTCTGCAACTCTGACGAAGGTGAGCCGGGTACGTGCAAAGACCGTGACATTCTGCAATTCAATCCGCATATCGTGATTGAAGGCATGATTATTGCCGCCTATGCCATGGGCATTTCGGTGGGGTACAACTACATCCACGGTGAAATATTCGGCAGTTACGATCGATTTAAAGAGGCGCTTGAAGAAGCACGCGCCGCTGGTTATCTGGGTAACCAGATTCTGGGTAGTGGGTTCAGTTTTCAGTTGCATGCTGCGCACGGCTTTGGTGCCTACATTTGCGGTGAAGAAACCGCATTGCTGGAGTCGCTCGAAGGCAAGAAGGGGCAGCCACGGTTCAAGCCGCCATTCCCGGCCAGTTTCGGCATGTATGGCAAGCCAACCACCATCAACAATACGGAAACTTTTGCGGCGGTCCCCTGGATCATTCGTAATGGCGGTCTTGCGTACCTCGAATGCGGTAAACCCAACAACGGAGGCACCAAGATTTATTCCGTCAGCGGAGACGTTGAAATGCCTGGTAACTACGAAGTGCCTATGGGCACGCCGTTTTCAAAATTACTGGAAATCGCGGGTGGTGTGCGCAGTGGTCGGCAACTCAAGGCGGTTATTCCTGGGGGGTCTTCCTCGCCTATTCTGCCTGCATCCATCATGATGGATTGCACCATGGACTACGACTCGATTTCCAAGGCGGGATCGATGTTGGGCTCCGGTGCTGTGATTGTTCTGGACGACAGCCGTTGTATGGTCAAGAGCCTGCAGCGCCTGAGTTACTTCTACATGCATGAATCCTGTGGCCAATGCACACCGTGTCGTGAGGGCACGGGCTGGTTGTCACGCATGGTGGACCGAATCGAAACAGGGCATGGCCGCCCGAGCGACATGGATTTGCTGAACTCGGTGGCGGACAACATCAGGGCCGGACGATTTGTGCGCTGGGTGATGCAGCCGCCATGCCCGTGCGGGCCATGATCAAGCACTTCCGTCATGAATTTGAATACCACGTAGAGCACAAGACCTGCATGGTCCCAGCCTACGTCTGAGCGAGTCCCAAGATGATTGAAATCGAACTCGACGGCAAAAAGGTTGAAATCACCGAAGGCAGCATGATCATGCATGCGGCTGAAAAGGCTGGCACCTATATCCCGCATTTCTGCTATCACAAAAAACTGAGCATCGCAGCCAATTGCCGCATGTGCCTGGTGGATGTGGAGAAGGCTCCCAAACCCATGCCGGCCTGTGCCACACCTGTGACGCAAGGCATGATCGTTCGCACCAAGAGTGACAAGGCGATCAGGGCTCAAAAGTCGGTAATGGAGTTTTTGCTGATCAACCACCCGCTGGATTGCCCTATTTGCGACCAGGGTGGTGAATGTCAGTTGCAGGATTTGGCTGTGGGCTACGGTGCGTCGTCTTCACGATATGAAGAAGAAAAGCGCGTGGTGGCTGTCAAGGATGTGGGCCCGCTGATTTCCATGCAGGAGATGAGCCGTTGCATTCACTGTACCCGTTGCGTGCGCTTTGGCCAGGAAGTGGCTGGAGTGATGGAGCTTGGCATGTCGCATCGTGGCGAACATGCCGAAATTGAGACCTTTGTTGGCCAGTCGGTGGACTCCGAGCTGTCGGGCAACATGATTGATATCTGTCCGGTGGGTGCGCTGACCAGCAAGCCGTTCCGCTACAGCGCCCGGACATGGGAGTTGTCCCGTCGCAAGTCGATCAGTCCGCATGACTCCACGGGCGCCAACCTGATCGTTCAGGTGAAGAACAACAAGGTCATGCGCGTTGTTCCACTTGAAAATGAAGAGGTCAACGAATGCTGGATTGCGGACCGGGACCGTTTTTCCTACGAAGCATTGAATGGTGATGATCGTCTGGCGAGCCCCATGCTCAAGCAGGGTGGGCAATGGAAGACCGTCGATTGGCAGACGGCGCTGGAATATGTGGCCAACGGATTGAAGCAGGTAAAAGCTGATCATGGCGCTGCAAGCATTGGCGCACTGGTCAGCCCACACAGCACGCTGGAAGAGTTGTATCTTGCCGGGCAATTGATGCGTGGCTTGGGCAATGAAAACATTGACTATCGCTTGCGTCATGCAGAGTTTCCGGCTGCAGAAGGTGTGCGTTACCTTGGTAGGCCGATTGCGTCGTTGTCACAATTGCAGCGCGTTCTGGTGGTTGGGTCGAATCTGCGCAAGGATCACCCGCTGTT
This sequence comes from Candidatus Egaibacter danicus, assembly GCA_016707075.1. Classification (GTDB taxonomy): domain Bacteria; phylum Pseudomonadota; class Gammaproteobacteria; order Burkholderiales; family Burkholderiaceae_C; genus Egaibacter; species Egaibacter danicus. Next base: position 185,093 of record JADJII010000004.1, read on the forward strand.
TGCACAACGAATCCGGCAGGCAGCCCGCGTCGGCTGTGCGGTAAGTGCTATTAATTCTGAAGCCTGCGACTGGGCTCTGCCCATCGCCAACAGCATGGTGACGAGTTCTGCTGGCTGGGCACAGGCATTGGCTGACGTCGCGGCGGCGGTAGCCGCTGAAAAAGGCGTCACGCCTCCGGCGGCAGGGCAGGCAACAGAAGCGGCTCAAGCCATAGCGAAGTCTCTTTTGGGCGGAGAGCGAAAAGCCATCTTGCTGGGAAATGCCGCTGCCCACCATGGAAAGGCATCCAGCCTCCTGGCGCTGGCTAACTGGATAGGCAAGCAGACTGGGGCTAGCGTGGGGTACCTGACTGAAGCGGCCAACACGGTTGGGGCTCAGGTGGCAAACGCGCAGCCTGGAACAGGTGGCAAGCATGCTGGTGACATGTTGGCTGGTGGCCTGAAGGCCCTTCTCCTTTTGAATACTGAACCCTTGTTCGACGCGGCTGGCGGTGCCACCTCGGCCCGTTCGGCGGGTCAGTCGCAGATGGTTGTCAGCCTGAGTCCTTTCAAGGCGAACATGGCGTTTAGTGATGTCGTGCTGCCGATTTCACCCTTTACTGAAACATCCGGTACCTTTATCAATGCAGAGGGGCGCGTGCAAAGCTTTCATGCTGTGGTCAAACCGATGGGTGAAACCCGTCCGGCGTGGAAGGTGCTGCGCGTCCTCGCCAATTTGCTGGGCCTTCAAGGGTTCGAATTTGAATCTACCAAGGATGTGCTCGATCAGATCAGTGGCGCCCTTTCGGACGGAGGTTCGCGGGTTCAGGCATCGCTTCTTGGCAATGAAACGGGGGCAGCCATCGATCTTGGACCTGAGGCAAGGGAGCCGGTCGTGGCCAGCATCTATCAGCTTGATGGCATCGTGAGGCGGGCATCGTCGCTTCAACTGACGGTGGATGCCCGCGCAGCCGGGGTTCACCATCAGTCGGTTCAGGAGGCGCTGGCATGATCGACACTCTGTATGGCGGTGGGTTGAGCCTGATTTCAGCCTCGTGGTGGACAACTGTTGCTTGGCCGATCATCTGGACGCTGGTCAAGATCGTGGCCGTTGTGCTGCCTCTTATGGGTGCGGTTGCCTACCTGACGCTTTGGGAGCGCAAGCTGCTGGGCTGGATGCAGGTTCGTATAGGCCCGAATCGGGTAGGCCCATTGGGATTGCTCCAGCCAATTGCTGACGCGTTGAAGCTGTTGACCAAGGAAATACTTGTGCCGACGGCGGCCAGCAAGGGGCTGTTTTTCATCGGTCCTATATTGACCATCATGCCGGCAATGGCAGCGTGGGCTGTCATTCCATTTGGTCCCGATATCGCCTTGGCCAATATCAATGCTGGCCTTTTATTTGTCATGGCGATCACATCGATGGAGGTCTACGGTGTCGTGATTGCGGGCTGGGCGTCAAATTCGAAGTACTCCTTTCTGGGTGCGATGCGCGCATCTGCCCAGATGGTGAGCTACGAAATCGCCATGGGGTTTTGTCTGGTGGTGGTACTGATGGTGTCGGCCAGCATGAACATGACGGATATCGTTACCGGGCAGGGCAAGGGTTACTTTGCTCACATGGGCTTGAATTTCCTGTCGTGGAACTGGTTGCCGTTGCTACCCATTTTTGTGGTGTACGTCATTGCCGGTTTGGCCGAAACCAATCGGCATCCCTTTGACGTGGTGGAAGGTGAAGCCGAAATTGTGGCCGGACACATGGTTGAGTATTCGGGTATGTCGTATGCCATGTTCTATCTTGCTGAATACGCCAACATGTGGCTTGTGTCCATTCTGGCTGCCATCATGTTTCTGGGGGGCTGGATATCCCCTATAGACAGTGCGCTGTTCAACTGGATTCCAGGCTGGATCTGGCTGGGGGTAAAAACATGTGCTGTTGTCAGCCTGTTTATCTGGGTCCGTGCAACCTTTCCGCGGTTTCGCTATGACCAGATCATGCGTTTGGGCTGGAAAATCTTCATACCTGTGACACTTGTGTGGCTGGTTGTCGTGGGTGCCTGGATGCAGACTTCTTTCAATATCTGGATGTAGCAGGAGTTGATCATGTCTAACGTTGCTCCAGTCGCCAATCCGTCGAGTTTTTCTGTCAAGGACTTCCTCTCCAGCTTTATGCTGCTGGAACTGCTCAAGGGGCTTGCCCTGACGGGGCGTTATGCCTTTCGCCGCAAGGTGACTATCCAGTTCCCTGAGGAAAAAACACCTTTGTCTCCAAGGTTTCGCGGACTGCACGCCTTGCGCCGTTATGAAAACGGTGAAGAGCGATGCATTGCCTGCAAACTGTGCGAAGCCGTTTGCCCCGCCATGGCGATAACGATTGAATCCGAGGTGCGTGAAGATGGATCACGTCGGACGAACCGCTACGACATCGACTTGACCAAGTGCATCTTCTGCGGATTCTGTGAAGAAAGCTGTCCGGTGGATTCCATAGTTGAGAGCCACATTCTTGAATATCACGGCGAGAAGCGTGGCGACCTGTATTTCACCAAGGAAATGTTGTTGGCTGTGGGTGATCGGTATGAAAGCGAAATTGCCGCGGCCAGAGCTTCGGACGCCAAATACCGGTAACGGCTCAAGAAAGAACCTCAAGTCATGGATGTCAAAGCCGGTCTCTTTTACGTATTTTCTGCGTTGCTGCTTTTTGCCGCGTTTCGGGTTATCACCGCCCGCAATCCGGTTCACGCAGCGCTCTATTTAGTGCTGGCCTTTTTCCAGGCTGCGATGATCTGGATGCTGCTCAAGGCAGAGTTTCTGGCTATTACGCTGGTTCTGGTCTATGTTGGCGCAGTCATGGTTCTGTTCTTGTTCGTCGTGATGATGCTTGACATCAATATTGACAGTGTCCGGCAAGGATTCTGGCGGCACTTTCCACTAGCGGGCATGATTGGCGCATTGATCGCCCTCGAAATGGCGGCCGTGCTGATGGGGGGGTTTCGACTGGTTGGAGAGCCTAAGAGTACCGCAGTAGTGGGGGTTGTTGCTGAACAGGTTTCCAATACGCGCGAGTTGGGCAAACTGCTTTACTCAGAGTATGTTTTCCCGGTGCAGATCGCTGCCGTTATCTTGCTGGTCGCCATCATCGCAGCCATTGCCTTGACCCTTCGTGGCCGCAAGGACAGCAAACATATCGGTGCAAATGAACAGGTACGAGTCAAGGCGGGTGACCGCATGACGGTAGTCAAGATGTCTGCGACACGTCCCGCGCAGCCGCTACTGGATGCGGCTGTGGCCGTCGCGCCGGTTGAAGGGGAGAAAAAAGCATGATATTGACGCTCGGCCACTTTCTTTCACTCGGTGCGATCTTGTTCGCGCTATCGGTTATCGGTATTTTTTTGAACCGTAAAAACCTGATCATTTTGCTGATGGCCATTGAGCTGATGCTCTTGGCAGTCAACATGAATTTCGTCGCATTCTCCTATTACCTGGGTGATATGCACGGCCAGATTTTTGTGTTTTTCATTCTGACTGTGGCTGCTGCCGAGTCAGCTATCGGGCTGGCTATCCTGGTGCAGTTGTTCCGAAACAAGTCCAGCATCAATGTGGACGAACTCAATACGCTCAAGGGTTAACAAAGATGAGTCAAACCCTGTCTGCTTCAACCCTCCTGGTCGTGCCACTGGCTCCGCTGGCAGGCGCCATATTGGCTGGTGTTCTGGGAACCTCGTTCGGCGGCAACTGGATTGGCCGGCGCATGTCTCACAGCCTGACCATCCTGGGCGTATTGATTGCCTTTATTTTTTCAGCGATAACCCTCAACAGTGTTGTGGTTGACGGGGCTCGCTTCAACGAAACCCTTTACACCTGGATGACCGTGGGCAGCCTGAAGATGGAAATTGGCTTCCTGGTGGACGGTCTCACGGCGATGATGATGTGTGTCGTGACCTTCGTGTCGCTGATGGTTCATCTCTACACCATCGGGTATATGCAAGAAGACGAAGGTTACAACCGTTTCTTTGCCTACATCTCCCTGTTTACGTTCTCCATGTTGATGCTGGTGATGAGCAACAACTTGCTCCAGCTGTTTTTCGGCTGGGAGGCTGTTGGTCTGGTTTCCTACCTGCTGATCGGTTTCTGGTTCAACAAGCCGACTGCCATATTCGCCAACATGAAAGCGTTCCTGGTTAATCGTGTTGGTGACTTTGGTTTTATTCTGGGCATCAGCCTGATCGTGGCCTATGCCGGTACGCTGAACTACACAGAGGCTTTTTCGAAGGCGGGAGAGCTTTCCAGGCTTGGTTTCCCGGGCACGGACTGGATGCTCATCACTGTGATCTGCATCTGCCTGTTCATCGGAGCCATGGGCAAGTCGGCGCAGTTTCCCCTGCATGTGTGGTTGCCCGATTCCATGGAAGGCCCAACGCCCATCTCCGCGCTGATTCACGCAGCCACGATGGTGACCGCGGGCATCTTCATGGTGGCTCGCATGTCCCCCTTGTTCGAGTTCAGCGAAACGGCCTTGAACTTTGTAATGGTGATTGGAGCAATCACGGCCTTGTTCATGGGTTTTCTGGGGATTATCCAGAACGACATCAAGCGGGTGGTGGCTTACTCCACACTCTCCCAGTTGGGTTACATGACTGTGGCGCTCGGTGCCTCGGCCTACTCGGTGGCCGTGTTCCACCTGATGACGCATGCCTTCTTCAAGGCCCTGCTGTTCCTCGCTGCCGGTTCCGTGATCATGGGTGTTCATCACAATCAGGATATTCGCTGGATGGGTGGCTTGCGCAAGTACATGCCCATTACCTGGATCACTGCCCTGCTCGGATCCCTGGCGCTGATTGGTACGCCGCTGTTCTCCGGCTTCTACTCCAAAGACGAGATCATCATGGCAGTCCATGCCAGTACGCTGCCTGGAGCAGGGTTCGCATATTTCGCTGTCCTGGCGGGCGTCTTCGTGACTGCGTTTTATTCCTTCCGTATGTATTTCCTGGTGTTCCACGGCAAGGAACGCTTTGATCAAAACCCCGATGCGCACCACGATGATCATCATGGACACCACGATGATCACCAAAAGCCCCACGAGTCGCCCTGGGTGGTCACGGTACCGTTGATTCTGCTGGCCATTCCGTCTGTTGTTATTGGATTCATGACGATTGGCCCCATGCTGTTCGGTGACTTTTTCAAGGATGCGATATTCGTCAACCATGAAATCCATAAGGCCATGGAAGTATTGCGGGAAGAGTTCCATGGGCCGGCACAACTGGCGTTGCATGGTTTGACGGCAGCCCCGTTCTGGCTGGCACTTGGCGGTGTGGCTCTGTCGTATTACATGTACATGGTCAACCCCGCTTTGCCCGCCGCCATCAAGGCCCGGGTCATGCCGATCTACACCCTGCTTGAGAACAAGTACTACATGGACTGGTTCAATGAAAATGTATTGGCACGTGCCGCCCGCATGTTGGGTACCGGTTTGTGGAAAGGGGGCGACCAAGCCATCATTGACGGTACGCTGGTCAATGGATCATGGAAGGTGGTTGGCTGGTTCTCCGGCGTGGTACGTCGTGTGCAGTCCGGCTACCTGTACCACTATGCACTGGCAATGATACTGGGCGTTTTTGTGCTGATGACGTACTTTGTCACGTGGCCCATGATCGTGCAATGGCTCAGCAAATAAGGAGAAGAAGAACATGGGTTTGTTGAGCCTGGCCATCTGGATGCCAATTGCTTTTGGTGTGTTGCTGCTCGCATTGGGGCGTGATGAACAGGCGCGCAGTGTTCGCTGGATTGCGTTGATTGGCGCTGTCGCCAGTTTTCTGGTGACCTTGCCGTTGTACGACGGCTTCAAGCTGGGAACAGCGGCCATGCAGTTTGTCGAAAAGACGTCATGGATCGAACGGTTCAACGTGAATTACCACCTCGGCGTCGATGGCATTTCCCTCTGGTTTGTGCTGCTGACGGCGTTTATCAACGTCGTCGTCGTGATTGCTGGCTGGGAGGTCATTACCCGTCGCGTCAATCAATACATGGGTGCGTTCCTGATCCTGAGCGGCCTGATGATCGGTGTGTTCAGCGCACTCGACGGCCTGCTGTTCTACGTGTTCTTCGAGGCCACACTGATCCCGATGTATCTGATCATCGGTATTTGGGGTGGCCCGAACAAGATTTATGCTGCGTTCAAGTTCTTCCTGTACACGCTGCTGGGCTCGTTGCTGATGCTCATCGCCCTGATCTTCCTGTATACCAAATCAGGAGGTAGTTTTGATCTGGCAACCTGGTACAAACTGCCTCTGGGTGGGACGACGCAGACACTGCTGTTTTTCGCATTCTTTGCTGCGTTTGCGGTCAAGGTGCCGATGTGGCCAGTGCACACCTGGCTACCAGACGTCCACGTGGAAGCGCCTACCGGTGGCTCGGCGGTGCTGGCTGCCATCATGCTGAAGCTGGGTGCCTATGGTTTCCTGCGCTTTTCCATGCCTATTGCCCCGGATGCCGCACGTGAGTGGGCATGGCTGATGGTTGCCCTCTCATTGATTGCCGTGATCTACGTCGGATTGGTGGCGCTGGTGCAGCAGGACATGAAAAAGCTGGTCGCCTACTCTTCCGTTGCCCACATGGGATTTGTGACGCTGGGCTTTTTCATCTTCAATGACCTTGGTGTTTCTGGTGGTCTGGTGCAGATGATCGCGCACGGTTTTGTATCTGGTGCGATGTTCCTGTCCATTGGTGTGTTGTATGACCGGGTTCATTCGCGTGAGATCGCGAGTTACGGGGGCGTCATCAACACCATGCCCAAGTTCACGGCGTTTGCCCTGTTTTTCGCTATGGCCAACTGCGGTCTCCCCGCTACTGCCGGTTTTGTTGGTGAATGGATGGTGATTCTGGGAGCAGTGAAGTTCAATTTCTGGATTGGCATGGCAGCTGCCAGCGCGCTGATTTTTGGCGCTGCTTACACCCTGTGGATGTTCAAGCGGGTGTATCTGGGCCCAGTTGCAAACGACGATGTGAAATCGCTGACCGATATCAATGGCCGGGAATTCCTGATGCTGGCACTGCTGGCGGTGGCGGTGCTGTACATGGGTATTTATCCGAAGCCCTTCACCGACGTCATGGGGACTTCTGTTACTGAATTGCTCAAGCATGTTGCCATGAGCAAGCTGAACTGATCGAACTGAATTGAGAGACTTGAATCATGATTGACAAACTCAGTTGGATCGCGGTTTACCCGGAGATCGTCCTGCTGGTCATGGCGTGTGTGATCCTGCTGGTCGACCTCGGCGTTAAAAGTGCTCGTAGAAACGTCACCTACGTGCTCACGTTGCTCACGTTGGCACTGGTAGCTTTCCTGTCTGCCCTGTACGCGGATGCGGGAACCACCCTGTACGGTTTCGGCAACATGGTGGTCAGTGACCCCATGGGCAATTGGCTGAAATGCTTTGCAGCCGTCGCCGTCATGGTGACGCTGGTTTATGGACGCCCTTACGCTGCTGACCGTGACATGCTGCGGGGCGGCGAGATGTTTACCCTGAGCCTGTTTGCTTTGCTGGGCATGTTCACGATGATCTCGGGCAACAACTTCCTCATTATTTACATGGGGCTGGAGTTATTGACGCTGTCCAGCTATGCGCTGGTGGCCCTGCGCCGGGACAATGCCATTGCAACCGAAGCGGCGATGAAGTACTTTGTTCTCGGTGCGCTGGCCTCTGGCTTCCTCTTGTATGGCTTGTCCATGATGTATGGCGCCACGGGGTCTCTGGACGTTAACGACGTTGCCAGAGCCATTGCCACAGGGCAGATCAAACATCAGGTGCTGGTATTCGGGCTGGTCTTTGTTGTTGCCGGACTGGCATTCAAACTCGGCGTGGTCCCGTTTCATATGTGGATCCCTGACGTTTATCAAGGTGCCCCTACCGCAATTACGCTGATGATCGGTGGCGCGCCCAAGCTGGCTGCATTTGCCATCGTCATCCGCCTGCTGGTGGAAGGCATGCTGCCGCTGGCCATTGACTGGCAACAAATGCTGATGGTGTTGGCTGTGGGCTCACTGCTGGTTGGCAATCTGGCCGCCATTGCGCAAACCAACCTCAAGCGGATGCTGGCTTTTTCCACGATCTCGCAAATGGGTTTTGTCTTGCTGGGGTTGATGTCTGGCGTGATCAACGGCAACACCATGTCGTCAGCGGATGCATATGGGTCTTCCATGTTTTATGTTGTGACGTACGTGCTCACGACGCTGGCCAGCTTTGGCGTGATCATGCTGCTGGCGCGTGACGGATTCGAGAGCGAGGAGATTGCCGACTTTGCCGGCCTGAACCAGCGCAGCCCCTTGTATGCAGCTGTGATGGCGATCTGTTTGTTCTCTCTTGCAGGCATCCCACCTATGGTCGGCTTCTATGCCAAGCTGTCAGTCCTTCAGGCGCTGGTTGCCTCGGGTCAGGTGTTTCACCTGGGCTTGGCCGTGTTCGCCGTGATGATGTCGCTGGTGGGGGCTTTTTATTACCTGCGTGTGGTTAAGGTCATGTATTTTGACGAACCAACCAACGCCCATGTCGTATCTGCTTCAACAGATGTACGCGTGGTGCTCTCGGTCAACGGCCTGCTGGTTCTCATTCTGGGTTTGGTGCCTGGCGGCCTGATGTCGCTCTGCGCGCATGCCATCGCCCAGATGATGGCTCCATGACCTGCCGTTTTCCCGCCAGTTGATCGTGTCCCAATCCGTGTCTGTCTGGCTGGTGGTATTGGGTGCCTTTTTCGCTGCCAACCTGCCATTCATCAGTCATCGTCTGATGGCCGTGGTGGTGCTGCCGAGCCCCAAATCGCTCGGTTTGCGCCTCCTGGAACTGGTCGTTTTCTACTTCATGGTCGGTGGGGTCGCCTTGCTGCTGGAGAACCATGCCGGACAGATCGCTGCTCAGAACTGGGAGTTTTATGCCATTACTGCTGCCCTGTTTGTGACCTTTGCCTTTCCTGGTTTTGTTTATCGCTATCTGCTCAAGCACCGCGATTGACGGCTTTTGAAAACAGGAGATGCGTGATGCCGGACAGTCACCTCGTTGAAGATAAAGTTGCCAGCCAGGAGCTTGTCAAAGGCAGCTTTATCCATGCATTTCGCGACACGGTGAAACTGCCCGATGGAAAGCTGGCCACGCGTGAATATGTGGCGCATCCGGGTGCCGTGATGATCATCCCCCTTCTCGAAGATCCCAATGGAGCCATCCGGTTGGTGCTGGAGCGGCAATTCCGCTATCCGCTGGGGCAGGTGATGATCGAGTTCCCCGCAGGTAAACTGGACCCGGGCGAAAGCATCCAGATGTGCGCCCAGCGTGAACTGCGTGAAGAAACCGGCTATTCGGCACGCCAGTGGGCGCGCGCCGGTGTACTGCATCCGGTTGTTGCCTATGCCACGGAGTTCATCGACATCTGGTTCGCGCGCCAGCTGACTCCGGGCGCGAGCAACCTTGACGAGGGGGAGTTCCTGGAGGTCATTACTGCCACGCCGGCAGAGCTGTTCCAGTGGTGCCGTGAAGGCAAGGTTACCGATGGCAAGACACTGGCAGCCGCACTGTGGCTGCAAAATGTGCTTTCTGGTGCATGGGGGCTAACCTGGCAGGAACCGGTCTCTGCCGCCGCAGTTTGATCATGACACCATGAAAGTTCTGGATCTACAGTGTTCCAACCGCCATGTGTTTGAGGGCTGGTTTGCCTCCGAGGATGACTTTGCAAACCAGCTTTCGCGCGGTCTGGTGTCCTGTCCCCTGTGTGCAGACGTGTCGATTACCAAGAAGCTGAGTGCGCCCCGGTTGAATCTGGGAAGCCCGCGGGATGAGCCAGCGGTCAGACAGGATGTTGTGGCCGCGGTCAACCCGGATCAGGCACTACAGGCTGCGTGGCTTGCCCTTGCCCAGCAGGTCATGGCCAATACGGATGATGTGGGTGAGAAATTTGCCGAAGAAGCCCGCAAGATCCACTATGGGGAAACGCAGGAGCGCGGTATTCGTGGCAAGGCCACGCCGGAAGAAACCGAATCCCTGCTGGAAGAGGGTATTGCCGTGGTAGCCCTTGCTCTGCCCGAGGCATTAAAAGGCCGCCTCCAGTAGGGGAAGCGACTTTTTGACGATCTCAGTGTGTCAGCACATGGCGGATCGTCAAAGCCAGCTCTTTGGCAACAAACTTCGCTACGTAGGCGTCAGCGCCCACCGTTTTGACGTGACCCTCATTGGCCGTTCCTGTGAGTGAGGAATGGATCACCACAGGAATCGATTTGAAGCGTTGATCCTGCTTGATGTTCCTCGTCAGAGTAAAACCATCCATGACCGGCATTTCCAGGTCAGTCAGTACCAGGGCTACCTTGTCCTGAACAGTCTTGCCCTCGGCTCTGGCTTCCTCCGAGATGGCTTGCAACCGGTCCCACGCTTCCTGACCCGTCTTGGTCATGATGTACGGCGCACCCATTGCCTTGAGACCCTGTTCAATCATGGAGCGTGCCATGGGAGAGTCATCCGCGGCGAGAATCACTGATCCTTTGGGGAGAGTCACAGCGATGCCGATGGATTGTGGCGTTATCTCCTCCTGGCTGGTTGGCATGACATCGCGCAAGATCTGTTCCACGTCCAGAACCTGGGCCAGGCGGGTATTTTCGACGCTGCCATCCAGCCGCGCGATGCTGGTCACCAGACCACCGCCATTGCCCTCGGCGGCCAGCACCTGGTTCCATTCGAGCCGCACGATTTCGTCCACTTCTTCAACGGCAAATGCCTGGGTTGTCCGGGCATATTCGGTCACCATCAGGATCGTGAGTCCGCGCTTGGGCACACAGCCGACCACGGCAGGCAGGTTGATCACCGGGATGATCTGCCCGCGGATGTTGGCGACACCCATCACATTGGCCGGCGCGTTCGCCATGGCCGTGATGGTGGGCATGACCAGAATCTCACGCACCTTGAAGACGTTGATGCCAAACAGCTCGCGGCGATCCGTACCCGGTGCTTCTCCCAGACGAAACAACAGCAACTCGAATTTGTTGTTGGCCGTCAGGTTAGTGCGTTCGTCAACATCGTGCAGCGCGGTAGTCATCAAAACCTTCCTGTTTCCGAACCAGGAGTCCGGGGTATATGACCCGGTTTATTCTCCGGGTTGGGGAGGTCATAGGATACGCGCGGGTCGCCGGTTGGCGCAATGCTTCAAGTCGTGCATGAGCGGCGCGATTGCCCCGCTATTCCCGCTTTAGTTTCAGGCGTCAGCTGGTGAACTGCAGTGCAGCCAGCCCGGCGTACACACCGTTGCGCGCCACCAGCTCGGCATGGGTGCCCTGTTCCACCACCCGGCCATGGTCCAGCACCACTATGCGGTCTGCCCGTTGCACGGTCGCCAGGCGGTGGGCGATCACCAGCGTGGTGCGGCCCCGCATGGCGGATTCCAGTGCGGCCTGAACCATGCGCTCGCTCTCGGCGTCCAGCGCACTGGTGGCTTCGTCCAGCAGCAGCAGTGGCGGGTTTTTGAGCATCGCGCGGGCAATGGAGATGCGCTGGCGCTGGCCGCCGCTTAGACGAACACCCCGTTCGCCCAGAAACGTTGTGTAGCCTTCCGGCAGCGCTTCGATGAATTCGTGTGCAAAGGCGGCTTTGGCCGCCGCTTTCACTTCGGCATCGGTGGCATCCGGTTTCCCGTAGCGGATGTTCTCCAGCGCGCTGGTTGAAAAAATAACGGCGTCCTGCGGCACGATGCCCACGCGATCGCGCAGGTCCTGCAATGACAGCGACTGGGTTGGAACGTTGTCCAGAAAGATAGGCGGCTCGTTGCCCGCAGTACGGTCTGCATCATAAAAACGCAGCAGCAGCTGAAACACGGTGCTCTTTCCTGCGCCACTGGGGCCCACCAGTGCCACGGTTTCACCGGGGCTGACCGAGAGCGTGAAATCCTGCAATGCCGCCTGCAGGGGGCGCGACGGGTAATGGAAGTTGACGCGCTCGAATCGCACGGCGCTGCCCGCAGCGGTGGCGGGCAGCCGCGCTGGCTGCGCAGGGGAGGTGATGGGCGAGCTGCTGCCCAGCAACTCCATCAGCCGCTCCGTGGCGCCCGCGGCGCGCAGCAAGTCGCCATACACCTCGCCCAGCACCGCAAAGGCGCTGGCCAGAATGATCACATAGACCACCGTTTGACCCAGATGCCCGGCCGTGATGCGCCCGGCCATGACAGCCTGCGTACCCTGATACAAACCCCACAACAAGGCGGCAGACGTGGCGATGATGATGAACGCCACCAGAACAGAGCGGGCTTTGGAGCGCCGCACGGCCACCTTGAACGCGTTGTCGGTAGACGCATCGAAACGCCTGGCTTCCCGCTCTTCAGCGGTGAAGCTCTGCACCACGGGAATGGCGTTCAACACCTCGGCCGCGATCGCGCTGGAGTCGGCCACTCGGTCCTGGCTGGCCCGTGACAGCTTGCGCACCCGTCTGCCAAACCACAGGCTGGGCAGCACAATCAGCACCAGCACGCCCAGCACCTGCACCATCACATAGGGGTTGGTCCAGATCAGCATCGCCAGCGCGCCCACACCCATCACGCCATTGCGCAGGCCCATGCTGAGCGACGAGCCCACCACGGTCTGCACCAGCGTCGTGTCCACCGTCAGGCGGCTCAACACTTCGCCGGTTTGGGTGGTCTCAAAAAATTCGGGGCTTTGCTTGAGCACATGCGCGTACACCGCATTGCGCAAGTCGGACGTGACGCGTTCGCCCAGCCAGCTCACCATGTAAAAGCGCGCGGCAGAAAACAGGCCCAGCGCCACGGCTACTGAAAACAGCGCCAGAAAATGGTCTTTCAGCGCCATCATCTGCGTGCCTTTGTCGGCACTGAGCGCCCCGGCCGGCACCGCGCCGCTGACCAGCCCGCCATCGATCAGGCTACGCAGGGCCAGCGGGAACGCAAGCGTGGCTAGCGCCGCCAACACCAGAAACAGCCCCGCCAGCGCAATGCGCCCCCGGTACGGTTTGAGAAATGGAAGCAGGCCCGACAGGGACTTGGGCGATTGGGATTTGGCGCGTTCAGAAGTCATCGAAGGCATATGGGGGTGAATACCGGAATAGGGAGGCCTTGACGTCTATTTTGCTCCATTTTAGGTATTAAATTGGCCTCTAGTCCTTGTCAGTTATGCGTGAGTAGCTATAAAAAATATAGCATATTTGCAGTATGAGGGTCACATCCTTAGCGGTTTGGCGTAACCTGTCATCTCCAGGTAGCCGCGGCCCACATGGCGGTTACTGCTGTCGTACAAATCGGCCAGTCCTTCCCAGTAAACCGCGCCGGTCGTGCTGCGGCTGTCAAGTTCCTGGTTGTCCACCAGCGCCTTGACGATGTAGTAGTCCGCCGGCGTGCGAACCAGCCATTCGACCGGATAGCTGGCTTGTGTCAACGGGCTTTTCCAGCCACGCGACGCCTGAAAGATGACTTCACCGCGGCTGAACACATGGGGACGGTCAGGCGGGTTCATTTTGGGGTGACGAAACGATCCACCGTCCCACACCGTGTTGCCGGACTTGTCGCGCAGCCGGAAAGCGGTCAGCGCGCTGCCGTCAAACAGGTTCATGCCGATCCAGTCCCAGCCAACCGCGCCGGGCGGCAGCACCTCGTTGCTCCACTCGTGGTCCAGCCAGGCGGCGCCGCGCGATGGCTCCACCGTCATCGTTTGCCCTTTGACCGTGAGCGATCCGGCCACGGCCAGTTGTGGCTTGCTGTAATAAAAGCTGGCCTGTTGGGGTTGCGGGCCCTTGCGGGACAGCCCTTTGTCACCCTGCAGTATCAGTGGCTGGGTTTCGCGGAATTGCAGGTTCAGCTGAAAGTCGGCGCCGGTCACGACGGTGGTGTATTCGCCGCCCTTGCGCACCAGCGACCAGTCACGCAGATGAACCGCGGTGTCCTTTTCACTGGCTAAAGCGCCCTTGATGTCCTGTTCGCCAGAAGATCGGCCAATACGCTGGTCATGCCAGAGTTTTTTGCCCTGCACGTCGGTGATGGCGGCGTGTGCGAACAGCAGTTGTTTGGCCGCAAATGAAGATTTCATGTCCTGCGTGCCGTCCACCCGGGAGCGGAAGAACGTGATCTGAAAGCCAAACAGCCGGGCACCCGCCGGCTGCACCGGCTGTACCGGTTGCGCCGCTGCTGGCATAACCGGTGATGTACCACCACTCGGTGCGCGTGTCCGGGTGGCTGCCAAAGTCACGCGGAAACACCAGCGTCCGTGCCTTGAATTCCGTTGCACTGCCCGTGCCGCAACAGCCGGCCAGCCCGGCGAGCAGCAGGGCGCGGCGCAAAGGGGAAGGAAGCGTATCAACCATGATGGGCAAAACTCAGCTCGCCAGCACACTCAGGCGAGCAGGGCGCGAATGCGTTCCTCAGCCGCGCTGCAGTCGCCAAATGATTTCTCGACCCAGGCGGCATCGTGGTAAGTGGGCAGGTAGCGTTCGCCCGAGTCGCACAGCAGCGAGAGGATGGAGCCCTGCTGTTTGGCCGTGCGCATCTCGGAAGCCAGCGTCAGCATGCCAATGAAGTTGGTGCCGGTGGACGGCCCCACGCGGCGCCCCAGCAGGCTGGACAGCACCCGCATGGCCGCAACCGAATCCACATTCGGCACGTCCATCATGCGGTCAATCAGCGTGCGCATGAAGCTGGGCTCCACACGTGGCCGTCCGATGCCTTCGATGCGCGAGCCCACGTCTGTCAGCGTGAGGTCGCCCGTGCGGTGGTACTGGCCAAATACCGACCCCACCGGGTCCGGCACACACACCTGCGTGGCGTGGCGCTGGTAGCGCACGTAGCGGCCCATCGTGGCGCTGGTGCCGCCGGTGCCGGCACCCACCACAATCCAGCGGGGAACGGGGTGGCGCTCACGCGCCATCTGCGTGAACATGCTCTCGGCAATGTTGTTGTTGCCGCGCCAGTCGGTGGCGCGCTCGGCGTAGGTGAACTGGTCCATGTAGTGGCCTCCGGTCTGGGCTGCCAGTGAGCGCGCTTCGTCGTACACGGCAGCTGCGCTGTCCACAAAATGGCAACGCCCGCCGTAAAACTCGATCTGCGTGATCTTTTCGGGTGACGTGCTGCGCGGCATCACGGCCACAAAGGGCAGGCCCAGCAGCTTGGCGAAGTAAGCCTCACTCACGGCGGTGGAGCCGCTGGATGCTTCGACAACCGTGGCGCCCTGCGTGATCCAGCCATTGCACAGCGCGTACAAAAACAGCGAGCGTGCCAGCCGGTGCTTCAGGCTACCGGTCGGGTGCGTGGACTCATCCTTGAGGTACAGGTCGATGCCGTGGGCGGAAAAAGTGGGCAAGTTCAGCGGGATGAGGTGCGTGTCTGCACTGCGCTGGAAATCTGCCTCAATACGCGCGATGGCGCCATGCAGCCAGGTGGAGTGGGGCGGTGTTGCAGCGTTCATCGCAACATTGTGGCGTGAAAACTGAGAGGGCTGTGGCGTGGGGTGCTGTTTTAGCGTAAAACAGGCTTGTTTTAGATACTTTTTAGGCCTATAGCCCTTGTGGAATATGCGTTAGCAGCTATCAAATTTGTAGTACTTGAATTGTGAAAATTGCCTTGAAGGTTGAGATTTGGGCTTGGCCTGTGGCCCGGATATCTGTTGTCCGGCCCACGCCTTCGGGTGGCTATTGTTGGTGAAAACGGGTATTGGCAAACGGCAGCCTTCTGGAAGTTCAACCCCTGCGTTTTGTCGACCCCTCAACGGTCATTCATGACGGCCCGCATTGTGCCCAAAGCGGACGGCCGTAACTTCGTCAACTTCTGAAACTCCGTATCGAATGGCAGGTGTGTATGTCGAATGACGTATTCAAGTTGATGGTAAGTTGCCCATTGACTTCATATAACATCTAACGCAGAGCGCAATGCACTATGAATCTGGAGTGATATGGCAGAAGAACCAAAAGTACAGAGTAAGGTGAACTTACTTGGAGACGCAAGGGCTGAATTTGACCATTCAATGCTGGACTTGGCATTCCACGAATGGCAAGACTACAAGAGTCTTCTAGATGCAAATGACAGATTTATTGTGGTCGGGCGACGGGGAACAGGCAAGAGCGCTCTCACTTACAAGCTCCAGCAAGAATGGCAGCTAAAAAAACACATTGTCATCGTTGTCGCGCCGAATGAGGAGGACTTAACTGGTCTCAGAGGCGCGGTGCACAAATATGGGGACAAACTAAACCGAATTCGAAGCGCCGTAAAAATTGGTTGGCGTTATGCATTAATCATGGAGATTCTCTCCGCGTTGAGTGCTCACTATAAAACGCAGCAGCTTGTAACTGGGAGCTCCATCTATTCAAAGCATGTGGTGCCGTGGGAGAAAAGTGGAACCTCCCCTCTGATACGGTTAAAGAAAATCCTGATTGCAAAATATAACAACTCAGAGTCGCAAGAGGAGAACGTATCGGAGCTCGCGAGCAGATTGGAGTTGACCGCCCTGAACAATCAAATGTGCGACATCCTGGCTAAGGCTGGCCGTGGCGTAGTTGTGCTCATTGACCGCTTGGACGAAGGATACGAGTCTGACACACTGGGCGTTGGAATTATTGACGGCATCATCTACGGTACCGACGAGATAAGGGTCGCCGCAGACA
This sequence comes from Candidatus Egaibacter danicus, assembly GCA_016707075.1. Classification (GTDB taxonomy): domain Bacteria; phylum Pseudomonadota; class Gammaproteobacteria; order Burkholderiales; family Burkholderiaceae_C; genus Egaibacter; species Egaibacter danicus. The sequence goes on from JADJII010000004.1 coordinate 201,688, forward strand.
ACGTTCAAACAATTATTTTCTTGCGCGACAATATTTTTCGCGCGATTCAGGAACAAGACGAGGATTTTTCCAGAAACATCGAGGGCGGCTATTTGCGCCTGCATTGGGACCCGCAGGAGCTTTTTTATCTGGCTTGTAAACGAATTCGTCAGGCGCTTAGTACAAGAGGTGTTGACGTCAAAAAGCTGGAGAGTGACACGAAGTTGTGGAATAGTGTCACCGCCCAAGAGCTTCACGGCCGTGAAGGCTTTAAGCGCTGCCTGCAGATAACCCTCTATAGACCTAGAGACGTTATTGCTCTCCTGAACACCGCGTTCAATTTGGCCCAAAAACAGGACCGTCAAGTACTGATTCTGGAGGACATCGAAGCCGCTTCTCGTTTCATTTCAGGTGTCAGATACGACGATTTGACTAAGGAATACTCATCCGTCTTTCCTGGTCTCCGTGAACTGACAAAGGCTTTTTCGCAACAGACCCCGAGTCAGCTTAATTCAAGCAAGAGAAATCGTTGCTCAGTTCGCTGCGAGCGATGGATTGGAGGCGCAGACAGTCCAGCATTTGAAAGTGCTGGGAACGCCTGATGAAATCATTAAGGCGTTATATGGGATTGGTTTTTTTGGCGTCTTAGATTCCTCTAACGGGAGTTTTGTGTTCTCCCACGATGGAAAACGACCCAGTCAGCTTTTTGGCGAAACGGCAGTACTGCTAATTCACCCTTGTTACTGGAATGCACTGAATGTGCAGTCGGAAGCAATGGAGCCAGGCACCGCAGAAGACATATTTGATGAGTATGAGATTGTGGTTTCGTCTCAAACGAAGGAATTGCGGGAGCAGAAACTAGGTCGTTTGATGTCCGAAATCTCCGCTATAGAAATGGGACCAGTAGGGGCGGCTGAGTTCGAAGACTGGTGTAAACGCAGCATCGAGCTAATTTTTGCAGGTGAACTAAGTAATGTCACATTGAAAGCGAACGGAAATGCTTCGGCACGTCGCGACATTGTGGCTACCAATGAGGCCATTAAAGGTTTTTGGAAGCGTATCCGGGATGACTACGGCACTCGCATGGTGGTGTTTGAGGTAAAGAATTTTGAGAAGCTCGGTGTCGATGAATATCGACAGGCTCATTCCTATCTAGGCAAGGAATACGGAAAATTCGCCATCATTGTTTGCAGGGACAAAATGAAAGAACTTTCCAAGGAGGCCGAGATGGGCGCATTCAGGGAGTTCTACAACAAGGACGCGGTCATCTTAAAAGTCACTGCCAGTGCCATTGTGCAAGCAATTTCCAAAATTCGTAGTCCTCAAAAATTTGATGCGGCAGGTGAGATGTTCTCCCGGCATCTTGATACACACATCACGATGTACGCCAATGGCCAGAAGTCGAAAGGAAAAAAAAGATAAATCATTCGTAATCGGCGCTCACTTCTGTGACAACTCAGTTTTGACTTTGCCGCTGTGCATCCATATTCTAGAAAAGTGATTGGCTGCTTTTGGTCGGGAGTCGCCTTCTGATTCAGCGCGAAGCAATGTGGTCAACGTCTCTGTCGTAAGAGTTGGCCCAGCTTGCGTGGAACCATCAGTGGCTTGAACGCGCTTTACTGACATCCAAAAGAAAGCACCAAAACCCTACCAATCTTCCTTCACCGCAAGCACCGCATCCCGCCCCGCTGCAGCGCGCCCGGCCAGCCAGGCGGTCACCGTGCCGGCCAGCACCACCGCACCACACAGCAAAGCCAGCCGCGCCCAGGGAATCAGCAGGTCCATCGTCCAGTGAAAACTCTGCGGGTTCACCACGTTGACCAGCACCAGGCTGACGCACAAGCCCAGCGCCAGCCCGGCGATGGAGCCGATGACCGTCCACGCCAGGCCTTCACCCGCCACCACGGCCAGCACCTGCCAGCGCGTCAAACCCAGATGCGCCAGCAAGCCAAACTCCTTGCGCCGGGCCAGCACCTGCGCGCTGAAACTGGCGGCGATGCCAAACAGGCCGATGCCAATCGCCACGGCCTGCAACCAATAGGTCACGGCGAAGCTGCGATCAAAAATTTTGAGGGATGTGGCGCGGATTTCGCTGGCCGAGGCGAACTCGATCAGGTCGCCGCGGCCCGGTGTGCCTGCGGGGTCTGCAGCGGGGTCTGCGACAGGTTCGTTGCCTTGTCGGGAAGCCAGTGCGCGAATGGCTTGCTGCACCTGAACGGTGTCGGCGTGATCGGTCAGCCACAGCGCAAGGTCGTTGGCGCGGCGGTCGCCGGTCAGCCGCTCGAAATCTCGCTGGTCGATGGTGATGGCGCCAGACTGACGTGCATAGTCCCGCCACACACCTGCTACAAAAAAAGTAGCTACTCGCGTATATTGGACGGGGGCTGAAGCCGTATTTGATAGGTCATTTTGGGCATTCAAGGCCTTTGACAGCGGCTCAAACACCTTGCCGGGCGCTGCGCCAAACAGATCGACCATGGCTTCGCTCACGTAGATGCCGATGTAGCCCGGTGGAACGGGCAACGGGTTCGTCACCAGTGGCAGGTTTTTCGCCGGGTCGTCGATGCGCCTTGCGATCAGCGCCACGGCGGGTTTGGCGGCGTCCAGCAGCAGGGCCTGGGTGCGCTGGCTGCTGACGCGCTGCACCCCTTGCACCTGCGCCACAGCCTGCACAAACTCCGGCGAGAAAAAGACGGTGTCGCCCGCGCTGGTGGAGCTGGCGGTGCGTACAAAGAGTTCTGCGGGCAGCACCACGTCCAGCCATTGCGTCACCGACTCGCGAAAGCTGGCCACCATCACCGTGAGCGCCACGGCCAGGCTGAGCGAGGCCACCACACCGCTCACCGCCACGGCAGCGCTTGCGCGCACGCGACGCGCCCGCTCGATGGCCAGCATGGGCAGCAGCCGTTTATTCAGCGCGGGGGCGAGCCGGTCGTACAGCAAGGCGATCAGGACGGGCAGGGTGGTGATGCCGCCCACCAACAGCAGTGCAACAGAAAAATAAGCTGCCAGTGGAAGGCCAAAAATCGGTGGAACCCACGCCAACATGGCGCCAGCAGCTATCAAAACCATACCAAGCCAGGGTTTTCGGTTGCCTGATGTGGCGGCGCCCAGTCCTTTGAGTGTTTGCGCCGGTGGCAGTTGCTGCGCAGCCCGTGCAGGCCACCAGCCACCCACACCCGCCGCGGCGACGCCCAGCGCGCCGTAGAGAAACGCGGCGCCCGTGTCGAACTGCAGCGTTGGCGCGACGCCGGCAAAATAGCCGCCGCCCAGGTCGCCACCGAGCACCTTCAGTGCCACTGCGGCCAGCGCCGTGCCCAGACCCACGCCAGCGATGCTGCCGATCAGGCCCAGCACCAGTGACTCCACCAGCACCAGCCGCAGGCGCTCGCGCCCGGTAAGTCCCAGCACACCGAGCAACGCAAACTGCTGCGCGCGTTTGGCCACACTGAGCGCCAGCACGGAGAACACCAGAAACGCCCCCGTGAACAGCGCCACCAGTGCCAGCACGGTCAGGTTCACCCGGTAGGCGCGCGACAGATTGTTGACCCGGGCGGCAGCGTCACCCGGCTCGGCCAAAGCGATGTTGGCGGGCCAGTAAGGCGCGGACTGCAGGGACCGCACGAAGCTGCCCCGGTCAACGCCGGCCTGCAGGCGCAGATCGATGCGGGAGAGCTGGCCCAGCTTGCCAAACAGCTCCTGCGCCGCGCCAATGTCCATCACGGCCAGTGCGCCGCCGCCCGCACTCACCTTGCCCGCCACACGCACCTCGCGCATCGTCAGGCCACTTTGCAGTTGCAGGGTGACCGGGCGATCGGCCCCGGCGGGTTTGAGCAACTGCGCGGCGGCGCTGTTAAAAAACACGCTGTTCGGCGCAAACAGGGCAAAGCGGTCATTTGTGTCGTCTGGAATGGGCATCAGCGCAGGCGCCACGCGGGCCACCTCCAGCGCGTCCACACCCACCACGCGAATCGGCTTGCGCTGACCTTCTGGCGAGATGGCATAAGTGCTGATTTCCAGAACAGGGGATGCCACCGCGACCTGCGGGTGCGACGCGACCTGTGCAAAAACAGCCTCGTCAAAGCTGCCCTGCGTGGCGCGCAGCTCCAGATCGGGCTGCCCGTTCACAGAGCGCACCGCCTGCGAAAACTCGGACAGGGCTGACGCGTTGATCAGGTGCACCGAAAACGCCAGCGCCACGCCCAGCATCACGGCCAGCACCGCAGCCGCATTGCGCCACGGGTGGTGCAGCAGTTCTTGCCAGGAGAAGGTTTTGAGAAGCGAAAGCACAAACCAGTATATTGGGCGCATGGAAACGAACGCCCCCCTGGTTGAAGAGCCCCTGGACATCAACGCGTTGAAGCTCGGCGCAACGGCCCTGGCGTCTGCGCTGGCGGCCTGCAGTGTGGTGCCCGTTCGCCCGCAGCGACCCTACATCGAAGCCAAAACGGATGAGGAGGCCGCGCGTTTTTTGCTGCAGGGACAGTTTTCGGCGTCTGATGCAGAAATCGCCCGCGTGCGCTCGGTGGGCTGTGCCCGGTGGCTGACCGAGCAATTCGCGGTACCTTCCAGCGAGACCGGCTGGGATTGGCTGAACCGCCGCGGTTACGACGCCATTCATAACGACACGCGTTATTACGACAACTCGTACCCCGGTGACCACATGATCTGGCACCAGTTGATGACGTCGCCGGACGCCGTGCGCAAGCGATGTGCGCTGGCGCTGTCCGAGTTTTTTGTGGTGTCGCTGACGGGGCTGGACTTTGGCTGGCGCAGCCATGGCCTCGCGCATTATTGGGATCAGCTATCGGCCAACGCGTTTGGAAATTTCCGCACATTGCTGGAAGACGTCACGCTCAACCCGGCGATGGGTTTTTATCTCAACACCAAGGGCAATCAAAAGGAAAATCCGGCGACTGGCCGTGTACCGGACGAAAACTATGCCCGCGAGGTGCTGCAGCTCTTCACCATCGGTTTGTACCAGCTGAATCCCGATGGCTCCGAAAAGCGGGACGTCGCAGGCCAGCGCATGGAAACCTATTCTCAAAGCGACGTTACCAATCTGGCCAGAGTCTTCACGGGGTATGACTTTGACCAGAGCCGCAACGTGGTCACCGTTGAGCCGGTGCAACAGCGCAAGGTCGGGAGCACGGCGTTTACACGCATGCGCATGGCGCTTTCATCGTCCCGCCACTCCACGCGGGAGGCCGTGTTTCTGGGCACCCGCATTCCAGCGAATACGCCAGGAGACAAGGCTTTGAAAATTGCACTGGATGCACTGTTTGCTCACCCGAACGTAGGCCCGTTCTTCGGCAAGCAGATGATCCAGCGGCTGGTCACCAGCAACCCCAGTCCGGCGTATGTGGCGCGGGTTGCCGCCGCTTTCAACGACGACGGCAACGGCGTGCGCGGAAACCTGCAGGCGGTTTGGGAAGCCATCCTGCTGGATGACGAAGCCCGTTCGCGTAACGGTCTTGCCGATCCCAAGTTTGGTCGACTGCGCGAACCCATGCTGCGTTTCATTCAATGGGGCCGTACTTTTGGCATCCAGTCAACCGAAGGCAGCTGGAAGCTGGGCGATCTGACCAACCCGGCTACGCAACTGGGTCAAAGCCCTTTGCGGTCACCCTCGGTATTCAATTTTTTCCGGCCCGGCTATGTGCCGCCCGCCACGATGATGGCTACTAGCGGGTCGCTGGCGCCCGAGTTCCAGATCGTCACCGAAAGCAGTGTCAGCGGCTATCTGAACTACATGCAAAACGTCATTCGCAACGGCATCTTTGTGAACACGCCCAACCTGCCCAATAACGTCAGAAATGCCAAGGGTGTGCTGGATATATCGGCCACCTATAAAGACGAGCTGGCTATCGTCACGGACGCTCCGGAGCTGGTAAAACGGTTGAACCGTCTGTTGTGCGCGGGTCAGCTGTCTGCGGCCACTCAGACGCTGATGGTCAATGGTTTAAATGCCACGCGGGTGTCCACCACCAGCAGTGAGGCGGTCAAGCTCAATCGGGTTGCCGCTGCCATTTTCATGGTGATGGCGGCGCCTGAGTATCTGGTCCAGAAATAAGAGGTCAGCATGTATTTATTGAATCCTGATTTGCACAGCCGTCGCGCGTTCCTGCGGCGTACGGGTCAGCTGGCCATGACCGGCACTGCCCTGCCCATGGCGCTCAATCTGGCGGCACTCGGGGAGGCGGCGGCATTTGATGCGGTGGACTACAAGGCGCTGGTGTGCGTCTTTCTTTATGGCGGCAGTGATTACGCCAACACGGTCGTCACGTTTGATGATGACAGTTACAACCGCTACAGCACGGTGCGGGGTGGCGGCGCTGACCAGACAGCGGGCGGTATTGCATTGGCCAAAGCTGATCTGGCCGCCACCTTGCTCAAACCCACGGTGGCGCTGGGTGGCGGGCGTCAATATGCGCTGCATCCCGCCATGACTGGCATGGCGCAACTCTTCAACTCGGGCAAGGCTGCGGTGCAGTTCAATGTGGGTCCGTTGGTGGTGCCGTTGACGCGAGCACAGTACAACGGTGCAGATCGCAAGACCTATCCTTTGCCGCCCAAGCTGTTTTCGCACAACGACCAGCAATCCATCTGGCAATCGTCTTCGCCGGAGGGCTCCACGGCGGGTTGGGGTGGGCATCTGGGCGATCTGGCCATGTCGGGAAACGCCAATTCGCTGTTCACCTGTATTTCGGTTACCGGCAACGCGGTGTTTTTGTCGGGCGACTCAGCGCTTCAATATCAGGTCAGCTCCGGTGGTGCCGTGAAAATCCGCGCTGTGGCGGACCCCGGCGTGTATGGTTCGCGCGAGGTTCGCGGCGTCGTGGATACGCTCATCCGGCAGTCGCGCGGGCACATGCTGGAAAACGAATACACCCGTGTCACCACGCGGGCCATTGCGGCTGAAACCCACATCTCCGCAGCCGTTGCACCCACCGCGCCTGCGCCGGGCGGACGCCCCCTGAACACCGCATTCCCTGCGGAGAATCCGCTCGCGGACCAGCTCAAGATGGTCGCCCGGTTGATCGCCGGGCGCTCCAGCCTCGGGGCAAAGCGGCAGGTATTTTTTGTGTCGCTGGGCGGGTTCGACCTGCATGACAACCTGGTCACCCAGCAGGCGGCGTTGCTGGGCAAGGTGAGCGAAGCCATGTCCGCGTTTTATGAGTCCACGGTTGAGCTGGGTGTCAGCGACAAGGTCACCGCTTTCACGGCCTCTGACTTTGGCCGCACGCTCACCTCCAATGGGGATGGGTCCGATCATGGCTGGGGCAGCCACAGCTTCATGGTCGGTGGTGCCGTGAAAGGGCGGGCGTATTACGGATCGGCGCCGCCCGTCAGTATTGGCAACACGGGCGCACCGGAAGACCAGTGGCACGTCGGTCAGGGCCGCTTGTTGCCCAGCACTTCGGTAGACCAATACGCGGCCACGCTGGCGAAATGGTTCGGCGTGGGAGATGCGGAGCTCGCCCGCATCCTGCCCAACCTGTCACGCTTCGGCGTGAAAGCATCTCGTCCGGATTACCCCACGGACCTCGGGTTTATGGTTTGAGTTAAACTGAAAAGCGTCACCGGGGGTGTTTGCCGAAAGGCAGACTGAGAAATACCCCTCTCACCTGATCTGGGTAATACCAGCGTAGGGAGCGTGATGAAAAAGGGTCTGCTGCACATCGTGGTGAGTCTTTTCATTCGTTCCCCATTTGGTTCAATGAAAGGATTTACATGATGATGAAGCGGGCCTTTTCTTTTTTGGCGGCGGCTGCCCTGGCCCTGCCTCTCTTCTCATTCTCTGCACCGGCCACGGCGCAGGAGCTGCGGGTGATTACCCACAGCTCGTTTTCACTGCCCAAGCCCCTACTGGCGCAGTTCGAGGCGCAGGCAGGCGTCAAGCTGAGTGTTATCAAGGCGGGTGACGCAGGCGAAATGCTGAACAAGCTCATCCTGACCAAAGCGCAGCCGATTGCGGATGTCGTATTTGGTCTGGACAACGCGCTCATTACCAGGGCACAGGCTGCAGGTGTGATTGAACCGTACGCTGGTGCAGCCCAACAGCGCGCTGTTGCCGGCGCTACGCTGGCAACCGGCGTGGTATCGGTGGACTACGGTTTTGTCACGCTGAATTACGACCGTGCTGCGTTCGCCAAGTCGGGCCTGGCATTGCCCAAGACGCTGGAGGAGCTCACGCTGCCGCGGTATCGCGATCTGCTGGTCGTGCAAAACCCGGCTACTTCCAGCCCGGGCCAGGCTTTCCTGCTGGCCACAGTTGCGGGCATGGGTGAAACGGCAGCGTTCGACTGGTGGGCGCGCATGCGCGCCAACGGCGTGAAGGTCGTCAAGGGCTGGACCGAAGCGTATTACACCGAATTCAGCCGCAACGGCGGCACACGCCCTCTGGTGGTGAGTTACGCCACCAGCCCGGCAGCCGAGGTGTTTTACAGCAAGGAAAAAATCACCGAGCCGCCCACGGGCAACCTGTTCCTGAAGGGTGGCGTATTCCGTCAGGTGGAGGGCGTGGCACTGGTCAAGGGTGGTGGGCAGCGTGAAGCAGCTGTCAAATTCATCGAGTTCATGCGTTCGCCGGCGGCGCAGGAAGCGCTGCAAACCACGATGTGGATGTTTCCTGCCGAGCCCGGTGTCGCGCGCCCCGAGGTGATGCGCCACGCATCAGAACCCGCCAGCTTCGACAACCCGAGCTCCGAAGCCATTGCCGAAAAGGGAGCCGATTGGGTCAACCGCTGGACACGCGTTGTCTTGAAGTAACGCCACTCGCTGCTGGCGGCCCGTGTTTTGATGTGTGAATGATGAAGCCCGCTAGTCAAGGCCAATTGGGGCGCAGCTTCTCTCTGGCGCTGCTGCCGGCCGTGTTCCTGGCTGTGATGCTGGTTGCGCCGGTGGTTCGTTTGCTCTTTGAAGGCGGGGGCGGTGCCCTGCGGGGGACCGTTGCTGCGCTATGGCAAGACGACTATTTGCGCTGGCGCATGGTGTGGTCGTTTCTGCAGGCGGCGCTTACATGCCTGGCGGCGCTGGTGTTGGGTTTGCCGGTTGCATGGGCTCTGGCCCGGTTCGAGTTTGCAGGACGTGATGTGGTGCTGCGGCTTCTGATGCTGCCCTTTGTGGTGCCGACGCTGGTTGCCGCAATCGGTGTGCTCGCGTTGTGGGGACCTCGCGGCTTGATCAGCAGCTGGCTGGGTTTCCATTTGCAGGACACGCCATGGCTCCTGCTCTATGGCAATCTTTTCTTCAATCTGTGTGTGGTGGTTCGCGCCGGTGTAGACGCGCTGGAACAGGTCAGCGCTTCGCGCGTGGCGGCGGCGCGCACACTGGGTGCCACCCCCTGGCGGGCATTCTGGCGGGTGGAGTGGCCGGCGATTGCACCGTGGCTGGCGTCTGCGTTGTGTCTGGTCTTCCTCTACTGCTTTGCCGGCTTTGGTCTGGCCCTGATTCTCGGTGGGCAGCAATTTGCCACCGTCGAGGTGGAAATCTACACGCTGGTCGCCCACGAGTTGAAGCTGGCAGAAGCAGGGGCTCTGGCGATGTGCGTGATGCTGCTGACAGGCGGGGTGGCGCTGGCGTACGCAGTCATTGAGAAACACCTTGCCACGCCGGCAAGGGCTGATGCCATTGCACGCAAGCGACCTGCAGGCGCTTTTCAGTGGGCCGTGCTTGTCATGGCGCTGACCGTTTTGTTTCTGGTCTGCGCAGCGCCTCTGCTGGCAGTGCTGCTTCGGGTGATGGCAGTGGGCAGCGAAGCATGGTCCGTGCTGACGGATGATGAAACACTGCGCGCCTTGTGGAATACCTTGCGTTTCACGGTCAGTGCCCTGGTTCTGGCGACAGTGCTGGGCCTGACGCATGCGATGGCTGCGCGGTATTCAGTGTGGGTTCGTGCCAGCGCATTTTTGCCTTTTGTAGCGTCCCCGGTGACGGTGGCCTTTGGGTTGCTGCTGCTGTACCCGCGCTGGACGGCCAGCATGACGCTGTTGATCGCCGCCTACGCGTTGCTGGCCTATCCCTTTGTGGCCAAATCGCTGGGCTCCGCACTGGATAGTCTGCCAGCCAACCTGGAGCAGGCCGCAAGCACTCTGGGCGCTACGCCCTGGCGTGTGTTCTGGCGCATGACCCTGCCGCTGGTGATGCCGGCGCTGCGCAGGGGCATGGCCTTTGCGGCAGCGACGGCGCTGGGTGAGTTTGCGGTGTCCCTGTTTTTGTCACGCCCCGAGTGGACGACCTTGACGACCCTCATCTACCAGCGGTTGGGGCGCCCCGGTGCAGCCAATCTGGATGCCGCACTGGTACTTGCCTGCTTGCTGATGGTGCTGGCATTGGCAGCCTTCCTGATCATCGAAAACCCGTTTCCCCGATTCGGCCGGTATGCCGTCGGCAAACTGGCGCGACAGCACGACACCATGGACACTCGCCATGCTTGAACTCAAATCCATAGACAAGACTTTTCATGACCCGGCTGGAGGTGACTGGGTACTGGCCGACAACCTGAGTCTGACGGTCCAACCCGGTGAGACGGTGGCAATTCTGGGGCCGTCTGGCACCGGCAAAAGCACGCTGCTCAAGATGGTGGCAGGGCTGGAGCCCCTGGATGCCGGCAGTGTCTGGTTTGCGGGCGCTGACATGACGGGCCAGCCGCCTGAACGGCGCGGATTCGCATTGATGTTCCAGGACTTTGCGCTGTTCCCGCATCTGGACGTACAGGATAACGTTGCCTTTGGGCTGGTGGAACAACGGGTAAACCGCCGTGAGGCACGCCAGCGTGCGCTGGACATGCTGGGTCTGTTCGGACTGGTTGCCCACGCCAGGCAGAAGGTCTGGAAGCTCTCCGGTGGCGAGCAGCAACGGGTGGCGCTGGCCCGGGCCCTCATTACCCAGCCTCGATTGCTGCTGCTGGACGAGCCTTTTTCTGCGCTGGATACCGAACTGCGCAACAGCCTGCGTGAGGAATTCTCCCACCGCATCAAGGCTGCAGGTGTTCCTGCGCTGCTGGTTACACACGACGAAGCCGAAGCCCGCGCCATGGCGCAACGCGGCTATCGGCTGGTTGATGGGAAACTGACCGCGCTGTGGTGACGGTGTGCATCGCCTCCAGCAGCGACGTTCTTACAGCCCCTGCATCGTCAAAGTTTCACGCAGGGCTTCAGCCTTGGCTTCATCAAACTGGCCAGCAACACGGGCCAGTACTTCTCCCTGACGGCCAAGCACCAGAACATAGGCATGTTCCATATCGTTCAGGCCGGCAGATTGAACAAACACATTGCGGTCAGCGAATATCGGCAGCAGGTTACCGCTGCCCTGTCCGGCAGGGTAATGTGACCGGACCCGGACTTCCATGGCATCGCGAATCGCAGCATCGCCAGGGTCTTTCAGGACAGGCATTCGCACCCATGAAATGGATGAATCATTTTGAAGCTGCAGCCCCCTGATCCAGCTTTCGGCCTCTGGCCGGTGTTTTTTGCTGAAGGTGACCAATGCCAGCGTCCGGTCGGCAGAAAATGCAGGGGCCATCCACCCGGTGTGAGCGTCAGGTGTCGAATGGATCATGAATTGCGGCAGTTTGCCCATCACACTGGACTCCTTGGGTCCGATGAAGGCAAGAGCCAGCGCCAGCAGAACGATGGCAACCCAGGTGAGGGTGTTTATCCAGGCAGTTTTCATGACGTCGCTCCAGATAGCAGTTTGAAGCATACTGCTCAGCAAGAAGCGTGCAAGTCCGGCCGTAAAAGAAATGCCTGTCGTCATGGTTATTTGCACCGTCTGTGGCTCTCTGCGCACCGCCGCAGGGCGTATGGCGATAATTTGGTGAACGCAGGCCCGTCGTTGGCCCTATTTATTCCCTTTTGTGATGAATCAGGAGAACCCATGCCACTGGTGAATATCCGCCTGACCCGGCGCGACCAACCCACTACCCGCGAGCAAAAAGCCGCCCTGATTGCGGGTGTCACCGAACTCATGCAAACCGTGCTGGATAAACGACCCGGCAGTGTGGTGGTGATCATTGATGAAGTGGATCCCGACAACTGGGGAGAGGGCGGCGAGTCGGTTACAGTGCTCCGGCAACGACGGGCACAACGCCAGAAAACGTAAACAGTAGTCCGGGAAAACGGGACTTTTTTCACATCTTTTAGAAGCAGACAACTATGTATCAGCAGTACAGTGGGAGCCATGTCGGTGCCGGGGCGATCATCCCCGGCGAGAAAAGCACCAGTGTTCCTTGTCGTGATGCTACCGACGCCAAATTTCGATCCCATCCTCTGGTTCCCGTTACGAACCATACGCACGACGTCCTGCTCGATCTCACCTATGCCACTCCCCACAACGTGGCGGGTCGTGTCATCTACGAGCGCCCCATTTGCCTGATTCACCGTGATGCAGACGCCTGTTTGCGCCTCGCCGTTCAGCATGCAGCCAAAGCGGGTTGCCGACTCAAGATATTCGATGCTTTTCGGCCCCATGAGGCACAAGTGCTGTTGTGGGAAACTGCACCTGACAAGGCGTATGTGGCTGACCCGCGCATCGGTTCCAACCATACCCGTGGCACGGCAGTTGACTTGACGCTCGCGGACGAAGCGGGCCGCGAACTCGACATGGGTACGGCCTTTGATGACATGACTTCGCTGTCTCACCATTTCTGCGATCGGGTGTCGCCCCAGGCTCAGACCAACCGGATGCTGTTGCTGCACATCATGGAAAGTGCTGGTTTCAAGCATATTCCGCACGAATGGTGGCATTACGCGCTACCCGAGCGAGACGCCTATCCTTTGATTTCCAGTGCCGCCCTGGGTGCACTCAATCCCATGCTGGCAGCCACAAGCTAGGTGTAACCCTGTAGCGCCGATCGGGTTTTCGGGGCTAAAGTGTTCAGCGCAACACATCAAACCGAAGTGTGCATGAAACTTGCTTGGTGATTGCTTCACAATAATTCCGGCCCGAGAAGGGTCGCATCAGAAGGATAGCCTCATGAAAATTTCCACACCGCCATTCACGCGTCGCATGCTCGGCGTAGCGACCGCCTCGGCCATCATGTTGAGCCTGGGGGGAATGACTTCCGCGCTGGCAGCCACCCCAAAAGATACCTTGGTGGTGGCCTGGGCTATTGACGACATCATCACGATGGATCCCGGCGAGTCGTTTGAGATTTCGGCTGGCGAGATCATGGGAAATTCCTACGACAGGCTGATGCGTTACGACGTTAACGACCCGTCCAAGCTGGTGGCAGACATCGCCAAATCATGGTCGGTATCAGCTGACGGAAAGACTTACAGTTTTGAATTGAAGCCCGGGTTGAAGTTCGCATCTGGCAATCCCATGAGTGCTGAAGACGTCGTGTTCTCCCTGCAGCGCGCCGTGATTCTTGACAAGACGCCCGCCTTCATCCTGACACAGTTTGGCTTTACCAAAGATAACGTCAAGGACAAAATCAAACAAACCGGGCCGCTGACGCTGACGATGGAGACCGACAAATCCTACGCGCCAACCTTCGTGTACAACTGTTTGACGGCCAACGTGGCAGCCATCATTGACAAAAAACTCGTGATGTCCAAGGAGACGGCTGGCGACATGGGTTATGGCTGGCTGAAAACCAACTACGCGGGGTCTGGCCCCATGAAGGTCCGCGAGTGGCGTGCCAACGAAATCGTCGCGCTGGAGCGCAATGACAACTATTACGGTGAAAAATCAAAACTCGTTCGCGTCATCTACCGGCATGTGAAAGAGGCTGCAACCCAGCGTTTGCTGCTTGAAAAAGGTGATGCCGACATTGCCCGCAACCTGTCTCCACAGGATCTGGCCGCTTTGGCTTCCAACAAGGATATCAAGACCACCGCTACGCCAAAGGGTACGGTTTACTACTTCAGCCTGAACCAGAAGAATCCCAACCTGGCCAAGCCCGAGGTGCGCGAAGCCTTTAAATGGCTGGTGGACTACGGCGCGATTGGCGACACGCTGATCAAGAACATTGGCGTGATCCATCAGAACTTCCTGCCCGTCGGGTTGCTGGGTGCCAGTACGGTCAACCCCTACAAACTGGACGTGGACAAGGCCAAGGCACTGCTGGCCAAGGCCGGATTGCCCAATGGCTTCAAGGTGACGATGGACATGCGGACAACCCAGCCTGTGCAAGGCATTTCAGAGGCATTCCAGCAGACCGCCAAACGTGCCGGTATTGACATCGAAATCATTCCCGGTGACGGCAAGCAGACGCTGACCAAATACCGCGCCCGCACCCATGACATCTATATTGGCCAGTGGGGTGCCGACTACTGGGATCCGCACACCAATGCAGATACCTTTGCACGCAACCCGAACAATGCTGACGATGCCAAATCCAAACCACTGGCCTGGCGCAATTCCTGGGACATCCCCGAGTTGACCAAAAAGGCGGACGCTGCCGTACTGGAGCGCGATGCGTCCAAACGCAAAGCCATGTACGAAGACATGCAGGCGGACTTTCGCAAGAACAGCCCCTTCGTGATGCTGTTTCAGCAGATCGAAGTGGCCGCCATGCGCAGCGACGTGCAGGGCTTGAAGATCGGGCCAACGTCCGACTCAACCTACATGTTCAAGGTTTCGAAGTAAACCCACGGCGGTAGATCTGGTTTGAGCAGAGCCATCCAGACGCAGTCGCGCCCCAGCGGCGGCGTGCGTGTGCAACGGGTGTTCAAATCGGTGGGCAGCTTTCTGCTGGTCATTCTGTTGACCTATCTGGGGCTGCTTGCCGTAACTTTCTTCATCGGGCGTGTGATCCCGATTGACCCGGTGCTTGCCATCGTCGGTGATCGTGCGCCCGAGCATGTCATTGCGCGTGTACGGGAAGAACTGGGTTTGAACAAACCGCTGTGGGAGCAGTTCTACATCTATCTCAGCAAGGTTTTGCAGGGAGATTTTGGCACCTCGGTGTTGACGTCCAACCCGGTCATGCAGGACATCCGGCGAACTTTTCCGGCAACCATCGAGCTCGCCACACTCGGCATCATCATTGGCGCCGGTATCGGTGTGCCGCTTGGCGTGTGGGCCGCCGTGCGCCGCGGTGGTCTGGTGGATCAGGTGGTTCGGGTGATGGGTTTGATTGGTTACTCCGTGCCCATCTTCTGGCTGGGGCTGATGGGGTTGGTTCTGTTTTACGCCAGGTTGGGCTGGGTGTCCGGGCCGGGTCGCATCGACGTCACTTATGAATACACACTCACCACTGTGACGGGCTTTCTGCTGCTGGATGCAGCCCGTGCAGGGCAGTGGGATGCGTTTGGCAACGTTCTCTCGCACCTGATCCTGCCGGCGTCGCTGCTGGGCTACTTTTCGCTGGCCTACATCAGCCGGATGACCCGTTCTTTCATGCTCAACGAACTGGCGCAGGAGTATGTGATCGCGGCGCGTGCCAAAGGCCTGTCCGAAACCCGCATCATCTGGCGCCATGCACTGCGCAATGCGATGGTTCCGCTGGTAACGGTGGTGGCACTCTCGTATGCGGGCCTGCTGGAGGGCTCTGTTCTGACCGAAACCGTCTTTGCCTGGCCAGGGCTCGGGCTGTACATCACCAACTCGCTGCAAAACGCTGACATGAACGCGGTTCTGGGTGGCACCATCATCGTGGGTTCAGTCTTTATTGGCTTGAACCTTCTGTCAGATTTGCTGTACCGGTTGCTGGATCCACGGACCAAACAACGATGAACAGCGCCGCCGACATCGCTCCCAAAGAGAGCCTGCACAACTGGCTGATGTCTGATCGGCCGCAGTCGCGCCGTCAGGCCGCTTTGGGTCGTGCCTATGGCGGCTGGCGCACCTTTTCCCGCAACCGGCTTGCCATGCTGGGGTTGGCGATTGTGATTGCACTGGTGCTGATCGCCATCCTGGCTGACGTGCTGGCGCCTTATTCACCTTACATTGGCGATTTGCGCACCACGCGTTTGTTGCCACCATCTTCGGCGCACTGGTTCGGCACGGATGACCAGGGGCGTGATATCTTTTCGCGCGTCATCCACGGTTCCCGCATCACGCTGTACGTGGTGGTTCTGGTGGCGATTCTGGCTGCACCCATCGGACTGGTCGTGGGCACGGTAGCTGGATACGCCGGGGGCTGGCTGGATGCTGCCCTGATGCGAATCACCGACATCTTTCTGGCGTTTCCGCGCCTCATCCTGGCGCTGGCCTTTGTGGCCGCCTTGGGGCCAGGCATTGAAAACGCGGTCATCGCCATTGCCATCACCTCATGGCCGCCTTATGCCCGTATCGCCCGCGCCGAGACACTTACCATTCGCCAGGCGGACTACATTGCCGCCGTGCAGCTGATCGGTGCATCGCCCTGGCGCATCGTGTTGCGCCACATCATGCCGCTCTGTGTGTCGTCGGTCATCGTGCGGGTGACCCTTGATATGGCGGGCATCATTCTGACGGCCGCCGGGCTGGGTTTTCTGGGTCTGGGTGCCCAGCCTCCCATGCCGGAGTGGGGTGCATTGATTGCCAATGGCCGTCTCTATGTGCTGGACCAATGGTGGGTAGCTGCCGCGCCGGGTGCGGCCATATTTCTGGTGAGCCTGGCGTTCAACCTGTTGGGCGATGGCCTGCGTGACGCGCTGGACCCGAAGGGCGTCAAATGACGAGCCGGAGTGCTGCTGATCCGGTGCTGGTGGTCGACGACCTGCGGGTCTCGTTCCCCAATCGTGATGGGGGCCGGTTTGAAGCCGTGCGCGGCGTGTCGTTCACGCTGGGGCGTGAGCGGTTGGGCATCGTGGGTGAATCGGGCTCAGGCAAGTCGCAGACGGGTCGTGCCATTTTGGGCCTGACGGCCCCCGAGGGGCTGGTGACGGCCAAACGGCTGGAGTTCCACGGAACGGACCTGCTGCGCTGTTCACCCAGACAGCGGCGCGAGCTGCGCGGCGGGCGTATTGCCATGGTGCTGCAGGACCCCAAGTTTTCACTGAATCCGGTAATGACCATTGGCGATCAGGTGGTCGAGACACTGCTGGCCCACACCCGTATTTCCGCGAAAGAAGCGCGCGCCAAAGCCATTGCAGCGCTGGAAGCCGTGCAGATTGATGATCCACAGCGCGTTTACAAGCTTTATCCGCACGAGGTTTCCGGCGGCATGGGGCAGCGCGCCATGATTGCGATGATGCTGATTGCCAACCCCGAGCTGCTGATTGCAGACGAACCCACCAGCGCACTGGATGTGACCGTGCAACTGCAGGTTCTGGCGATTCTGGATGCGCTCGTTATTCAACGCGGCATGGGGCTCATTTTCATCTCGCATGATCTGCGTCTGGTCTCCACTTTTTGCGACCGCATTCTGGTGATGTATGCCGGTCGTGTCGTGGAAGAAATTGCCGCCGGTGGCCTGGCTGATGCCAAACACCCGTACACAAGAGGCCTGTTGAATTGCCTGCCTCGCCTGGGTGACAACCGGCACCCTTTGCCCACGCTTGACCGCCAGCCGGAGTGGGCACTATGAGCGGTTCAAAAGTTGGCCTGGAAGTGAAAAACCTGCGCGTTGTTTACGACGGATTCATCGCCGTGGCCGACACCAGTTTGCGCGTGAACGCCGGTGAGAGCCTTGGCATTGTGGGTGAATCCGGCTCCGGCAAATCCACCGTGTTGCGCGCCATCTGTGGTCTGGCGCCCAGACAGTCCGGTACCGTGCAACTGATTGGCCAGTCGCAAGATCCTTTGCCGCTACCCGGCAGCAAGCCGTTTCGCCGTCTGGTACAGATGGTGTTTCAGGACCCCTACGGTTCGTTGCACCCTCGTCAGACGGTGGACCGAATTCTGGCCGAGCCCCTGGCCATCCACAACATGGATGATGCTGAAACCCGCATTGAACGTGCGCTGGAAGAGGTGGGCCTGGGCACTGGCTTTCGCTTTCGGTATCCGCATCAACTCTCGGGCGGGCAGCGTCAACGCATCGCCATCGCACGGGCGCTGATTCTGGAGCCGCAGATTCTGCTGCTCGATGAACCGACGTCTGCACTGGACGCTTCCGTACAGGCCGAAGTGCTGAATTTGCTGGAAGACTTGCGCGCCCGGCGGGGCTTGACCTTTGTCATGGTGAGTCACGATCTGGCGGTGGTCACGCATTTGTGTGAGCGTCTGATGGTCATGCAACGGGGACAAACCGTGGAGTTGCTCAGCTCGATTGACCTGGCGGCCAACAGGGTTTCCGACCCTTACACCCGTACCCTGATGGAAGCCTCAACCGGCTTTCGCAGGGGCTCAGAAGAGATTGGAGAACCAGCATGATCAAGTGGGAAGCCCACGCTTGCCTGCCCCTGCACCCACAGGCCAGCTTCGCACCGATTGACCAGCTGCGCGACGCCGGTGTGCACTACGTTTCCGTCAATGTCGGCATGGACATGAACCCGCTGTCGCAGGTGATGCGCGTGATTGCCGGGTTTCGCGCCACCATCGCAGCGAACCCGGATCGCTATCTGCAGGCCAATAGCCTCGCCGACATTCACCACGCGCAGACCACCGGAAAAATTGCAGTCGGCTTTGATCTGGAGGGCGCCATTCCGCTGCTGGAGCAGCCAGAAATGGTGGCACTGTATGCGAGTCTGGGCGTGCGCCAGATTCACTTTGCCTACAACCGCAACAACTCGGTCGCCGATGGTTGCCATGACGTCACGCGCGGCCTCACGCCGCTGGGTGTGCGCATGGTGCAGGCTGTCAATGCGGCCGGCATGCTGATGGATTGCTCCCACACCGGGCGCAAGTGCAGCCTGGACATTATGGCTGCGTCGTCCCGGCCGGTGATCTTCAGTCACGCCAATCCATTGGCACTGATTGAGCATGGCCGCAACATCACCGATGAGCAGATTCGCGCCTGTGCTGCCACGGGTGGCGTGGTGTGTGTGTCGGGAGTGTCTTTTTTCCTGGGCAATACCTCACCCACGGCGCAGGATGTCGCGCGCCATGCCGCCTACGTGGCTAATCTGGTGGGCGTGCAGCACGCAGGCATTGGCCTGGACATCAGCTTCCCCGAGCCCGGCCTGAATGATGCCCCACCGGGTGATTACGATCCTACCTACTGGTGGCCCAAGTCGGCGGGTTATGACCGTGCGCTGGTTCGCGCCACCTTCACGCCCATTGATACCTGGAAGGAGCTTGCCGATGCGTTACAGCAAACCGGCATGACGGCCGATGAAGCGGCGCTGGTGATGGGCGGCAACATGGCGCGTGTCGCGCAGCAGGTCTGGCCTCAGTCGTGAATACCGTCGGCGTGTAATTCCAGCACGCGGTCCGCCCGGGTAGCTGCCGCGTGGGAGTGGGTTACCAGCACCAGCGATGCGTTGTGCGCGCGGGTCTGGCTGATCAGCGCGTCCATTACCAATGTGGCTGTCGCAGGGTCCAGATTGCCGGTCGGCTCATCGGCCAGCAGCAGAGAAGGGCGGTGAATCAGCGCGCGGGCAATGGCTACGCGCTGCAACTGGCCGCCGCTGAGCTGTTGTGGCAAGCGCTGGCCCAGGCCATCCAAGCCTACTGCCTCCAGCATTTGCTGCACCCGTGCATCGTCATGCTGGTTCAGCAGCATCAGCGGAAGCGCCACGTTTTGCGCCACGTCCAGATGCGGCAACACGTGAAAGGCCTGGAACACAAACCCCACCTGCTGGCGGCGCAGCAGCGCGCGCTGGTCGTCGGTGAGGGCGCCCAGATTGGTTCCGCCCAGCGACACCGTGCCCGTATCCCAGCTGTCCAGACCAGCCATGCAGTTCAGCAACGTGGATTTGCCCACGCCCGATTCCCCCACAATGGCCACAAACTCGCCGCGCGCCACAGTGAGCGAGACGTTGCTGAACACGGCCACATCACCGTAGTGTTTGCTCAGGTTGGTGATCTGCAGGCTCATGGTGCAGCCTTGCCGCCGACGAGCCGGTTCACCTGATCCAGCACCTGTTGCACAGCGCTGGGTGCGTCGGCCGCCACGACGATGCGCTGGGGCATGGAGCGCAGCCAGGTGATCTGGCGCTTGGCCAGCTGGCGCGTGGCGAAGATGCCTTTGTCGCGCCACGTCGGTACGCCGGGCTTGTCCGTCAAGTCGTCCGCAACCAGAGCTTCCCATGCCTGGCGGTAGCCCACACAGCGCATGGAGGGCAAGTCGGGGTTCAGGTCGCCACGGGCGCGCAGGGCCTTCACTTCGTCCAGAAAACCCGCTGCCAGCATGGCGTCAAAGCGCTGTTCGATGCGCGTGTGCAGCCAGGCGCGGTCTTGTGGCTCCAGCGACAGCAGCGGCATGGTAGTCGGCGAAAAAACAGTGCTATTTAATGAGTCATTTTGGCCGTTAGACCCCGTCGAATATGCGTGAGTAGCTATTAAATTAATAGTGTTTTTGGCGGTGTGAAAGGAAGCCATCGGTTGCCCTGACACCCGGTACACCTCCAGCGCCCGCTGGATGCGCTGGCTGTCATTCGGTTGCAGCCGGGCTGCGGTGACAGGGTCCACACGCGCCAGCTCGGCATGCATCGCAGGCCAGCCGTTTTCCCGTGCTTGCAGCTCCAGCTCCGCGCGAATGGCCGGGTCGGCACGCGGCATGTCGTCGATGCCGTCCATCAGCGCCTTGACGTACAACATGGTGCCGCCTACCAGCAGTGCGAGTTTGCCACGTGCGTTGATCTCGCCAATCAGGCGCTGCGCATCCTGCACAAATTCGGCAGCACTGTAGGCCTGCAACGGGTCGTGGATGTTGATCAGGTGGTGCGGCACGGCGGCCAGTTCGGCCGCCGTGGGTTTGGCGGTGCCAATGTCCATGCCGCGGTACACCAGCGCCGAGTCCACGCTGATGATTTCCACCGCATGCTGCTGCGCAATGGCCATGGCTGCCGCCGTTTTGCCCGAGGCTGTGGGGCCTACGAGCGCAATGGCTTTAAGCCGCACGTGTGGGGTCTCCATGCTTTTGCACCAGTGTCCAGGCAGACAGCGCAATGATCGCGCTCCAGAACCACAGACCATTGGTCAGCGGGAACACGCTGCCGTCCATATGCCTGCCCAGCCAGCCACCCATCACAAAAGCCACCAGCATCATCAAAAAACCGTTCAGCGCCGACGCCGCCCCGGCCGCCTGCGGGAATGGCCCCACGGCACCGCTCTGGCCGCAGGGCTGGTGAATGCCGTGCGCCAGCATGAAGGGGTAAAACGGCAGCATGATGGCCCAGGTGCCACGCACTCCGGCCAGCGCCAGCCCACCCATGAGCGTGCCGCCCAGCAGCGTCAGGCTACCCGCAATGGCCACCGTCTTTCGTACACCCAGACGCGGCAGCAGCCTGCGGCACAGCACCGTGCCACACAGGTACACCAACGACATCGACAGCATCAACAGGCCGTATTGCGTTTTGCTCAAGCCCAGCACCTTGATGAACACAAACGATGACGATGCCAGAAACGTGAACAGGCCGCCATACGACGCCGCTGACAGCGCCGAATACGCCAGAAACGTGGGGTTGCGCACAATGCCCCACCAGGTGCGCACCAGCGTGCCGGGTTCCAGCGCACGCGGGTTTTTCTGCTGCACGGTTTCTTCGAACCGCAGGGCAATCAGCGTCAACGACACCGCGCCAAACACCGCCAGCGCCATCAGCGCCACGCGCCAGCTGAACTGGTCCGACAAAAAGCCGCCCAGCGGCGCGCTGATGCAGGCTACAAAAGCCAGCCCGGTCAGGCCCTTGGACATGATGCGTGCACCTTCTACCGGCTGGTACAGGTCGCGCACGATGGCGCGGGCGCACATCACTCCCGCACCCATGGCGGCACCCTGCAGCGTGCGCCAGATGATCAGCATGTCCATCGTGGGCGCCAGCGTGTTGCCA
Organism: Candidatus Egaibacter danicus; assembly: GCA_016707075.1. Classification (GTDB taxonomy): domain Bacteria; phylum Pseudomonadota; class Gammaproteobacteria; order Burkholderiales; family Burkholderiaceae_C; genus Egaibacter; species Egaibacter danicus. The sequence goes on from JADJII010000004.1 coordinate 223,473, forward strand.
ATGGAAGCCACCACGTAGCAGGTCAGCCCCACCAGCAGCACCGGCCGACGGCCAAACCGGTCCGACAGCGGCCCCCAAATCAGCTGCGACAGGCCAAAGGCCAGAAGCAGTGCGGTGAGTGTGAGTTGCGCCTGCGTCATCGGTGCGCCAAAACCTTCCGTCAGTGCGGGCAGGGCGGGCAGGTACAGGTCGGTCGTGATGGGCTGCACGCCCAGCAACATGGAGAGAATCAGCACCACCGTGGCGGGGTGCATCGCGGTTTTCTTTGTTGTGGTCATCAATCTGAGCGTATCAGATTGATGGAGGCGCTATTTCAGCTTGAACAGTTGCGCCAGCGCCTGCCGGTACTGCGGCTGGCCCACCGAATTGGTGTTGTGGTGAGAGCCGCCGGGGACCAGCACAAATTCCTTCGGACCCACGGCAGCCTCAAAAAGCTTTCGTCCCAGCTCGGGTTTGATGAGGCTGTCCTGCTCGCCATGCACCACGAGCAGCGGCGAGCCAATCTGCGCCACTTTTTTGACGGACTCAAACCGTTGGGTGATCAGGCCATTCACCGGCAACCAACCCCATTTCATGGTGTCAAACACATCGGGGATGGAGGTGAACGTGCCCTCGACAATCGTGCCGGTTTCATCCGTTACCTGACTGGCCAGCTCGATGGCGATGGCGCCGCCCAGTGAATGGCCAAAAATATAACGCGGCTGTTTGGGGTATTGCGCTGCCAGCCAGTCCCATGCGGCACGGGCGTCTTCATAGGCCAGCGTTTCAGAGGGCAGCGATGCATCGCTCTTGCCAAAGCCGCGGTAGTCCACCGCCAGCACCGAAAAACCCAGCTCCTGCATGCGGCGCACGCGCTGGGCCGAGCCGGTGACATTCCAGCGTGCGCCGTGCAGGTACAGCATGACGGGTGCCCTGGCCGCGGGGGCGTCATCGGCGCCCCCGGCCGCGTGCCACAGACCATGCAGCTTGACCGGTTTGCCCGAGAGTCTGGAATCAAACTCTATCCACACGTCCTGCATGCCCTGCGCTGCTTCCAGCCCACTGCCCCAGCTGCGGGTGCTCGGCTGAAAAATCCATTCACCCTGCTTTTCATCCAGCGTGGCACAGCCCATCATGGCCGCCAGAGAGAGGGCAGTCGCGATTAATTTCAGAATAACGGGCTTCTTCATTTACCCGCAAGATAGCAAATTTCTGAATCCCTTGCTGCGGACCCGTCAAACGGACAGGGGCGCCGGGCCTGTTTCGAGTGTCATCTGCCCCAGCATGTCCGGCGTGATCAGCGTGATGCCCCGCGCGGTTACGTAAAAACGCGCCCGGTCGGCTTCTGGGTCCACCCCCACCGTCAAGCCATCGGGCAAATGGCAGCGTTTATCGACCACGGCGCGCCGCAGCACCACGTTGCGGCCAATCACCACATCTGGTAGTACCACGGAGTCCTCCACCAGACTCAGGTCACCCACCCGCACTTTGGCGAACAGGATCGAACGCCGCACGGTGGCGCCGCTGACGATGCAACCGCTGGACACCAGCGAGTCCACCGCCATGCCGCGCCGGTTGTCATCATCAAATACAAACTTGGCCGGTGGCAGCTGCGGCTGCAGGCTGACGATGGGCCACTGGTCGTCGTAGAGGTTCAGTTCCGGCACCACTTTGGTAAGCTCAATGTTGGCTTGCCAGTAGGCGTCAACGGTTCCCACGTCGCGCCAGTAGGGCTGCTCTCCGACCATGTTGACGCAGCTTTTGGCAAAGTTGTGTGCCATCAGTTTGTGACGCCCAATCAGTTTGGGAATCAGGTCCTTGCCAAAGTCGTGGCTGGAGGTCGGGTCTTGTGCGTCCATTGCCAGTTGCTCGCAAAGAAACGCGCTGTTGAACACATAGATTCCCATGCTGGCCAGCGCACGATCAGGGGTGCCCGGCAGCGGCCTGGGGTTTTGTGGCTTCTCGTCAAAAGCCACGATGCGATGCTGCGCATCCACTTCCATGATGCCGAAGTTGACGGCGTCTGCCAGTGGCACATCGATGCAGGCCACGGTGGCATCAGCACCATTGACCACATGCTCGGCGAGCATGATCGCGTAGTCCATCTTGTAGACATGGTCACCTGCCAGGATCAACACATACTCGGCTCTTGCTTCGCGCACGAGGTTGAGGTTCTGGTAGACGGCGTCGGCTGTTCCGCTGTACCAGTTCTCACCCAGCCGCTGCTGGGCCGGGACCACGTCGATGTATTCGCCCATGTTCGCGGCCAGAAACCCCCAGCCACGTTCGACATGGCGAATCAGGCTTTGTGATTTGTATTGGGTCATCACCGCAATGCGCCGCAGGCCCGAATTCACGCAATTGCCCAGCGCAAAGTCGATGATCTTCAACTTGCCTGCAAACGGCACGGCGGGTTTTGCCCGCGAGTCGGTCAGTTGCTGGAGACGCTTGCCGCGTCCTCCAGCCAGCACCATGGCAAAGGTGCGCTGTGTCAGGTGGCCGGGGTCGGCTGGCGTGACCCGGTCGCTGCGCGCGAGGTAATCATGGCAAGGTGTTGGCAAGGCCGGGGGCATCTATACGCGCTCCGCTTGTGGTGGCACCACCAGCACATCGCGCAGCGTGTGGTGCAACACATGCAGGGCCAGACTGCCCAGCGGTGGCTCCGCGACCGCACTCTGGCCATGGTGGCCTATCGCTACACAATCCGCAGGCAGTGCCGCTGCGCGCTCGACAATGGCCCGCGCGGGAACCTCGTCAATAACCTCTGCTGCCACCGGATAGGTCAAATTCGCTTCGTGTTTCAGCGCCAGCTGGTTCAGCTGCCGCACCGCCTGCGCGTGCATGGCGTCATGCACTGAGCGAAGCTGCTCCCTGGAAGAGCTGCCGATGTCCAGAACGGAATTCCAGCTGGGCGGCATCGCCAGCAGCAGGGTGTGCCGCGCAGCCGGAAACAGGCTTGCCGAAAAGTCAATGGTGTGAAGGGACACATCGCCCATGTCCACGGCGGTAAGCACCTTGTTGTAGGGATGGCACTTGGCACAGCGTACGACCAGCACCGGGCAAGGTGGCAAACGAACCATTTTCAGCGCCGCGCTACCCAGACCCATCAATTCAGGCTCGGAGCGCGAGCCCACGACCACCAGTGAGACGGCTTTTTCCCTGACCCGCGCCGCAATGACCTGGCCCACATCACCCACGCCGAAGCAGGCCTCCACCTTGAGCCCGGTGGTAGTGGCCAGGGACTGCGCCTGATTCTTCAGGTGTTGATGAACGCGCACATCGGGTGGCGGGTCCATCACCAGCCGCTGCGCATCGAACACGCCTTTCAGCCCATGCCATGCGCTGGCATCGAAGGCATGCAACAAATCCAGCGACGCACCGTGTGCCTCAGCCAGTTGTACAGCCCGCTCCACGGCTACGCGGGCACCGGACGAAAAGTCGGTAGCAACCAGAATGCGGTGAATGGTGGTCATGCCCGAACCCCCCTGAATGCTGGAAACGCCCATGCTCAACCGATTTGCCGCTGCAGGGATTGATTTATGTCAATTTGTCGAGGGCTAAGATCGCTACCTATGAAAGCAAATCCCGTTATGCACGCCGAACGCCACCAGTCGCTGGGTGAGGAAATAGCCAATAGCGTCAGCCACGGCGTGGGCCTGCTGCTGGCCGTGATCGGCGCGCCCTTTCTGGTGGTGTCTGCCGTGCGCCAGTCTGACGCCGCCTTCATCGTGGGTGCCAGCGTGTTTGCGCTCACCATGGTGCTGCTGTATGGCGCGTCCATGCTGTACCACGCGCTCCCGCACAACCGCACGGCCAAGAAGGTATTCAAGGTGCTGGACCACGGTGCCATCTACCTGCTGATTGCCGGCACCTACACCCCGTTCACACTGGGCGTGCTGCGCGGCGCCTGGGGCTGGACGCTGTTTGGCCTGGTATGGGGCCTGGCGGCGATCGGTGTCACGCTGAAAGCACTGAACCGCATGTCGCACCCGCACATCTCTACCGGCCTGTACCTGCTGATGGGCTGGCTGGTGCTGATTGCCATCAAACCGCTGGCAGCCAGCGTGCCCACCGCCGGCCTGTGGTGGCTGGTGGCGGGCGGTGTGGCCTACACGGCCGGCGTGGTGTTCTATGCCACCGATTCACGCTGGCGCTACGGGCACTTTGTGTGGCACCTGTTTGTGATGGCGGGCACGGCTTGTCACTTTGTGGCGGTGTATGGGTATGCGGGGTAAAAAGGTGATAACTGGCCTTTTTATGTGCCAAATTGGCCTCCAGCCCTTGTTGGTTATGCGTGAGTAGCTATTAAATATATAGCAACCAAAGTCTCCAGGCAACTTCTGAGCTCGGTCTTGCGCCCACAGTGCATGGCTCAGAGCTTGCCTCATGTCGCGCGGATGCTTCAAACCGTGCGATCGGATGAAAAGTGAATCCAGTACAGATAGGTTTTTCGGCGCTGAGGCTATAGTGCAAATAGCGAATGCGCTCCCGCACCTGATCCAGCAGACAAACTGACAGCAAGGGTGGAGTGCCGGGTTTCATGGTTTGATTTATAACTGTATTTATAAGCAGTATATCAACCAAAAACCCAATAGACAAGCCAGTTTCAGGAGGATTCCATGTCCAGTTTATCCCGCAGCGCCCAGATTAATCCGCAGGTTTTGCGGTATACATTGCGTTAAATTGCACTCATGGTTATAGGTGCCATCAAAGTATTGGGATTGCTGTTTAGTGGTCCCATTTTTGCGTATGTCGTGTTGGCCGTGGGTTGCGCTGCGCCTTGGCAATTGCTGGGCGTCTGGTGTGGACACAACGCGGCGCTTTCACTTGTCGTCTTATCGGTAGCTGGTTGGCTTGTGGCCGCTGTGGCTGTAGCAGTCATCGCAGGACGAAGGAGAACCAAATGAATTTTTTAAAAATGAGCACATTTGCGACTCTGCGTGTTTGGGCGCGTAGTCCATTCACGCCATGTTGGCACGCAAGCAATTTAACTGGTCGGCCCAGCAGCGACGGCCTGCGGCCCCGCCTGGCCTAAAACGTTAAATGCAATGACCACCGTCACGACTTGTTTGGAGTTTCAAGACACGACCTGGCTCGCTACCGATGAAGACGGTTGCGTAGGAGTCTTCTTTACCGGCGGTCAGGGCCCAATTCGCGAAACATCGTTCATTGGCGCTGCCGATCAATTCAAAATTGAAGATCTCTTGCTGGAACTTCACAAGAGTTCGCAAAGTAAGCTGCACATACCGTACAAGCGCACGGACGACTACGTAGCGATGGCCGAACGAGGTCTGTATGCTTTCGACTGGACCGACGCTCATCGCACATCTTCAGAAGACAGAAATGTGTACGAACTAGTTGCAGAGCCGTCACAGCCTCTGAAAGTGGTACAGCTACCCGATTTGCTACGAAGCTTGGGGCTTGCGACAAAGATTTGTGGCTCCCACTTTGCAGATGCCTATAAGTCTGGTGTTCGAGTATGAGAGCATTTAACAGGTTGCTCGTCGCGGACACGCAGCCCCAGGTGGCCGCTTCGCGGCGCGGGCTGCGCGCCGTACAGCGCCAACGTTATGGCGCATAGATGATTGCCTTCGATTTCAATGGCGAAAAGCTGCAACCGACCTCCACCGAGGAAATGGGCTGCTTGCTGGATCAGGTTGATAAGTCGCCGATGTTTGAATTGTGGGCAGCAGTGTCCAAGGGGCCATCTCTTTGCATGCTGCGTAATGGCGGTGACGCTTGGCTTATGTACTTGCGGCAAGAAGGCGACAGCGGGTTCTCTTCCAGGTCGCCCGTCGAACGTCTGGGAACAGCGGAGTTTCGGCTTAGCAATGGGCAGCGCGACGAATATCCGCTCTTGTGGTGTATCGATGTAGAGCAGTGCTACAAAGCCATGGCGTATTTTTTCGAGAATGCGGGGGCAAAACCCGACTGGATCACATGGCATGAAGACTAAGCACCGCTGCCTCTGCGAATTGCGCCATAACTTGTCATTGCATCGGACGGCTTCGCCGCCCGCTGAGCGCGAACGTTAACGTTAGACATCACAAATCAACTCCCACCATGCATCCAGCGGCGCAGATGCGCCAGTGCAATCTGCCAAAGTCCGCATTTACCCCACACCGAAAGCTACACAGGATGATCACTCGCTTTGCTCTATTCGAAGGTCAAATCAACCCTGGTGAAACCGAGGCATTTCGTGCAGCGGTTTTAGCGGAGGTACTTCCCCACTGGAAGGCCTTTCCAGGAGTTCTGGCAGTAAGAGTATGCTTCTCTACAGAGCGCGATGTGGGCGCACCGGAGCTACCGCTAATTTTGGCCATCAGCTATCCGGATAGAGCAGCCGTTGACGTAGCGCTAGCCAGTTCAGAACGAGCTTCGGCAAAGGCAGCGACCGAAGCCGTTCTTGCGCGCTACTTCCGTGGTCAGGTTCACCACCACATCACAGAAGCACATGACCACCTTTCCTATGAAACCGCTCCTGAAACTGCACGGGTTCACCGAATTGATGTCTGACAGGTCACCCATGCAATTCCTCCACAGAGATGCCATACCCGCTGACCTTCCCAAGATCGTAGAGATCTACAACTTCGCGGTGGCCACGCGTGAAAGCAGTTGCGATCTTGAGCCGGCCACCGTCGCCGCACGCCAGGAATCGTTCTCCAGACACAGCAGCGACCATCGCCCGATCTGGGTGGCAGAAGATGCCGACGCGCCCGACCGAGGGGCCGTCGGCTACCTGGGCTTCTACCATTTCATGAATGAGCGGCCCGGCTACTTCATCACGGCGGACCTTGCAATCTATTTGCACCCTGACTATCAGAACAGGAAGTTGGGCACTTACCTGCTGGAAGAAGCGATTCGCCACGCACCGTCGCTCGGTATCGAGGTGCTGGCCGTCACCATCTTCGCGTCAAACCAACCCAGCGTCAGCCTGTTCGCCCGGCACGGGTTTGAGCGCTGGGGCTACATGCCCCGCGTTGCGCGCCTGGGCACCATCGAGCGCGACCTGGTGATGATGGGACGCAGGCTGGTTTGAATTGGCCTCAAGTTCAATGCCATCGCCCATGTACCAGCAACGCACCCAGTCGCTCGTGGTCGCCTCAGTCCTGCTGCTTGGGCTTCTCGCGCTATCGGGCTTCAGGCCCTACGACCGTGCCACATGGGTACTGGAAGTGGCGCCAGTGATCATTGCATTGCCAATCCTCTGGGCAACCTTCAAGCGCTTTCCCCTGACCACGCTGCTGTATGCCTGCATCTTCGCGCACGCGCTTGTCCTGATGCTCGGCGGTGCGTACACGTATGCGCGGGTTCCGCTTGGCTTCCAGATTGCAGAGGTCTTCGGCCTTCATCGGAACCCGTATGACAAGATTGGCCATTTCTTCCAGGGATTCGTTCCCGCACTGGTTGCGCGCGAGATATTGATTCGTGGCAGCTATGTGAAGGGCCGCAAGATGCTCGCATTCGTTGTGGTGTGCATGGTTCTGGCCATCAGCGCCACCTATGAGTTCATCGAGTGGGGTGCCGCTCTGGCGATGGGACAAGGGGCAGACGAGTTTCTCGGCACGCAGGGCGACCCGTGGGACACGCAGTCCGACATGTTCTTCGCACTCATTGGCTCCGTGGTGGCGTTGTTGATTTTTTCAGGACTTCAGGACCGCCAGATTCAGAAGCTCCAGACCGGACTGCAGTCCCCATGAACCTGCCGCCCTGGATGACCGTTGCTGCCGCTGAGGTGGGTGTGCAAACGTTTCCGCCTGGCCAGAGCAACCCGCGCATCACGGCCTACCACGCCAATACCAATATCAGTGGCTATGACGACAAGGCATCGTGGTGCTCGTCATTCGTCAACTGGTCGCTGGAGCAGGTAGGTATTGCGGGCACCCGCTCGGCGCTGGCCCGTTCGTGGCTGGAATGGGGTGAGCCGCTTGATGCACCGGTACACGGCTGCATCGCGGTGCTGTACCGCGACGACCCTGCCAGCTGGAAAGGGCATGTGGGCTTCTTCCTGCGGGCAGATACAGAGCACGTGCATCTGCTGGGTGGCAACCAGCTGGAGCAGGTGCGTGAGCACTTTTATCCCGTGGAGTCGGTGCTGGGATATCGCTGGCCGCGAAATGGTTTGGTGGCTTAGCGGCCACGCATGAACAGCGCGTCCAGTTCCCTGACAGTGATTTGCCGCCACGTGGGGCGGCCATGGTTGCACTGGTCCGAGCGGTCGGTGGCTTCCATCTGACGCAGCAGACCATTCATTTCTTCGAGGGTGAGGCGACGGTTGGCTCGCACCGCACCGTGGCAGGCCATGGTGGACAGCAGCTCGTTTTGCGCACGCTGGATTACGGTGCTGGCGTCGTGCTGGGCCAGCTCGGCCAGCACGCTGCGGGCCAGTTCGGTGGCGTCGCCTTGCGCCAGCGTGGTGGGCACGGCGCGCACGGCCAGGGTTTTGGGCGAAAAGGGCGTGATCTCCAGCCCCAGTGTGGCGAGCACGTCGGCATTCGCTTCGGCGGTGGCAACCTCTTGCGGCGTGGCGGCAAAGGTGGCGGGTATCAGCAGGGGCTGGCTGGAGATTCCCTGCGTGCCATTGGAATCCAGTTGCGCTTTCAGTCGCTCATACACGATGCGTTCGTGTGCGGCATGCATGTCCACCACGATCAAACCCTGCGCGTTTTCCGCCAGGATATAGATGCCCTGCAGCTGGGCCAGCGCGCGACCTAAAGGCCAGGCGCTTTCCTGTTCTTCGCGGCCGGGTGGCGAGGCAGCTTGCTGTGTTTCATCGCGTGATGGCTGGGCTTCGGTTTGTACCGTCTTGTTCCACAGCATATCCAGATCTTCCACCCGATGGCCTGCATATGCTTCAAATTTGATAGCTGGTTGCGCAGAGTACATGGGGGCTACGGCCCGATTTGGCTCTGAAAAATCACTGTTTTCAGAGTCTGGGGCGTTGCTGGCCGCCGCACCCGCTGCACCCACTGCCGTGGCTCGCGGCGCGGCCAGCGCGTTCTCCACCGCGTGCCGCACGGCCTGGTGCACGTCGTGGCTGTCGCGAAAGCGCACCTCAATTTTGGTGGGGTGCACGTTCACATCCACCCGTGCCGGGTCCATCTCGATGTACAGCGCATATACCGGCTGGCGATGGCTGTGCAGCACGTCTTCATACGCGCTGCGTGCGGCGTGAGTCAGCACCTTGTCACGCACAAAACGGCCGTTCACGTAGCAAAACTGCTGGTCGGCGCGCGAGCGGGCGGCGTCGGGGATGCCTGCGCGGCCCCACACGCGCACCGCCGCGCCGCCGAAGCGTTCGCTACCTCGTTCGCCGCCCGTCTGGTAATTTACGGCGATGGATTGCGTGGCAAAGTCTGCGCCCAGCACATCCGCCAGGCGCTGCTCCAGCGCGTCCGGCCCTGTGCAGGCACGCCACTGCTCCACCAGCTTGCCTTCATGCCAGATGGCAAAGCCCACGTCGGGGCGGGCCAGCGCGTGGCGGCGCACGGCTTCCACGCAATGCGACAGCTCGGTGGCGTCGGTTTTGAGGAATTTACGCCGCGCCGGGGTGCTGAAGAACAGCTCTTTCACCTCCACCGTGGTGCCGGTGCTGCGCGCCACGGGTTTGAGCTCGCCCGTGCGTCCGTCCAGTAAATAGGCACTGTTTTGGCCTGCAGCCCTTGATAACAGTGCGCAGTCAGCTATTGAATTAATAGCGGCCAGTGCCTCGCCCCGAAACCCCATGGTGCCCACAGATTCCAGATCGCTCAGGCTGGCAATTTTGCTGGTGGCGTGGCGTTTGAGCGCAATGGGCAGCTCATCCATCAGGATGCCGCTGCCATCGTCTTCCACCGCAATCAGCCGCACGCCACCGGCCAGCAGGCGCACGGTGACCTGGCGGGCACCGGCGTCCAGCGCGTTGTCCACCAGCTCGCGCACCACGGAAGCAGGGCGTTCCACCACTTCGCCCGCGGCAATCTGGCTGATCAACTCGTCAGGCAGTTCGCGGATGGGGCGACGGGGGGGAGGAGACAGCACAGCATTCACCCATGCATTTTAGGGGTGGCCTGAAGTGGTAGCGCCAGCGGGGATAATCCAGCCGCATGGAACTGATTACTTTCGGACTCGACTTTATCCTGCACGTGGATAAATACCTGGAAAGCTTTGTGCAGAGCTACGGTGCCTGGGTTTACGCCTTGCTATTCTTGATTATTTTTGTGGAAACCGGTGTGGTGGTCATGCCGTTTCTGCCCGGGGATTCGTTGCTGTTTGTGGTGGGGGCCATGTGTGGCGTGGGGCTGATGAGCTACCCGCTGTCGGTAGGGCTGCTGTTTGCCGCCGCGGTGCTGGGTAATCAATCCAACTACGCGATTGGTCGCTACTTTGGCCCCAAGGTGTTCAAGTGGGAAGACTCCCGGTTCTTCAACAAGGCGGCGTTTGACAGTGCGCACGCGTTTTACGAGCGATATGGCGGCATCACCATCATTGCCGCGCGTTTCATGCCGTTTTTGCGCACCTTTGCCCCGTTTGTGGCGGGTGTGGCACGGATGACGCGCGCGAAGTTCACGCTGTACGACGTGACCGGTGGCGCGCTGTGGGTGGGCGGCATCATCACGATCGGCTATTTCTTTGGCAATATCCCGTTTGTGAAGGCGCATCTGGACAAGATCATCTGGGCGATGATCCTGCTGCCGGGCCTGCTGGTTTTGTTGGGTGCCTGGAAAGCACGCCGCAAGGGTGCAGCGGCCAAAGCGTAGGCGCCGGCTAGACGCCGACTTTCAGGAACAGATCGCGATCGGGCGCAAAGTTCGCGTGCAGCGGCAGCATGGCGCCGCCCAATGCACGGGCGTCCGAACCAATGCTGCCAGCCACCAGTGTGGCCGGCCACAGGCCCTGCCAGTCATAACGGGCCAGCGCGTCGCGCGTACGTTGCATCAGCAGGTCCAGCAGTGGCCGGCAGAACGAGCCGTCCATGACGATGGCGTCCATATCCAGAAAAGCCGTGGCACTGACCACACAATGCGCCAGCGCGTTGGCGGCGCTGTCCACCCACGCCCGTGTTTCAGTGGCATACGGTGCCTGCATGGCACGCTCGTCATAGGCTGCGGTGGGGTCCAGTCCGTGGATTTTGAAGTGTTGTTCCAGTTCCCACAGCGAGGCGTGGCTGAGCAGTTGCTCGGGTGTACCTGAGCCCGACCCGGCCAGATGCAGCGGCAATGACGCGACAGCACCGGCATTGCCATGAATGCCGCCGTGCAGGTGCGAGTTGATCACCAGGCCCCCACCGACGAAGGTGTCCACAAACAGGTAGAGAAAACTCTTGAGGTCGCGCCCGCGCCCGGCCACCAGCTCGGCTACGCAGGCGGCCGATGTGTCTTTGGCAAAGCTCACGGGCAGGTCAGTCATGCCCTGCACGGCGGCGCTGAGGTCGATCTGGTTCCAGGTGTTGGACTGCACATCGGACAGGCCCAGCATCTTGTGCCAGCCGCCCAGCTGAAAAGGTGCGGCGACGCCAACGCCAACCAGCCGCGGCGCCATTGCGCCCAGTTCGTCGCGAAGTGCATCCATGTTCTGTCCCAGGATGGGCAGCAGCACGTCGGCATCGGGGAAGGCGTAGGAGAGGGTTTTGCGCTGGCGAACGTGGCCCGTGAAATCCACCAGCAGCCAGTCGGTGCTGCGCCGGCCAATTTTGATGCCAATGGCAAAGGCACCGTCGGGGTTGAGCGCCAGCGGAACTGAAGGTTGGCCGATGCGACCGCGCACGCGCTCATGGCGGATCAGCAGGTCATCGTCTTCCAGGCGGGTGGTGATCAGGCCAATGGTCTGCGCGGTTAGGCCGGTCAGGCGGGCCAGATCGGCCTTGGGCAGGCTGCCGTTTTGGCGGATGGCCTGCAACACGACACGCTCGTTGAATTGGCGCATGCCGACGTGGTTGGAGCCACGAGGACGCAGCAGCGGCGCGTCGCGTTTGGGTTCGGAAGTCAAATCAGGCGTCATGGACGCAGATTTTCGCCTATCACGCCTTTGCGCAAGATAAAGTTGCCAAAGGGCTGCATTTCGCCGGTCACCACGATGGCATAGGCATTACGAACCCGCTCGTAAAACGCGAACCGATCCACTGGCTCAGACTGTTGATGAGGAAGCAGGCTGTTTTCAAGCAGACCCAGGACTTCCCGCTGCAAGGCTGAGCGATAGGGCGCCGTGGTGTCCGATACCTGCATGAAAGCCACCGGGTGATCAACGTCTGCGGCCAGGGGCAGCAGCGTGTCGATTGCTTTCACCACCTGGAACATGCTGGCGCCGGGTAGCCGTAAGACCGGCTTTCCGATGCCAAGGCTCAGGGCGGTGAAGTTTGCATCGGCCAGAACCAATGCGTCGTCATGTCCCATTTCGGCCAGAAGTTTGAGCAAATCGGGGGTGATTAGCGGGTTGATTCCCTTAAGCATGCGCCTCCTCGGGCAACTCTTCGGCCAGCTTGGCACCCGTCATCACGGCCACGGTGTCGCTCATGCTGATGTGTTTGGGATTGACCACGGCGGCACGCTTGCCAAGGCGGGCAATGTGGATACGGTCGGCCACCTCAAAGACGTGGGGCATGTTGTGCGAAATCAGCACCACGGGCAGGCCCTTGTCCCGTACGCGTCGGATCAGTTCCAGCACCATGTTGCCCTCCTTTACACCCAGCGCCGCAGTCGGCTCGTCCATGATGACCACATGCTGGGCGAACGCAGCGGCACGGCCTACAGCCACGCATTGACGCTGACCGCCAGACAGCGTTTCGACAGCTTGTGTCATGGACCGGATGCCGACCTTGAGGTCGTTCATGCGGGAAATGCTTTCTTCCAGCATCTTCTTTTTGTCGATGAATCCGAGCAAGCCCAGCAGGCCGGTGCGACGCAATTCGCGACCCAGGAACAGGTTTTCGGCGATGGTCATGGCGGGGGCTACGGCCAGATCCTGATAGACCGTTTCAATGCCGGACAGTCGCGCGTCGATCGGACTCTTGAAATGGATGACCTTGCCGTCGAGCTGAATTTCGCCTTCGTCAGGAATGGTGGCGCCAGATAGGCACTTGATCAACGAGGACTTGCCGGCGCCGTTGTCGCCAATCACCGCCAGAATTTCTCCTGCACGCAACTCGAAGTCGGCCCCGTCCAGCGCGGTGACCTGACCATAGCGTTTCACCAGGCCTTTGGCCTGCATGACGATTTGGGGGGCGCTCATTAACGTGCTCCTTTGCGGGACATTTGGTCGGTGGCCACGGCCAGAATCACCAGGATACCGGTCACCAGTATTTGATACACAGACGATACCCCCATCAGCGTCAGGCCGTTGCGGAACACCCCCACAATCAGCGCACCCACCAGGGTGCCGAGGATGATGCCGCGGCCGCCAAACAGGCTTGTGCCGCCCAGCACGACGGCGGTGATGGCGTCCAGATTTTCGGTCTGACCGCCATTCGGGTCTCCCGCGCCGGTACGCGCCACTGTCAATGTCGATGCAATGCCGTAAAACACGCCCGCCAGCACATACACGCCCAGCAGTACCTTCTCGGTGGAAATACCGGCCAGACGGGTGGCTTCGGGGCTGTTGCCCACGGCGTACACATGGCGGCCTTGTGCGGTTTCGCGCAGCCAGATCCAGACTGCGACGTACAGCGTGAGCATCAGCACCACGCCAAAGGGCACCATGGCACCACCAAAAGCGAAGGTTTCACCCAGCAGGTTCATGCCGTCGGGAATATTGGTAATGGTCTGTGCCCGGGAATACAGTTGGGTGATGGCAAAGGCAATATTCAAGGTGCCCAAGGTCACAATGAACGGTGGCAGTTTGACACGCGTCACCAGCAGTCCGTTTAGCAGGCCGAATAGCGTCGTGGCGGCGATACCGCACAAAATGGCAACCGGCGCACTCAGGCCATAGTCGGCGGCGAATTTGGTCATGACAATGGAGCCAAGGGCCATGACCATGCCGCAGGACAGGTCAATGCCCGCGGTCAGGATGATCAGTGTTTGACCAATGGCGATGGTGCCCACCACCATCACCTGCTGCAGAATCAGGGAGAAGTTCTTCAGCGTAAGAAAATTTTCGTGCTGAAACGAGAAAAAGGTACAGGCCAATACGAGGGCGATGGCTGGACCTAAAGTTCCCATGGGAGGAAGTTTGGCTTTGAGCGAGTTCATGGTGTGAGCTTGAATAAAGTTCCTGTGCCAGACAGTCGCAATGAACCAGCAAAGCACTATGAGGGGATCGAAAGCCCCGCATCGCGGGACTTTCGAGGAAGAGCCTGTACCAGACAGGCCCGGACTCAGGTCACGTATTTAAACAGACCATCCGTCAGAGTCAATTAGTCACCCCAGCACTGTGCGCGTGCGGTCTTGGTGTCAATGCTCTTCACGCCAGCCATAGGCTTGGATGCCACGAGATCCACACCGGTGTCGGTATAACCGGTTTGACGCTTGCCATCCTTGGCGTACTTCACGCCGGCAGCCACACCCATCGCAGCCATTTTCAGGGGGTATTGCATGCTGGTTGCAGCGATAACACCCTTTTCAACGTTGCCAACACCGTTGCTGCACATGCCGTCAACACCCAGGATAACAACATCCTTTTCCTTGCCAGCGGCCTTCAGAGCCTTGTAAGCGCCGGCGGCTGCGGGTTCGTTGATGGCGTACACCACGTTGATGTTGGGATTCTTCTGCAGGCAGTTTTCCATGCCGGTCTGGCCCTTGGCTGCGTCGCCGAAGCTGTCAGCCATGCAAACCACTTCATCAGGCTTGGCCAGTTCGTTGCTCTTGGCATCCAGCGTTTTCAGGCCATAACCGGCCAGGAAACCGTTGTGGCGCTGTGCGCCCACGGGGTGGCCGGGGAACAGGTCCATCGTGGCGATAACAGGCTTCTTGCCTTTCAGTGCCGCCTTGGCGTATTGGCCAATCAGCTCGCCGGCCTTGTAGTTGTTGGTGGCAAACAGGGCATCGGCTTCGTCCACCGGGCTGTCCAGAGCAATCACCTGCACGCCTTGAGCCTTGATTTTCTTGATCGTTGGGACGATGGCATCGCCGGAAGAAGTGATCAGGATGGTCTTGGCGCCAGCGGCAACCATGTTTTCCATGGCGCTGATCTGGCCTGCGGTGTCACCGTCCTGCTTGCCTGCGGCGCTGAGCAGTTTGAATCCGGCCTTCTTGGCAGCGGCTTCAGCGCCTTCCTTCATTTTCACGAAGAAGGGGTTGCTGTCGGTCTTGGTGATCAACCCGATCACGGGCTCAGCAGCAAATGCGCTGGACGCGGCAAATGCCAGAGCGGTCAGGGCGAGGGTTGTGGTGTGTTTCATTCGGGTCTCCTGGTATGGGTAAAAGCCGGAAAGGACCGGCAAGTTAAGTCAACAAACGGGTTAGAGCCCGTAGGAGAAACTATAATCGAATGAACATTACTAAATCAAGTGAGTTTAGTAATGGAAAACCCTAATATGGTGCAGTTTATTGGGTACTGGCTTGATCCAGTTCCGCGAATGTAGGTGGCTGGCACCCGGCGCGGCTGCAATTGATGGCTGCTGCCAGCATGGCGTTGCCCAGTGTTGTGCCCACGCGCTGCGCTGCACCCTCGGTATCCATGGCCCAGTCGGCCAGGCAGTTGCCCCAGAACGTGTCGCCGGCGCCGACGGTGTCGACAACCTGCACTTGGGGCGCAGTTTGCGTGGCTACTTGCCCGTCCACGCTGAGGTACGCACCCTGAGCGCCGAAGGTGAGTGCGACACGTTGCGTTCCGCGGGCAGTGAAAAATTGAACAGCGGTGCCTGCCTGCTCAAGCGTCAGGTCGCCCAGCCCCAGCGTCGACCAGTCTTCGTCGCTGGCTTTGAGCCAGTCGGCTAGCGAGGCCAGTTCGAGCACTGCGGCCCGGTAAAGTGCCATGCTGGATGCCAGCCTGGGGCGCAGATTGATGTCCACACTGATGGCCCAGCCCAGCGCTTTGGCGCCTTTGACCACAGCCAGAACCTTCTCATGCTCGGGCGGCACCAGTGCCAGCGAACCAGTGTGCAGCACACCTGGCGAAGCTGTGCTGCGCAGCAAGGTGAGGATGCCCTCGGGCGTGTAGTCACGGTCGGCAACACCTTCGCGGTAAAAACCATAGCTGGGTTGACCGTTCGTGATCTGCACAACGGCAAGCGATGTTGGAAGGGGACTTCTCGGGGAAAGGGCCTGCACCTTGTCGTGCCGAAGTTGTCGCGCCAGCTGGTCGCCAAAATAGTCGGTGGACAGCGGGTTCAAATAGCCGGTTTCTGCGCCGCGCAAGGCCGCAGCCCGTGCCATATTGAATGGACTGCCTCCCATTAAAGGACGCAATTGCCCATCAGGCTGGGCGACGCAGTCCATCAGGGATTCACCCAGAACACGAATTGAAATTGAGGTCATGGAGGAGCCTGCTCTCTGGAAAATGGCTGGTGTTGGCTGGTTTTATCGCAGCCAGCAGAAGCGTGCGAGTGTAATTTAGATCCGATCGTTGTTTAATTAAAACTAATGGCTTTACTAAAATGGATGCTTTAACTGCAATTCGAGTCGAACAAAATACGCCTTTAAGCAGGAATCGCCTTGAAACTTTATCTTGACACTGCGGATGCTTCGCAATGGCAGTTGCCTGCCGGATGTCCTGCGGTGCAGGGTGTCACCACCAACCCGACGCTGATCCATGCCGCTGGCTTGCCCGTGAGTCTTGCAACCGGTCTGGGTCTGGTGGATCGCGCAGGCCAGCAGGGTCTGGCTGAACTGATGCTGCAACTGCCCGGTGTTGATCCTGTCGAAGCAGACCGCTGGCTAGCCCGGCTCTTGCCAGCATCGACAGAAGCACATGTGCAAATCACCATCAAGCTGCCTTGTCATCCGGATTGGCAGGGCGCGCTTGCGCGGGTACAGGCTGCGGGTGTGCCGACTCTGTTGACCGGCGTTTCCAATCCTGTGCAATTGATGTGGGCTCGACAATGCGGGGCTACTTACGTTGCCCCCTATATTGGCCGTTTGCAGGCTGATGGGCGGGACGTATGGCCCTTCCTGGAGGCCTGCGTAGCACTTCAGGACGGGGGGCCTCGTCTGCTGGCTGCCAGCATCAAGTCAAGTGACGTGTTGTCCCGTCTGATCGCAATGGGGGCTTATGCCGCCACGGTGAGACCGGAGTTTGCTGTCGGGCTGGCCACTGACAAGCTGACTGATGCAGCCATTGCCCAGTTTGATGCCGATACGAAGGCCAGTTTCCAGAGTAAATAGTAGCAGCGGCCCGGGCCCGGAAACCCGGACGCTTCAAGTTGTTCTGGCTCGGGCCAGAGGCGGGTTTTTTGCGAAGTAGCGCTGTATGCCCCGCATCAAGGCGTTGGCCAGCTGTTGCCGGTATTGGGGGCTGGCGAGTTTGGTTTCCTCATCCGGATTGCTGATAAATGCTGCCTCGACCAATACGCTGGGAATGTCTGGCGCTTTCAGTACGGCAAAGGCGGCCTGTTCGACTTTGGGCTTATGCAGCTTGCCTACCCGGCCAATTTCTCCCAGCATGGCACCCCCCAGCTTGAGGCTGTCGTTGATTTGTGCGGTGGTGCTCATATCCAGCAAGGCGCGCTGCACCTGAACATCCCTGGCTTTCACGTTCAGGCCGCCAATACGGTCAGCCTTGTTTTCCTTGTCCGCCATCCAGCGTGCCGCGCTGCTGGAAGCGCCACCCTGGCTGAGTGCGAAGACGCTGGCCCCCTGCGGACGTGGCGTGAAAAAGGCATCGGCGTGAATGCTGACAAACAGGTCCGCCTGCACACGCTGGGCCTTTTGCACGCGAACATGCAGTGGTACGAAGAAGTCGGCATCCCGCGTCAAGTAGGCGCGCATCGCGTTGCCATTGATCGTGGTTGCGTTGATCCGGTCGCGCAGCAGGTGCGCGATGTGTAGTACCACATCCTTTTCCCGAGTCCCTCCCGGCCCTACTGCGCCAGGGTCTTCGCCGCCATGGCCGGGGTCCAGCGCCACGATGATCAGGCGGTCCGTCTTGCTGGGAGGTTTGGGGGGCTGGGGAGCAGTAGAGTTGCCTTTTTTGTCTTTCTGGGCGATCAGGTCACCCAGCGGGTCGGCTGCCGGCGCATCTGATTTGCCGCCATCGGGCGAGGGTTTTTCATTCAACCGTTCTGCGATCAGTGCCTCCAGCGGGTCTGTCTGGACCGTTGGATAGAGGTCGAACACCAGACGGTGTTTGTAGGCGGCAACGGGAGGTAGCGAGAAAACCTGGGGCTGAATGGCCTGCTTCAAATCAATCACCAGCCTGATGACGGAAGGCGCATTTTGTCCAACGCGAATACCGGCAATGTTGGGGTCGTCCGGCAACACCTTGGCGACGAGTTCCTTCAGCGCCGGGTTGAGATCAATGCCGTCGATATCCACTACCAGTCGGGGCGGTGTAGGGATGAAAAACTGTTTGGCTTTGAGCTCACCGTCGGATTCAATCGTGACCCGTGAATAGTCAGGCGCTGGCCACACCCGAACGGCCAGTATGGTTGCTCCCTGCGCCAGATGCTGAGTACCCAGCAGTAATACGGTGGAGCCCGTCTGCAAGAGCAGGCGCCGCTTCATGCCGTGGCACCGATCAGGATGGCGTCGCCTGTGGGCGTCTGCGCGGCCAGGGTTACCAGCCGGGATTCGTCGGCACGGGCCTCAATTCTGATGACCAGATCAGCTTGTGGAATGACCCTGGCTGCTTTTTCCGGCCATTCTGCCAGCTTCAGGCCCTGGCTGGCAAACAGGTCGCGAAAACCCGCTTCTTCCCATTCGCGCGGGTCTGTGAAACGGTAGAAGTCGAAATGCCAGATATTCAAGCCTGACAGGTTGTAGGGCTCGACAACTGCGTAAGTAGGGCTTTTGATGCGCCCCTGAACGCCCAATGCATGCAGCAGGTGCCGAACCAGGGTAGTCTTGCCTGCTCCCAAGTCGCCATGTAATTCGATAAAAGACTGTTTAAGTGCCGGCTGAACGGCCAGCCGGGTTGCAAACAGTTGCGTATCAGCCTCGTCTTTCCAGACCAGGCTTTTTACAATGGGAATGTGACGATTCACAGCACTCACTTCAACGGCAGTCAATTGGTTTCTCTGGTTCAGGCTTGGGCCCGGGAACTTGGATTCTCCCAAATTGGCGTGGCTGGTGTTGACTTGTCATCGTCCGAGGCTGGTTTGCTGGATTGGCTGGCGCGGGGATTCCATGGCGATATGGCCTATATGGCAAAGCATGGCGTCAAGCGTGCGCGACCTGCCGAGCTGGTGCCCGGTACGGTCAGTGTGATCACGGCTCGAATGGATTATTTGCCATCCCGGACTCCCACCGATTGGCCTCAAGTTGAATTTGACAGGCTGACGAGGCCTGATGAGGGTGTTATTTCTGTCTACGCACGGGGGAGGGACTACCACAAGGTCCTGCGTGCACGGCTTGCGCAGCTGGGCGAAAAAATCGCACAGCATGTTGGACCTTTTGGCCACCGGGTGTTCACGGATTCGGCGCCCGTGCTGGAGGCTGAGCTGGCCACCCGCAGCGGGCAAGGTTGGCGGGGCAAGCACACGCTGGTCCTTAGCCGTGAAGCGGGCTCCATGTTTTTTCTGGGTGAGATTTATGTGGATCTGTCTCTTCCAGCCGGCGAACCGGTGTCGGGCCTTTGCGGTACCTGCAATGCCTGCATGGATGTATGCCCCACCGGGGCTATCGTGGCGCCTCACCGGCTGGATGCCAGGCGATGCATTTCATACCTGACCATCGAACACGCGGGATCTATTCCGCAGGAGTTGCGGCCGCTGATGGGTAATCGCATCTATGGCTGTGACGACTGTCAGCTTATTTGCCCGTGGAACAAGTTTGCCCAGCGCAGCGTGCTGCCTGATTTTGATGAGCGCGCTGGAATGACGGGCGTCAAATTGATGGTGCTGTTTGGTTGGACAGAGGAAGAGTTTTTGCGAAATACCGAGGGAAGTCCTATACGGCGCATAGGGCATGAGCGCTGGCTGCGCAATCTCGCTGTTGCGATGGGGAACGCGCTGAGGGTTCACGAGGATATGCTCATGGTACGCGCTCTGGAGGCCCGCAAGGATCACCTGAGTGCCATGGTGCGTGAACATGTAACCTGGGCACTGCAATACCATGAGCAGAATCTGTCTGCCTGAAGCCAGCCGATACCTGAGAGAAAACCCATGAGCCGCATTCGCCTTTTTGTCATTGATCCCCAAAATGATTTCATGGACATGGAAGGTGCTGCCTTGCCGGTGCCCGGCGCCAATGCCGATATGAATCGGCTCGCCGCGTTCGTGCAGTTCATGGCATCGTCAATTGACGAACTGATCGTGACACTGGACTCGCACGCCAGTGTGGGTGTCGAACGAACGACTTTCTGGATGCTTGCCGACGGCTCGGCGGTTCCCCCGTTCACCCAGATCAAGGCCGCAGATGTGGTGGGCAACACTTACGTGCCCCGTAACGTGTCATTGCGACCGCAAGTAATCGCGTATCTGCGGGCACTGGAGTCGGGCGGTGCGCGAACGCTCATTGTCTGGCCCGTGCACTGTGTCCTGGGAACGCGGGGGCATAACATCCAGGGCCAATTGGCTCAGGCTATTGCAGCGTGGGAGTATGCAACCGGATGCATCTGTGAAAAGGTGCTTAAAGGTCTTAACCCAATGACCGAGCAGTACAGTGCCTTTCGTGCGGAAGTACCTCTCGCGGACGACCCGCGCACCCAGATCAACACGGCCTTGATGGCCCGATTGGAGAAGGGGTCAGAATGGTTGGTAGTTGCCGGTGAGGCGCTGAGCCATTGTGTTGCAGCGTCTGGAGAAGACATGTTTTCCCGGTTGAACCGCGACAGGATTGCCAAAACGGTTTTTCTTTCAGATTGCATGAGTCCGGTGGCCGGATTTGAAGCGGCCGGTCAGCGCTTTCTCGATGAAGCACGAGACCGTGGCGCCCTGGTCATGTCATCGCCTGAAGCCATGTCCCGTCTTGCTGTAGGTATCATGTAATCATGGCTCCCATCCCTCCGATATCCGCTTCAACAAGCCGTTGGGCTCGCGAGTGGACTGGCTGGGTCCGTGGCTGGTGGCAGATCATTCACGTAGGGGCTCAGATACTGGTTCTGGCGATGTCACCTTCGAGTTACCGCAAGTCGCAGCGCATCGTGATGGCACGCAACATCTACTTGGCAACAGCGCCGCTGTTGCCAGGATTTACGGTTTTGTCAGCACTCATCAGCCTGATCATTATCCGGATTGTGATCGCCACGACGTTGACTTACGGGCTGTCGCAATATGCGCTGGAATTGTTGATTCGCACGCTCGTGCTGGAGTTGCTGCCCTTGTCGGTTGCACTGTTCGTGGCAGTGCGCTACACCATGCCGCAAGGCAAGAATGTGCGCGATATGCGATCACGTGGCGAATTTGAAGCCTTGTGGCGCGCGGGAGGGGATCCGGCACGTGATGAATTGCTGCCCCGGGTCGGCGCGAGTGTGTTCGCAGTGGTCCTGCTGGCTGCCGTGAGCTGCTTTGTTGCCCTCGCTTTGACTTACCTGAATGTGTATGGGTTCAGGACTTGGGGGGCTGCAGCGTACACACGGTCAGTGGGCCAGGTATTCAGTCCCGTAGTCACACTGATTTTCTGTCTCAAAACGCTTTTCTTCAGCCTGGCTGTCTCGTTGATTCCCATCGTCTTCAACCCGCCGAAGGAAGAGGGAGATTTCAAAGGTATGAATGTCGAGATCAAGGTTTTGGCCAGACTGTTTGCTGTGATCCTGCTGATCGAGGTGGTATCTCTCGTTGGCAACTACTATTGAGTTTGATCTCGTATTCTTCTTATGGACTCCAGTAACCAATCTCCACCGCCCGTTGCCAATCTGGAACTCAAGGCTCGCCTGTTGATCCTGTTGTTGGTCCTGCTGCTGCTGGGCTCGGTCGTCTATGTCCTAGTGGCTCGGGGAGCCTTCGAACGAACCCAGCAGTTGGTTCTGGTAGCCGACGATTCTGAGGGAATAGTCGTTGGCATGGATCTGACGTTTTCCGGGTTTCCCATCGGGCGTGTAGGTCGCATCGAGCTTTCTGCCGATGGCAATGCACGGATTCTGGTCGATGTTCCGCGTAAAGATGCCCACTGGCTGAGAACTTCCAGTGTCTTTACCATGGAGAGCGGGTTGGTGGGCGGGACACGTATCCGGGCTTTCAGCGGCATGTTGACTGATCCTCCGCTGCCGGATGGGGCCATTCGGCGCGTGCTTCGGGGGGATGCGAAAGCGGAAATCCCGCTGATGGTGGCCAGCGTTCGTGAACTGGTGAGCAACCTGAGCGCATTAACCGGGCCGGATGCCCCCTTGAACGGCAGCTTGCGCAATGTGCAGACGGCCACTGAAAAACTCAATGGACCCAGCGGCGGGCTGGGACTTCTGTTTGGTAATGAAGCAGATGCCAGGAAAATCATCACCACACTCGACCGGACCAATGCCTTATTGGCCCGACTGGATGCGCTGGCCCTTAAGGCTGATGGTGTGGCTTCGAGAACCGATGCGCTGATTGCCAATGCCGACAAACAGGTGTTTGGCCCAACGGGTGTGCTGGGCGATGCGCAAGCCACGGTGATACAACTGAACGGCTTGCTGGCAGACGCCCGGAACAGTCTCAGGAAGGTCGACGCAGTGTTGCAGGAAGCACAGGCGATTGGCGCCAACACGCGTGAGGCTACGAATGATCTTGGTGCACTGCGCGCTGAGGTGGAGGGAAGTCTTAGAAAGGTGGAACATCTTGTCAACGAAATCAATCGGAAGTGGCCATTTGCCAGAGACGCCGAATTGAAACTGCCATGAAGCTAACGCCATTCCCCGGTTTCCTTGTGGTCATGGCATTACTGGCTGGATGTGCCAGCGGACCCGTGCCGCCGGATTGGCAGCTCAATGTCCAAGGTTCAACGGAACGTGCTGTGGAAGCCTATCTGACCGGTCACACGCGGATCGGAGAGTCAGAGTTTGCAAGAGCCCGGACCGATATCGCCCGAACGGGAAAAATCGATTTGATCGCCCGGGTTGAATTGATTGGCTGTGCCCTTCGCGTCGCCAGCCTGGTATCCGACGATTGCATGGGCTTTGACCGGATTTCGCAGGACACGGGATCCGCTGAACAGGCTTATGCAGACTATCTGGCCGGACGTTTGTCGATGAAGGATGTCTCGTTGTTGCCGGTTGCACATCGGGGCGTCGTTGGCGGTGGCGCGCAGGCACTTCAGGCGATAAAGGATCCCTTGTCGCGTTTGATTGCAGCGGGTGTTTTGTTCAAAATGGGCCAGGCTGATCCAGCCGTCATGGCTGTAGCAATTGACGCGGCTTCAGGGCAGGGCTGGAGTCGTCCGCTTCTGGCATGGCTGCACGTTCAGGCCAGGCGTGCAGAGTTGGCCGGGGACGTAAACGAGGGCGCGCGCATTCGCAGGCGCATTGACTTGATTCTTCAGGTGCCTGTGCGGCCGCTTTGATAACCACGTTGAACTGTTCATGTCTGAGCTGCGGGTTTGGCAGGTCTCAAAGACCCCGCAGAATGCCCAGCGCAAAGGGCAGACTGACCATCCCCAATAAGGTTGACAGCGTGACAAGACCAGCCACATAAGGGCCGTTATAACCCATTCTCGCTGCGAGGATGTAGCAGCTGGATGCGGTTGGCAGGGCTGAGAACGTCAGCAGCATCGTGCTCTGCAAGTCCGTCAGGTCGAAAACCTTGCTCAAAATCAGCGCAACGACCGGCAGAAGCAGGTGCCTGATAGTCAGAACGGATACGGCCAGGGTTTTGGCACCTGCCAGTTGACCAAATTGAAGACCGGCACCCGCGGCCATCAAGCCAAGCGCCAATGACGCTGCTCCTATCCTCGTTACCGTCGGTTCCAGCCAGGCAGGAATGGAAATGCCCAGAAGATTGGCGCACAGGCCTGATGCTGTGCCAATGATCAGGGGATTGCGCGCCAGTTCACTCAAGAACCCTCTTTTGGCATGGCGCACCATGGGCCAGACAGCCCCCACGTTGAATAGCGGAACGCAAACACCAATCAGGACAGCAATCAGCAACAGGCCCGATGGCCCCGCCAGTCGGTCAGCAATGGCCAGCGCGATAAATGAGTTGAACCGGAAGGCAACCTGGGCGCTGGCGGCATGTTCGCGCGTGTCGATGTGTTTGCCGATCCACGGCAGAAGCGGAAGTGAGTACGATGCGGCTATGCCGATGATTCCCATTGCCAGGCCTGCCGCAATCAGACTGGAGGCTGCTCCAAGGTCGAGCGGGCTTTTGATGATCGAGTGAAACAGCAGCACCGGAAACAGGAAGTAGTAAACCAGGCTCTCGACCTGCTGCCAAACAGTCCGGTTCAGGGCGGTGTAACGGCATACCAGATAACCGCACAAAATCAGGGAAAAGTCAGGAAACAGGAGTGTGGCGTAGTTCACCCGTCGGAGAATACCAGTGAAATCTCTGAGTCTCGGGTTTCCCCTTATGTGTTATCCACAGGATCATATGTCGGCGAGCCGGCTACCATGCGCGTTGTATGCCCATGAGAACGTTTCAACCCGTTGTTTTTCTGGCTGCGGCCTTGATGAGCTCGTTCGCCTTTCCTGCGACGATGGAAGGAATGCAGTTTGACGACTCAGTCCAGGTGGGTTCGACAGAAGTGAAACTCAATGGACTCGGCTTGCGTGCCGTGTTGTTTATCCGTGGTTACGTGGCGGGGCTCTATTTGAGTGACAGGGCTTCTACCTCCAGAGAGGTGCTTGTCGCTTCGGGGCCGAAGCGTTTGCAAATGCGCATGTTGCGCGAGGCCAGTGCAGAGGATTTCAACAAGGCGCTCGTCTCTGGCATGCGGAAAAACGCGACGGAATCCGAACTGGCAGTTCTTCAGGACCGACTTGGGCAGCTGGAGCGGGTGATTGCGGATATTGGTACTGTGCGTAAAGGCGATGCCATTACACTGGACTATGTTCCCGGGCTCGGTATGACGCTGGCAGTGAACGGAGCCATCAAAGGGTCAAGCATTCATGGTGCAGATTTCTACCGGACTCTGCTGGAGATATTTGTCGGGGACAACCCGGTCGATGCCCGACTCAAGAAAGGGCTGCTGGGGCAGTAGCTTGGGTCGTGCTGGTGTGAAGTTTTTTCAGTATTTACAGGAGAACTCTGGTTATGCGTGACGTTACTCTATTCGTAGTCGGTCTGATGGCTGTTTCCGGCGCGGTCATGGCTCAAAGCTACCCCAATAAAGTCATCAAGCTTCAGGTGCCATTCGCGCCCGGCGGGACTACCGACATTGTCGCGCGGGTGATGTCTGAGCCATTGGGCAAAGCGCTGGGCCAAAACGTCATCATCGAGAACAAGATCGGTGGTGGTGGGGTGGTTGGTGCCAATGAAACGGCCAAAGCCCCCCCCGACGGATATTCGCTTGGCATGGCCACCGTTTCAACTACGGCGGCCAATCCGGCGATTAACCCCAAAATGCCGTACAACGCAGAGACTGATTTCACGCCAATCGTCAATATCGCAGCGACGCCCAACGTTATCGCGGTTCACCCGAGTTTCCCCGCAAAAAACTACAAGGAATTTGTCGAAGTTCTGAAGAAGTCGCCGGGTAAATATTCGTATGCATCATCGGGGACAGGTGGCATCGGGCATCTGCAGACAGAACTCTGGAAAAGTTTGCAGGGTGTCTTTGTTACCCATATTCCTTATGGAGGTGCCGGACCCGCATTGAGAGATACAGTTGGTGGTCAGGTCGAAATCATTTTCGACAATGTGCCATCCGCGCTGCCGCATATCAAGGGTGGGCGTTTGATCGCCATGGCTGTGGCAGCGCCCCAGCGGCTGGCTGCGCTACCAGATGTACCGACCTTCAAGGAGCTGGGCCTTGAGCCGGTCAACCGCATGGCGTATTATGGAATTCTGGGCCCCAAAGGTTTGCCAAAGGATGTGGTGGACAAGGTCAATGCAGCAGCCAGAAAGGCACTGGAGGATCCAGCTGTTCGCAAACGTATTGAGGATACGGGCTCGGTTGTTTTGGGGAACACCCCTGAGCAGTTTGCGCAGCAGATGAAGGAGGAATTGGCGGTCTATCGCAAAGTGGTGCAAAGCGCCAAGCTCAAGCTGGAATAAACCAAGGCGTTTTGGGCTGAGACGAATTCGTTCATAAGCCGCCTGGTAAGCCAGGCGGCTTTTTTTGTTATCTTCCGTTCCATGGCACTCGAGAATTTGACCAGCATTGACGATTTCATCGACGCGTTATGGCTTGAAGAAGGATTGTCCAAAAACACGCTGGCTGCGTATCGGCGGGACCTGACGCTTCTTTCTCAATGGATGAGCCAGAGGAATCGCTTGCTGGAAGAGACCACCGAGAGCGAGTTGAATGGCTACTTTGCAGCCCGGCATGGGGTGACCAAGGCGACATCTGCCAATCGAAGACTGTCCGTCTTCAAACGCTATTTCCGATGGGCCTTGCGTGAACGCAGGGTAGTTGCGGACCCAACCCTCCGAATGCAGGCTGCGCGGCAAGCGCTTCGTGTGCCAAAAACCCTGACGGAATCTCAGGTTGAGGCTTTGCTGGCGGCGCCAGACGCAGAGGCTCTCATCGGGGTAAGGGATCGTACGATGATGGAACTGATGTATGCCAGTGGTCTGCGAGTCAGTGAACTTGTGTCTCTCAAGGTTTTTAACATCAGTTTGTCGGACAACGTGTTGCGAGTTTTTGGCAAAGGTAACAAGGAGCGGCTGATTCCATACG
Source organism: Candidatus Egaibacter danicus (assembly GCA_016707075.1). GTDB lineage: Bacteria > Pseudomonadota > Gammaproteobacteria > Burkholderiales > Burkholderiaceae_C > Egaibacter > Egaibacter danicus. The sequence continues at coordinate 250,211 of JADJII010000004.1, forward strand.
GCGAGGTGGCCAGCGTCTGGTTGCGGCAATATTTGTCCGATGTACGTCCATCGCTGCTTCGAGGATATCCCTCTGATGGTCTTTTTATCACCAATCGGGGCAGCAAGGCAGGCTCTACGATGTCTCGTGTGATGTTCTGGATGTTGATAAAAAAATATGCATTTCAGGCTGGTATCACAGCCCCCTTGTCGCCACACACGTTACGGCATGCTTTTGCCACACATCTTTTGAACCACGGAGCAGATCTCAGGGCCGTACAGATGCTGCTGGGCCATGCCGATATTTCCACGACGACCATTTACACCCATGTCGCACGGGAGCGCCTGAAAGCGCTGCACGCGCAGCACCACCCCAGAGCGTAGGTTCGAATCAGGCAGTCATTGCGTCAGTCCAGGCCAGCGCCTGCAAATGCGCCCAATTTACTTGTTGGTTTGATAACAGCAGCGCATTCGCCGCCTTGGCAAAGGCTTCGTCATTGGCGCTTTCACAAGCTTCAGTCAATTCGAGAAAAGGAGCTAGTTTGCCTGCCCGATGCACAAGCGCTTCGACAACCACTTCGGGTAGCGATATCGATTTCAGGGCTTCATCCAGTGGGATGCCCAGCATCTGATCGAGCAGGGAGAAGACGCCTGTGACGAAAGCGTTGTCGCAGTCATCGGGTGGTAACAGTTCGGATGCCAGCAACTCCATCAGACGTCCCCGCACGACTGCGGCGTTTGCCACTACCGGACCGGTAACGTCAGAGGGCGATGTGGTCATCAAGAGAACGGCCCATCTGAATAATTTCTTCAGACCCAAAATCATCACGGCATGGCGGAAGGACGTAATTTCACGGCTCAGGCCAAACCCGGATGAATTGATGAAACGAAGCAGGTTGAACGACATGGTGGGATCTTTTTTGAGAACGTCTTCAATCTCTGCCGTGCTTGCTTGCTGGCGCACCAGATTAATCAACTGGATGATGTTGGCCTGAGACGGACGTATGATCTGCATTTTCATTTCTACCGGCTTTTCAAACCAGTAGCCTTGAAACAGCTTCACACCCGCATCCAGCAATGACTGGAATTGCTCCACCCCCTCGACTTTTTCAGCAATCAGTTGAGCCCTGCTTCTATCGGCGGTGGCAGCTATCAGCTGCGCCAGTTCACCGGGCTTTACCATGGTCATGTCAATCTTGATGAATGAAGCAAGGGATAGCCAGGATGCGTACGGGGCGCCAAGGACCCCGTGTTTGAAAGCCAGACGGAAGCCGCGGCCACGCAAGTCCTCCAGAACATGCCGGCGGTCTTCGATATCTTCAATGTGATCACCGTTCAGAGCGGGAATTTCGAGGACAACCCTCTCAGGATTGATCAACTCAAGATGCCCGCCAGCCAGGCTCTCATGGGTGCAATTCACAAACAGGGGTTTCAGTGTGAGCATCTCCTGGTATTCGGAGTGGGACAGTGCATTGAATAACAACTCAGCATCGCTGGCCGCCGTATGCAGATGGTGGGCCACTGACCGGTCAAAGAGTTCGTAGCCAAACACCTTGCGTTTGAAGTCAACAATCACTTGACGGGCTATCACGTGGGTAACTTTTGGTGCTCCAGATGCGACAGATGCAAGTTCGGACATGTGATTGGTTAAATGGAAATGATTGAAAAGGAGTCACAGATGGTGGCAGTATGGCCCGAAGGGTATCCGAAATGTCTTACATCCGCATCAGGTTCAGTTCCTCTTCAGTGAAGCCGGCCTGTCGCCTTGCCGCATCGTTAAATGGCGGCTTGAGCTTTGGGGCACCATACTGCCGGGAAACGGTTGCGTAGTGCGCTACGGGATCAACGTTTGTCCGCTCACACAGCCATCGGTACCAATGGTTGCCGATTGCCACATGTCCCACTTCGTCGGACAGGATGATGTCCAGAATCCTGACTGACTCCAGAGCTGAAGGTGTGCCAACACCGCGAAGCCTGGCCTGGATAATCGGCGTTGCGTCTAGACCACGTGCTTCCAGCGTTCTTGGAACCAAAGCCATTCTGGCGACAATATCGCCGCTGGTTTTTTCGCACATTGACCAGAGTCCATCGTGAGCAGGAAAGTCGCCGTAGGCATACCCCAATGCATGGAGTTGATCCAGCAACAGCATGAAGTGCCTGGCTTCATCTTTGGCTACGCCAAGCCAGTCGAGGTAATATTGAAAAGGCATGTCATCGAAGCGCCATATGGCGTCCAGCGCCAGATTGATTGCGTTGAATTCGATGTGCACGATGGCGTGCAGCAAAGCCGCGTGGCCTGCTGCTGTATACGGAGAACGCCGCGGCACTTGCGTAGCGTGGATCAATTCAGGGCGTTCGGGCCGGCCCGGGTTCAATCTTCCAGCGGGTAGGGATGGTTTCCCGTGCTCCGCAAAGACATCAGCAGTCTTCAGTGCCCCAACGTAACCAGCTTTCTCGACAGGGTCGGTTAGAAAATACGCGTGTAAAACGGGATCATGATGCGTCATCCTTACAATTCTAGGCATTCAAGTATGGAGTTGGTATGGCAATTTATGCGCTGGATGGTGTTGTGCCCCAGGTTGCAGACACGGCGTGGGTGGCAGATAGTGCCCAGGTCATTGGGCAGGTCGAATTGGCTGATGACGCGAGCGTCTGGTTCGGAGCCGTGATTCGTGGCGACTCCGACTCGATTCGGATTGGGTGCCGGTCGAATATTCAGGATGCGAGTGTCTTGCATACCGATGCCGGGATACCTTTGACGGTAGGAGATGATGTCACGATCGGGCATCGTGTCATGCTGCACGGGTGCACCATCGGGGATGGATCCCTGATCGGGATCGGTGCCGTGGTTCTGAACAAGGCGAGAATAGGAAAAGGTTGCCTGGTGGGCGCCGGATCGTTGGTGACAGAGGGAAAAGAGTTTCCGGATGGCTCCATGATCATGGGTAGCCCCGCCCGGTTGATCCGTCAACTCACACCTGAACAGGTGGAGGGTATTCGACATATTGCCCGGCATTACGTCGACAACGCCGTCCGGTTTCGCGACGGGTTGAAAAAAATACCGTAAATATCATAAGTTACCAGAACCTTGCAATCGTCTGGGCCAGACAGGATCAACAAGTGTCAGAACTTCACAAATTTCTTTTTGATGGTTTGCCCGTGCGCGGCATGGTTGTGCGTCTGACAGACGCGTGGACTGAAATTCTGCGCCGGCGTGAATCAAATAGTGCAACGGGCGCATATCCGCAGCCTGTTCGCGAGTTGTTGGGTGAGATGGTCGCCGCGGGTGCATTGATGCAGTCAAACATCAAGTTTGATGGCGCGTTGATTCTGCAGATCTTTGGTGATGGCCCGGTCAAACTGGCGGTGGTGGAGGTACAACATGACCTTGCCTTGCGGGCGACAGCAACTATCAGCGGGGATATCCCTGCCAAATCCGGCCTTGCATCGATGGTGAATGTGAGCAACAAGGGGCGATGCGCCATTACGCTGGACCCCCAATCCCGCTTTCCCGGGCAGCAGCCCTACCAGGGCGTCGTACCGCTGTTTGATGATCGCCGGGAAAAGCTTGAGAGGCTCAGTGAGGTGCTGGAGCACTACATGCTTCAGAGCGAGCAGCTTGACACCACGCTGGTACTGGCTGCGGATGACAAGGTGGCTGCAGGGTTGTTGATTCAGCGTTTGCCAATGGAAGGTTCTGGCAATCTGGGGGGCGTGATACTGGACCGCGAGGCACAGATTGGCGTGAATGAGGACTACAACCGCATTGCTGTGCTGGCTTCCAGCCTGACAAGGGACGAATTGCTCATCCTGGATGTGGACACGATTTTGCGGCGTCTTTTCTGGGAAGAGAAGATATCCAGATTTGAGCCATTGCAAGGTGAATCAGCCCCACGATTTGCCTGCAATTGCAGTCGGGAGCGTGTGGGGAGCATGATTTTCGGGCTTGGCATAGATGAGGCTCAAAGCATCCTTGCGGAGCGAAAAGAGATTGAAGTGGCGTGCGAGTTCTGTGGCGTTCAGTACCGGTTTGATCCAGTAGATGCCGCACAGATCTTTACTGATCCCAGCAGGCGTCTACCTGGCACACCTCCGCTGCAGTAGTTCTTGCGTCATCAGGTCACGGAAAAGGTGTTTCTCGCATACGGCATCACTACATCTGTCACATTGCCCTGGGCTCATCGTGGTATACCGCCGGTCGGGATTGGGGGCCGTCGACGCCATCGGTGACTTGTGTATGCCCGGGGATGCTGCTGCCAGTGCGTTTTGGCAACGATCGTGCCCCCGTCCGTAGACCGTGGAATAAGGAATCGCTGCCAACTCCAGTGTTGAACGCAGAAGTGAGTCAACGGGCCTTTGTGACTGTGGGCCATCTCGCTGGTGTGCGTCAGCAACCCAGGGCAGGTCGAGACCCATAACCAGTGTTACGTCATAGATTTCATGGTGTTGCAGGGCAAACGCGTGGATTGCGCGATCTTCGAAAAGCCAGTCACTGTAGATGGCCGTCATCAAGGGAGCAGTATCTGTGATCACCACGTCGCAGGCAGCCATCGTGATCACTCTGCGGGCCTGCTCCCGGGCAATGGATGACTGTTCTGCTTGGGAGGGCGTGCGACCCTCTCGGTCGCACCATTCCCTCAATACTTCGGGCACTATGCCAACTGTTTGACCCATAGCCACCAGTTGTCTGGCCATATCGACGCCCAGCCGGGTTTTGCCAGTGCTTTCGGCGCCCAGCAAGGCGATTTTCATTTTGCCATCTGAACGTAAATCTCGTTGGCTTTGACCATGCCCAGCTCCAGTCGGGCTTTTTCCTCCACCATCTCCAGCCCTTCCTTGAGGTCACGCACCTCTGAAGCCAGGCGTTCGTTGGCCAACTGGGCAGCCAGATTGGCCTGCTTTTTTGTGTTCAGTTCATCGGTCATGTTTGCTACACCCGGCACACTGCCCCTTCCGAGCCACAGTTGCGAATGCAGGATCACCAGCAGGGCGACCAGTGCAGCGGGAGCCAGTCTATTGGTCATGGTGCTCAGGAAGGGGAATTACTCCTGCGAAGACAACTTATCGCAGGTTATAAAAGGCAGCGCGACCGGGATAGGAGGCGATGTCACCCAGGTCTTCTTCGATGCGCAACAACTGGTTGTACTTGGCCATGCGGTCGGAGCGGCTCAGCGAACCAGTCTTGATTTGTCCAGCGTTGGTGCCCACTGCAATGTCTGCAATGGTGGAATCTTCGGTCTCGCCCGAGCGATGACTGATGACGGCGGTGTAGCCCGCGCGTTTGGCCATCTCGATGGCTTCAAACGTTTCGGTCAGTGTACCGATCTGGTTGATCTTGATCAGGATGGAATTGGCGATGCCACGGTCGATACCTTCCCTGAGGATTTTTGTATTGGTGACGAACAAGTCATCGCCCACAATTTGCACTTTTTTTCCCAAGCGGTCGGTCAATGTTTTCCAGCCGTCCCAATCGTTTTCAGCCATGCCATCTTCGATGCTGATGATGGGGTATTTGTCAACCCAGGTTGCCAGAATATTGGTCCACTCGTCAGAAGTGAGCGACAGCCCTTCGCCGGCGAGGACATACTTACCGTCCTTGTAGAACTCGGAGGCAGCGCAGTCCAGGCCAAGCGCAATTTGTTCGCCGGCAACAAAGCCGGCCTTGTCGATGGCTTCCAGAATCATCTGGATGGCCGCTTCATGGCTGGGCACATTGGGGGCAAAGCCACCCTCATCGCCGACGGCCACACTCATGCCCTTGTCATGCAGGATCTTCTTGAGTGCATGAAATACCTCGGCGCCATAACGCAGCGCTTCGCGAAAGCTGGGTGCCCCTACGGGGATGATCATCAACTCCTGCAGGTCCAGGTTGTTATTGGCATGTGCACCACCGTTGACCACATTCATCATGGGCACCGGCATCTGCATACGACCCATACCGCCAAAGTAGCGGTACAAAGGCAGACCGGACTCTTCGGCTGCGGCTCGGGCGACAGCCATCGACACCGCCAGCATGGCATTGGCGCCCAGACGTGATTTATTCTCCGTGCCATCCAGGTCAATCAACGTCTTGTCGAGAAAAGCCTGCTCGGAGGCATCCAGACCCAGAACAGCTTCACTGATTTCGGTGTTGATGTGTTCAACCGCTTTCAACACACCCTTGCCCAGATACCGGCTCTTGTCGCCGTCGCGAAGTTCAATCGCCTCACGCGAGCCGGTGGAAGCGCCTGATGGCACGGCTGCACGCCCCATGGTGCCGCTTTCCAGCAGCACGTCACATTCCACTGTCGGGTTGCCGCGTGAGTCCAGAATTTCGCGGCCGACGATATCAACAATTGCGCTCATGTATTGCCTTAAAAAGAAAAACTAAAACTCTTGTGCCCAATCACTGCCACATTAACAATGATCATGCAGTTCATTGGAAATTGTTCTCCAGAAAAGGAGTTTTTTTGGTTACGAAATCCAATGCCACCAACGTTTCGAGCAGTGCCTTCATATGGTGAAGGGGCACAGCGTTGGGCCCGTCGCTCAGCGCCACGGCTGGATCCGGATGGGTTTCCATGAAAAGACCCGACACGCCCACAGCCACAGCAGCCCGCGCCAGCACCGGCACCATTTCGCGCTGCCCGCCGCTGCTGGCGCCCTGACCCCCCGGTAATTGAACGGAGTGCGTTGCATCAAATACCACTGGCGCCTGGGTCTCGCGCATGATCGCCAGACTGCGCATGTCGCTGACCAGGTTGTTGTAGCCAAAGCTGGCACCGCGTTCGCAGGCCATGAAATTGTCTTCCTCCAGCCCTTTTTCGCGCGCGGCGGCCCGGGCTTTGTCGATCACGTTCTTCATGTCACCCGGCGCGAGGAACTGCCCTTTTTTGATGTTGACGGGTTTGCCGGATTGGGCAACTGCACGAATGAAGTCGGTTTGCCGGCACAGGAATGCCGGGGTCTGCAAGACGTCCACCACGCTGCAAACCTGTGCAATCTGGTCTTCTGAGTGAATGTCGGTCAGAACCGGAACGTTCAGTTCGCGTTTGACTTTGGCCAATATCTCCAGACCTCTGTCAATGCCAGGACCTCGAAACGTCGTCCCCGAGGACCGATTGGCCTTGTCAAAGCTGCTCTTGAAAATAAAGGGAATGCCCAGGCTGGAGGTGATTTCCTTCAACGTGCCGGCCGTATCCATCTGCAACTGCTCTGACTCAATGACGCAAGGGCCGGCAATCAGGAAGAATCGGCGCTCAAGCCCAATGTCAAATCCGCAAAGTTTCATTACGCAACCGCTTTCAGGTTCTTACCCGCAGCCTGGTGATCCAGTGCCGCCTTGACGAACGCATTGAACAGCGGATGGCCATTCCAGGGCGTTGACTTGAATTCCGGGTGAAATTGCACGCCCACGAACCAGGGATGTACGCTCTGTGGCAGTTCAACTATCTCGGTCAACTGCTCACGTTGGGTTAAAGCCGATATCACCAGTCCGGCCTTGCGCAAGGTGTCCAGGTAGTTGACATTGGCCTCATAACGGTGGCGATGGCGTTCCGTCACGACGTCGCCGTAAATCTGATGTGCCAGTGTTCCCTGGGTTACGTCAGAGCTCTGGGCTCCCAGCCGCATGGTGCCACCGAGGTCGGAATTTTCGTTGCGTGTTTTGATCGTGCCATCCGCGTCTTTCCACTCGGTGATGAGGGCGATGACCGGATTGGGGCTCTTGGGGTCAAACTCGGTGCTGTTGGCGTTGGCCAGACCAGCAACATGACGGGCGAACTCGATCGTGGCAACCTGCATGCCAAGGCAAATGCCCAGGTAGGGAACCTTGTTTTCGCGTGCGAAACGGGCTGTGCAGATCTTGCCTTCAATGCCGCGCTTGCCAAAACCGCCGGGTACCAGAATCGCATCAAACTTGGCGAGGCGGGATACGCTATCAGGCGTGATGGTTTCTGAGTCAACGTACTCGATCTTCACGCGTACGTGATTTTTCATCCCGGCATGGCGCAGGGCTTCATTGAGCGATTTGTAGCTGTCACTTAAATCCACGTACTTGCCAACCATGGCGATAGCGACCTCGCCCGCCGGATGTTCGGTTTCGTAGACCAGATCGTCCCAGCGTTTCAGGTTGGCGGGTGGCGTGTTCAGGCGCAGCTTGTCACAAATCAGGCCATCCAGGCCCTGCTCATGCAGCATGCGGGGCACCTTGTAAATGGTGTCCACGTCCCACATGGAGATCACGCCCCACTCTGGCACGTTGGAAAACAGGGAAATTTTGGAGCGCTCTTCCTGTGGAATCGGGCGATCTGCACGACACAGCAAGGCATCGGCCTGAATGCCGATTTCACGCAACTGCTTGGCCGTGTGCTGGGTCGGTTTGGTTTTCAATTCGCCGGCCGCGGCAATCCAGGGCACGTAACTCAGGTGCACAAAGGCGCTGTTGTTGGGGCCGAGCTTCAGGCTCATCTGGCGCACGGCCTCCAGGAAGGGCAGGGATTCGATGTCGCCAACCGTTCCGCCAATTTCAACGATGGCTACGTCCACCGCGTCTGGCTCGCCAAAACGCGCGCCGCGTTTGACGAACTCCTGGATTTCATTGGTGACGTGCGGGATAACCTGAACGGTTTTACCCAGATAGTCACCGCGGCGCTCCTTGTCGAGCACGCTTTTGTAGATCTGGCCAGTGGTGAAGTTGTTGGCCTTGCGCATGCGGGTTTCAACAAAGCGCTCGTAGTGGCCCAAATCAAGATCGGTTTCGGCACCATCATCGGTGACGAACACTTCGCCATGTTGCAGCGGCGACATGGTGCCGGGATCCACGTTGAGGTAGGGATCGAGCTTGATTAAAGTGACTTTGAGGCCTCGCGATTCCAAAATCGCAGCTAAGGAGGCTGAGGCGATTCCCTTGCCAAGGGAGGACACGACACCGCCGGTGACGAAGACAAATTTGGTCATGTCAGAGTGAGCGACTTGAAGCTCAATGGGTGGAAATGATGATTATACGAGCCACCGCATTGCGTGCTGTAACCCGTGTGAGGGTAACGACCTTCTGATACATTGCGACCCATGAATGATCTTGCCGGGAAACACATTGTTCTGGGACTGACCGGCGGCATCGCCTGTTACAAGGCAGCGGAATTGTGTCGGGCATTGATCAAGGAGGGTGCGACGGTGCAGGTCGTCATGACCGATGCCGCAGAGCAATTCATCACGCCGGTGACGATGCAGGCGCTTAGCAACCGGCCAGTGTATGGGTCGCAGTGGGATGCGCGCGAGCCCAACAACATGCCCCACATCAACCTGAGCCGCGAGGCCGATGCGATTTTGATTGCGCCCTGCAGTGCGGACTTCATGGCCAAATTGTTACACGGTCGTGCCGATGAATTGCTGAGCCTGATGTGCCTGGCCCGGCCCATCGACAAGGTTCCGCTGTTGATTGCTCCTGCGATGAACCGCGAAATGTGGGCACACCCGGCTACCCAGCGCAACCTGGCCCGGCTCCAGGCAGACGGCACCATCATTTTCGGTGTGGGTACCGGCGACCAGGCTTGCGGTGAAACCGGCGATGGCCGGATGCTGGAGCCCCAGGAACTGTTGGAGGACATCATTGCGTTCTTCCAGCCCAAATTGCTGGCTGGTCATCATGTGCTGGTGACGGCCGGACCCACGTATGAAGCCATCGACCCGGTGCGCGGTATTACCAACCTCAGCAGCGGCAAGATGGGTTTTGCGATAGCCCGTGCCGCACGAGAGGCGGGCGCGCAGGTTACGCTGGTGGCGGGGCCGGTCAGTTTGCCCACACCCCGTGGCGTAACGCGGATCAACGTGAAATCAGCGCAGAATATGCTGGAAGCTTCCGTGGAATGTGCGGAGGATGCTTCGGTATTCATAGCAACTGCTGCCGTGGCAGACTGGCGACCAGCCAGCGCTGCCGGTCAGAAAATCAAGAAAGACGGCTCCGGCAAGACGCCCCAGCTGAGCTTTATCGAGAACCCGGACATTCTGGCCACGCTGGCCCAGTCCGATCGTGGCAAGCAGGGACTGGCTGGCCAGACCGGGGGCTTGTTTTGTATCGGTTTTGCCGCGGAAAGTGAAGACCTGCTTGCCAACGCCCAGGCCAAGCGGCTGCGCAAAGGCGTTCCGATGCTGGTGGGCAACATCGGCCCGGCCACATTCGGGCAGGACGATAACGCCCTCTTGGTGCTCAGCGAGCAGGGTGTACAGGAGTTTGAGCGGGCTCCCAAACTGGAGCTTGCTAGAAAATTGATAGCTGCTTGCGCATATTCCACGAGGGCTAAGGCCTGATTTGATACCTGAAAATGATGAAAATTGACGTCAAAATCATCGACCCGCGTATGGTCGATCAACTACCGGCCTACGCCACGCCGGGGAGCGCGGGGCTTGACTTGCGGGCTTGTCTGGATACGGCTGTCACGCTGCAGCCTAACGCCTGGCAACTGGTGCCAACCGGCATTGCCATCTACTTGGCTGACCCCGGTTACGCGGCGCTGATCCTGCCGCGCTCGGGTTTGGGCCACAAACACGGCATCGTGCTGGGCAATCTGGTGGGTCTGATCGACAGCGACTACCAGGGGCAGCTGATGGTGAGCGCCTGGAACCGCAGCCCCACGCCTTTCACCATTGAACCTATGGAGCGCATTGCGCAGTTGATGATCGTGCCGGTGATGCAGGCCCAGTTCAACGTGGTCAGCGAATTTCCGGCCAGCCAGCGCGGCGAGGGTGGCTACGGTTCAACCGGCAAGGCCTGACCGGCTGGCTGCTCAGTGCAGCAAATCGTTGCCGGGCGCCGTTTCATGAACCGGTGAGATCCTGAAAAAACCGGTGCCAGCCGAGCGGCGACTGATTTCTTCTTCTGTTGCAGCGCGCACGGCTTCAACTTTCAGGTTCAGACGCAAGGCGATGCCTGCCAGCGGATGGTTGCCGTCCAGCACCACGTGCTCGGGATAAATATCCGTCACGGTGTACAGGGCGTCCTTGGGGGCGTCCGGGTTACAGCCGACGGGCAGGGCGCCGCCATCAAAAGTCAGGCCTTCTTCAATTTCTGCCGGGAAGAGCGAGCGGGGCTCCAGAAAAATCAACTGGTCGTTGAAGTCGCCAAAAGCCTGCTCGGGTTCCAGCTGCAATTCGACGCGTGCGCCGGCCTCGTGGCCTTGCAGAGCCTCCTCAATTTTTTCAAACAGGTCATCCCCGCCAACGAGAAAGTCAACCGGCTCGTCCAGCACATCCAGTTCTTCACCCAGTGTGTCTTTCAGCGTCCACGTCAGGGCGACCACGCAGTTATTTGTAATTTCCATAGGAGAATTGTCGCAGTTTGGATCGCAACCCGCGACCCTGCGAGAAGTATGGGAAAAATATGGAAGTGAATCAACCCCTGAAAATGCTCGGCGACCTGAGTCCGGTGATTTTCATGAAGCGCCATTGGCAAAAGAAGCCGCTGCTGATTCGCCAGGCCTTCCCCGGCTTCCAGCCGTTGCTGGATCGAGCCACACTGTTTGAACTGGCAGCCCGCGAGGGAGTTGAGTCGCGGCTGGTCATACAGCAAAACAAAACACCAAAAAAGGGGTCGTCCGGCGCGAAAGGCTCGGCTGGCTGGCAGCTCAAACATGGCCCGTTCGCGCGCCGTGCCCTGCCGCCCCTGAACCAGCCGGGCTGGAGCCTGTTGGTGCAGGGGGTTGATCTGCACGGCGACGCGGCGCATGATCTCCTGAACAGGTTTCGCTTTGTACCGGACGCACGACTGGATGATCTGATGATTAGTTACGCTTCTGATGGTGGCGGTGTCGGGCCACACTTTGACAGTTACGACGTGTTCCTGCTGCAGGCATTGGGTACACGCCGCTGGCGTATTGGCCGGCAGAAAAAACCTGATTTGCAGGAGGGCGTTCCCTTGAAGATTCTGACGAATTTTGAGCCTGAGCTGACCTATGACCTGGAACCGGGTGACATGCTCTATCTGCCGCCGGGGTATGCCCATGACGGCGTGGCCGTGGGCGAGTGCATGACCTACTCGATCGGCTTTCGGGTCCCCAAGCGCAGTGAAGTGGCTCAAGAACTGTTGCAGCGGCTTGCCGAGGATGCGCCTGATTTGGTAGGTGATGCGCTGTATCGCGACGCTGGCCAGGCGGCAGTGGATTCGCCAGGACAAATTCCTTCCGGTCTGTTCGATTTTGCCCGTGACGCCTTGCAGGCTGCACTGCAGGACCCCAAGGTGATGGAACGTGCGTTAGGAGAGTACCTTACAGAGCCCAAGGCGAATGTCTGGTTTGACCAAGGGCAGCCGTTGTCTGGCGTGGCAGCGGTTTGTCTGGACCGGCGTACCCGGATGATGTTTGACCTGCATCATGTTTTCATCAACGGCGAAGGGTATCGTGCTGGAGGGCGCGACGCTACGCTGATGCGGCTACTGGCTGACCGACGTCGCCTGGAGACGGCTGAAGTTGGCCGTCTCAGCGCTGAAGCGCGGGAGTTGCTTGAAGCCTGGTGTGAATCGGGGTGGGTTCATGTTGACTGAAGGCCGATTTGAAGGCCGTGTTGCGTTTGCACAGCGTTTGCGCGAGGCGTTGACTTGTGCCGTGCAGGAGGGCTGGCCTGAAATCATGGTGAGCGATGCCACGTTTGAAGACTGGCCCTGGCGCGAGCGTGATGTGGTGGATCTTCTGCGGGCCTGGTCAAAAACAGGGCGGCATTTCACCATGCTGGCTAGCCGATACGATGTTGTTGAGCGTGATCAGGCGCGCTTTGTGACGTGGCGGAAAAAGTGGAGCCACATCATCGATTGCCGGGTTTGTCGCACGGTGGACCCGCAGGATTTTCCGAGTGTGCTGTGGAGTCCTCATTGGACGATCCAGCGATTCGATTTGCGTTTGAGCACGGGCGTTTGTGAAGGCCGTCCTGAGCGCCGTGTGGCTTTGAAAGAGGTGCTGGATGAACACCTGAGGAACAGCACGCCAGGGTTTGCGGCGACGACCTTGGGGCTTTGAGAACTCCCCCTGAGCCTTGTTTTTTCGACTCAGCAAGGGTTTTTACCTAGTGCGTTCCATAAATGGCATATAATAGAAGGCTGGGCAAAAGAGCTCGAGTCCTTTTGGCTGGTCTGCGCAGTTCACTGCACAGACAATTTCCGGAAATTGTTATTCTTTTTACTCAATAGGTATTTTCAAATGAACAAATCTCTCGTTTTGGCCGCCGTGATCGCTGCTGCTGCCTTGGCCGCTTGTGGCAAAAAAGAAGAAATGGCTCCTGCCGCTGCTCCTGCAGCCGCTGCTGTTGAAGCCGTCAAAGACGCTGGTGCTGCCGCAGCTGCTGCTGGTGCTTCCGCCGCTGCTGGTGCTGCTACTGCGGCCGCTGCAGGCGCTTCCGCCGCCGCTGGCGCTGCTGTTGATGCAGCCAAAGGAGCTGCTGACGCCGCTGGCGCTGCTGCTGCTGAAGCCGCCAAGAAGGCAGCTGACGCCGCTGCTGCCGCTGTCAAGAAGCCCTGATACACCGGCTTTATCGCCAGTATCCCAAAAGCCACCGTAAGGTGGCTTTTTTGTTGTTGCTTCAGATCGTTATCCAGTCAGTTCCCTGCACCGGGTCAGCAACGCCAACATCATTCAGGTCGCAGCCCAAGGCCAGGCACAGTGCGGCGCGGGCAAGGTCGGGGTGATTGTTCTGCAAGCTGAGATGGGCTGCGACAACAGTTTGCAGGCCTTCATGGGCAACCCCGCGGACAATTTCGGACGCCTGCTGGTTCGACAGGTGCCCGAAGTTCCCCCCAACACGTTTCTTCAGAAAAGGTGGGTAAGCCGACCTGGCCAACATTTCAGCTTCGTGATTGCATTCCAGCAGCAGGGCGTCACACAGGGAGAGTTGTTCCAGTACGTGCGCCGTTGCATGACCCAGGTCTGTCAGGATGCCCAGACGTCTGGAGCCGTCGGTACAGGTTAGCTGAAGCGGTTCCCGGGCATCGTGTGGCACCGTGAAGGGCTGTATCTGGATGCCCCCAAGGTCAATGGACGTCCCATCCTGTGCCAACTGCAGCAAACCCTTGAAATCCGGTGCGTCCAGCGCAGCATGGGTTCCCGGGCTCATCCAGACCATCTTTCGGTTGCGCAGAGCCAGTTGCCTGGCACAGCCGATGTGGTCGCCATGCTCATGGGTGATGAAGACGGCATCGATCTGATCGGCATCCAGTCCGGCCATTGCGAGGCGGGCGTCCAGCTGCTTCAGGCCAAAGCCGCAGTCAACCAGCAATCGGGTAATACGCAAGCCATCAGAGCCCTCTACAAGGGTTGCGTTGCCCGAACTGCCACTGCCCAGGCTGCGAAACCGAAGCAAGGCCGTGCCCCAGCCTATTTCAGGTCGTCCGCCAGAACTTTGACAATACGCTGGGCATTGGCCGAGGTGTCCGGTGCGCCATTCGTATCGAGGATGGAAACAATGGTTGCATCGGCCTGGCTGCGCACGGCGATCTGGTATTTGAGAGGCGGGTTGCTTTTCGCAGAAGCCCCCAGCAGTTTCGAGAAAAAGCCCGGTTCTGACTTGTCCGCGTTGGGTTCCACATAGCGAACAAAATAGATACCCTTGTTACGGTCGCGGTCTTCCACGGTGAAACCGGTTCTGTCCAGCGACAGACCTACACGCCGCCAGGCGCTGTCAAACCCTTCAGGTATTTGTACAACTGGCTGGCCGTTGACAGTCGCTACAGCTGAGCGACTCTTGGCCGCTCCCGTCGCTATCAATGCTTTGGATTGCTCCTGGGACACGCCCAGCTTCACCATCAGACGCCGCAAGAACTCGGCTTCCAGTTCCGGATCGGCCGGACGCGGCTGCCATACGGTCGTGTCCTTGGATGTCGAACTGTAGACCTCAATCATGCCTCGGTGGCTGATGAAAATTTCGGTTCCACCCGCAGCATTGCGCTCCATACGGGTGCGAAATTTGTCCCGCTCGCCCGTTGAATACAGGGAGTCAAACACCTTGCCCAGCGTGCTTCGGATGAAGTCCTGTGGCAGTTTGGCCCGGTTTTCAGCCCAGTCTGTCTCCATGATGCCCAGATTGTTCTGGTCCATGGCCAGCAGAAAGCCATTTTCCTGCCAGAAGTCGCGCACTGAATCCCACAGCTGATCCGCGGGACGCGCTACCACCAGCCAGCGCTGATTGCCAGCGCGTTCTATGCGCACGTCTGACAAAGATGTCACGGCTGTCGGCACGGACTGGCTGGGCTGGCCGGCCTGATAACCCGAAGCGGTGACCGTACCACCCGGTATCGCATAACGGTTTTCCCGGGACAACTGGGTCAAATCAGGGGGGACTTCAAGAGAAGGCCCTTTACCTGCACTCTGGTATTCGACCTTGTCTTCGTTCAGCACTGAGCAAGCTGCCAGTGACAACGAGATACTGAGCACCACAAGTCTGGAGAGTTGATTCACTAAATTGTCCTCGGCTAATAGGGATTTGGTCATAGCAGGCTGGCTGCACGCAAGGCGGTTTCCACAACTGGCTCATTGGCGTGAGCCAAACGTGTCATGGGAAGTCGCATCGCGCCGCCACACAAACCCATGCGGGACATGGCCCATTTCACAGGGATCGGGTTGGCCTCAACAAACAGGTTCTTGTGCACCGGCATCAACTGAAACTGGATGGCCATGGCACGTTTGACGTCACCCGCAATGGCAGCTACGCAGAGTTCGTGCATGAGGCGGGGCGCCACATTCGCTGTCACGCTGACGTTGCCCTGACCACCACATAGCATCAGTGCTACCGCTGTTGGATCGTCGCCAGAATAAACGGCGAAGCCCTTGGGGACTTCCCGTATCAACCACTGCGCACGCTCGATATTGCCTGTTGCTTCCTTGATGCCCACAATGCCGGGTACCGAGGCCAGGCGCAGCACCGTATCGTGCGCCATATCCGCCACACTGCGGCCCGGCACGTTGTACAGCACCATCGGCAGGTCAATGGCTTCGGCAATGGCCTTGAAGTGTTGATACTGCCCTTCCTGCGTAGGCTTGTTGTAATAGGGAACAACCTGCAAATGGCAGTCGGCACCAACCTGCTTGGCAAAGCGGGTCAGTTCGATGGCCTCAGCAGTAGAGTTGGCGCCGCAACCCGCCATGATGGGCACACGTCCTTTGGCCTGTTCCACCGACACGCGGATGATCTCGCAATGTTCTTCTACATTGACAGTCGGCGACTCACCCGTGGTGCCGACAACACCCACGCAATCCGTACCCTCGGCAATGTGCCAGTCGATGAGCTTACGTAGCGTGGGGTAGTCCACGCTGCCGTCTTCATGCATCGGGGTGACCAAAGCCACGATGCTGCCAGTAATTGGTGTCATATCCGCAGTCAAAAACGGGAAAGAAGCATTCTACCCAGTGTGCCCATACCGTTCAGCCGCCTGAAAAGGGATGAATGATCAGTACGGTTCGGTCGTCGCTGAAAAACTGGCTACTGGAGCCTTTGACGCCGGGATGGGCGTGCAATTTGGAAAAGTCTTCAGACTCGACTCTGAAAAACTCATCTTCCCAGTCTCGCACCCGTGTGCCTGTGGGGCATGACATGTAGCCATCGGTGAACAACTCAATGCTATGAACGTCAGATTTTGGAAGATGAAAAACCTGCACATCAGGCCCCTGGGTATGTCCGCCATTGATCACCGCGTAGCCCAGCGAGTGTCCTGTCAGGTTACAGAAGTGGTATTGCCCGCCCGCTATGCCTGCCAGCAGGGACGGCTCAACCAGATCAAGCGCATCAGGCATGAGCCGATGCAGGCATTGTTCCCGGGCAGTTTCCACAACGCGGGCAACGTCCCGTGGCGATAGAAATGTCTGCCCGGTTTGCCCCAGTCCTTTGAAAATAAGTTGGCGGGCGACCGTTTCGACAGAGTCGCCACGCATGCCATCATTGAGCAAATGATGGAACAGGGCAATCCGGCCTGCGGCGTAAAGCAAATCGATGTCTTTGGTGAGTCTGAAGAGTTCTGTTCCATTGATGCGGATGGCAGAGTCCCCCACAATCAAAAAACGGAAAGTATCTCCGGCATCCACCACAACGGCTGCAGTGGTACCTGCCCGAATGGATTGCGCGCCGGCTTCTTTCAGGCCGTCGGCGATGGAGCGGTTCATAGCCGTCAGCCATTGACTCGCAGTCAATTGGCCGCGTTGCGGCCCGGTAGCACACTCAATCATTGCGAGAGCGGCGCGGCTGGCAGCAAATCGTCCAGGAGTTTCGCCGTGAACCATGGCACCAACAGTGTCGGTTGCACCATCAAAAACTGCATAAAGGCGTTGTGGAACCACCGCGAAGACGTCATCACCTGGTTGCGACAGGTCCCTGTATTTCGGGATGGATGAAGATTCAATCAGCATCAGTAAAGGCTTCCCTGCCGATCACGCGGAGTGTCAGACAAAATTACCCTCTTTGGAACGCGAGAAGCGCAAGACCACAAACACACACAACCCGGAGCTGACGAGCAGGATGGTTGACAACGCCGCGGCAATGCCAAATTCCCCGTCCAGAACGGCGCTGTAGATCCGCACCGGCATGGTAGCCGTACGTGCTGTGTACAACAGCAGCGTGGAGGAGAGTTCATTGATGGCTGTGATGAAACTCATCATGGCACCTGCAATGACGCCGGGCATCATCAAAGGAACAGTCACCTTGAAAAATGCCCTGGCCGGTGAAGCCCCGAGACTGATGGCCGCTTCCTCGATGGAAGGCTTGATCTGCCGCAGAACTGAACTGGTAGCACGCACGCCATAGGGCAAACGCCGGATGAACAGGATCAGCACGATGATGGCGCCGGTACCTACCAGATCCAGCGCCCCCTGGTTGAAGGTCAGCAGAAACCCAATGGCCATCACCACACCTGGAACCACATAGGGCACCATGAGCACCGTATCAAGCAGGCCCGATAGCCGTGTTTCACGGCGCACGATGATGTATGAAATGAGACCGCCGGCAACCGTAATCAGTACGGTGGCGATCAGGGAGAACTTGAATGTATTGGCAATGGCATCGGGCACTTCCTGAATGACCCGCGCATAACTGTTCAGGCCAAAGCCGCCGGTAAACACCGGCCCGCTGGTTTGCAGGAACGAGGTATACACAACCACGGCAATTGGTAGCGTTGCCAAAGCAACAATGGCATAACAAAGAGCATGTACGAACACACCGAAGGCACCATGACAGACCTTGGGTACGGTCAAGTTTGTCAGTGATCCTGCATACCGGCGCTTGCTCATCAGGTGGCGCTGAAGCAGCACAGCCAGCATCGACATCACGATCATCAGCATCGAAATACTCACCGCCATGGTGGGTGGGCCGCCCATTTCGGAGGTGTACTGGTTGTAGGCAATGGTGGAAAGCGTGCGAAAGTCGCGCCCGATGATGGACGGCGTACCGAAGTCAGCTATTGACAGCACAAAGCACAGAATGGCCCCCGAGCTGATGGCTGGAAAAACCAGCGGCAAAGTTACCTTGAAGAGGCGTTCCAGGCGGCTGCACCCCAGGTTTTCGGCTGCCTCCTCAAAGGATCGATTGATATTGCGAAGAGCGCTTTCTGTCATCAAATAGACGAAAGGGAAAAACTTGAGACTGAACACGAGAATAATGCCGTGAATGCCGTAGATGGTGGGCAGTGCCACGCCAAGGGCTTTCATGTGCTGGGTCAACCATCCGTTGTTACCCAGAACCACCACCCAGGAATAGGCCCCGATGAAAGGCGGAGATACCAAAGCCAGTACGGCCAGGGTGGCAATCAGACTGCGCCCTTTCACGACATATCTTGCCGTGCAGTACGCCAGGGGGATACCCAGCAAACAGGCGCCGACCATGCCGCCAATGCCAATGATCAATGTATTGCCCAGCGCGCCCAGATAGTAGCGGTGCGTCAGGACTTTTGCGTAGTTTGCCAGCGTGAAAGTCTGGGTTTCTGGATGAAGAAATCCCAGCACCAGCACTTGCGCAATCGGCCAGATCAGCAGCAGTCCAATGACCGCGATGGAAAACCCCATTACCAAAGACCAAAATCCGATGCGTGCGGCTGGCAGGCGTGATGTCATGACAACAAGGCACCCGTGTCACCCTCGGCAAAATAGAGAGTATCTGCCGCAAGGAAAGCAAGACGCACAGATTGGCCAGGTTTCAGCGCAACCATGGATTCGCTGGGTGCAGTCAGCGCGTCCAGCAGGCCGTGCCCCGGGACATCGACCGACAGTTGCAGTTCCCGCCCTGTGAAGCTGGCTTGCCGCAGCACGCCATCAAATTGCCAACCCTGGCCACCCAGGGACTGATTCACAAACACTTTTTCCGGTCGCACTGAGGCAACGATACGGCCGCGGCCACGCACGACGTCGGGCACATCAACTTCTTGCCCCATCAGTCGAACCCGGCTTTCGCCCACCGGGTCCAGCGCAAAAAAGTTGTTGGCACCTACAAAACTGGCCACAAAGCGATTGGAAGGGCGGTTGTAGATGACCCAGGGGCTGCCGACTTGTTGCACCACACCGTCACACATGACACAGACCTGGTCAGAGATCGACAGTGCCTCTTCCTGATCGTGGGTGACATACACGGTGGTGATGCCCAGTTCCTGTTGCAGTAACCGGATGTCCCTTCGCAAATCCACCCGCAGTTGGGCATCCAGATTGGACAGCGGCTCGTCCATCAACAACACTTTGGGACGGATCACCAGCGCCCGCGCCAGACCCACACGTTGTTGCTGTCCACCACTGAGTTGATGCGGCATGCGTTCGGCTAGTTGTCCCAGTTGAACAGTTTCCAGGATGGACAGGACACGCTGACGGATTTCGTTCGCGGGCACTTTCTGCTGAACCAGACCAAACGCCACGTTGTCGAAAACATTCAAGTGGGGGAAGACGGCGTAGTCCTGAAACACCATACCCACGTTGCGCTTGTTCGCACCCAGATGACCAATGGACTGTTGCCCCAGATAGATTTCGCCGGCGTCCTGCTGGTGGAACCCCGCGATAGCCCGCAGCAACGTCGTCTTGCCACAGCCGCTGGGGCCGAGCAGGGTGAAAAAGGCGCCTGACTCAATGTCCAGACTGATGTCTTTCAGTGCGACGTGGTTACCGTATGACTTCCTGATGTTTTTGAGTCGGACTTGAGCCATGGATGAGTGGGGTAACTTCTGTATTGCCAGCGGGATTACTTTTTGTTCAGCAGCAGGTCGTTCCACTTGGCCAGAATACGGGCACGATTGGCGCCGGCCCAGTCTTCGTTGTATTTGATGAGCTTGATTTTGTTCAATGGTGTCAACGCATTTTTTGAGGTTACGTCGCTGCGAATCGAGCGGCGCCCTGCTGCATCCACCAACTCCTGCGCCTCGTGCGACAGCATGAAGTTGATAAAAGCCTTCCCGCCTTCCGCATTCAAAGGCGTGGCGGTCAAGGCCATCACATCAGCACTGGCGGATGTTCCATCGGCCGGGTAAAGCAATTCAACTGGCCCACCACCCACCTTGAACTTGAGCAGTGTGTCTTCGTTGGATAGCCCTATGGCCGCCTCTCCATCATTCACGAATTTGGGTACAGCCCCAGAGCTGTTGGACAAGACGGCGTTGTCCAGAATTTTTGCGTAAAGATCCCATCCCTTTTCCTCGCCATAAATCTGCAGGATGGTCGCAAGCTGGATGAACGCCGAACCCGACTTGTCAGGACGAGCAGCAGACAGTTTGCCCTTGTACATGGGGTTTGCCAGATCCGTCCAGCTCTTGGGATACTGCGCCGGTGTCAGCTGTTTGGTGTTGACGCCAATCGACGTGGCCACGGCAGTGAAGGGTACGGCAGCGTCATTGATCTTGAACGCATCGGCCAGGAATTTCACATTCTCGGGTGAGTACTTGGTGAACAGACTGCTGTTGGCTTCGATCACCTCGGTGGACACACTGAACAAAACGTCCGCCGTCTGGCGGCCTTTTTCCGCCTTCAAGCGGTTGATCAAATCACCGGAGCCGCCTTTGATTAGTTCAACTTTGACTTTGGCGCTTTTCTCGAAAGCCGGAATGACCTGATCGATCAGGTCTTGCGGTGCAGCTGTGTAAATGGTGACTTTGGCTTGAGCCATGGCCTGGGTTGCCAGCAGCGAGCCCAGCGCCAGAACAGCGAGAAAGCGGCGAGTGGTTTTCATTTTTTTCTCCGAAGGTTGAAGGACATGGATCGACTGGTTTTTTGTCGATGGTGTAAAACCATCTTACCGAGTATTTCGCCACCGCTGCTCGGAAGCATATGTTTCAAGGACATATTCTCCCAAGGGAAAACCCGAATCTTGGCAATTGCTGAATTCATGGGAAGTCTCTGTCAACCCCACAGGTCAGCCTTGTAAACACCTGCAGCGATCAGGCCGTGGATATTCCCGACACACGCGACCTTGTCCTGCGGATAGGTGACGCCGAACCAGTTGCTGTCCGTCGCAAGGATGCGGCAGTCCGCCTTGCCTTCCCGGATCAGTCGATCCACGACACTGGGGATGTAGCATTCTGCGGTGAGGCTGGCACCATGTTGCCGGAGGAATGACTCAAAATGCCGTGCCATCTGGGGCAGAACCGCAGGGGTGAACCCCCAGATATTCATGGATGAGATCGCATCCATTGAAACGGAAACACGCTGTCCCGCCAGATTATTTCCCCGGCAGCATCCGTCACTGTCTACAGCGATATCCGTGTATTCCTCGGCAGTGACCAGATACCCCTCTTTTTCCACGCAAACCCCCCGGTTGACTCCCCCGTTTCCGGACAGTGTGTGGCGAATCCGGTAACCCACCATGCAATAGTGATCAGCCTCGCCTGAGCCGGGTCGGGTTTCACTGAAGAAACGGGCAATGCGGGCATAAGCGTCACGCCCATAGAAGTCATCGGCATTGATCACCGCGAATGGACTGGTCAGGAGCTTACGGGCCGCCAGAACGGCATGCAAAGTTCCCCATGGCTTGATACGCTCCGGCGGAATGGAAAACCAGGGTGGCACATCCTCCAGATCCTGCAGAGCGTACGCCACCTCGATCCTGTTGGCGTAACGTGAGCCGATCCGGGCCTTGAAAGCTTCCTCGAATTCAGCGCGAATCACGAAGACTACGCGCCGAAACCCGGCCAGCATGGCGTCATATACCGAGTAGTCCAGAACGGTCTCACCATGGGGTCCCATCGCTTCCATTTGCTTGAGGTCGCCGTAGCGTTTTCCCAGGCCCGCGGCCATCACGAGAAGGGTAGTCATGGCGGTGGCCTGGGTGCTGCCTTAACCCAGCGGATAACGTGCCGGCTGTGCAGGTGCTGTCAGCGTGCGCACGGCAACAATACGCTGCACAAATCGGTCGGGGTCACCGAGAAACCCGTCCTCAAATGCAACTACACGCAGTTCCTTGCACACCTGCAGCAACTCGCCCGGCTGCAGCAGAAAGTCCGGGCGCGATGGCTTTCCAACCGACTCGTTGCCTGCTGCGAAGGTTTCATAAATCAGCACGCCACCTGGCGCCAGACTGCGCAGCAGCGTAGGAAACAGGGGTCGCCACAGGTAGTTGGTCACTGCCACGGCATCAAACTGGCTGGGGTTGGTGCCAGTCATCAACGGCCAGGGACCGTTTTCGATGTCGGCCACGATCGCCCTTGCCTGCCCGCCGGTTACCAGATCTGCTATTGAATCAATAGCTGGTTGCGCAATGTCGACACCGGTTACGTGGTGATTTTGACCACAAAACCAGCGCAGGTGGCGACCGTGACCACATGCGACATCCAGCACTGTTCCGCGAGGGGTTATGAGGTGCGACCAGTGTTGCACCCAGGCCGAGGCGGTGCCCGTACCGTGTGAATTCACTATCATTTGTATAGCTGGTTACGCACTGCCATTAAGGGCTGGTGGTCAATTTGACTTAGAAGCAGGCCCAGATCTGATCGGCCAGTGTCTTCAGAAAATCGGGGCGCGTGTAAAGCGCAAAAACCGCCAGCAGCACGATGACTGCGGCAGCGTAGACAAGAAGCTTTCGGCCTCTTTGAGGGATCATGCTCATGGTCATGCCGTTTGCGGTGAAGCCGGCTTGGCACCGCGCAGAATGGCGGCTTCCTTGACCGGCATATTGATCAGCCCCGCAAAGATGCCCAGCGCAATGGCGATGTACCACACCACGTCATAACTACCCGTTCGGTCATACAAAAGTCCTCCGAGCCACACGCCCATGAATGAGCCGATCTGGTGGCTGAAAAACACGAAACCTCCGAGCATGGACAAATGCGCCACGCCAAAGATTTGAGCGACTACCGCGTTCGTTGGCGGCACGGTTGACAGCCACAGCAAACCCATCACACTGGAAAAGATGTACACGCTCGCGGGCGTGAGAGGTGCAATCAAAAATACGCTGATGGCGAGCGAACGGGCGAAATAGATGAACGACAGGATATTTTTCTTCTGCATTCTCTGGCCCAGCATGCCCGCCGCATAGGTGCCGAACACATTGAACAGGCCGATCAGCGCCAGCGCATAACTGGCCACCTGGGGAGACAGGCCCTTGTCCCTGAGGTAGCTGGGCATGTGCACGCCAATGAACACAACCTGAAAGCCACAGACAAAGTAGCCCGCCATCAGTAGCTGGAAACTGGGGTATTTGAAGGCCTCACGTAGCGCCTGCACAATCGTCAACTCACGCATGGCGGTAGCCCCGGCAGCAAATCCGGGCTCGCGCAGGCCCCAGGCCAGCGGGATGATCAACATGGCCATGGCCGCCAGTGCTAACAGAGCGTTCTGCCAGCCCAGTGTCAGAATGAACTGACCAGAGGTGGGAACCATCAGAAACTGGCCAAACGAACCGGCAGCAGCTGCTACGCCCATAGCCCAGGAACGCTTGTCTGCGCTGACGTTGCGCCCGATTACTCCGTAAATCACCGCGTAGGTGGTCCCCGCCTGCGCCACGCCCAGCAAAACGCCGGTGGTCAGGGTGAACATGAGTGGCGTGGTGGAGAAGGCCATGCCTGCCAAGCCCAGCGCATACAGCAGGCCGCCGACGATCACAACACGGACGGCGCCGAATTTGTCGGCCACCATGCCCGAGAAGATGCCGGCCAGGCCCCACGTCAGGTTCTGCACGGCAATGGCCAGCGCGAATGTCTCACGCGTCCAGCCCTGAGCCTGTGTGACCGGTTGCAGCCACAACCCGAAGGCGTGTCGGGTGCCCATCGACAAGGTCACAATGGCCGCGCCACAGATCAGGATCTGGGTCATGGAAAGCGTTTTGGTCGCAGAAGTCATCCGGAGAATGTAGTCAATTTGTTGATTTTTTGCAGCTTTGACCCAAATGCAGGGAGTCTTCGGGGATTTACGGCTGTATATATATCCAGCCATTTTAGCCTTGTCGGTCTACAATGAAAAGCTATGGCAACGAATCCTGCAGTCAAAACAACACCCGAGTATTCAGAGGGGTCCATCCGCGTTCTCAAGGGGCTGGAGCCCGTCAAGCAGCGTCCGGGCATGTACACCCGAACCGACAACCCGCTGCATGTCATCCAGGAAGTTCTGGACAACGCGGCGGACGAGGCGCTGGCCGGGCACGGCAAGAAGATCAAGGTCATTCTGCATGCGGACGGCTCGGTCACCGTTGAGGACGACGGGCGCGGCATTCCATTTGGCATGCACCCTGAAGAGAATGCGCCGGTTATTGAACTGGTCTTCACGCGCCTGCATGCGGGCGGTAAGTTCGACAAGGGCAAGGGCGGTGCCTACAGTTTTTCGGGCGGCCTGCATGGCGTGGGTGTGAGTGTGACCAACGCGCTGGGCAAGCGGCTGGAGGTCACCACCTTCCGTGAAGGCTCAGTGGCGCACATTGTGTTTCAGGGTGGCGATGTCACCGAGAAGCTGAAAGTACGCAAGGCGGCCGAGGGCGACCGGCGCAGCGGTTCCACCATACGCGTCTGGCCGGATGCCAAATACTTCGAGACCAGCGTGTTACCAATGGCTGAGCTCACCCACCTGCTGCGCAGCAAGGCGGTGCTGATGCCCGGGGTGACAGTGTTGCTGCTCAATGAGAAGACCAAAGAAACCCTGAGCTGGATCTACAAGGGCGGCCTGCGCGACTACCTGACGCAGACGCTGACGGGTGATCCGGTGATTCCGCTGTTTGAAGGCGACGGCTTTGCCGATGCGCAGAACGATACCTTTGCCGACGGCGAGGGCGCCTCGTGGTGCGTGGCGTTCACGGAAGACGGCCAGCCGGTGCGCGAGAGCTACGTCAACCTGATCCCCACCAGCGCCGGTGGCACCCATGAGAGTGGCCTGCGTGACGGCCTGTTCACAGCGGTCAAAAGCTTCATTGAACTGCACTCTTTGCTGCCCAAGGGCGTGAAACTGTTGCCCGAAGACGTGTTTGCCCGCGCCAGCTATGTGCTGAGCGCCAAGGTGCTGGATCCGCAGTTTCAAGGCCAGATCAAGGAGCGGCTGAACTCGCGTGATGCGGTGCGTCTGGTGTCCAGCTTTGTGCGCCCCACGCTGGAGCTGTGGCTGAACCAGCACGTGGAATACGGCAAAAAGCTGGCGGAGCTGGCCATTCGTGCGGCGCAAACCCGCCAGAAAGCGGGCCAGAAGGTTGAAAAACGCAAGGGCTCCGGCGTGGCTGTGTTGCCCGGCAAACTGACCGATTGTGAAAGCCGCGATCTGGCGCACAACGAGGTGTTTCTGGTGGAAGGCGATTCGGCCGGCGGCAGTGCCAAAATGGGCCGCGACAAGGAGTCGCAGGCCATCCTGCCGTTGCGCGGCAAGGTACTCAATACATGGGAAGTCGAGCGCGACAGACTGTTTGCCAACACGGAGATTCATGACATCGCCGTGGCTATTGGTGTTGATCCGCATGGCCCAGACGATTCTCCAGACCTCTCCGGCCTGCGCTACGGCAAGGTCTGCATCCTGAGTGACGCGGATGTGGACGGCTCGCACATTCAGGTGCTGCTGCTGACGCTATTTTTCCGGCATTTCCCCAAGCTGATCGAGACCGGCCATGTGTTCGTGGCCCGGCCGCCCCTGTTTCGGGTGGATGCGCCCGCGCGTGGCAAAAAACCGGCGTCCAAGGCCTATGCGCTGGATGACGGCGAATTGACGGCCATTCTGGACAAGCTGCGCAAAGAGGGGGTGCGCGAAAACGCCTGGAGCATCAGCCGGTTCAAGGGGCTGGGTGAAATGAATGCGGAACAATTATGGGAAACCACACTCAATCCGGATACCCGGCGTTTGCTGCCGGTGCAGTTGGGTAGCATCGATTTCTTGCAAACCAGCAGTCTGATGACCAAACTTATGGGCAAGGGGGAAGCCTCCGCCCGCCGTGAGCTGATGGAATTGCACGGCGATAGTGTCGAGGTTGATATTTGATGGCTTTCATAAGCGTCCTGCAAAAGAGCAGGTCCTGGCTGACAGGTGCCAGGGCGCTGGCCGTGGGCGTCGGTCTGCTCGCGCTGTCGCAGCAGGCTCTTCATGCGGACGTATGGGGTTACGTGGATGAAGAAGGCATCACGCATTTTTCACCTGAGCGTGTGGATGAGCGGTATGCACTTTTTTACCGCGCCCCGGTAACCGGCCTGCCATCAGGCAAGAGCGTTAAAGAGATGGAAGTTGCGCCTCCCGTGCCGGAAATTTCCGTGTTGTCGCCCAAGCTGGCCGAGTTTTTTGAGTCCTCGCCCCGCTATCGGCTGGTGCAGCCCCTGTTGAAAGAGGCGGCTCTGGTGCAACGCATTGATTATGAGCTGTTGCAGGCGCTGATCGCGACCGAATCCGCCTTCAATGCCAGCGCTGTATCCCCTAAAGGTGCTGTTGGTCTGATGCAGATCATGCCCGACACGGGTCGGCGTTTTGGTCTGGGTGATGACCGATGGGGGCCTGTCGAATACAAGCTGACTGACCCTAAAACCAACATCCGGATAGGTGCCCGCTACCTGCGCTTCCTAATGGACATGTTCCCCGGCAAGCTGGAACTGGCACTGGCGTCTTACAACGCGGGTGAAGGTGCGGTGCAAAAGGCGGGCAACAAGATACCGAATTTCCCTGAAACCCAAGCTTATGTGGCCATGGTGACGCAGATCTACACGGCGCTCAAACCGCCACTACCGCCTCCAGTGGTGGAGATTAAAAGTGCCAGCCGGATTCGTGCCGAGTTATATGGCCCGGGTTTTGTGTTTTCCGCGCCTACCGAGGCCTACCGCCTGAAGATGCCTAACCCTGTGCAGGCCGCCACTCCACCCGGTGGTGCTGCCGGGCGTGGCAACATGGTGCAGCCCATACAGGCCAGCGCCTCTCCTGACCCGCTGATAGCAGCTGACTAACTATTCATGACCGACCAAACGACGCTTGACCTTCTCCCACAACCATCCGGCGGCGATGGTGACGACTCCCTCAACCTGGCAACCTACGCACAACGTGCCTACCTTGAATATGCGTTGAGTGTCGTCAAGGGTCGGGCGCTGCCTGACGTGTGCGATGGCCTCAAGCCGGTGCAGCGGCGCATCCTGTATTCGATGTCCCGAATGGGGCTGGGCTTTGGTGGTCCGAACGGCAACAGTGGTGCCAAGCCGGTCAAAAGTGCGCGGGTTGTCGGCGATGTGTTGGGTCGTTTTCACCCGCACGGCGACCAGTCGGCCTATGACGCACTGGTGCGCATGGCGCAGGATTTCTCACAGCGTTACCCGCTGGTGGATGGTCAGGGCAACTTCGGCAGTCGCGACGGCGATGGTGCTGCGGCCATGCGTTACACGGAAGCACGACTGGCCAAAATCACCAGCCTGCTGATGGACGAAATCGACGAAGGCACGGTCGATTTTCAGCCCAATTACGACGGTTCCACCGAAGAACCACGTCAGCTACCTGCCCGGTTGCCATTCGCGCTGCTCAATGGCGCCAGCGGTATTGCCGTGGGCCTGGCCACTGAAATCCCGAGCCACAACCTGCGTGAAATTGCGGATGCCTGCGTGGCGCTGATCAAAACGCCCAAGCTGACAGACGATGAACTGTTTGGTCTGGTACCCGGCCCGGACTACCCTGGTGGTGGCCAGATCATCAGTTCTACCACCGACATTGCCGACGCTTATCGCACCGGCCGTGGTTCGCTGAAGGTCCGCGCACGCTGGAAGATTGAAGAGCTGGCGCGCGGTCAGTGGCAACTGGTGGTGACCGAGCTGCCGCCCGGTGTTAGCACCCAGCGTGTGCTGGAAGAAATCGAAGAAATCACCAACCCCAAAATCAAGGCGGGCAAGAAGGCACTGTCGCAGGAGCAGACACAACTCAAGGCGACGGTGCTGTCGGTGCTGGACCTGGTGCGTGACGAGTCGGGCAAAGAAGAGGCCGTGCGCCTGCTGTTTGAACCCAAGACCAGCCGCATCAGCCAGCAGGAACTGATCACCACCCTGCTGGCTCACACCAGTCTGGAGACCTCATCGCCCATCAACCTGACGATGGTGGGGCTGGATGGACGGCCTACTCAGAAATCTTTGCGGCAGATGCTGATGGAGTGGATCGAGTTTCGCCAGATCACCATCCAGCGCCGCTCGCAACATCGTCTGGACAAGGTGCTGGACCGCGTGCACATCCTGGAAGGGCGGCAGATTGTCCTGCTCAACATCGATGAGGTCATTGCCATCATCCGCCAGTCGGATGAACCCAAGGCAGCGCTGATTGCACGCTTCAAACTGAGCGACCGGCAGGCTGAGGACATTCTTGAAATCCGGCTGCGGCAGCTCGCCCGGCTGGAAGCCATCAAGATTGAGCAGGAGCTCAAAGAGCTGCGCGATGAGCAGAAAAAGCTGGAAGAGATTCTGGGCAGCCCGGCTGCACTCAAACGCCTGATGATCAAGGAGATTGAGGCTGACGCTAAAACGTTTGCCGACGCGCGGCGTACCCTCATTCAGGCCGAGAAGCGGGCTGTGCTGGAAGTGAAGGTAGTGGACGAGCCAGTGACGGTGGTGGTCAGCGAAAAAGGCTGGGTGCGGGCCCGCACCGGGCACGGTCATGAGGCGGGCAGTTTTGCATTCAAGGCAGGCGACGGCCTTTACGGTACGTTTGAATGCCGCACCGTGGACACGTTGCTGGCCTTTGGCAACAACGGGCGTGTGTACTCGGTGGCGGTATCGCTGCTGCCGGGTGCACGGGGGGATGGCCAGCCCATCACTACGCTGCTGGAACTGGAAGCGGGCACCCAGATTCGCTATTACTTCGCTGGTCCGGCCAGTGCCACCTTGCTGCTCAGCAGCTCGGGCGGTTACGGTTTCCTGGCTACCGTGGACAACCTGACTTCGCGCCAGAAGGCGGGCAAGACGTTTGTAACCTGCAATGAAGGCGAGACGCTGTGCCGTCCGTCTCCCGTGTCAGGGACCGTGGGCGTGGTGGTGGGGGCTACCGGCCCGGTCGTCACGCCTCTGATACCGGCCACCCATGTGGCCTGCGCGTCTACGGGTGGGCGCATCCTCACGTTTGAGATCAGTGAGCTGAAAGCGATGGCCAACGGTGGCCGTGGCCTGATGCTGATTGATCTGGAAGCCAAAGACACGCTCGCTGGCGCAGCGGCCTACACCCGCAGCGTCAGGATTGAAGGCATTGGACGAGGTGGCAAAGCCCGCGAAGAAACACTCGAAATCCGCAGCCTCAACAACGCACGTGCTGCGCGCGGGCGCAAAGGCAAGGCAGCGGACCTGGGGTTCAAGCCGTCCAGTATCTCGCGCGTGGAATAGGTGACTGTCCCTGTTGTTTCAATGTGCCGTGGCTGGCAGCCCGGGTACCAGGCCCGAGCGGAGTGACTTCGGCATTCTGGCGGTAGCGGTCCGGGGGGCTACCAGGTCGGCCAGCGTCACGCCATCGAGCACCGAGAAATAGCTTTGCATGGCTTGCGACAGTACGCCCTTCAAGCCGCAGTGCAGGCTCAGGCGGCATTGATTCACCGCGGGGTCAAAACACTCGACCATCGTGAAGTCCGTCTCGGTTGCCCGCACCACGGAACCCAGGTTGATATCACCCGCAGGTTTTGAAAGTCGTATGCCGCCGCCGCGTCCTCTGGTTGTTTCCAGTAAACCCTTGGCGGCGAGGTCCTGGACAACTTTGGTCAGATGGCTGCGCGAGATGCCGTAGCTGTCAGCAATTTCGGTGATGGTGACCGGCTGCTCGCGCGTCTGGCTGGCAGCGCAATACATCAGTACGCGCAGCGTGTAGTCGGTCCATTGGGTCAGGTGCATGAAATTTGTCGCAGATCAATTGAAGATTCATTTTGAATGAATTTTATTGGATAGAATAACATTCATTCAAAATGAATCTTTAAAGGAAGCCACCATGAATGCACGTCTTGAAACCACAGAACCCGGGCACCACGCCGTCAGCGCCGATCAGCAGATAGGGCAAATTGCCGTCCAGTTGCCGGGTGCGACTGCCGTTTTCAGGCGCTTGAAGCTGGACTTTTGCTGTGGTGGGCAAGTGAGCCTGAAGCAGGCCGCCGGTGACAAGGGTCTGGATGTGAATGCCGTGCTGGGCGAACTGTCAGCCTTGCAGAGGCCTGCAGTGTTGCCGGGGATCACGGAGCCTGTTGAGTTGATCGACCATATCCTGAGTCGATACCACGATGTTCATCGCGAACAATTGCCTGAACTCATTCGCATGGCGCGCCGTGTCGAGGCCGTGCACCGCGACAATCCGCAGGTACCCACGGGCTTGGCTGTCTTGCTGGAAACTGCGCAGGAAGAACTGCTGTCTCACATGCAAAAGGAAGAGACCATTCTCTTCCCGATGCTCAAGGCTGGCGGCAACCCCTTCGTTGGCCATCCCATCGATATGATGCGGACCGAACACGTGGATCATGGCGCCATGCTGGAGAAGCTGGCTGCCGTCACCAACGACGCCACGCCACCAGCCGGTGCCTGCAATACCTGGCGTGCGTTGTATGCCGGCATTGCCCAGTTGAACGATGACCTCATCAACCACATCCATCTGGAGAACAACGTATTATTCCCACAGTTCGAGCCGGAGACGGCTGCGTCCGGGTGCGCCTCTTCGGGGTGCGCCTGTAGCTGAGTCACCGTTTGCGATACGGGAAACAACTGTGAGGAACTTTCATGTCGAATACCGAGAACACCGCTGCTGACAACCTGCCAGCAGACATCCTGCGATGCATGCCGGAGGCACTGATCTTTTCCGACCTGGAAGGCATCATTCGCCAGTGGAATCCGGGTGCTGAGACCGTGTTCGGCTTCCCGGCCACCGAGGCCCTCGGCCAGAGCCTGGACCTCATCATCCCCGAGCGCATGCGCAAGGCGCACTGGGATGGGTTCAACAAAGCGATCGTGCGTGGCGGCACGCTACCTGGCAGAAAATCCATGATCACGCGGTCGCTTCACAAGAGTGGGGAGCAGATCTACGTGGATATGAGTTTTGCCATGGTGAAAGATGCCTCCGGGAAAATGCTCGGATCCATGGCCGTTGCCCGCGACGCAACTGCACGCTTTCTGGAAGAAAAAAGCATGCGCAAGCAACTGGCCGAATTGACCCCCAAGCCGGAAACTCCGGCTGCCTGACAACGGCTCCTGCGCCCCTGTGGGATAGACAGGGTGCAGCCCAAATCCACTACGGCCTCAGGGCGAAGGCGTGTGCTGCCAGAATGCGGAGGTTGACAGCATTTTTGGAGATTGCCATGCCTGAAGCGCCCGGTGTCACCCTTGTATCCACTCTCAAGACATTCAAAACCGCCTCAGGCAAGGCGGGCAAGTACCATTCTCTGCCTGCTTTAGCCAAACAGTTCCCCAACGTGAGTCGTCTGCCGGTGTCGATGCGCATCGTGCTGGAGTCCGTGCTGCGCAACTGTGACGGCAAGAAGGTTACCGCGGGCCACGTGGCGCAGGTGGCTGGCTGGCAGCCCAACGCACCGCGCACCGATGAAATCCCGTTCCTGGTGTCGCGCGTGGTGCTGCAGGACTTCACTGGTGTTCCGCTACTGGCTGATCTCGCGGCCATGCGCAGTGTGGCAGTTAAGCTGGGCAAGGACCCCAAGCGCATTGAGCCGCTGGTACCCGTGGACCTGGTGGTGGACCATTCGGTGATGGTGGACCACTATGGCAAGAAGGATTCGCTGGACCTGAACATGAAGCTTGAATTCCAGCGCAACCGCGAGCGCTACGAGTTCATGAAATGGGGCATGCAGGCCTTTGACACGTTTCGCGTTGTGCCACCTGGCTTTGGCATCGTGCACCAGGTGAATCTGGAGTTTCTGGCGCGTGGCGTCCACAAGACACCGGACGGCGTTTATTACCCCGACACGCTGGTAGGCACCGACAGCCACACCACCATGATCAACGGCATTGGCGTAGTGGCCTGGGGCTGCGGTGGCATTGAGGCCGAAGCGGCCATGCTGGGCCAGCCGGTGTACTTTTTGACGCCCGACGTGGTGGGCTTCGAGCTGACGGGTCGCCTGCGTGAGGGTGTGACTGCCACCGACCTGGTGCTCACCGTGACCGAGATCTTGCGCCAACACAAGGTGGTGGGCAAGTTTGTCGAATTTTTTGGCGAGGGCACACGCACATTGGCCCTGCCTGACCGCGCCACAATTGCCAACATGGCCCCCGAATACGGCGCCACCATGGGTTTCTTTCCCGTGGACGACAAGACGATCGATTACTTCTCTGGCACGGGTCGCACGAAGGTCGAGATGGAGGCTTTTGAGGCTTACTTCAAGGCGCAGGGCTTGTTTGGCGTGCCGAAGGCGGGGGATATTGATTACTCGCAGGTCGTGAGGCTGGACTTGGGACAGGTTACCCCCAGTCTGGCCGGCCCCAAGCGTCCGCAGGACCGCATTGAGCTGGGCAAGGTGGCTGCACAGTTCGCCAGCCTGTTCAGCAAGCCCAACAGCGAGAACGGATTTAACCAGCCTGCCCGGAAGCTGGGCACTACCTTTGCGGCATCTGATGGCATTGCAGTAAAAAACGGAGACGTGCTGATTGCCGCCATCACCAGCTGCACCAACACCTCCAACCCCAGCGTGTTGCTGGCGGCGGGCCTGCTGGCTAAAAAGGCAGTCGAGGCTGGCTTGCGCGTCAAGCCACACATCAAGACCTCACTGGCACCCGGCTCGCGCATCGTCACGGAGTATTTGACCGAAACCGGCCTGCTGCCCTATCTGGAAAAACTGGGCTTTGCGCTGGCGGGCTATGGCTGCACCACCTGCATCGGCAACGCGGGCGACCTCACGCCCGAGCTCAATGAGGTCATCACCAGCAACGACCTGGTGTGTGCGGCCGTGCTGTCTGGCAACCGCAACTTCGAGGCGCGCATCCACCCCAATCTGAAAGCCAACTTCCTGGCCAGTCCACCGCTGGTGGTGGCCTATGCGATTGCTGGCACAGTGAACCGTGACCTGATGACCGAGCCCGTGGGCAAGGGTAAGGGTGGCAAAGATGTGTATCTGGGCGACATCTGGCCGACCAGCGACGAAATCTACCGGCTGCTGAAATTTGCCATGAACGGCAAAGCGTTTCGCGAGAACTACGCCAGGGTCAAGACCGAGCCCGGAAAACTGTGGGACAACATCACAGGCGTGGCGGGGCAAGCCTACACCTGGCCCGCCAGTACCTACATTGCCGAGCCGCCTTTTTTTGTCGCATTTGCTATAAAAAATATAGCTGCTCAAGCATATTCAACGGTATCTGGAGGCCTGGACTTGGGGTTTTGCCAAAATGATGCTCAAAATGTGCATGGAGCCCGCATCATGGCCCTGTTCGGCGACTCCATCACCACTGACCATATTTCGCCTGCAGGTTCCATCAAGGAGAGCTCGCCTGCGGGCCAGTGGTTGCTCGCGCACGGCGTGCAAAAGGCCGACTTCAACTCTTACGGCGCGCGACGTGGCAACCATGACGTGATGATGCGCGGCACCTTTGCCAACGTGCGCATCAAGAATCTGATGATCCCGCCAGACGCTGCCGGTTCGCGCGAGGAGGGCGGCGTGACGATTTACCAGCATGACGGTCCGGATCAGGGCCACAAGATGTTCATCTATGACGCCGCCATGCAATACCTGGCCGACGGCGTGCCGACCGTGATCTTTGCCGGAGAGGAATACGGCGCCGGGTCGAGCCGGGACTGGGCCGCCAAAGGCACCCAGTTGCTGGGCATCAAGGCTGTGGTGGCCAGAAGCTTTGAGCGCATTCACCGCAGCAATCTGGTGGGCATGGGTGTGTTGCCACTGCAGTTCAAAGGGGCAGACTCCTGGCAGTCGATGGGCTTGCGGGGTGATGAGTTGATTGATGTGATCGCTGATGCTGATCTCACGCCCCAGAGTGACGCCAGGCTGCGCATCACCCGAGCCGACGGCTCCACATCGGACGTGACGGTCACACTGCGCATCGACACCCCCATCGAGGTGGACTACTACCGCAACGGCGGCATATTGCCCTTCGTGCTCCGGCAACTGCTGGCGAATTGAAACCGGTTTGAAGCCGGTTCACTGGCCTAAACCATGTTCGGCAGCTTTTGCAGTGCCTTGAACACACGCCCCGCGTTCACGCGGATTTTGACGCTGTCCGGCCCCACCGGTGAATGAATGGCAAACGCTTTCTCCCGCGTGTTGCGCGCCAGATAGGTGCCCAGCGCCACACCCTGTGCGCTGATGATGGTAACCACCAGCGGCGTGTTGGCCGCCGTGCCCCGTCGGGCAGAAACGGCTATCTCGCCGTTGACCAGGCGAACATACGTGCCCGGAGGGTAAAAACCGAGTGCGGCTGTCATGGCGGCGCCCACGCGGGCCTCTTCACCGACGGAGCCAATCACCGTTTTCTTGGCCGCCCCAATCGCTGACAGGCCCGGGCGCGATGACCGCGCAGCAATGCCCGCGACAAATTCGTCCGCCATGCGCAGGATGCGGCGGCACTCCAGATTGCGTGCCAGCCCGCGGGATTCGTCACGGTCGTGATGCAGACTCACAATATCCAGCAAGTCATGGTTGGCTTCGCCAAAGCCGCGCAGGATGGCGGCGCTCTTGCCCGGGTGGTCCTTGATCAGTTGCCGCTGCGCCGTGTCGGGCTTGACGGTCTGGCGGGCCAGCACGTTTTGCTCCACGGCCATGCCGATGTTCATCGTGAGCGCTGCCCGGAACAACACCGGCCGCAATACCGCAGCCATATCCAGCTTGCGCGCCGTCAGCTCACAGGCAACCGCCACCAGCAGGGCGTGGGTGGCGCAGTAGCCCAGCGCCGGTTCGGCCAGCGCCTGGAACAGCGCGAACAGGCAATCGTCCGTATCGGCGTCCAACAACGATGTGGCCCTTTTCTGGACGCCTTCCAGCCGGTCCAGCGGGCTCTGTGCAGACTCGCCCTGGACCA
This sequence comes from Candidatus Egaibacter danicus, assembly GCA_016707075.1. Classification (GTDB taxonomy): domain Bacteria; phylum Pseudomonadota; class Gammaproteobacteria; order Burkholderiales; family Burkholderiaceae_C; genus Egaibacter; species Egaibacter danicus. The sequence continues at coordinate 285,503 of JADJII010000004.1, forward strand.
GTATGCCGCCCAGCACGGTCTGCAGGTCCAGCCAGCCGCCGGTAATGTCGTGGCCTACGACATAGTCCACATCCAGAATGGTGTCGGGCATGGTGGCCCGGGCGATTTGCTGAATGCTCACGTTCTCTCGCAGCATGTTGTACACCATTCGGTCATAGCTGCGAATCCACGCCCGGTAGTCGCCCTCGGTCAGGCAGGCCTGGTGGGCCATCAGCACCTCACGATGCTGCTCGGAGTTGATGGTTTGTCCCTTGCGCAGCAGCAGATTGCCTTTGGCGTCCCACACTGGTACCGGCAGCGGTTTGCCGGTTTCAACGCGCTTGATGGGAAGCGGAACGTATTTCATTGTGCTGGTAGACGCATTCTGGATGGGGTTTGACAGCCGTCAAGCATAGCGTTTCCCGAAGCGGTCACAATTTCGAACAATATGGGAAAAGCAGCGTTGATTGCAGGTGGTGGCATTGGTGGCCTGGCGGCGGCGTTTGCGTTGGGCCGCGCGGGCTGGGGTGTACAGCTGTTTGAGCGCGCCGCGGAGTTCAGCGAGGTAGGTGCCGGCATCCAGATGGGGCCCAACGTCACCCGCGTGCTGCATGGATGGGGTCTTGCCGACGCGCTGGCCCGGGTGGCCGCATTTCCATCACACCTGCAGGTGCGCAATGCCAGCTCGGGCCGGGAACTGGGCGTGCTGCCGCTGGGCGACACAGCCCGCCGGCGTTATGGCGCACCCTACGCCACCATTCACCGTGCGGACATTCTGGGCTTGCTGCTGCAAGCCGTGAAACAGCAGGCCACTGCCGGGCTGCACCTGGACTGCGAGCTGACCGGGTTCATCCAGAACGGGCAGCGTGTGCTGGTGCGTCCTCGCGAAGGTGCCAGTATCGAAGGCGACCTGCTGGTGGGGGCGGATGGCCTGTGGAGCCCGTTGCGCCATTGGCTATTGAATGACGGGCCGCCGCGTGTCACCGGGCATCTGGCCTACCGTGCGCTGGTTTCGCAGGCGGCGTTGCCTGAACGCCTGCGCAGCCAGCAGGTCACCGTGTGGCTGGGGCCACGCCTGCATGTGGTGCAGTATCCGGTGCGCCGCGGCGAGTGGCTTAACGTGGTGGCCATTGTGCAGGACGGTGGCAACAGCAAGGCCGCGTCTGACCCCACCAACTGGGACCAGAACGCCACTGCGGCCGGTCTGCGCACGTCACTGGCCGGCACCTGTGCTGCGCTGCAGGACGTGATCAATGCCGTGGATGGCTGGCGGCTGTGGGCCCTGTGTGACCGCAACCCCATGGCGGGCGCGCATGAACACTTCAGCGGAAGGGCGGTGCTGGTGGGCGACGCGGCGCACCCCATGCGGCCGTATCTGGCGCAGGGCGCCGGCATGGCCATTGAAGATGCGGCCGAGCTGGAACGGGTGATGTTGAGCCAACCCGGAGTGGATGACGTGTCCACAGCGCTCAGCCAGTTCGCACATGCCCGCTGGCAGCGCAACGCCCGCGTGCAGGCGAGATCTATCCGCAATGGCGAGATTTTCCACGCCAGTGGTCTGATGCGCTGGGTACGCGATGTATCGCTGGGGCTGCTGGGGGAGCGATTGCTGGATTTGCCCTGGCTGTATCGGGGTCAAGACGGCGATTTGCTATAAACGGCGCTGATCACAAAAAAAGATACCCATGACCGAAATCACTCAACGCCCCCCTTTGCCCGATCACCTGTCCATTGACCCGCGCAGCCCTTTTCACATTGCTGCCGTGTTCGAACATGACATCGGCATCCGATTCAATGACAGGGAGCGCATGGATGTCGAGGAATACTGCATCAGTGAAGGCTGGGTGAAGGTGCCCGCTGGCAAGACGGTGGATCGCAAGGGCAAACCGCTGCTGATCAAGCTCAAGGGCAAGGTCGAAGCGTTTTACCGGTAAGAAGCAAACGGGTAGCTGAAATCAACCCGTCAGCTCGCCAGGCCCACAAACACATTCTGCACATCGTCATTCGCGTCAATCGCGGCCAGGAAGGCTTCTACTTCCTCCAGATGTTCGGCGCTCAGGCTGGCCGGGTTCACGGGGTTTTTGGGTTTGTAGCCCAGTTTGGCTGACAGCACGTTGAAGCCGTGGGTGGGCAGCGCACGGCTGACCAGGTCCAGATCGGTGGCGTCGGTCATAAACAGGGTTGTTCCCTCTTCGTCGCCAGCTTCGAAGTCCTGGGCGCCCGCCTCAATCGCAGCCACTTCAGCGTCTGCACCAGCCGCGGCCGGTTCCGCTTCAATCATGCCTACGTAGTCAAAGTCCCAGGCCACCGAGCCCGACGTGCCGAGCTGCCCCTTGCGGAACAGCACGCGCATTTCAGGGGCGGTGCGGTTCACGTTGTCGGTCAGGCATTCGACCATCACCGGCACCTGGTGCGGTGCAAAACCCTCGTAAATGACGCGCTCAAAGTTGACGGCCTCGCCCGTCAGGCCGGCACCTTTCTTGATGGCGCGGTCCAACGTGTCCTTGGGCATGGACACCTTGCGGGCCTGCTCGACCAGCAGGCGCAGGCGTGCGTTGGCAGCGGGGTCGGCGCCACTGCGTGCCGCGATCATGATGTCTTTGGACAATTTGCCAAATACGCGGCCCTTGGCATTGGCTGCCAGTTCCTTGCCTTTTGCTTTCCATTGCGCGCCCATGTCTGAAATTCCTTGTTGTTACAGCGCGGGTATGCGCCTGGCCATGTTGGTGTGATTGGGAGGGACTAGGTTATACACCCACACGCATGCCCACCACATCAATCACGCAAAATGCTACAAAAATAATAGCTATTCACGCATATTAGACGAGGGCTAAGGGCCGATTTGACATGTAAATTTGTTGAATTTACGTTGTTGAAGCCAAAAGCGACTGGTGGATGGGCTGATCCCGGCTGGCGCTGTGGGGAGCATTCGGCCGGCGGAACTTTCGGGCTGACCCGGTATCATCCAACTTGTGCGCCTCATCATTTCGCTCATCCTGATTGCCCTGTTGCCTGTGCGTAGCTGGGCCGGTGATGTCATGTCGGTTCAGATGGCCGCGCAGGCGGCGCATCATGCAATGGCGACACCGGTGCCGTCATCAACTCAAGTTCAAGCAAATGTGAATTGCCATGAAATGGGTGAGCCGGTAGCGGCTGTATTGCAGCACGAGGCTGCCGAAGACAGTGGCTTGGACAGCGATTGCGATGCCTGTATCTCTTGCCAGGTGTGCTCTTCCGTTGCTGCCATAGAGCCCTCGTTTACGCAGGAGAGCATCCGTGCGTACCCCTTTGCTGTCCCGCCGCAGGCAGCATCGATCTATGCCAGCGCAGAACTCGCGCTGGGCCAGAAACCTCCCATTTCCTGATCGCAAGGCCCTAACTGGGCCTGTACTTTGCCGATCTACGCCCGGCTGGTGCATTCAGCCAGTACCCGGCGCAGTTTTTTTGGCAGTCGTCATGACGTCTATCAGGAGTTTGAAATGTCACATTTATCAACACGGCGCCGCGCAGTTCGCGTTGCCGCGATCAGGGGGATTGCCGCTCTGGCGTGCGGGGGAACTTTGAGCCTGGCGCAAGCCCAGGCGCCGGGTAGCGTTCGCATCGAACTCGCACCCACACTGGAGGCCAGCGCACCTGGCACGCCGGTGCCGAAAGCGCAATATCAATCAAGCTTTGACGGTCTGCCTACCGGTATCGAGCAGGCAGTAGTTGATTGGCGGGCCGCCAATGCCACTGTGGGGCAATTCAAGCGAGGTCATGTCGACCTTCTGAAGTGGGAGGAAGAGCAGGTGCGACAGAAACCTGTTCCCTCTGGCATGCCTGATATGCCTTGCTGCAAGGGGACGAAGCCATGATCGTCCTGATCTCGCCCAAAGCACTTCGATTAACGCTGACCAGCCTTTTTCTGGCAACAGCGGCAGGCGCGGCACTTACGGCTCCACCACCCGACGGGGGGCTGACCGACCTGCAGGCCAGCGTGCAAGGCCTGATCATTGGCATCCAGCCCGGTACCGCGGTGCTGCCTCGCCCGACGCTGGACACCGCAGAGGAGGTGCGTGCGCTGCTGCAAAAGCCGCTGTCGGCCGATGCCGCTGTTCGCATTGCGGTGCTCAACAACCCGGGCCTTCAGATTGCCATGGGCGCCGCGGGCATGTCCATCAGCGATGCCGTTCGCTCAGACAACCCTGCCAAACTGAAGATGCGCCAGGCCATCACGGTGCTGTCCGCTCGGGCCTACAAAGCGTGGGTCTCAGCGGTGGCTGCCGAGCAGTCCGCTCAGTTGCTGGAAGAGGCCAAAAATACGCTGGAGACCACCACAGACCTGACACGGCGCATGACGCAGGTAGGCAATGTCAGCAAGCTGACCCAGGCCCGTGCGCAGCTGGCTTTGTCCGAGGCCGCGGTGGCTTGGGCCCGGTCACGCAGCAGTGCACTGGCCGCTCGTGAAAACCTGACCGTTGTTCTCGGTCTATGGGGCGCACAAGCCCGGTATCAGCTTGAAGCCGGATTGCCGGCATTGCCGATGCAGGCGATTGAGGTGCCAGACGTTGAAGCGCTCGCACTGCAGGCCCGTGCGGACTTGCGCGTTGCGAGGGCGCAATGGCAACTCAAGCAGGGCCAGGCGAAGTTCTCCCACGCAGATGATCTGTGGGATGCGGTTGGTGATGCAGCCAGCGTACGCTCTACGGCGGTCAAATTGCGTAGCCAGGCACGTGAAGTCTATTTTGCGTACCGCACGGCTTTTGACATTGCCCGGCATCTGCAGGTGGAAGTATTGCCGCTTCGAACGTTTGTCCATGATGAACTGGTGCTCCGATACAACGGCATGTTGACCAGCATCTTTGATGTATTGGTTGACAGCCAGGCCCGCACATTGACCTCCCAGGCTGCCGTGATGGCGCATCGGGACTTTTGGCTGGCCCATGCCGATCTGCAGGCGCTGCTGGCAGGTGCTCCGATGGATGGCCTCAAAAGTGCTGCTGGCGAATCCGCTGTTGCTGCGCCCGGCGCGGCTTCTGCGTCGCATTGATGGTCATCAGCTTACTTACCCATTCAAGGAACGATTCATGAATCGACGCAATTTTTTTAATGGCACCGCTGCCACAGTGGCCGGTGCTGTTGCCGCAGCCAGCGTCAGCCGTGTGGCCATGGCAGCACTGCCAGAACCCGTGCTGCAGGCCAGTCCAGACACCATGCCCCCGCTGGTGCCTGGCACCGGCCGTCCCTACAACCCGGTGGTCACGCTGAACGGCTGGACGCTGCCCTGGCGGATGAACAACGGCGTCAAGGAGTTCCACCTTGTGGCCGAGCCTGTGGTGCGCGAGATGACACCTGGATTCAAAGCCAATATGTGGGGTTACAACGGGCAGAGCCCGGGCCCCACCATCGAAGTGGTGGAGGGCGACCGGGTGAGGGTCTTCGTGACCAACAAGCTGCCGGAGCACACCAGCGTGCATTGGCATGGCCAGCGTTTGCCCAACGGGATGGACGGCGTGTCCGGCCTGACGCAGAAGTCAATTGGTGTCGGCAAAACATTCGTCTATGAGTTTGTGGCTCGCCGGCCGGGTACCTTCATGTACCACCCGCATGCGGATGAAATGACGCAAATGGCCATGGGCATGATGGGTTTCTGGATAACACACCCCAAAGTAAAAACGCCTTTGATCAGCGAGGTGGACCGTGACTTTGTATTTCTGCTGAATGCCTATGACATTGACCCCGGCAGCATGACGCCAAAAACCATGACCATGCTGGACTTCAACCTGTGGTCGTGGAACAGCAGGGTGTTCCCCGGTATCGATACGCTCAACGTGCGCCACGGCGACAAGGTGCGCATTCGCGTGGGCAACCTCACCATGACCAACCATCCCATCCATCTGCATGGCCATGAGTTCATGGTCACGGGTAGCGATGGTGGGCCGTGGCCCCTGGCCGCGCGCGTGTTAGAGGTGACTACCGACATTGGTGTGGGTCAGATGCGTCAATTCGAGTTTGTGGCCGATGAGGAGGGTGACTGGGCATTCCATTGCCACAAGAGCCACCACACCATGAATGCCATGGGTCACAACGTCCCCACCACCATCGGTGTGGACCACCGGGGTCTGGTCAAAAGAATGCAGAAGGCCATCCCTGACTACATGGTCATGGGTGAGCGCGGCATGGCCGACATGGGGGAAATGGAAATGCAGATTCCCGACAACACGGCGCCCATGATGACGGGCACGGGCCCCTTCGGTGGCGTGGAAATGGGTGGCATGTTCAGCATTTTGAAGGTGCGCAAGACGCAGAAACCGGGCGACTACAAAGACCCCGGCTGGTTCAGACATCCGGCGGGAACGGTGGCCTTTGAGTGGGCTGCATCACTTCCCGACCCTGCGCGGTTCAAGGCGGACACGCAGGGGTCCACGCCCCTTGCCAGACCGTCGCCGACAACCACCGAAGTCCAGATTCGCAAACCCTCAGGACATTCATCTCACTGATTTCATTCAAAGGAGTTAACTTGAAACATTCAATCAAATTCATGGCTGTATCAGCAGCACTGGTGTTCAGCAATTGCGCCTATGCATCGGGCAGTCATGCCGGTGGTCATGATGCCGCCAATATTGGTGCGCCGGGTGTGGCCGCCAATGTCAGTCGCACCATTGAGGTGTCCATGAACGATGCAATGCGATTCACCCCGTCGAATATCCGAGCCAGGCAGGGCGAAACAATCCGCTTCGTTATCAAAAACACGGGAAAACTGAGTCACGAGTTTGTATTGGGAACGGCCAAAGAACTTAAAGACCACTACGAGGAGATGAAGAAGAACCCGGGAATGGAACATGCTGATGACAACATGCTGACTGTAAAACCGGGCTCGACGGGTGAATTGCTATGGCAGTTCACGCAGGCTGGTACGGTGAGTTTTGCCTGCCTGCATGTTGGTCACTACGATGCCGGCATGAAGGGCACCGTGAAAGTCACGAAAAAGTAACTATGGAAGGATATGGACATGAATAAATTTTCACACCTGACAACTTCAGTGCTCTTGGCTGCCGTAAGCCTGTTCTCGGGCCATCTGTTTGCCCAGACAACGCCAGAGCTGACAGGCGCAGAGGTCAGGAAGATAGATAAGGACGCTCAAAAAATCACCCTCAAGCATGGTGAAATAAAAAACCTGGACATGCCGCCGATGACCATGGTCTTTAAGGTGCTAGACGCCACGTTGCTGGATAAAGTCAAGGCGGGAGATCAGGTCAATTTCAGCGCGGAGAAACGTGATGGTGCATTTGTTGTGATGACGATTGAGGTCGCCAAAAAGTGAAGTGGCTGACGGGATCACTTGCTGCGGCAGGGCTTCATTGCTGTTCGACGTGACCCCAAAGCTCCTTCATGACATCAGCAAACTGACCAGCAATCGCCTCTTCCCGCAGATGCCTGCCATCCGCAACCACATGTTTCCCCGCCACATAAACCTCGCGCACAGCAGGTGCGTTGGTGGCAAATACCAAGGCGTCCAGCAGGTGCGTTGGCGCGATGCCCAGTAGGCCGGGTGATTGCGTGTTTAGCACCAGTGCATCGGCACGTGCGCCGTTTGTCAGGCCCCATTTCTTGGCGCCTGCTGCGCGTCGGCCGCCGTCCAGAGCGGCTTCAAACAGGCGGGCCGCGGTGGAGGGTTGCCCCAGCGCGGGCGCGGTGGCGACGTTGCGTCGCTGCAGATTCAGGCGCTGCCCGTATTCGAGCCAGCGCAGTTCTTCGGCCCAACTGCGCGACACGTGGCTGTCCGAGCCGATGGCCATGGGCACCTGCTCGGCCAGCCACGCCGGCAGATCGGCCAAGCCGTCGCCCAGGTTGCCTTCGGTGCTGGGGCAAATCACCATGCCTGCGCCCGCGCTGGCCACGCTGTTGATTTCGGCAGCAGTGGCGTGGGTGGCGTGTACCAGCTGCCAGCGGTGGTCGGGTGCGAACTCGCGGCACAGCCACTCGATAGGGCGCGCACCGGTGGCGGTCAGGCAGTCGTTCACTTCCTGCATTTGCTCGGCCACGTGGATGTGGATGGGCACGTCGTCATCGCCCACCAGTTTCTTCAGTGTGGTGATGGATTCGCGCGATGCCGCGCGCAGGGAATGGATGGCCACACCCGCATTCACCCTGGCGCGGCCCGTCAATTGAACCGACCGGTACAGGCTGTGAATGAATTCAGGTGTGCCTGCAAACCGCCGCTGGTCATCACGCAGCGCGGGTTGGGCAAAACCGGCACGCTCATACAACACGGGCAGCAGCGTCAGCCCCAGACCTGCCTCTTCGGCGGCGTCAGCCAGCGCCCAGCTCAGTATGGCGGGGTCGTCATAAGGGCTGCCGCCCTCAGTGTGGTGCAGGTAATGAAACTCACACACCTGCGTGTAGCCACCCTTGAGCATTTCCACGTACAGCTGCGCGGCCACGGCGTGCATCTGCGCTGGCGTGATGCGCAGCGCCACGCCATACATGCGGTCGCGCCACGACCAGAAGTCGTCCGAGTCGGATTCGCGCCGTTCCGACAGACCGGCAAACGCACGCTGGAAGGCGTGGCTGTGCGCGTTGACCATGCCGGGCAACACCGGGCCGGGCAGCACGGTGGCGTCCGCGGGCGGTGTGTGGATGTTCGCGGTGATATCGGTCCAGAAGCCCTGCGTATTCACGCCCAGGCACACGCCACGCTGCCATTGGCCATCGATCCACGCGTGCGGCGCCCACAACAGATGACTATTCATGCGGGCTTCCAGTCGATCAGGGTTTGCACCAGCGCGCGCAATACGGGGGTGATTCTCTGGGCGCGTTGTGGGTCGAGCTGATACGGGGGTTCCTCAGCCATGTAGCAGCGCCAGCCCATTTCCAGCTGCACGGCATGCACACTTTTGTCGGGCTGGCCATAGCGGCGCGTGATGTAACCGCCCTTGAAGCGGCCATCCACTACGTGGGTGAATTCGCTTTGAGCGCCTAGCACGTTGCCTAATGCGCGGCGCAGGCTGGGCGCGCAGCTTGTACCTTTCACTGTGCCCAGGTTCAGGTCGGGCAGTTGCCCGTCAAACAGCCAAGGCAGCATGGACTTGATGCTGTGGCCGTCAAACAGAACGGCATGCCCGTGAATGGCCTGGATACGCGTTAGCTCGGTTTGCAGCGCGTCGTGATAGGGCTGCCAATAGGTCTGGCAGCGGCGGGCAATGTCGGCTTCATCCGGGGCCTGACCGTCGCGATACAACGTATCGCCTGTGAAAAAGCGGGTGGGGCACAGCTCGGTGTTGTTGGTGCCCGCGTACATGGGAGTGTTTTCGGGCGGCCGGTTCAGGTCAATCACGTAGCGCGAGTGCCTGGGCACGATCAGGCTGGCGCCCATGCCGCGGACAAAGTCGTAGAGCGGTTCCAGATGCCAGTCGGTGTCTTCCACGGCCAGCGCACGGGGAACGAGTTTTCCCCTGATATCGGACGGAATGGCGGTGCCAACATGTGGCAGGCTGACCAGCAACGGCACTGTTCCGCAGTACAGGGTGAAGATGGTGTCGCTCATGATGCGCGCTCCTTGCCTGCTGCCACCACGCGGCGGCAGGGGTTGTGCCAAACCAGTAGGCCAACTCGTTGGGGTGTTCCAGTTCCCACACGCAAAAATCTGCGCGTTGCCCGGCCGCCAGTGTGCCCCGGTCCGTCAACCCCAGCGCCCGCGCGCCGTTGACCGTGACGCCACGCACGGCTTCTTCCGGTGTCATGCGAAACAGCGTGCAGGCCATGTTGATCATCAGCAGCAATGACAACCCCGGTGATGAGCCGGGGTTGTGATCAGACGCCAGTGCAATGGGCACGCCGTTGTCACGCAGCGCGGTGATTGGGGGGAGTCTGGTTTCTCGTAAAAAGTAGTAGGCGCCGGGCAGCAGCACGGCCACCGTACCGGCTGCCCGCATGGCCTGCGCGCCGCTGTCACTGAGGTATTCCAGATGGTCGCAAGACAAGGCGCCATATACGGCAGCCAGCGCTGCGCCGCCCTGATCACTGAGTTGTTCGGCGTGCAATTTGACGGGCAAGCCCAGGGCTTTGGCGGCGTCAAACACGCAACGGGTTTGCGCCGGGCTGAAGCCGATGGTTTCACAAAAGGCATCAACGGCATCGATCAAGCCGCGGGCATGGAGACCGGGCATCCAGCTGCACACGGCGTCGATGTAGTCGTCTGGCCGGCCCTGAAACTCCAGCGGCACGGCGTGTGCGCCCAGATATGTGGTGCGCACGCTCAGGGGTAACTCGGTACCGAGTCGCCTTGCCACTGCGAGGCAGCGCGCTTCATCCCGCTGCGTGAGGCCATAGCCAGACTTGATCTCCAGCGTGGTGACGCCTTCCGCCATGAGCGTGAGGGCGCGTTTGCGGGCAGTGGCGAAGAGGGTGTCTTCGCTGGCTGCGCGCGTGGCGGTGACGGTGGAGCGAATGCCACCACCTGCCCGGGCAATGTCTTCGTAGCTGGCGCCCTGCAGACGCATTTCAAACTCGGCAGCGCGCTGGCCACCGTACACCAGATGGGTGTGACAGTCCACCAGGCCGGGTGTCACCAGTGCGCCGCCCAGGTTGTTTGTGTTGGTGATTTGAGATTGCAGATCAGCGGGCAGATCAGCGTCCGCACCCACCCAAACCAGTTGATCGCCCTTGGCCAGAAGCGCACCGTCTTCGATCAGGCCCCAGGGCGCGTGACCGGACAGCGTGGCCAGACGCGCGTGGCGCCAGAGGGTTAGGTCGGTCATGTGCGTAGTCCTCTCAATCCGCACCGTTTTGGCTGGGCATGTAGCCAAGCCACCAGGCGCGCAAGGGGTGCTGGGTGGCAGCAGGCCGGAACGTCCATTCGTCTGCGTTGCCGTCCACAGTCCACAGCAGGGTGTGGGCGGGCAGTGTGCGGGACTGCCCGCCAGCTTGCCATTCGCCCGCGCTCAATGTGTAAAGGCCGCGCGCAGAAAACGGGCCGGACCAGGCTGTTTGGGTCTGAACAGGTTGCATCACGCCGCTACCTTGCCGTATCATCAAATTCAGGTCTTGCGTAGGGCCATTGAGCAAGCGGCACCCCGGTGCGGTTGACCCGTCAAAGACCAGAGGCACGTCGCCGGACTTCAAAATGCGTTCTTCCTCTGCAAATTGCAGCGCAACACCTGCACCTTCCAGCACACTGAACCAGCGTTCCACACCGGGGAACGCAGAAAACGGACCGTCGGATTCAATGTCTGCCCGGCTGATGCGCACCAGCCAGTCGGGGCCCGGCGGCCACGTCAACAGCTCACGCGTTTGACCGCCGCCATTGCGCCAGGGTTGGGGTGCAATGGTTGGTGCGTGGTGGATGCTGACGGTCATGGTTTGAACTGCCCGTGAATTTGATACCGCGAACCCGGGTGAACCAACCGCGCCAGCGTGATGGGAACATCCCGGTTGATGGTGCGGCGCACGATGATGAGGCACGGGTCGGTAGAGGCAATGCCCAGCAACTCGGCCTCCCTGGCGCTGGGCGGGCCGGCTTCGATGGAATATTGCGCTTCCCACAACGGTGCTACTGACAGCAAGTAGTGGGTGGGCGTAATCTGCGTGAAATCGGTCTGCAGGTAGTCAGGCGCGCAGGCGGGGTTGACGTAACGGTCCTCACACTGCAGTGGCACACCGTTCTCAAAGTGAACAATCAATGTGTGAAATACGGATGCACCAATGGCCACGCCGAGTTGCTGGGCCAGGCCATCCGCTGCACGCTCCTCCTGCGCCAGATGAACCTGCGCATGGTGGCGATGCCCCCTCGCCACGATTTCTTCGTGCAGGTCGCGAATGGTCAGGGACGATGACACCCGAAACAAATGCGCTGCAAAGGTGCCAACTCCCTGGACGCGACTGACCAGCCCCTCCGTCTGTAGTTCGCGCAACGCCCGCGTCACCGTCATGCGACTCACCTGAAACTGGGCGACCAGTTCAGATTCAGACGGCATCAGGGTGCCCGGTGTCCATCGACCCACTGACAGCCCCTCCTTCAGAAACGCTTTCACGCGTGCATAGGGAGCTCTGGCAGCGAATGGCGGTGAAGGTGTGGATGTTCGGCTAGGGAAAACCATGAGCAAATTGTACTTGCCTAGACTTGTCTAGACAAGTAATATTCGCCCAGTCTATCAAATAATTGAAACCAACCGAAGTACTTGCCATGTCAGCCAAACCTCGCCCTGTGCGCTCACCCAGAGGCACCCAGCTCGCCTGCAAAAACTGGCTGATTGAAGCCGCTTTCCGCATGGTGCAAAACAACCTGGACCCAGAAGTGGCCGAAAACCCCGATGCACTTGTGGTTTATGGCGGCATTGGCAAGGCTGCGCGCAACTGGGATTGTTTTGAGGCCATCCTGCAAAGCCTGCGGGACCTGAAGGAAGATGAAACCCTGCTGGTGCAGTCTGGCAAACCAGTTGGTGTGTTTCGCACGCATGTGGATGCACCGCGCGTGCTGATTGCCAACTCCAACCTCGTTCCCAAATGGGCCACCTGGGAACATTTTCATGAGCTCGACCGCAAGGGCCTGATGATGTACGGCCAGATGACGGCAGGCTCATGGATTTATATCGGTAGCCAGGGCATCGTGCAGGGCACCTATGAAACCTTCGTGGAAGCGGGTCGTCAACACTACAACGGTGACCTGGCAGGTCGCTGGATTTTGACTGCGGGTCTGGGTGGCATGGGTGGCGCACAGCCGCTGGCCGCCAGCTTTGCGGGCGCTTCGTCGCTGAACATTGAGTGCCAGCAGTCGCGTATCGATTTCCGCATCAAGACCCGTTATGTGGATGAGCAGGCCCGCGATCTGGACGACGCGCTGGCGCGGCTGGCACGTTATGCGAAAGAAAAAAAAGCGGTCTCCATCGCACTGCTGGGCAATGCGGCAGACATCCTGCCCGAGATGGTGAAACGCGCAAAAGCTGGCGGCATTCGCCCCGACCTGGTGACGGACCAAACCTCGGCCCACGATCTGGTGAATGGCTATCTGCCATCAGGCTGGTCGGTTGAAGGCTGGCGCGCTGCTCAAGCCGATTCGGCCCAGCATGCCACTTTGCGTGACGCTGCTGCCAAAAGCTGTGCCGTGCATGTGCAGGCGATGCTGGACTTTCAGGCCATGGGCATTCCCACGGTGGACTATGGCAACAACATCCGCCAGGTGGCATTTGATGAAGGTGTGAAGAACGCGTTCAACTTCCCCGGTTTTGTGCCTGCCTACGTGCGGCCACTGTTTTGTCGTGGCAAAGGGCCATTCCGCTGGGTGGCATTGTCCGGCGATCCGGAAGACATCCGTAAGACTGACGCCAAGATGAAAGAGCTGTTCCCGCAGGACGCGCACCTTCACCGCTGGCTGGACATGGCGGCCGACCGCATCGCGTTCCAGGGTTTACCAGCGCGCATTTGCTGGATCGGGCTGGGTGAGCGTCACCGCGCGGGTCTGGCTTTCAATGAGATGGTGAAAAACGGCGAGCTCAAGGCGCCCATCGTCATTGGCCGTGATCACCTGGACAGTGGCTCGGTGGCTTCACCCAATCGGGAAACTGAATCCATGAAAGACGGCAGTGATGCCGTGAGCGACTGGCCGCTGCTCAATGCGCTGCTTAACACCGCTGGCGGAGCCACCTGGGTTTCGCTACACCACGGAGGTGGCGTGGGTATGGGGTATTCGCAGCATTCCGGCGTGGTGATCGTGTGTGACGGCACCGATGCCGCTGCCAAGCGGATCGAGCGAGTGTTGTGGAATGATCCCGCAACGGGTGTCATGCGTCACGCCGATGCAGGTTACGACATTGCAGTAGCCTGCGCCCGTGAACAGGGCATGAACATGCCGATGCTCGGGAAATAGGATGACGACAACACTTCTCATCCAGCCTGGTCACTTGACGCTGGACCAGTTGCAGGGCATCCATTCGGGTGTGCGTCAATTGACGCTGCCTGAATCCAGCCGTGCGGTCATTCGTGCCAGCCAGCAAGTGGTGCAACGTGCCGCCGATGGTGACGCGCCGGTCTACGGCGTGAACACTGGTTTTGGCAAGCTGGCCAACCAGCGCATCAGCAAGGCCCAGCTGGACACGCTGCAACTCAACCTGATTCGTTCCCACAGTGTGGGTGTGGGCGAGCCGCTGGCACCCGAAGTCGTCCGGCTCATGCTGGCGCTCAAGGCCGCCAGTTTGGCACGCGGCCACTCGGGCGTGCGTGAGGTGGTCATTGACACCCTGCTGGCTGTGCACAACGCCGGGCTGGTTCCGTATGTCCCATCGCAGGGTTCGGTGGGTGCATCGGGTGACCTGGCGCCTCTGGCGCACATGACGCTGGCGTTGCTGGGCGAAGGTGAGATGCTGGTGGGTGGCCGGGCGGTTCCAGCCGCAGCTGCCTTGAAGCAGGTCGGCATTGAACCGCTGAAGCTGGGTGCCAAGGAGGGCCTAGCCCTGATCAACGGCACGCAAACCTCAACAGCGCTGGCGTTGCACGGCCTGCTGAGTTTCGAGCCCGTGCTGGAAGCAGCGCTGGTGATTGGCGCGTTGACGGTGGATGCCGCCCGTGGCAGTGATGGACCGTTCGACCCCCGCATTCACGCCTTGCGCGGTCAGCCGGGGCAAATTGACGTGGCCCAGTACTACCGCGCCCTGTTGAAGGGAAGTGAAATCCGCAAGTCCCATGAAGATGGCGATGACCGCGTGCAAGACCCCTACAGCCTGCGCTGTCAGCCGCAAGTGGTGGGTGCCTGCCTTGACCAACTGCGCCACGGTGCGCTGGTGCTGGTGCGCGAGGCCAATGCCGTGACGGACAATCCACTGGTGTTCGCCGAGGATGGTGCGATGATTTCTGGCGGCAATTTCCACGCCGAACCGGTCGCGCTGGCTGCCGACGGCATGGCGCTGGCCATTGCCGAAGTAGGTGCCATAGCCGAGCGGCGCATTGCCATGCTGATTGACAGCGGTGTGTCACGCCTGCCGCCGTTCCTGACGGCAGATGCCGGCTTGAACAGCGGGTTCATGATTGCGCACGTCACCGCCGCAGCGCTGGCGTCCGAAAACAAATCACTGGCCCACCCGGCCAGTGTGGACAGTCTGCCCACCAGCGCCAACCAGGAAGACCACGTGTCCATGGCCACGTTTGCAGCACGGCGCTTGCAGTCGATGATCAGCAACACCGCCAATATTCTGGGCATCGAGTTGCTGGCTGCCGCGCAGGGAATCGAGTTCCTGCGGCCCATGAAAAGCTCGCACGCGCTGGAGCAGGTGCATGCCTTGCTGCGCCGGGATATTCCCCAGATGGCGCACGACCGGTATCTGGCACCGGACATGGCGCATGCCACGCAAATGGTGCGCGATGGTTCGCTGGCGCGCATATTGCATGATCTACCCGATTTGCCAACGCTTTGGGTGCCGACCTGAGCGGACCTGTTTTGTCCCACCTGTAATCACTGAAAAAGGAACCCCATGAAAAAGACCCTGATCACACTCGCAGCGGCTGCGCTCACCGCTGGATTGGCAATGGCCCAGGAAACCAAGGTGGTGATCGCCATCTCGGGCTGGACAGGCTTTGCGCCACTGACACTGGCGAAGGAAGCCGGCATTTTCAAAAAACACGGTCTGGATGTAACGATCAAGAAAGTGCCCCAGAAAGACCGTCATCTGGTGCTGGCATCCGGTGATGCACAATGCGCCGCAACCACCGTGGAAACCTGGATTGGCTGGAATTCCGCCGGTGTCGCGACCACCCAGATTTTTCAACTGGACAAAAGCTACGGCGCTGACGGCATGGTC
Source organism: Candidatus Egaibacter danicus (assembly GCA_016707075.1). Taxonomy (GTDB): domain Bacteria; phylum Pseudomonadota; class Gammaproteobacteria; order Burkholderiales; family Burkholderiaceae_C; genus Egaibacter; species Egaibacter danicus. Next base: position 301,249 of record JADJII010000004.1, read on the forward strand.
GTCAAGCCCGGCATCGCCAAAATCGGTGATCTCAAAGGCAAGACGGTTGCCGCCGATGCGCCCGGTACTGCGCCCTACTTTGGCCTGGCATGGATGCTGAAGAAAAACGGCCTGTCAGTTAAAGACGTGAAGGTGGTCAACCTGTCGCCCCAGGCGGCTGCCAACGCCATGATCGCAGGTACCGACGGTGTGGATGCAGCCATGACGTACGAGCCCTACCTGGGGGCCGTCCGTGCCAAGCCAGAGGCAGGAAAGATCATCGCCACTACGCTGGACTACCCCATGGTGATGGACACTTTTGGTTGCACGCCGAAGTTTCTGGCCGAGAACCCCAAGGCTGCCAAGGCGCTGGCCGACGGTTATTTTGATGCGCTTGACATGATCAAGGCCGATCCCAAGAAGAGCAACGAAATCATGGGTGCCGACGTGAAACAATCAGGTGACGACTTCGCCAAGAGCTCGGCCTACCTGCGCTGGCAGGATCGTGCAGCCAACCAGAAATTTTTTGCGGGGGAACATGCCCAGTTCAGCAAGGAAGCTGGGGATCTGCTGATGGAAATGGGCATTATCAAGTCACTGCCGGACATGTCCAAACTGGCTGACACCCGGTTTCTGAACTAACAAGCTCGCAAAGAACCCGGGCACGCGCCATGACGCCACTCAAACCTGTCGACCCAACTACCCGTCTGGTGCTGGGAATTTCATTCTTCGTGATATTCACAGCCCTGTGGGCGGGTGTGACGCTGGGCGGTCTTGTGCCCAAAAACTTTCTCGCTGACCCTTTGACCATGGTCAAGTCCGGCTGGACGCTGCTCACTACCATGGGCTTCGGCTGGGATATTGGCTGGACCGTGTGGCGCGTATTGGGTGGCTTCTTGATTGCGACAGTCATTGCGCTGCCACTGGGTGTCTTGATGGGGGCCTATAAACCCATCGAGGCATTTTTTGAACCCTTTGTGTCGTTTGCGCGTTACCTTCCTGCCAGTGCTTTCATTCCGCTGTTGATCTTGTGGGCGGGAATAGGGGAGGCACAAAAGTTGTCGGTGATCTTCATAGGCAGCTTCTTCCAACTCGTACTGATGATTGCGGTCGCTGTCGGCAACACACGGCGCGACCTGGTTGAGGCTGCCTACACGCTGGGTTGCACGGATGCGGGGATCGTCAAACGGGTTTTGATACGTGGTGCGGCGCCCGAGATTTTCGAGATATTGCGCATGGTGCTGGGCTGGGCCTGGACTTATGTGATCGTGGCCGAGCTGATTGGCGCATCAACCGGCATTGGCCACATGGTCACCGACAGCCAGGCCTTGCTGGCCACCGATCAGATCATATTCGGCATCATCGTCATTGGTCTGATCGGTCTCATCAGTGACCTGGGTTTCAAGTGGCTCAACCGTACGCTGTTCCCCTGGGCACAGTTGGGGCGTTGAATTCCGGGCTCAACGCTCCCATACAAGGTCATCAAGCCATGAGCGATTTTTTATCTATCAACGGTGTGTCCCGCAGCTTTGCGTCTACCACGGGCGGCGGACCCACGCTAGCCCTGCAGGCCACCAGCATGACGGTGGAAGAGAACGACTTCATCACGATTCTCGGGCCCTCCGGTTGCGGCAAAAGCACCTTGCTACGTATCGTGGCAGGGCTGGACCAGCAAACCTCGGGCGAAGTGCTGTTGGAGGGAAAACGCATTGCCGGCCCCGGCGCGGACCGCGGCATGGTGTTTCAAAGCTATACCCTGTTCCCCTGGCTGAGCGTGCGCGACAACGTCTGCTTTGGTCTGAATGAACGTGGAATGTCGCGCAAGGAACAGCTTGACATTGCGCAAGGCTTTATCAAAAAGGTGGGCCTGTCGGGCTTTGAGAACCATTACCCCAAACAGCTCTCAGGCGGGATGCAACAACGGACAGCCATCGCCCGCGCTCTGGCCAACGGTCCACGTATGTTACTGATGGACGAGCCCTTTGGTGCGCTGGACCACCAGACCCGCGAGTTAATGCAGGAGCTGTTGCTCAGCATTTGGGAGGCTGAGCGCAAGACGGTTTTGTTTGTGACGCACGACATTGACGAAGCGGTATTCATGGGCAGCAGGACGGTGGTCATGAGTGCACGCCCGGGCCGTATCAAGCTGGACCGTGAGGTGACCCTCCCGCACCCCCGCAGCTATGCCGTCAAGACCACTCCAGTATTCATGGAGCTGAAGGCGGAACTGACCGAACAGGTGCGAATCGAAGTTCTAGCGGCACAGGCGGCGCTGGTTTGAAACGCGGGTGATTCGACCGCCTCGGAGAAGCGTGAGGCACCAAACATGGCGCAGGCCACGCGTTTTGAGCATTCTGGCCGGCCTGCCAAGGCTTTGGATAGCGACCTGATCTGACCGAATTTGCTATTAATAATATAGCTGTCTGCGCATATTCCACGGGGGCTTGATACCAATTTGGCATCAAAAAAACTCACAACGATGTGCGCAAACTCCAGATTTCCGGGAACAGCACCACATCCAGCATCTTGCGCAGGTAGCTCACGCCGCCCGTGCCACCGGTGCCACGTTTGAAGCCAATCACGCGCTCCACGGTGGTGACGTGGCGAAAACGCCAGAGGCGAAACGCGTCTTCCAGATCAGTGAGTTCTTCGCCCAACTGATACAGGTCCCAGTGTTCTGTCGGGTTGCGATACACCTGAAGCCAGGCGTTCTCTACGTCGGTGCTGGCCGCATACGGCTGGGTCCAGTCACGTTGTGTGTGCGTCGCCGGCACAGCAATGCCACGGCGTGCCAGCAGTTTCAAAGCCTCGTCGTAAAGCGAAGGCGCTTCATACGCGGCCTGCACCAGCGCTAGCCGCTCGGGTGCATGGGCGTGGGGTTTGAGCATGGCGGCATTTTTGTTACCCAGCGAAAACTCAATGCAGCGGTACTGGAAGCTCTGAAACCCGCTGGATTGACCCAGGTAAGGCCGCATGGCACTGTATTCAGGCGGCGTCATCGTGGCCAGCACGTCCCAGGCATGCACCAGTTGCTCCATGATTTTGCTGACCCGCGCCAGCATCTTGAAGGCGGTGCTCAATTCGTCGCGGGAAATATGGTCAATCGCCGCACGCAGCTCGTGCAGCATCAGTTTCATCCACAACTCGCTGGTTTGGTGCTGCACGATGAAGAGCATCTCGTCGTGCGCGGGTGACAGTGGCTTCTGTGCAGCGAGGATGGTATCAATCTGCAGGTAGTCGCCATAGCTCATGGACTTGCTGAAGTCCAGTTTGGCCTTTTCGTCATGAACGATGGATTCGGAACTGGTTGCCATGATCAGGTCACCGCGTGTTTCTGGTTGAACTCAGGCCGTTGCCATTCGCCCGTTTCCAGTACCTGGCGCAGGTGCTCTACTGCATTCCACACATCTTCAAAGCCGATATACAGCGGCGTGAACCCAAAGCGCAGGATGTCCTTGTGCAGCTTGCCGTCACCGGCCCGGAAGTCACCAATCACGCCGCGTGCAATCAGCGCCTGAACGATGGCAAAGGCGCCTGACCCCTGCTCGGTGTACTCGCGCGTCAGACAAACCTGCGAGCCGCGCTGAGCATGTTCGCGAGGTGTCGCCAAGCCCAGACCATGACCTGCGCAGCGCTGTAATGCCAACTCGATGAAGAGGTCGGTCAGGGCCAGTGACTTGGTACGCAGCGCGTTCATGCCGCCAAATGCCTCTGCAGCCAGCAGCGTGTCCAGACCGCAGTCCAGCGCCGTCATGCTCAGGACAGGCTGGGTTCCGCATAGGTAGCGGGTGATGCCGGGCGCGGGGCGATAGTCCGGCGTGAACTGGAACGGTGCCTCGTGGCCCCACCAGCCGGCCAGCGGCTGCCAGAACCGCCCGGCGTGTCTGGGGTTTACCCACACAAAGGCTGGCGCGCCCGGGCCACCATTGAGGTACTTGTAGCCGCAGCCGATGGAGAAGTCTGCCTTCGAGCCATTCAAGTCTACCGGCACCGCCCCCGCGCTATGGGCGAGGTCCCAGACGGTGAATGCACCGGCGGCATGTGCGGCAGCCGTCACGGCCTTCATGTCGTGCATGGCGCCCGTGCGGTAGTTGACATGGGTGAGCATCAGAACGGCCAGATCAGCCGTCAGAGCATCAGCAATTTCCTCGGGTTCGACCAGTTTGAGGGTGTAGCCACGCTCTTTGCACAACGATTCGGCAATATAGAGATCGGTGGGAAAGTTGCTGCGTTCACTCACAACCACCCGGCGCTGAGGGGCGTCCTGGGCGGCGATATTCAGCGCCGCACTCAATACCTTGTACAGGTTGATCGTGGTGCTATCGGTTGCCACCACTTCGCCAGGTGCTGCGCCAATCAGGCGGGCGATCTTGTCGCCCAGTCGCTGGGGCATCTCGAACCAGCCGGCGGTGTTCCATGAGCGGATCAGGCCCTCGCCCCATTCGTGCGTAACGGCGTGCGCTACACGGGCGGCCGCAGTTTTCGGCAGCACGCCCAGAGAGTTGCCGTCGAGGTAAATCACCCCCTTGGGTAGCGAGAAAAGATCGCGCAATGAACGCAGGGGGTCTTGCGCGTCGAGCGCGCGGCAGTCAGCCAGGGTGGTCATGATGGTATTCCTGTACGGAGAAAAATATCAGAGTTCGCGCAATATCGCGCGAACGGGTGAGGCATCGGCGGTCATGAGTTTCAGCGGCAGGGCAATGAGTTCATAGTCGCCTTCGGGTACGTCATCAAGCACGAGGTTTTCCAGCACGCGCAGATTCAGGCGGCGGATGGTCTGGTGGCTGTCGAGCGTCTTGCTGTCGGCCGGGTCGATGCTGGCCGTGTCGATACCGATCAAGGTCACACCCAGCGCGGCCAGGCGGGCCACCGTGTCGGATGCATAGGCTGAAAGGGCAGGATCCCAGTGATCCACCGGCATGCGCGCATAGGTGCGAACCAGCACGCGTGGCGGCAGCTGCTGCGTGGCATGCGCGATGTGGTGCCATTCAATGAGTGGGCCGACGTTCAGCGCATAAATGACCCGACACGGGCCGATGTAGGGTTCCAGATCCAGAGAGCCCGCCGTAGCGCCTGCCGGGTCATAGTGCAGTGGCGCGTCCGCATGGGCACCCACATGCGGCGACAGGGTGAGGGTGCTGACGTTGACCGGGCAGTCGGGCGACAGGGTTGCAGCCCATTGTTGCTGATAGGGCGTGTCGCCGGGAAAAACCGGGGAGCCGGCGTGAACAGGAGGGGAGATGTCCCAAATGCGCTTCATGATGGGGCAGGAGTTTGGCGCGATCCGTCAGGCCGCGGTGTCGGTTATTTCCAACAACACGAGAATTTTCAAGCTTATATAATGAGAATTATTATCATTTGCAAAAAACTCCGTATGCTGCGCAACGTCGCATCGACTTCGCCTGAAGGGCAATTGGACATGGGTCTGGAAACCCTGCCTGTTCAGGTGGATGCCTGCGTGACGCGATTGCAGCCTGCCGGTGATCCGCAAGATCAGGACGTGTTGCTGCGTCTGCTGGAAATCGGCTTTTTGCCCGGCGAGCGGGTGAGGGTGGTTGCACGCGGATTTCCGGCGGGCGACCCGATGGCTGTACGCGTGGGCAACACCACATTTGCCCTGCGCGCTCATGAGGCTTCACTGATCCGCGTGAGCAAAACAGGGGCTCCGGCCAAGGTGGCGCCATGACTCAGGCCGTGTCTTCCCTGCGTGTTGCGCTTCTGGGCAATCCCAATTGCGGCAAGACGGCGCTTTTCAATCTGCTCACCGGCAGCCGCCAAAAGGTGGCCAATTACGCGGGTGTCACCGTGGAGCGCAAAGAGGGCGTAATCACTACAGCTTCGGGTGCGCGCGTGGTGGTGCTGGATCTGCCCGGCGCCTACAGCCTGAATGCCCTCAGTGCAGATGAAGCCATCACGCGGGATATTGTTACCGGACAACGCGCCGGTGAACCGCTGCCCAGTCTGCTGGTCTGTGTGGCGGATGCCACCAATCTTCAACTCAACCTGCGCCTGGTTCTGGAAGCGCGGGCATTGGGGTTGCCGATGGTGCTGGCACTCAACATGGCCGACGCCGCGCGGCGCGCCGGTATTGTGATCAACCGTGACGTGTTGTCGAAAGAATTGGGCATGCCGGTGCTGGAGACTGTGGGCATCCGCGGTGATGGTGCGGCCCAGCTGACGGCTTTTCTGGATGGCTGGCGCAATCCATCGACAGAACCTGTTACTGCGCCGAAGTGGCAAGCGCCCGGCTTTGACGAGGTCATGTCGACCCAGATGGAGGTTCGGCGTATTTTGCGTCTGGCTGTGCAGGCCCCCGCCGAGAGCCTGCAGCTTGACGACGCCATTGACCGTGTGGTGATGCATCCGCTTTGGGGCATGCTTCTGCTGGCGGCAGTGTTATTCCTGATGTTCCAGGCGGTATTCAGCTGGGCTACGGTACCCATGGATGTCATCAAGGGCGCCGTTGAATGGGTCTCTGAAATGGTCCGCTCCGGCATGCCGGAAGGCGTGCTGCAAAGCCTGCTGACCGACGGCATTCTGGCTGGTGCCGGTGGTGTGCTGGTTTTTCTGCCGCAGATTCTGATTCTGTTCTTCTTCATTCTGTTGCTGGAAGATTCGGGCTATTTGCCTCGCGCAGCGTTTTTGCTGGACCGGGTGATGGGCACCGTGGGTCTATCGGGGCGTTCCTTTATCCCGTTGCTCTCCAGCTTTGCCTGTGCCATTCCGGGTGTGATGGCCGCGCGCACCATCACACACTGGCGTGACAGGCTGGTCACGATCATGATCGCACCGCTGATGACCTGCTCGGCCCGTCTGCCGGTGTATGCGCTGCTGATTGGTGCCTTCATCCCGGATAAAACCGTGTGGGGCTTTTTCAACCTGCAGGGGCTGGTGATGTTTTCGCTGTACTTTGGCGGCATCGCCAGTGCCATGGCGGTGGCCGGCGCTTTCAAACTCTGGCGCGGCAATGCCCGTCCCACGCCATTGATGATGGAGTTGCCGGCTTATCGCATGCCGAGCCTGCGCAGCCTGGTTATGGGGCTGTATGAGCGCGCCCTGATCTTCCTGAAGCGGGTGGGGGGCATCATTTTGTCGCTGACGGTGATCCTGTGGTTCCTGTCCACGTTCCCGGCGCCGCCTGACGGGGCCACGGGTCCGGCCATCCAGTACAGCCTGGCCGGCCAGTTGGGGCAGGCTTTGCAGGTCGTGTTCGCGCCTATCGGGTTCAACTGGCAGATCGCCATTGCGCTGGTGCCCGGCCTTGCTGCACGTGAAGTCGCAGTCGGCGCCCTGGGCACCGTGTACGCGCTCTCTGCGACTGGCCCGGACGTGGCCTCCACGCTGGGACCTTTGATCGCGCAGAGCTGGTCCATGGCAACGGCGCTGTCACTGCTGGTTTGGTACGTGTTTGCGCCGCAGTGCCTTTCCACTTTGGCCACGGTGAAGCGTGAGACCAACAGTTGGCGCTATGCTATTTTGATGGCAGCCTATCTGTTTGCGCTGGCTTACGTAGCCAGCTGGATTACTTACCGGCTGGCCGTCGCGCTCGGGGGAGGCTGATCATGTGGCAGCAATGGATTGTGGGTGGCATCGTCGTGCTGGCTGGTGCCTACGCGCTCTGGTATTGGCTGCCCGCCAGCCTGCGCGTCCGCCTGGGGCGCTTGCAGAAAAACCTCGGTGAAGTGCCGGGCTGCGGCGCCTGCAGCAGTTGTGGCAGTTGTAGTTCACCGGGGAAAGCGGATGCTCCAATTGTCGACTCCACTCGCCAGCCCCTGTGGATCAAGACACAGCGGTAGGCAGTATCAAAGCCGTCCCAGCAGGAGAAACTCCATGAGCGCCTTTTGCGCATGCATGCGATTTTCAGCCTCGTCCCAGACCACTGACTGCGGGCCGTCAATGACGTCGGCATCCACTTCCTCGCCGCGATGTGCCGGCAGGCAGTGCATGAACAGGGCATCCGGTTTGGCAGCACGCATCATCTCAGCATCCACTCGCCAATCGGCAAAGGCCTTTTTGCGGGCTTCGTTCTCGGCTTCATAACCCATGCTGGTCCACACGTCGGTGGTCACCAGGTCAGCCCCTGCACAGGCTTGCATGGGGTCCTTGAAGACCTTGTAGCTGTCTGTAGATCGAATGCCGGCAATCGACTGGTCTACCTCATAGCCGCTGGGTGTGCTGAGATGAACGGTGAAATCCAGTAGCTCTGCCGCCTGCAGCCAGGTGTTGGCCATGTTGTTGCCGTCACCCACCCAGGCCACAGTCTTGCCTTTGATCGATCCGCGGTGCTCGATGAACGTGAAGATGTCCGCCAGGATCTGGCAGGGATGGAACTCGTTGGTCAGCCCGTTGATGACTGGAACGCGCGAGTGCTCGGCAAACCGTTCGATCTTGTCCTGTCCGAATGTGCGGATCATCACCAGATCCACCATGCGGCTGATCACTTTGGCGCTGTCTTCAATCGGCTCGGCGCGGCCCAGCTGGCTGTCACCCGTGGTGAGGTGAACGACCGATCCACCCATCTGGTACATGCCTGCTTCAAAACTCACGCGCGTGCGGGTTGATGCTTTCTCGAAGATCATCGCCAGCGTGCGGTCAGCCAGCGGATGGTGCTTTTCGTAGGTCTTGAATTTCTTCTTGATCAGCGCCGCGCGCGCGAACAGGTAGGCGTAGTCATCCGCATTGAGGTCAGAAAACTGCAGGTAGTGCTTCAGTGCTGGCTTGGGGCTGGCGTTCATGGCGTTTCCGTCAAAAACTGTTTGATCAACGGGCACAGGATACCCACAATTTCATCCGCTTCCGCGATGGTCAGGATCAGGGGCGGCACCATGCGAACGACCGTGTCGGCTGTCACGCTGATCAGCAGGCCGCCCTCTGCGCAACGCTTGACCAGGTCGCCGCAGGGTTTGGTGAGTTCCAGTCCGATCATCAGACCCTGCCCACGGATTTCCTTGAAGCCCTGGACACCTTTCATTTCGCGCGCCAGCGCATCGGCCAGGTGACGCCCCACTTTCGCTGCATTGGCGAGCAGGCCCTCCTCTTCCATGATGCGCAGTGTCTCGACGCCGGCACGCATCGCCAGCGGATTGCCGCCAAATGTGGTGCCATGGTTGCCGGGAGCAAAAATATGGGCTGCCCTGGGGCCGGCCACGACCGCGCCAATCGGCACGCCAGAACCCAGCCCTTTGGCCAACGGCATCACATCCGGTTTGATGTCCGCCCATTGGTGGGCAAACCACTTGCCGGTTCGGCCCATGCCACATTGAACCTCGTCAATCATCAGTAGCCAGTCCTGCTCATCGCACAGGGTACGTACCTGTTTGAGGTAGTCCATGTGCATGGGGTTCACCCCCCCCTCGCCCTGAATGGCCTCGAAAAATACGGCGACCACATTCGGGTTGTCTTCGGTCGCTTTTTTGAGCGAAGTCATGTCGTTCAGCGGCACACGAATGAAGCCCTCCACCAGTGGGCCAAACCCGGCCTGCACCTTGGGGTTGCCCGTCGCACTGAGCGTGGCAATGCTGCGGCCATGGAACGCTTTTTCATACACCACGATTTCGGGTCGTTCGATGCCTTTGTCGTGTCCGAACTTTCGCGCCAGCTTCAGCGCGGCCTCATTCGCCTCAAGGCCGGTAGAGCAGAAGAAAACATTGGTCAGACCCGACAATTCCACCAATTTCGCAGCCAGTTTTCCTGGTTGGGGACATGGTAGTAATTGGAGCTGTGAATGATCCTGGCAATCTGATCCTGAAGCGCAGGCACCAACTTGGGGTGGTTATGCCCCAGTGTGTTGACGGCAATCCCACCCAGCGCATCCAGATAGGCCTTGCCGTTCACATCCCACACGCGGCAGCCCTGACCGTACGACAGCGCAATGGGCAGGCGCGCGTAGGTGTTCATCACGTGAGGAGATGAGGCTTCAATAAACGATGCGGCTGCGGTCATGGTTTCACACTCCAGGGTTGGCAAAAAGCAATTCGGCCCTGTGCATGGTTGGTGCAGTTTGGGCCGTTGACAAAGGATTTTAGGGCCTCGGCGCGCGTCGCCTATTGACAATTTCGCATCACACCCATGCGCGTAGCAGCAGGTGTGACGCACCAAACTCAAGCGCAGCGATTCCCGGTCGATATAACAGCTATGTGGCGCAACCATTCATCGGAACTGGAATTTACCGGCGGCCGGTCGTTAAACGACAGGTCCTGGTCAGATGCTGCGTTTAACATGGAGCCAATGGCTTCGAATCTGGACAAAGAAACATATATTCTGGGCTTGACCCGTAGCGGCAAGGCTTTCCGGCCTAGCGATTGGGCCGAGCGGCTGGCAGGCGTGATGAGCCAATTTCGCCCGGGCGGTCCCCAGCCGGGCAGCCATCTTGGCTATTCGCCCTGGTGCATTCCCACCACAACAATCAGCGGCGTGAAATGCGTGATCATTCACCGGGATTTGCGAGACTACGACGTGATGGCGTGGGACTTTTGCATGAATTTCGCCAAGGACAACGATTTGCAGGTATCACACTCGCAGACGGGTGACTGAGCCTGCCAGTTGGGCAACAAAAAAGCCGTTCAATTGAACGGCTTTTTTGCTTTGCTGACAGCGCACCCGTTACAAACGGCAGGCTCTTGAATTCAGTCGAACTCAGGGGCCCGTGCGAATTGCCTGAGTGATCAGGCTGCCTTTTGAGGGGCTGCAGGGGCGAGGGCCAGAGCCTTCACCCGCGTGCTCAGGCGGCTCTTGTCACGAGCAGCCTTGTTCTTGTGGAAAATGCCTTTGTCAGCCACGGTATCCACCACGGCTTGCATCTTGCCAAACGCTTCAGTGGCTTTGGCCTTGTCGCCAGAGGCCACAGCTTTTTCCACGTTCTTTACCGCGGTGCGGTATTTAGAGCGCAGCGAGGTGTTCGCAGCGTTGATTTTGACGTCCTGACGGACGCGTTTACGGCCCGACGCCAGGCGCGGGTTCTTTTTCTTGGGTTTTCCAGATGCCATAGTAAATATTCCTTGTGTCGTAGGATGATGTCAGCAAAGCCTTCTATTGTATCAGGATGAAAGGCTCCGGGCCGGGGCCGTACGGTCCCCCGTACGGCCGGGCTACACTGCAACCGTGAGCCTATTCAAATCCGCCTCCATCGTCTCCCTGTTGACCCTGGCCTCGCGCATCACCGGGCTGGCGCGCGAACTGCTGGTGGCGTCGCTGTTTGGAGCCAGCGCCATGACGGACGCGTTCAACGTCGCGTTTCGCATTCCGAACCTGTTTCGCCGCCTGTTTGCCGAAGGGGCCTTCAGCCAGGCCTTTGTGCCCGTTCTGGCAGCGAGCAAGCAGCAATATGGTGAGGCCGCCACGCACCTGCTGATTGACCGCGTCGCCACGCTGCTGACCGCGGCGTTGATGCTGACCTGTGTAATTGGCGTGGCCGGTGCACCCATTCTGGTATGGGTGATGGCCAGCGGGCTGAAGCAGGAGCCGCGTGGTTTTGAAGCCGCCGTCTTTATGACGCGCTGGATGTTTCCCTACATCGGTTTCATGTCGCTGGTGGCGCTGGCCGCTGGCGTACTTAACACCTTCAAACGGTTTGCGCTGCCCGCTGCGACCCCGGTCTTGTTGAATCTGGCCATGATCGGTTCGATGTGGTGGGGCTCACCCTGGCTGGCCAAAATGGGCGTGGAGCCCGTGTACGCGCTGGCTGCTGGTGTCATATTGGGCGGCATGCTGCAACTGGGCGTTCAGGGCTACGGGCTGGCGCGGCTTGGCATGCTGCCCAAGATACGAATCAGCCCGGCCGCACTGAAAAACGCCTGGGCTGACCCCTCGACGCAACGCATTGCCACGTTGATGGTGCCTGCTTTGCTGGGCGTGAGCGTGGCGCAGATTTCTCTGGTGATCAATACCCAGATTGCCTCGCACCTGGTTCCCGGCAGCGTCAGTTGGTTAACCTATGCTGACCGCCTGATGGAGTTTCCTACCGCTTTGTTGGGTGTGGCCCTGGGCGTGGTGCTGATGCCGCAACTGGCTGCAGCCAAAGCGGCAAACGATCCGGGTCAATATTCCGCGATGCTGGACTGGGGGTTGCGTCTGGTCATACTTTTGTCGGTACCCTGTGCCGTGGCTTTGCTGACTTTCTCGCGACCCCTGGTAGCGGTGTTGTATCACTATGGGGCGTTCACTGACCGGGACGTTCAGCAGACGACGACAGCGCTGATGGGGTATGGCGCGGGGTTGATTGGTCTGGTGGCCATCAAGGTGCTGGCGCCGGGCTTTTATGCGAGCCAGGACATCAAGACGCCAGTCAAAATTGCCGTCGTGGTGCTGGTGATTACCCAACTGCTGAATCTGGCGCTGGTGCCGATGCTGCAGCATGCCGGCCTCGCGCTGGCCATCGGCATAGGCGCTGTTATCAATTCACTGATGCTGCTGGTCGGTCTCGTTCGCCGTGGCAGTTACCAGCCATCAGCTGGCTGGGCGATTTTTCTGATGCAGGTGGTGGCAGCGAGTGCGTTGCTGGCGGTGTTTTTGATGTGGTCGGCCAGTGCCGTCGACTGGACCGGCTTGCGGGCCGAGAGTATGAAGCGAATTGGGTTGATGGCCCTTGTACTGATTGCGTCGGTAGCTATTTATTTTGTAGCGCTATGGGCATCAGGGCTGAAAGTCAGAAAGCTGTTGCAGCGTTGATACAAAATGACTTGACGCCGCTGTGAACGGCCGTTACAAAGACTCATGCAGCTCAGTTTTACTGCACCCACGCCGCTGGAGTATTTTGCGTCGCTAGTCCAGAGCGATGAGCACTTTCCGTTGCTTGAAACGGCTGTCTCGCTGGCCCAGGACGAATACCCCAGCCTCGATGTTCAACAGGTGCTGGGAGATATTGACCAGTTGCTGGCACGCCTGAAGCGCCGGCTCCCGGCTGACGCGCCGCCTTTGCAGCGTCTTCGCTCGCTGAACCAGTTTTTCTACCGGGATCTGAACTTTGGCGGCAACGTCAATGATTACTACGACCCGGACAACAGCTACCTCAATGCGGTTTTGCGTACCCGCCGCGGCATCCCCATTTCGCTGGCCGTGATCTGGCTGGAACTGGCGCAGGGCCTGGGTCTGAATGCCAACGGCGTGGCTTTTCCGGGGCACTTCATGCTCAAGGTCAATCTGCCCCGCGGGCAGGTGGTGATAGACCCGTTCACCGGGCAGTCACTCAGTCGCGAAGAATTGTCTGAACGCCTCGAACCTTACAAGCGCCGCAGTGGGCTGGTCGATGACTTTGATGCTCCCATCGGCTTGTACCTTCAGGTGGCTCCACCCAGGGACATCATTGCCCGCATGCTTCGCAACCTGAAGGAAATTCATCGCACGCAGGAAGACTGGGCGCGCCTGATCCCCGTGCAGGATCGTCTGATTACGCTGCTGCCAGAGGCTTGGGGTGAATACCGTGACCGGGGCCTGGCGCAGGCCGAACAAGGTCACGCCGGACTGGCGGTAGCGGATCTGGAGGTTTACCTGATTCATGCCGAAGAAGGTCTGGACATTGACGCCATCGCTGACCGGGTGGCCGAACTGCGTCGCGCCAAAAGCTGAGCCAGCCGTCACGGTGTGACCTGATGTAAACCGCGTTGACCGGGGCGCCGCCAGTCAGATACACTGATTGCAACTTTTAGAAAGAAACCCCATGAACACCTTTAAACGCCTGGTCGCTTCGCTGGTCATTGCCTCCACCGCCCTGATGGGCCTGCCGATGACGGCGCAGGCGGCCATTGTGTCTACCGATGAAGCGATGTCCACCCCGGTGGCTGCGGCCAATCGCGACCGCGTCAACACCTTCCTCACCCGCGCCGATGTGCGCAAGGCGCTGCAGGAGCAGGGCGTCAACGGTGACGCTGCGGTAGAGCGCGTAAAAGCCATGTCGGACACCGAAGTGGCCCAGCTGGCTGGCCGCATTGACCAGGCGCCTGCCGGTGGCGATATTCTCGGCATCCTGTTCACCATCTTCATCGTGCTGCTGGTGACGGACATCATGGGCCTGACCAAAGTCTTCCCGTTCACCCGATCGATTCGATGAGCCCAGAGCGCTCCCGGCTCTCAGCCCCCGCTCTGGCGGGGGTTTTTGTTTGTGTGATGCTCATGCTGTTGTCGGGCTGTGCCACGCCGCAGATGAGCAGCCTGGAACAGCACTGGCCGGCTGACGTTGCCTCGAAAGCCGAGGTCAAAAACGTTCCCTTTTTTCCGCAGGAAGACTACGAATGCGGGCCGGCCGCGCTATCGACGGTGTTCCATGCCGCAGGTGTGCGGGTATTGCCCGAGGCGCTGGTTGACCAGGTTTATCTGCCCGGCCGCAAAGGCTCGCTGCAGGTGGAGATGCTGGTGGCCAGCCGACGCAACGGCCTGCCCGCCTACCCGCTGAAGCCCAAGCTGGAGGCGGTGCTGCGCGAGGTGGCGGCGGGCAACCCGGTGCTGGTGTTCCAGAATCTGTCACTGCCGATTTACCCGGTGTGGCATTACGCGGTGGTGATCGGGTTTGACCGCAATCGCAACACGCTGATCCTGCATTCCGGGCGCACACCTCGCCTGGAGATGTCGCTGGCCACGTTCGAGCGCACGTGGGCTCGGGGCGACTACTGGTCCATGGTCGCCCTGGCGCCGGGTCGGTTGCCGGCAACGGCCGAGCCCGACGGGTATGCGCAATCGGTTGCCGCGCTGGAGCGCGTCAACCCGAAAGCGGCGCAAACGGCTTATGTTGCTGCTCTGAAAAAGTGGCCAACCCACCGGGCCTTGCTGTTCGGCTCGGGCAACGCTGCTTACGCCCTGGGGCAGCTACCCGCCGCGGCCGGAGCCTATCGGGCTACCGTGCAGGCTCACCCCGACTTTGCTGACGGCTGGAACAATCTGGCGCAGGTGCAACTGGAACTGGGCAGACGAAAAGAAGCATCTGAAGCCATCACCAAAGCGGTGGCCCTGGGTGGGGTGCGATTGCCCCAATACCTCGAACTTCAACAGAAAATAGGTGTCAAATAGGTTTCCAGGCCAGGTGAAATATGCGTAACTAGCTATCAAATTAATAGCTAAAAGATACTCAGTGGCGCATTGGAAGGGGCGGGACCGGGCCGTGCTCGAAAGCAGCCATGGGATCGGCATGCAGCAGGGGCTCCTGTGCTGGCAACGGGCGGCCAAAGGGAGTCGGCGGGTTTCTGTCTTTGCGAGGGGCGGGAGCCTGGTTCATACCCAGCCCGGCCGCTGGTGCAGGTGCCACAACCGGCTCCAGCCGGGCAATGGGCCGCAACCACCGCAAGACGGGTTCCCATTGCGCTACGTCGGCGTCCCGTGAGCCGTGAGGCAGATCAAACAGGGTCAGTCCCATTTCCAGGCCGCGCACGTACATCTGGGTTTCCCGCAATACGCCGAGAAAGTTCATCTGTAGTCCGTTAGCCCAGTTCTGCAGCGTCTGGGCGGAATGGGTGCGCGCATCAATGCGCATGCCCACGACGCCCACCTGGCAGCGCCCGCTGGCGACACGGGGCAGGGCCATGAGTTCGGCATGGCAGGCTGCGGCAGACTCGCGGTCGAACATCGAATTGCAGACCGGTATCAGCACCGCATCGGCGGACATGATCACCTTGGCCAGTTCAAACCCGTGCAGGCCGCCGGGCGTGTCCAGCACCACGTGGGTAATTCCGGATGGTTTCTTGAGAATACTGCCCTTGTCCATGGCCCAGGGCACGATGGCAGGCAGATGGGCATCACGTCTTTTCAGCCAGGCCCGTGTGGACTGCTGACGGTCGATATCGCCCAGCAGCACGGAGAGGCCCTCGTGCGCCAGCCACGCCGAGAGGTGGGTAGCCAGTGTGCTTTTCCCACTCCCACCTTTGCGATTGATAACGGCGATGACTGGCATGAAGACTTGTTTACAGGCTGGTTTTTGTGCCAAAAGAGCGCAGAGTCTGGAACAAAAAGGGTCAATAGTCCAGCAAATATGGGCACCTTGAGTGTAATTTATGGAGCAGCCTACCCTGTGTGCGGGCCGCCTGACCCACCCCAGCCCAGCCAGGGCGCAGGTACCGCAGGCCCTTCGGGCGACCATCTGCAGTACTCGCCATCAGGGCCGTCGCGCAAACTCGGCTATCGCCTCAAACATGCGCGACTCTGTCGGTCTGCTGCGCAGCCCCCAGACCCTGATGCCTGCGTGCTTCGAGGCTGCGACACCTGTGCCCTTAAGGGGCTGGGGTGGGTCAGGCGGCCCCTCAGAAAGAGCGGTGCAAAATCAAACCACCGTCACACTGGCACCCGCCCCCTTGGGTGCGATGACGCCAATCTCGAACACGCTTTCGCCCAGCGAACGCAGGGTGGCGGCGCAGGCTGCTGCACTGGCTGCATCAATCACCACCACCATGCCGATGCCGTTGTTGAAGGTGCGGTTCATCTCGTAGTCGTCAATGCCCGCGGTGGCTTGCAGCCAGGCAAACAATTCGGTTTGAGGCCAGCTGCCCTTTTTCAGGTGAGCGGCCATGCCTTCGGGCAACACGCGGGGGATGTTTTCCAGCAGGCCACCACCCGTAATGTGGGCCAGCGCCTTGATAGGGTGCTGTGCCAATGCGGCCAGCACGTTCTTCACATACAGGCGGGTGGGCTCCATCAGCGCCTGTTTGAACGGCTTGCCGTCCAGCTTAGCGGGGGCCGATGCGCCCGCGCGTTCGATGCATTTGCGCACCAGGCTGAAACCGTTGGAATGCACGCCGCTGCTGGCCAGGCCCAGCACCACGTCACCGGGTTTCACGTCAGCGCCCGTGAGGATTTTTGATTTTTCCACCGCGCCGACGGCAAAACCGGCCAGGTCGTATTCGCCAGCCGGGTACATGCCGGGCATCTCAGCCGTTTCGCCGCCAATCAGCGCGCAGCCACTCAACTCGCAGCCTTTGGCGATGCCACCGACTACAGCAGCGGCGGTGTCCACGTCCAGCTTGCCGCAGGCGAAATAGTCCAGAAAGAACAGCGGCTCGGCGCCCTGCACCAGCACGTCGTTCACGCTCATGGCCACCAGGTCAATGCCCACGGTGTCGTGCATGTTCCACTCGAATGCCAGCTTGAGCTTGGTGCCGACGCCGTCGGTGCCGCTGACCAGCACCGGCTCTTTGTAGCGTTTGGGTACTTCAAACAGGGCACCAAAGCCGCCAATACCTGCCAGCACGCCTTCGCGCATGGTTTTTTTGGCCAGCGGTTTGATGCGCTCAACCAGTGCGTCGCCAGCGTCAATGTCAACGCCGGCGTCTTTGTAGCTCAGCGGGGTAGGGGAGGCAGATTGGGTCATGAAGGGTGGCTAGCGTGTAGCCCTATAGAATTTGCCCAGATTTTAAGGGTTCATCCCCATCCACCTGTATGCAATTCACCTCCGCCCAAAAACGTGCCGCCGCCTGGGCCATGATCGCCGTCCTGACGGCCCTGGTTTTGTGGCTGCTCGCGCCAGTGCTGACGCCCTTTGTGGTGGCGGCGGTACTGGCCTATGCACTCACGCCGCTGGTCAACCGGCTGGATAGCTGGTTTGGCGGGCGTATGCCGCGGGTGGTGGCCGTGATTCTGGTTGAAGCCCTTTTCTTGCTGGTGTTGCTGGCGGTGCTGCTGCTGATCCTGCCCATTCTGGTCAAGGAAATGCCGCTGCTGCGTGAGCAGGTACCGGTGCTGTTTGACCGGCTCAACGAGACGGTGAAGCCGTTTCTGGCGCAGTTTGGCATCAAGTTCGCGCTGGATGTGGGCTCCATCAAGGCGTTTGCCCTGAAATACCTCAATGCCAACGTGGAAGACGCGTTCGGCTCCGTCATGTCGTCGCTCCGACTGGGTGGCAGTGTGGCCTTTGCCATTCTGGGCAATGCGGTGTTGATTCCGGTTGCGCTGTTTTACCTGCTGATGGATTGGGACGGTTTTGTGGCTCGTGCGCTGGAGTTCGTGCCGCCACGCATGCGCACATCGGTCGACAGCTTCACCCATGAGGCAGACGCAGTGCTGGGCCAGTACCTGCGCGGCCAGTTGCTGGTGATGCTGATCCTGGCGGTGTATTACAGCGTGGGGCTTGCGCTGTTCGGGCTGGATCTGGCACTACCGATTGGCATCTTTACCGGGCTGGCGATTTTTGTGCCGTATCTGGGCTTTGGCTTCGGACTCATGCTGGCCATCCTGGCTGGTTTGCTGGAATTTGCCACCCAAGCCGGGCCGCTCAAGGCGGTGGTGATGGTGGCTGTGGTGTACGGCTTTGGACAGGTGGTGGAAAGCTTCTACCTCACGCCGCGTCTGGTGGGCGAACGCATTGGACTGCATCCGCTGGCGGTTATTTTTGCCTTGTTGGCGTTCGGGCAGTTGCTGGGATTCGTGGGCGTATTGGTTGCCCTGCCCGCCAGTGCGGTGCTGCTGGTGGCAATCCGGCGGGTTCGGGCGGGTTATCTGGCCAGCAAGCTGTACAAAGGATGAAACAGATCGCTCTGGATATCGGTCTGGCCAGCGGTCCCACACTGGCCAGCTTTTTTGCCAGGCCCAACGAGGCGGCACTCAAGCATTTGCAGCTGTGGGCCGGGAGTCCCACGCGCTCACCCGTTCCCACCTATCTGTGGGGTGCCACGGGCAGCGGCAAGACGCACCTGCTCAAGGCCGTGCGCGAGGCGTTGCGGGAACAGGGTGCGACTGCCGGCTGGATGGACGCCTCGGTGCTGGAGCCGCCCGAATTCAATGAGGCCTGGTCGGTGGTGCTGCTGGATGACGTACACCTCTACACCGCCGTGCAGCAGCATGCGGCTTTCAACTGGTTCGTGAATGCCCAGACCCATCAGCGCGGGCTGCTGGCCGCGGGCGAACTGCCCCCGGCTGACCTCAAGCTGCGCGAAGACCTGCGCACCCGGCTGGGCTGGGGCCATGTGTTTGCGTTGCTGCCCCTGAGTGAGCCCGAGCGCCGCGCCGTGCTGCGCCAGCAGGCCGACGACCGGGGAGTTTTTTTGGGTGATGAGGTGATGGACTACATGCTGACCCGCTTCAGCCGCGACCTGGGCAGCCTGACCGAACTGCTGAGCCTGATTGACGGGTATTCGCTGCAGACCAAACGGCCCATCACCATCGCATTGATCAAATCCATGATGGACAACGCGTGAAATTAACTCTTTTTGACCTCGACCATACCCTGCTGCCAATCGATTCGGACTACTCATGGGGCGTGTTCACCACCACCATCGGCTGGACCGACCCGGTGGCCTTTGCCCGAAAAAACGAGGCGTTTTATGCGCACTATCAGGCGGGCACGCTGGACGTGCACGACTACGTGCGTTTTGCGACGGAGGCCATCCGGCTGCAAGGCGCTACTAATTCAATAGCTGCTCATGCCCGTTTCATGAGGTCTGTGATACAGCCAGCCATCAAACCCGAGGCGCTGGCGCTGGTCCGTCAGCATCAGGATGCAGGCGATGCGGTGGTGATCGTTACCGCCACCAACGAGTTTGTCACCCGCCCCATTGCCGATGCATTTGGCGTGCCGGAACTGATTGCTGTTGAACTGGTACGCGACAGCACGCCCGGCGGGGACGGCTGGATTACCGGTGAGATCAAGGGCACACCGTCTTTCCGCGCCGGCAAGGTGGATCGGGTTGAACAGTGGCTTGCCGCACGCCAGTTGGGCTGGGCGGACGCCGACATCACGTTTTACACCGATTCCATCAACGACCTTCCCCTGATGGAGAAGGTGAATCACCCGGTCGCCACCAATGCGGACGAGCGGCTGCGGGCCATTGCCACCCAGCGTGGATGGCGCATACTGGACCTGTTCTAATTCGGTATTCATGATTAAAAAATTCATCGACAAGCTGCTGGGCAAGTCTGCCGCCGGCGCCGCCAAAGGTGGCAAGGTCTCATTTGGTAAGCGCCAGGAAATCACGGCGGCTGAGCACGGCATTGACCCCAAACTGGTGGACGAACGTGCCAGCAACGTGGTGCATACCCTCAAGCAGGCCGGTTTTGAAGCCTATATCGTCGGTGGCGCGGTGCGCGACCTGCTGGTGGGCCTGCGCCCCAAAGACTTTGACGTGGCCACCAATGCCACGCCCGAGCAGGTCAAAAGCCTGTTCCGGCGTGCCTTCATCATCGGTCGGCGGTTTCGCATCGTTCACGTGGTCTATGGGCGCGGGCGTGAGCATGAGGTGATTGAGGTCTCCACCTTCCGGGCCTATCTTGACAATGCCGCTGCCGAACAGGTGGCGGGCAACGAAAAGACCAGCAAGAGCGAGCTGGCGGGCATGAAGCATGCGGTGGACAGCACCGGCCGCGTCCTGCGCGACAACGTGTGGGGCCCGCAGGAAGAAGACGCCGTGCGGCGCGACTTCACTATCAACGCGATGTACTACGACCCCGAGACACAAATCGTGGTGGACTACCACGGTGGCATCAAGGATGCGAAGAACCGCACACTACGCATGATCGGTGACCCGGCTACCCGCTACCGCGAAGACCCGGTGCGCATCATCCGCGCGGTACGGTTTGCGGCGAAGCTCAGCCCGCTGGGCTTTTCGCTCGAACCCAAAACTGCCAAGCCGTTGATCGCGTCGCAGTCGCTGCTGGCCGATGTGCCGCAAAGCCGCCTGTTTGACGAAATGCTCAAGCTGCTGCAGACCGGCCATTCGCTGGCAACCATCGAGCAGCTCAAAAAGCTGGGCATGGCGCGCGGCATTTATCCGTTGCTGGATGTGGTGGTAGAGCGCGCCGACCAGCCATTTGTGAATGCTGCGCTTCAGGACACCGACCGCCGTGTGGGCGAGAGCAAACCCGTGGCGCCCAGCTTCCTGCTGGCCTGTGTGTTGTGGGCCGATGTGCGCGATGGCTGGGCCAGCCGCATGGAGGGCCGTCACGGGCAGCGTGGACAGCCGTCGTTCCCGGCGCTGCAGGACGCGATTGAAGATGTGTTCAATGCACGCATTGGCGACGTGTCGGGTCGCGGCAAGCTGGCTGGCGACATGCGTGAAATCTGGATGATGCAGCCGCGTTTCGAGAAACGCATCGGCAGCACGCCGTTTGGCCTGGTGGAGCAGCCGCGCTTTCGGGCGGCGTTCGATTTCATGCGCCTGCGCGCCGATGCCGGTGAAATTGATGAGGTGCTGGCCGACTGGTGGCAGGAATTCAGCATGGCCGATGACAACCTGCGTCAGGACATGGTGGACGAGGTGCGCGAGGAGCAGCAACAGCGCCCCCGCATGACCCGCGCGCCGCGGCCGGCGAATGCTGCTGCGCCTGTCGCACCCAGGCAGGCGGCTGATGCTGAAGCATCCGGTGCGGAACAGGAAGGCGGTGATCAGGGGCAGCAAGGTACTTCTTCGAGCGATGCCCCCCGCAAACGCCGTCGCCGCCGTCGTTCCGGTGGCCCGCGCGATGGCGGAGCCGCCGGACCCGCAGCGCCAGACGCGGGCTCCTGACGCTTCCTGGTTTTTCATGATCCTATTGAAGAGGGAGCCCGTCACCGCCTGCATCGGCCTGGGCGGCAACCTCGGGGATGCCCGAGCAGCCGTGCTGCAGGCCATAGATGATATTGCAGCGCTGCCCGACACCTCTGTCACACGCCGCTCGTCGTTGTACGGCACCACGCCGATTGATTCCAGCGGGCCCGATTACATCAATGCCGTAGTCGTGATTTCTACCGGTTTGAGTGCGCCGGATTTGCTGACTCATTTGCAGCGACTGGAACTGTCTGCCGGGCGGGAGCGCCCCTACCGCAACGCGCCCCGGACGCTGGATATGGACATCCTGCTGTACGGCACGGCCCGTATTGAAAGCCCCTCTCTGGTCGTGCCCCATCCGCGGATGTATGAGCGGGCGTTTGTGCTGGTGCCACTGGCAGAAGTGGCACCTGACCGGGTGCAGGCCGGGCAACTGACTGCTGTGGCGGGGCAGGGGATCCGGGTTTTGGTTTCCCCCACTCACTCCCCCAACCCCTCTCCCGCCCCGTCGGGCGGAAGAGGGGGGCTTTGATTTGGTTATTGGTATCCGGCAACGGAAATATTGGGGAAGATCCCCACTGTTTTTGAATGGTAAGGTTTCAGGGGTTGAGTTCCGAGCGCTGGAGGCGTGATCGGATTGATAGCTGTCTTACAACTTCACTTCAGCCCGGGCTGCTTCCGGCGCTCGGAACTAGCACCTGGAAACATCAAAACACCAAGAGCAGTCGTAACCTCTCCCGATATTTCCTCGTCCGGCGCGTAGAGGCAAAATCAAAGGCCCCCTCTTCCGCCCGGCGGGGCGGGAGAGGGCGGGGGGAGTGAGTGGGGGC
The DNA here is from genome assembly GCA_016707075.1 of Candidatus Egaibacter danicus. GTDB lineage: Bacteria > Pseudomonadota > Gammaproteobacteria > Burkholderiales > Burkholderiaceae_C > Egaibacter > Egaibacter danicus. The sequence goes on from JADJII010000004.1 coordinate 323,489, forward strand.
GGAAAAGCTAAGCTGAAACGAGTTCAGCCCAACTCAACAATCATCTCGATCTCGACACAGGCTCCCATCGGAATCTGCGCCACCCCAAACGCACTGCGGGCATGTGCACCCTTCTCGCCACCAAACACCTGCCCGATTAACTCGCTGGCACCGTTGGTCACCAGATGCTGTTCGGTGAAGTCGCCGGTGGAGTTGACCAGCGACATCAGCTTGACGATGCGTTTGACGCGGTTCAGGTCGCCGACGGCGGCGTGTAGCGTGCCCATCAAATCGATGGCGATGGCGCGTGCAGCGGCCTTGCCTTCTTCGGTGGTCATGTTTTTACCGAGTTGCCCGACCCAGACCTTGCCGTCTTTCTTGGCGATGTGGCCGCTCAGGAAAACCAGGTTGCCGGTCTGCACAAAAGGCACATAGGCGGCGGCGGGAATGGCTACCGGGGGCAGGGTGATGGTGAGTTCGGTCAGTTTGTTGTAAATACTCATAAAAGTCCTCTTTTGATGATGAAATTGGCCTCTAGCCCTCGTCCACTATGTGTGAGCAGCTATCTAAATGATAGTGTTCTGTGACTGGCTTTGACTCTGGCTCTGCCCTGAATTCTGGCCCTGCGATTGTGTCTGGGTTTGCGCGCCTGATTCCACCGGACGCACCGTCACGCCCACGGTTAGCGTGTGGTGCGCGCCACCATGAATGACGCCGCGAATCGGTGACACATCGGCATAGTCGCGGCCAATGGCCAGCGTGACGTAGTCTTCTCCGGGCGAGCCCCAGCCCCAGCGGTCATTCGTGGGGTCAAAGTCACACCAGGGAGAATCTTCGGGGAGGTCCGGGATGTAGACCGAGACCCACGCATGAGAGGCGTCGCTCCCGGTCAACCGGGGCTGCCCCGGCGGGGGCTCGGTCAGCAGGTAGCCACTCACGTAGCGGGCGGCCAGTCCCATTGCACGCAGGCACGCCAGCATGATGTGTGCAAAGTCCTGGCAGACACCCTTGCGCTGTGCCAGTGCTTCGAGCGCGGGTGTGTTGACGTGCGTGCTCTGGCTCTCGTACACAAATTCGGCGTGAATGCGGCTCATCAGGTCTTGGGCGGCCACCATCAGCGGCACGCCAGCGCCAAAACTTGGCCGGGCATAGTCCAGGAAATCCGGGTGGCGTGGAACATAGGGCGACGCAAACACAAACTCCGACGCGGCATCAAATGCGCCGCCCGCTTTGTAGCGAAAGCGTTCCCGAACGGACTCCCAGGTCACCGTGCTGTCAGGGGTTTCGCGGATGCTGTTGGTCACGACCACGCTGTCCGCATGTACCGTGAGTTGCTCATGCGTGCTTTGCAGCGAAAAAAAGCATCGCATGTTGCCAAAAACATCGGCCGTGCTGGTCTGCTGGGCCGGCGCCGGGCTCACGGCCAGCGAATGCCGGATCAGGCGTTGTTGTGCATTGTTCACCGGCTGCAGGTAGGCCATGTGCTGGGCGGTTTCAACCGCGGGCACATAGTCGTACCGGGTCTCGTGGATGATTTGAAGCTGCATCAGGCGCCCACGCTGTATTTGGGGGTTGCCGAATGGGTGAAATACTGCGCGCCGATCTTGTCGGACAGGTCAAACGCCGCCTGCCGGCACTGGCTCAAGAGTTCGGCCAGCGCAGGGTAATGGTTATCGTCACCAGCCTCGCACAGCAATGCCAGTTCCCAGGCCTGCGGGTCGGGCACACCCAGGGACAGGGTGCTCAGTTGATCTGGTGGGCTGTCGGCAAGTTTGGCCAGCCTGCCGCGCAGGGTCTGGGCCACCCAGCCCAGCGAGCGGGGGTTGTCACGGTCCAGCACCAGCAAATCGAGCAGTGCGGCGACGTCGCGGCTCTGCTGGTATTGCGCGTGGAAGGTGATGGTGCTGTCGAACAGGGCAATCATCGCTTCGAAGCCGCCCTCACTCAGTACCGAGCGGGTCTCGAAGCCAGTGGCCAGCGCGTTGGCCAGAAAGCCCAGCCGCTCAATGTGGCGACCTGTGCTCAACAGCCGCCAGCCGTCGTCGCGGGTCATTCGGTCTGTCTGCGCGCCGGTAATGGCGGCCATGTAGTCGCTGGCAGTCTTGAGCAGTTTGAGTGCGTCCATCGACGAATAATCACCGGTGCGGGTCTGGTAGCCGGCCTGTTCGGAAAACTGCTCTTCCAGTGCATTGATGACTCGCCAGTGCTCCTGCGACAGCCGCTCGCGCACGCTGGAGGCTGCCATCCGCAGCGCACGCAGGTTGTAGCCCACGCTGGTGGCCAGTTCGGTGCTGCCCAGGCTGGCGATCAGGGAGCGCTCAAACACCCGGCGCGCCTGCAGGGCTGATGGCACGCCCGGCAAGACGAGGGTGTTGGCCAGCGCCATCTGTGACAGCCATTCCAGCAGCGGCCCGGACTCCTGTTCCTCGCCATGCAGGCATTCCAGTGTGATGCGGGCCAGCCGAATGTTGTTTTCTGCGCGTTCGGTATAGCGCCCCAGCCAGTAGAGGTTTTCCGCGGCACGGCTCGTGACAAGGCGCTTGCGATGCGCAATGGACCCCGGCGTGGTGGTGGGTTTGAGCAAGGTGGTGGTGTCGATGGCGTCGTGTGTCATCACCCACACATCCGCGCTGCTGCCACCTCGCTGCATGGACGTCATATCGGCGTTTGCACCGGCCACCCGGGCCAGCCCGCCGGGCAATACCCGCCAGGACTCGGGGCCGTCGGACACCGCAAACACCCGCAGGATGACGGAGCGCATCGTCACATGGCCGCCAGATCCATCGCTTGTCCAGGTCGGAATCTGGGAAGGCGGCAAGTACGACTGCAGCGTGTAGTCGTCACTCTGTCGCACAATCCGGCCAGCCCATTCGTCCACCTGCCGGGTGCTGAGCGCGCGCGCTACCACCGCCTCAAAATCGCCATGGATGACCGAGCCGGGGTAGGTGGGCTTGATGGCGTATTCGCGCAGCTGCGGCAGTGCAGACTCCATCGCCGATCGCTCGCCGCACCACCAGGTGGGCAGTGCGGGCAGGCTCAGGTCTGCACCCAGGAGATGTCGGGAGAGCGCGGGCAGAAAACCCAGCAGTGCGGGCGACTCCAGGAAAGCCGATCCCGGCGCGTTGGCCACCAGCACGTTGCCCATGCGAATGGCTTGCAGCAAACCGGGCACACCCAATGTGGAGTCGGCCCACAGCTCCAGCGGGTCCAGAAAGCGGTCATCCACGCGCTTGAGCAGGCCGTGGACCGGCACCAGCCCCTTGAGTGTTTTCAGGTACAGGTGCTGGTCGCGCACCGTGAGATCGCCACCCTCCACCAGTGTCAGGCCCAGATAACGGGCCAGGTAGGCGTGCTCGAAATAGGTTTCGTTATAGGGGCCAGGTGTCAGCAGTGCAATGTGGGCGTCGTCGCCAGCCGGGCTCATGCTCTTGAGACTGTCCACCAGCGTGCGGTAGGTGCCTGCCAGCCGCTGCACATGCATGCTCTCGAAGGCTTTCGGAAACAGGCGCGACACAGCCAGCCGGTTCTCCAGCAGATAGCCCAGCCCCGACGGTGCCTGGGTTCGCTGAGAAACCACCCACCAGTTGCCATCCGGTCCGCGGGCGAGGTCAAAAGCGGCTACGTTCAGGTGCGTACCACCCACCGGCTCCACGCCGTGCATCGCGCGCAGGTATCCGGGGTGGCCGTGTACCAGCGCGCTGGGCAGCAGACCTTTGGCGAGCAGGCGCTGCGGGCCATACACATCGGCCATCACGCTGTGCAGTACCTTCATGCGCTGTTTGACGCCGGTTTCAATTTGCTGCCAGCTCTCGGGGGAAACGATCAGCGGGAACAAATCCAGCGACCAGGGACGCTGCGGGCCACCCTCGTCGGCATAGACGTTGTAGGTCACACCGTTGTCGCGAATCTGGCGGGCCAGACTGGCTGCGCGCTGGTTCAGGTCGCCCTGGTCATCGGCCGCGAGGGATTCAAAAAACCGGTGCCACGTCTCGGCCCCTTCGCCTTTCAGCTCGTCAAAATGCCCCGCAGCGGCACTGGGCGCGGCTTGGGCGGGTTCAGGTGGCACAGGCAGTGTGTCGCCTGCAGACGGGGAGGTTTTCGAGTCTTTCACTGCCTTGAAGTATGCCTTATGGGCCAGCACCGTAAACAATCTGCAGCGGTGAAACGGAAGCGGTTTTTGCTTCTATCATGCCTGCTGGAGTTTTTTTATACCGGAAGGAGAAACCATGGGACTACTTGATTCTGTTCTGGGCGCCGTGATGGGCGGGCAGCAACCCCAGTCTTCTGCAACCGCACAGGGCGGTTTGGGCAGCATCATCAGCATGGTGGCCAACAACCCGCAATTGCTGCAGGCCATCACGGGCATGCTGAGCAATGAGGGGGGCCAGGGCGGTCTGGGTGGCTTGATGGCCAAGTTCCAGCAGGCTGGCATGGGCGACGTGATTGGCTCCTGGGTTGGCACTGGTGAAAACCAGCCCGTCTCCGGCGACCAGCTGACGGAAGTGCTGGGCGCTGACGCCATCTCGGGCATGGCCCAAAAGATGGGCGTCAACTCCGGCGATCTGGCCGGCCAGTTGTCGCAGATGCTGCCGGGCCTGATTGACCAGCTGACGCCGCAGGGCCAGGCACCAGCTGGTGGCTTGGGCAATGCGGGTGATCTGATGGGCATGCTGGGCGGGTTGCTCAAAAGATAACCAAGCCCCGGGCGTTGCGCTTCAAATCCGAAGGGCAAGCTTCCTGGCCTCTGCCGGCGTGAGAACCCGCATACACGGCAGGTCGGCATCAAAGACCATGCCGTGCATTTCCGTGCGCCGATGGGCGCGCGTCATGTCCAGCAGGAACTGCAACACCTCGATCGTGACGAGCTGCCCCGGCACCAGTGCCGGAATGCCCGGCGGGTACGGCACGATCTGGTCGGCCGACACCCGCCCAACCAGCGCAGCATTCGGCCGGTCATCCTCATCCAGCAAGGGCAGCAACTCACCCTGCGCGTAGTACGCGTCGCGCGGCAACACGGTGAGCTGGGTGAAACCCGCCAGCGCGGGCATGCGACGGCTGTGTTTGGGCGGGCTGTGGTGCACCGTGGCCATACGCTGCAGGGCATCCAGCAGGCGCACCATCTTGCTGCGCGTGGTGCCGATGGTGACCAGAAAGGTGACCGTGTTGAACGTGGATTTTTCCACCTGAATGTTGTAGTGCTCAAAGAGCTCTTTCTGGAAATCCTGCGCACTCAGGCCACTGCGGGAAATATCAACCGTGATTTTGGTGGGGTCCAGTCGCACGCGGTCACGCCGCACGGCAGCCGGCAGCAGGTCCTTGAGTTCCAGCACCCGAAACACGCCTGTGGCATTGATGCCGGTGCGCAGCGCAGTGCACATTTCCAGGCTGCGTGACAGCAGCTTGTAGCCCTCCATGCAGGCCTGCCGCCGCGCCACGTCCAGACTGGCGATCATGCTGTATTGCGGGCTGGTGGACGCATGCATGTTGAAGTTTTCGCGGAAGGCATGCTCGTCGAAGTCCGGGTCGTTCACGTGAATCATGGAGGCCTGTGAAAACGCCGACAGCACTTTGTGGGTGCTTTGCGTGGCGTAGTCAGCGCCACACTCCAGCGCCGTGGGCCTGAAGGCCGGATGAAACCGGGCATGTCCGAACCAGGCCTCGTCGATGATGACCTTGATGCCGTGCGCATGGGCACGCTCGATGATGGGAGCCAGGTCATAACAAAAACCGTCATAGGTACATGACGTCAGCACCATGGCCTTGGCGTCCGGATGGTCTTCGATAGCCCTGTAAAGCGTGGCTTTGGGTACTGGCCCGAACACGCCATAGGTGGGGTTGATCGAGCTGTCCAGATAGACCGGCAATGCGCCCGATATCACCACGCCATGATGAACTGACTTGTGGCAATTGCGGTCCAGCAGCAATTTGTCGCCGGGGATCAGCAGACTCTGAAAAATGACCTTGTTGGCGGTGGAGGTGCCGTTGGTGGCAAAGAAGGTGCGCCGGGCGCCAAATGCCTGTGCCGCGAGAGCCTGCGATTCCATCAGCACGGCTTTGGGGTCCAGCAGGGAGTCCAGTTGGTCTACCGACACTGACAAATCTGCCCGGAAGGCATGTTCCCCCATGAAGTCATGAAAGTCCCCGGCCCAGGGGCTGCCGCGCAGGGAATCGCCACCCGAATGGCCGGGCGTGTGCCAGGCGTCGATGGCCATGGCCACGTAGGCCTTGAGTGCGTCATAAAACGGCGTGCGCGAACGCTGGGTCAGCTGCGCATGCAGGATGCGAAACCAGCCGCGGTAATCGCTTTCCTGCCAGTGAAAGTGGCCGGTGATGGGCTCTTTCAGCCATTGGGCCAGTTGCGCTTCATCGCGACTGGCACGCACCATCAGGTACACGTCGAGTTCCGGACGCTGGCCATGCACGGCGCGCACCAGCGCACGTGCGTCCAGCGCCTTGTCCCCAGCTCCGTTCCCCAGCGCCTCGTCTATCAGCAGAGCCTGGATGTCCCCGTCAGAGACCACCAGGTCCAGTGCCACTTGTGCGCTGCCAACTGGCAGGAAGACGATGCCCAGCGGGTTGTCCAGCGCCTTCGATGCCGCCAGCAGGCCGCTGCAAGTAGGCTTGAGCCAACGCTTGTCGTCGGTAACGACCAACAGGCGCGACAGGGGCTTGGGCATGGATGTCCTCTTTGATGCAATATCTTTGGTCAAGTGTGAACGGACAGGACGCCGATGAAAACAGACAATATGATGCTTATCACCCTAAAATTTCAGACAAAATGCGCACCAAAAATACATAATGATCAACATGCCAGCCTCTGGACCTGCCAACACCCCTGCTGCCGCAACACCTCGCCTGGACGAACTCGACCTGCAGGTGCTGGAAATGCTGCGCGTCAACGCACGCCTGCCGGTCGTCAAAATGGCGCAGGCTTTGGGCGTGACCCGCAGCACGGTGCAGGCGCGTATTCAGGCCATGGAGGCGGGTGGTGTCATCACCGGGTACACCGTAGGCGTTTCCCGGCGGCGCCCCGGCCCGGGTATCCGTGCGATGGTGATGGTGTCAGTCACATCCCGCACCGAGCCTGACGTCGTCAAGGCGCTGTCCAAACGGCACGAGATCATCAAACTCTGGGCAACGAGCGGCCGGTATGACCTGTGCGCACTGGTGGTGACTGACCACACCGAGGAACTGGACGCCCTGATTGATCGCATCCGCTCGGTCAAAGGGGTTGAAGACACCTTTTCAACCATTCTGTTGTCTACCAAGCTGGACCGTCCGGAGTAGTTGGCTCTGGCTTCCCCTGCGCGGACGCCCGCCGCGTTGGGGGATGACTGGAAAGGGCGGAATCAACAACCTGTCTGTTGAATATGCTATATAAATAATAGCTTGTCACGCATATTTGACTAGGGCTAGAGGCTGTTTTGGCCAGTAAATTCGGCGAATCTGGATGGTTGAACGCAGAAAAGCCCTTTTACCCGGCGCGCAAATTTGGTGGCTGAACTTCAGGTTGCAAAACACTGACTGCGGACTTTCACAAGACTTTTTTTATTTGCCTGCTTCGTGCCCAAAGCTGAATTTGCAGTTACCAGCTGCTGTGCCTGAAATCAGGCGTTTAGGACAAAGGCTCGGAACCAGCCACTTGCAGTAACCAATTCTTTAAGGCCAATGCGGCGGGCCGCAGGGGCGTTCCTTTGTGGTGTACCACGTAGTATCCCTTTGTCACAGGCAGACGGCACTCAAACGGCTCACACAAAGCACCATCGCGCATCTCGGCTTCCGTCAGGATCGCACTGCTCAGTACCGCACCTTGGCCGTAGCGTGCAGCTTCTATTGCAAGCAGGGACTGGTCAAAATGCAAGTGTGGAATTGCTTCGATTTGTGCATCCGAGAGCGTGCTGAATCGCTGGAGCCATGATTTCCAATGGGGTTGCAGCGTAGTGTGCAGCAGGGTTGCGCGCACCAGATCGCTGGGTACCTGCAGCCGCAGTTCCTTGACATAGTCTGGCGCGCAATAGAGCCGGACTTCGTCAGCGTAAAGCAGGGTGGACTCCAGTGAAGCATCTGCGCCGTCGAAATAGCGAATTGCGAGGTCAACTCGGTCGCGTTCGAAATCGCTTATTGCCGTCGTGGCCCCCAGGTGCAGGGAAATATCGGGCCACTGGGCAAGAAAGCCCGCCATTCGAGGCGCGAACCATTTGGCAGCGAGCGTCGGTGGCATGGATAACCAGACCTCATTAACCTGGCGCAGGCGAATCTGTTCGCTCGCATGTTGCAGGCGAGCGAGTGCGGGCTGTACATTGGACCAATAATGCTGGGCCTCCGCCGTAGGGTGGATCTGCCTCACCATGCGCGCGAAAAGCGCGACGCCCAGCCATGCTTCGAGCTTCTGGATTTGCTGCCCGACTGCCCCAGGGGTGACATGGAGTTCTTCTGCCGCCATAGTGAAGCTGTTGTGCCGCATAGCCGCATCAAAAACCAGAAGCGCTTTAACGGGTAATGTGGTTTTCATGACTAAGTTTTTCTATTGCATGGGAAAAGTTTAATCGTTTGTCAGATAGCGTGACGTAGGGAAAAATTACCTACATGGATGGAGCGTCGCTTGGCTGCGTATCCCCTCTACACATTCACCCGAAAGACACGCATGTTTCATTCACTCAAGCATCCTGGCGCCTGGGTTGTCACACTGACCGCGGCGGGCATCCTCATGATTACCATGGGCATGCGCCAGTCGATTGGCTTGTACGTTAGCCCGATCAACACCTCCACTGGCCTTGGCATCGTCGCGCTAAGCCTGGCCCTGGCCATCGGCCAGTTTGTTTGGGGCGCCATCCAACCTATTGCCGGGGCATTGGCAGACCGGCATGGACCGCGCGGTGTGTTGCTGGGGGGCGTGTTGCTGATGGCGTTGGCTTCGGCCATCACACCACTCATGACCAGTGGCATGGGCCTGGCCATCACGTTGGGGGTTATGTCGGCGGCGGGTGCCGGTGCTGCAAGTTTTTCGGTGTTGATCGGAGCGGCAGCGCAGCGCATGCCAGCCGAAGCTCGGGGTACAGCTTCGGGAGTGATCAATGCAGGGGGATCATTCGGCCAGTTCGTGTTTGCACCCGTCGTCCAGAAGCTAATCCAGAACGTGGGCTGGATGGGTTCGATGTGGGCCACGGCTGTGCTTACGCTGGCTGCCCTGCCACTGGTAGGCAGGCTGACGGCCAAGACCCATGCGGCACAGGTGCATCCTGAGCCGGACACGGGTCTGCGGCAAGCAATTAAGACCGCTTTTGCCGACCGCAGTTATTGGCTATTGCATGCGGGTTTTTTTACGTGCGGCTTTCATATCGCCTTCCTGGTGACACATTTGCCTGGCGAGGTTGACCTGTGCGGTTTGCCGCCTACTGTGGCCAGCTGGTCGCTGGCTATTATCGGTTTAGCCAACATCTTTGGAAGTCTGTATGCCGGTTCGGCGGTGACCAAATACCGAAGCAAGCACGTGTTGGCCTGGATGTACGGTTCGCGCGCGATGTTGGTTATTGCTTATCTGCTGCTTCCCAAGAATGAGTGGACCTTCTACGCATTTGCCGCCGGACTTGGTTTCACTTGGCTGGCCACGGTGCCGCCCACGGCCACCTTGGTCAGCAAACTGTTCGGCGCACGCTATCTCGCCACACTGTTTGGCATGACGCTGCTTTCACACCAGATCGGTGGCTTCATGGGCGCTTGGCTGGGTGGTCTGGCGATCACCCATTTCGGCGACTACAACTGGATGTGGTACGCAGACATCATGCTCGCCGCCGGAGCGGCGCTGGTCAACCTGCCGATACGTGAGGCTCCAGTGGTGGGCACGCGCATGGCTTGAGCAGAAATCTGAACGCTACCGATGGAAGTAGGGGCTGTTGTTCCGACTGCTTTGGCCTATTTGTACGAACTATACGTATCTCAAATGCCGGCGTGATCAAAGATCATGCAAGTGGTCGTGGCGTGGGCATAGAGTTTCCCATCCGGACCCACAATGCGCCCCTCAGCCGTGGCGACTTGGCGCCCACCATGAATCACCTTGCCCTCAGCACGAACCAGTGGCACTGAATCCGTGAGCGGACGCAGCATGTTGACCTTCAATTCGAGCGTTGTGTAACCCCTTCCCGCTGGTAAGGTCGTATGCACGGCGCAACCCACCGCTGAGTCCAGTAAGGTACAAAACCAGCCTCCGTGCACCGTTCCCAAAGGGTTGTAGTGCCGAAGTTGGGGTTTGCCTTGAAAGATGGCAACACCTGGTTCCATGTGAACCGGGATGAAATCCAGCGAATCGCCTATGGGCGCGGGCGGCAGCGCTCCTGCGAATATTGCCTCAAACACCTCCATTCCCGTCATTCCAAAGACCTGTCTCCGTGGCGCAACGCCAGGTGCGAGCAAGCGTGCACGCACAGTGAGCTCTTTTTCCTTCCAGCTGGTAAGTGTCTGATCTGCCGTCATCAAAGCGTCCTATTTAGTTGTATCTACAAAGGTTGCAGGTACAATATATATCATGAAAAACGCTTCCAAGCCACAGGGCTGCACCAACCTGAAGTTGCGCCAACTGGGACGCATGGTGACGCGGCACTACGACCACTACATGTCCGAAGTCGGCTTGAAGAACACGCAGTACGCGTTGCTTTCACATGTCGTCAAACTCGGGCCGATTCGCCCAGGCGACCTCGCCAAGCGCATGCAAATGGACGCTTCAACATTGACCCGCAATCTCCAGCCAATGGCGGCTCAGGGATGGCTGAGAGTCGGTGCCGGTGAGAACGCTCGAAGTCGTCTGGTCGAAGCAACCGCTGCGGGTCATGCCATACGTGCCGAGGGGCAGCGCGCGTGGAAAGCAGCCCAACTAGCTCTTAACGAACGACTAGGCATGGAGTGCGTCTTGGCGTTGCACGACTTGCTCGATACCTGTATCGCGTCCCTTGATGAGGAGACCAGCGATGCAACAACTCACTGAGCCCCCAAACCTGCTGACCGGTCATCTGCTGCTATTGCTGGCAGGTCTTGCCGCGCTGGGATCTCTGGCCACAAACATCATCCTTCCTGCCTTTCCAACTATGGCAGGAGATCTGGGTACTTCGGTGAAGGACCTGAGTGCAACACTTGCCAGTTTCTTTGTCGCCTTTGCCGTAGGGCAGCTTTTCGTGGGACCTTTGTCTGACCGCTTTGGGCGCAAATGGTTGGTGATGAGCGGGCTGATGGTCTTTGTCGCAGGCAGCGTCTTGTGCGCATTGGCAGACAACTTGTCGCAACTCATCGTCGGCCGCATCGTGCAAGCACTTGGGGTGTGCGCCACCTCTGTGTTGTCGCGCGCGATTGCGCGTGACCTGTTCGAGGGTGAAACGCTGGCCCGTGCGTTGTCGTTGATCATGGTGGCCATGGCCGCAGCGCCCGGGTTTTCTCCATTGCTGGGTGGCGCACTGAACAGCGTGCTGGGCTGGCGATCCACGTTTGGTGTGGTCGCGATACTGGCGGTACTGCTGGGGATTCGCTATTGGAGCCAGCTGGGAGAAACGCATAGTGCCGATAAGCGCGCACCGATCTCCATAACCGCCATCTTGAAGACCTATGGCCTATTGCTGGGGGATCGCCGCTTCATTGCACCGGCGTTGTCGGTCAGCCTGGTCATCGGCTCGCTGTACATGTTCTTTGCCATGGCACCGGCCATTCTGATGACCGGCTTTGGCTTTGCGCCGCTGGGGCTTTCACTGTTCTTCGCCTCCACCGTCTTTGTGGTGTTCGGCGCAGGAATTTTGGCACCTAAACTGGCACACAGATGGGGTCAGATTCGGGCAGCGCGCGCGGGCATCCTGATTGCGCTGGCCGGGAGCATCGCCTTGCTGCTCGGCTGGGAAGACGTCTACTACTTCTCGTTTGCGATCACGGTGTTTCTGCTGGGCATGGGGCTGATTAACCCGCTGGGCACCGCCATCACATTGCAACCTTTCGGGCAAAAGGCGGGAGCGGCATCCGCACTGCTTGGTTTCCTGCAAATGGGCTGCGCAGCCATCGCCATTGGTATTGCAGCCTCCCTGTCGGTGCCGGTGTATACGGCGTTCTGCATCGTACTGGCTGCAAATCTGGGCTTATCGCTTCTGGCGTTTTGGGGTGCAATCGCTCATCGACCCAACAGTGGCAGCTGGGAACTCGCAGATGTGTCCGGCTTCAGGCCGCCCACATGCATTTCTCGTCAAAGCATAAATCGCCAGTTGCACGATTGAATAAACTTTGATATGATAAGCATCATGCGAAAGAATGACACCCAATCCCGAAGCTCCACCAAAGAAGCCTCCCACGAGCGCATCGTCGGTGCTGCTGCGCGTGCGATACGCCGCAGTGGTTACAACGGTACCGGCGTCGCCGACATCATGAAAGAAGCGGGTCTGACACATGGGGCCTTTTACGCCCATTTCGCATCCCGTGAAGCTATGCTGGCCGAAGCGGCAGACCGTGCGGGTGCCGAATCCAATGCCGCTGCGGCGAGTGTCATCGCGGCAGTGCCACCCGAGCAGGCGCTACAGGCGCTCATGCAGGCCTATCTCTCCAAGCAACATCTGGAGAGTATTGAGACCGGTTGCCCGATTTCAGCGCTGGGCTCTGAAATGCCCCGCCAATCGCCTGAGGTGCGCCTTGCCGCCACGCGCCGCATCAAAGAGATGATTGATCTGGTCGCCCGCCAGTTGCCTGACTGGGGACAACCCGCCGCACACGAGCGTGCGCTGGTGACCGTGGCCACGATGGTGGGCACCTTGATGCTGGCCCGTGCTGTTAATGACCCAGCCTTGTCTGACGCGCTATGCAATGCAACATTGAAGAGCCTGGCGCTGCCCGCCATCACATCTGCCGACTGACCTTTTTTTGCCCATTAATATGACGACCATCATGTGAAAGTCTCTGATAGCACTAGCCCTTGGGTTGCGCCCCAACCACTTTTAAAAATAGGAAAAACCATGAAAGCATTTACCGTTGATCGTTATGGAAAAAAGAGCACGCTGACTCTTGCCGACGTTCCCATGCCTGAGCTGCGCGATGACGAGGTCCTGGTCGAGGTACATGCTGCTGGCGTGAATCTACTGGATGCCAAACTACGCAATGGAGAGTTCAAACTCATCCTCCCTTACCGCACACCGTTTGTTCTGGGGCACGACGTAGCCGGAAAGGTCGTCAAGGTCGGGGGGAGCGTGCGGCATTTCAAACTTGGCGACGAGGTCTATTCCCGGCCGGATGATTTCCGGATTGGAACGTTCGCAGAATTTGTTCCTGTCAAGGAAACGTCCCTGGCGCTCAAGCCCAAGAATCTCACCATGGAAGAGGCTGCATCCCTTCCGCTGGTCGCTTTGACGGCTTGGCAGGCACTGGTCGAGAAAGCCCGGCTGAAGCGGGGGCAGAAGGTCTTCATTCAGGCTGGCTCTGGTGGCGTGGGTACGTTTGCCATCCAGTTGGCCAAACATCTGGGCGCAACCGTTGCAACCACGACGAGCACAGGCAATGTGGCGTGGGTGAAAGGTCTGGGGGCTGATGTCGTCATTGATTATAAAAAAGACGATTTTGAAAAAGTGCTGAACGGCTGCGACGTGGTTCTGAACAGCCAGGATGGCAAAACGCTGGAGAAGTCTCTCGGTGTACTCCAGCCGGGTGGCAAACTCATTTCCATTTCCGGCCCCCCAGACCCCGTGTTTGCAGAAGAAATCAAGGCCCCTTGGTTTGTGAAGCAAGTTATGCGCGTACTGAGTTTTGGCACCCGCAGAAATGCCAAGCGCCTCAATGTGGGCTATTCATTCCTGTTCATGAAAGCCAGCGGAAGCCAGTTGCGACAAATCACGCCGTTGATTGAGTCGGGTGCCATCCGCCCGGTCGTCGACAAGGTCTTCCCGTTTGAGGCCACCAACGAGGCCTTGGCCTACGTCGAAAGCGGCCGCGCCAAAGGCAAGGTAGTTATCAAGGTTCGTTGAGCCGTTGCCGACGCATTCCACGCATTGGCATGCCCAGAAATATGACGTCCATCATGCGAAATATCGCTTTAACCCCAGGAGCCCCCATGAAAATCGAAAATTCTGTTGTTCTTATTACCGGCGCCAACCGTGGCATCGGTCTAGCCTTTGCGCGCGCTTTGCTCGCCCGTGGCGCACGCAAGGTCTACGCTGCCGCGCGCAATCCCGTCACCGTTACTTTGCCGGGTGTCGAAGCTTTGCAGCTCGATGTCACTAAGCCGGATGAGATCGCAGCCGCTGTTCAGCGCACATCGGATGTGACCTTGCTTATCAACAACGCGGGCATTGCCCAGCCTGGCGGATTTCTGGCCGAGGACAGCGATGCCGTAACACGCCGCATCTTTGAGACTAACGTCTTTGGCGTACTGAACATCAGCAAGGCCTTCGCTCCCGTGCTCAAAGCCAATGGTGGCGGCGCGCTGCTCAATGTGTTGTCGGTTGCGTCGTGGGTCAACGGCGGTGAGCTGGCGGCCTATTCGGCCAGCAAATCGGCCGCTTGGTCGGTGACCAACGCGCTGCGCCACGAGCTGGCTGCGCAGAAAACCCAGGTGCTGGGCCTGCACATGGCCTACGTGGATACCGATTTGACGCGCGGCTTTCACGTCCTCAAGAGCAGCGCCGAAGACATCGTCCAGCGCGCGCTCGACGGCCTGGAGGCAGGTGCCGATGAAGTGCTGGCCGATGTATTGACCCAGCAGGTCCGGCAAGGGCTGGCTGCACCACGCCCGGTCTATCTGCCCCAAGCCAACTGACCACAGACCCTCCACCCAATGCAACCATTTCCAAACTGAAAGAACCTGACCATGAAAACCGATGCAATTCAACACTTCCTGAAATCCACTTTACTGGGGTTCACCGTAGCTACCGCTTTCTTTTCCGCTGCGGCTGGGGCGGCAGATACGGTGCCTGCCGTAGCGCAGAAAACCCTTACTGCGTCAAATCAAACGACGGGGGATACCTGGAAGAGTGTGGCCACGCAAACCATTGCGGCAGGTGACGTTACCTACGCGTACCGTGAGATGGGCAAGAAAAATGGCGGCACACCCGTGGTGTTTCTGGTTCACCTGGCAGCTGTGCTGGACAACTGGGACCCGCGCGTCATGGACGGCATTGCCGCCAAGCACCATGTGATTGCGTTTGACAACCGTGGCATCGGCGCATCCAGCGGGTCACCGGCGAATTCAATGGAGCAAATGGCTGACGACGCCATTACCTTCATCAAGGCCATGGGGCTCAAGCAGGTTGACCTTTTGGGGTTTTCCATGGGCGGCATGATTGCCCAGGAAATCGTGCTGAAGGAGCCCCAACTCGTCCGCAAAATGGTGATTGCGGGAACCGGGCCTGCCGGGGGCGAAGGCATCAGCTCAGTGGCCGGGGTGACCGTTTATGACATGTTGCGCGGCCTCTTTACGGGTCAGGATGCGAAGCAGTTCCTTTTCTTCACACGTACCCCTGGCGGCATCGAAGCGGGCAAGGCGTTTCTGGAGCGGCTGAAAGAGCGTTCTGAAAATCGCGACGAGGAAATTTCCGTGAGCGCGTTCATTGCCCAATTGCAAGCACTGCGCGCCTGGGGCCAAAAAGCGCCTGCAGATCTGTCGGTAGTTAAGCAGCCGGTACTCGTGGTGAATGGCGATGCAGACCGCATGGTCCCCACGCCCAATACGTACGACTTGGCTCGGCGGCTCCCGAACAGCACTTTGATCATCTATCCCGATGCCGGTCACGGCGGAATTTTCCAGAATCACGCTACTTTTGTGCCCAGCGCGCTTGAGTTTTTGGCCCGATAAGCATTGCCCACACGAGGGTTCCAAAGTGACCGATACACATATCAACACCCCCACCCGCTTCGTCGAAGTTGATGGAGAAAAATTCGCCTACCGCCGCTGGGACAACACTGCGACAGATCAGCCACCCCTGTTTTTCTTCCAACACTTTCGTGGTGGCATGGACCATTGGGACCCGTTGATGACGGATGGCTTGGCGGCTGGACGCGAAGTAATTCTCTTCAACGGTCGTGGGGTTGCGTCCTCTTCAGGCAAACCCCGCACGCGCATTGAGGATATGGCCGATGACGCGGCAGCCGCCATTCGGGCCATTGGACTCAGCAAGGTTGATGTTTTGGGCTTCTCGCTGGGCGGGTTTCAGGCCCAGGACCTGACGCGACGCCACCCCGACCTGGTTCGCAGGCTCATGCTTCTGGGAACCGGTCCACGGGGCGGAAATCCCGATTCAGAGCCCGGCGTACTGGAGAGAGCACCGCGCCCAGTCCCAACTGTCGACGATTTCTTGTATCTCTTCTTCGGTCGCTCGGAAGCCGCGAAACAGGCGGGACGCGCCTTCTGGGAACGCCGACATGTGCGCAAGGACCAGGATCCGCCCAGTTCGCCCGCAGTCATACAGGCCCAGATCGAGGCCAACATGTACTACTTGCCCAAACTCGACGCACGAGCCCCGTTCGCGCACTTGCGTGAAATCAAGCAGCCGACATTCATCCTCAATGGGGTGAACGACGTGATGATTCCGTCCATCAATTCCTGGCACATGGCCCAGAACATTCCGAATGCCCAACTGTTCATCTACCCGGACGCCGGGCACGCCGCGCAGTTCCAATTTCCCGACCGTTTTCTGAAACATGCCGTCCAGTTTCTCGGCGAATAAAGCAACTCCCCCACGATTGAAACCGACTAAACGAAAGCACACATCATGTTGAAATTCAAATTTTTGCTATGGGCATTGACGAAGTTGCTGCAAAGAGCCGTCAAACGGAACCCAGCATGCGCCAGGTATGTGGAACGAAAAGAGTTGGCTTTCCAGATTCAAACGCTGGGTGGGATAGGTCGCCATTTCCACATTCACAATGGCGAGATAACTTCCATGGCGGGACTCATCGGGAATCCGCAATTCACCATGACTTTCAGGGACGCAGCCAAGGGCTTTGCCATTCTGTCGGCGAAGGACAGCAAGGAGGCATTTCTTGCGGCGCTGCATGATGAGGACCTTAGTCTCAGCGGTGACTTTGTGGAAGTGATGTGGTTTCAGGGGCTGACGGAATACTTGAAACCAGCTAGCGTTCCACAGCACTAGGAGAGCACACCATGTCAAAAATTCTCCAGCCCCACAATCTTCCGTTGAATCAACCTTTGCGGTTGCCCAACGGTAACGTCCTGCGAAACCGCCTGGCCAAGTCGTCCATGAGCGAAACACTCGGGACGTACGGAAACCATGCCACGCCAAAGCTTGTCGAACTCTATCGGCGCTGGGCCTCCAGCGGTATCGGATTGATGTTCACAGGCAATGTCATGATCGACAGGCGCGCGTTGGGCGAGCCAGGCAACGTCGTGATCGAAGACGAGTCCGACATGCCCATCCTGCAACAATGGGCCCGCGCGGCTACCGGGCAGGGTGCTGCGTTGTGGGTGCAACTCAATCACCCCGGCAAGCAGTCACCCAAGGGGTTGAACGCCAGCAACCTCTCGCCCTCAGCCATCCCTTTCAAAGAAGACTTGGCCGCATTCTTTGAAACGCCGCGCGAAGCGACAGCCGATGAAATTCGCGACATCATTCGCCGCTTTGGGCGTAGCGCGGCCATCTGCAAGAAGGCCGGTTTCAGTGGTGTGCAGATCCACGGTGCCCACGGCTATCTTGTCAGCCAGTTCCTGTCGCCACATCACAACCAACGAACCGATCAATGGGGAGGAAGTGCGGAGAATCGACGACGCTTTGTCATGGCTGTCTATGCTGAAATTCGCAAGCAAGTAGGCGCTGATTTTCCGGTTGGTATCAAGCTCAATTCGACAGACTTTCAGCGCGGTGGATTCACTGAGGAAGAGTCGATCGCCACAATCCAGGCACTCGCTGACGCCGGTATTGATCTGATCGAGATTTCTGGTGGCACTTACGAAGCACCTGCAATGAGCGGAGCCTTTCAACAACCCCAAAAGGCAACGACAGCGGCACGTGAGGCCTACTTTTTGGAGGTCGCTGAGAAAGTACGTGCAGCCGTGCGCGTGCCCTTGATGGTGACAGGGGGCTTTCGCACTGCTGAAGGTATGAACGCTGCATTGCGATCAGGAGCACTTGACGTTGTTGGTATCGCACGTCTGTTGGCCATAAATCCCGACGCACCTGCCGCATTGCTGCAAGGCCGAGACAGCAAGCACCAAGTGCGTCCGATTACGACGGGTATCAAGCCTGTGGACCGAATGGGTGTCATGGAAATACTTTGGTACACATTGCAATTGAGGCGCATCGCTAATGGAGGCAATCCCAGACCGAATGAAAGCGGATTGGTGGCATTTATTAAAAGTCTGATGAAGAGTTCTTGGGGCACTTACTGCACTAAGCGTCTTCGGGCGTAGTTGGTCGCCGATTGCATATTTCAGCACATTGTGGACAGCGTTCAGGCTGAACGTAGAACTTTGTCATTGGGCACCAGGGGTCGTTGGTAGGTAATCGGTCCTTGGCAATACTTGCAATCAAATTTCGGGATCCATAAAGCTGCCATTCGTGAAAGTCGGTAGTGGGTCAGCAGCCGACTTCTATATTCTGTGAAAGTGCCAATTCACTTGTGCAGCCCAATGGCTCTGGGTGCCCTAATCCAGTTGTTGATATGCGCCACAAACACCAGGTACCAGATACGCGCTGACACCAATCAAGCAAGGTCTTCATCCCGCGCTAGTCAAACGCCCAGCCCGATACGTGGGTAGGCCCCACCAGCCCGGTCCACATCTTGCGTGCCGGTGCATTGCTGCCTGCACCACTGGCCACCATCAACGGGATCAAGTGCTCTTCACGCGGATGCGATGCGCGACCGCCGGGGGCACTGTCCCATTGCGCAAGTCGTTCAGTACGCTCTGCACAGTTGCCGGCCAGCGCGGGGTCCAGCCAGTTATCGAACGCCAATGACTCCGGACCGCCAGCGCTGAAATTGCGCAGGTTGTGGTAGCTCATGCCGCTGCCCATTACCAGCACGCCTTCATCGCGCAAGGGGCGCAGCGCTTCGCCCAAAGCGCAGTGCAGCGCCGGGTCCAGGCTGGCTTGCAGGGACATTGCCACCACGGGGACGTCCGCATCGGGGAACATGACCTTGAGGGGGATGAATACACCGTGGTCCCAGCCGTAGATGGGTTCTACCTTTGCAGGGTATCCCTTGCCTTGCAGCAAGGCGGCTGCCTGTGCGGCCAGTGCAGGTTGGCCTGGGGCCTTGTATTGCAGTTCGTAGGTCTCTGGCGGGAATCCGTAGTAATCGTAGATCAGCTCTGGTTGCATGCTGCCAGTAAAGCTGGGCACCTCAGCTTCCCAGTGCGCAGTGACCACCAGGATGGCTGTGGGTGTGGCGGGCAGGCTGCGTCGAATACCGCGAAGAAAGTCCTCCATGGGTTGGTACATCAGCTTGCGGTCGCCGGTCATGAAGAAGGACGGCCCGCCGCCGTGGGGCAGGTACAGGGCGGGCATGCGGGTTGGGCTCATGGTCATGTTCGAATGCGTGTTTGCCGCGCCAGCCCATCAAGCAGGTAGGAAAGCAGACCCAGCAGGAATCTCAACCCAGCGGTAGCGTATCCAGCGTGGCATAGGTGCCCCGCAGCCACGTCTTCACCCTTTGGCGCTCCAGCATGCCCAGCGCATCAGGTCCGGACGAGTTGTGGATGGCGGCCCAGAAGCTGGCGTTTTGCCGGTCAATCTTGCGCATGCTGGCCTCGTGCAGCTGCGCCAATGTGATGACGTGGCCACCCAGCGCTACCGCTTTCTTGAGCGCAGGCGAATGGTCCAGCTGTGAAAAATCAGAGCCACGGCCTTGGTTCTTTACTACGAAATAATTCGGGCCTGCACCATAGGTGTTGACCAGCCGGTCCAGCAGATCGACCGAGTCCTTGCCGGCATCAGCCAGGTGCCAGAAATTGACGGTGACCCCCATTTCGGCCAGCAGCGACAGCACATCAGAGTCCCTGATCCAGCGCGAAAGGGGCGCAGCCGTTTGCGCCGCCAGGTCAACGATCACGCTTTGTTTCTGGCCTTCTACGGGCGGCTCTTCAAACACACTGGCGATCAGGTCCAGGCCTTCGTAGGTGTCCACGATCACGGGGGACGCATAGTCTGCGTAAAAGCGGGTGAACGAGGTGTGCGAGCGGTCAGTGTCAAATCCGGTGAAGGGGCGTTTCTTGTCGATGAAATACTGGGCCAGAACCCGTGCGGTGACGGACTTGCCGACCCCGCCTTTTTCGCCGCCGATGAAATTGAGTGAAGCCATGTTTGTCTCGTCTTGTGTGGATGTCGTCTATTTTGAATGCCGCAGATCGCGCATGAACGGAAATTCCTTGCTGCCGGCTACGTTGATGGTGGCAGGTGGTATGGCCATTTTGCCCGGCGTGTGGCCCATCGCGGCAAAGCGTGACAGACGGCGGCTCTCGGCTTCGTAGGAGTTGACCGGGAAGGTTTCGTAGCTCAGGCCGCCAGGGTGCGCCACAAAGTACTGGCAGCCGCCAACAGAGCGCTTCATCCAGGTGTCCACGATGTCAAACGTCAGCGGGGCATGCACGCCAATGGAGGGGTGCAGACTGCTGGGCGGGTTCCAGGCCTTGTAGCGCACCCCGGCCACAAACTCGCCCACGGTGCCAGTGTTTTGCATGGGCAGGGCTTGCCCGTTGCAGGTGATGACGTAACGGCTCTCGTTGAAGCCCTTCACATGCACCTCAATGCGCTCCAGCGACGAATCGACATAGCGGGCCGTGCCGCCCGGGGCACCTTCTTCGCCCATGACGTGCCAGGGCTCCAGCGCGTTGCGCAGCGTGAGCTCGATGCCGGCGGACTGGACCGTGCCGACCATGGGGAAACGGAATTCCACATGGGGGGCGAACCAGCTGGCGTCAAAGGCGAAACCGGCAGAGCACATTTCGGCAATCACGTCGTCGAAATCCATCTTGATGAAGGACGGCAGCATGAAGCGGTCGTGCAGCTCGGTGCCCCATCGCGTGGCGGGTGCCTTGTACGGCGTTTTCCAGAAGCGTGCGACAAGGGCGCGCAGCAACAGCTGCTGCACGATGCTCATGCGCGGATGTGGTGGCATCTCAAACGCGCGCAGTTCCAGCAAGCCCAGGCGGCCAGTGGCCGAGTCAGGCGAGTACATCTTGTCAATGGAGAACTCGCTGCGGTGGGTGTTGCCCGTGGCGTCAATCAGGATGTTGCGCAGCGTGCGGTCCACCAGCCATGGCGGCATGCTGTGGCCGTAGAGTTCGCGGTTTTTGTAGATCTGCTCAATCGCGATTTCCAGCTCGTACAACTGGTCGTTGCGGGCTTCGTCCACGCGTGGCGCCTGGCTGGTGGGGCCCACGAACATGCCACTGAACAGGTAGCTCAGGGAAGGGTGGTTGTGCCAATAGAGCAGCAGGCTGGCCAGCAGCTCGGGCTTGCGCAGGAACGGGCTGTCGGCCGGGGTGGCACCGCCCATCACAAAGTGGTTGCCCCCGCCGGTGCCAGTGTGACGGCCATCGGTCATGAACTTCTCGGCCGACAGGCGTGACTCAAACGCCGCGTTGTACAGAAACTCGGTGTTATAGACCAGCTCTTTCCAGTTGTTCACCGGGTGGATGTTGACCTCAATGACACCCGGGTCGGGTGTGACCTGCAGGAGCTTGAGGCGCGGGTCGCGCGGGGGGGGGTAGCCCTCCAGCACCAGCTTCACGCCCAGTTCTTTTGCCGTGGCTTCAATGGCGGCAAGCAGGTCGAGATAGCTTTCAAGCTTTTCCAGTGGCGGCATGAAGATATACAGCACGCCGGATTTTTCGCCCTGGCTTTCGGCCTTGGGGCCGCTGGCGCGACGCGGGTCGCGCACTTCCACGCACAGCGCGGTGCGCGTCACCCAGTGGGCAGACTCCTGGGCGTCTGGCACGCGCACAAAGTCGGCAGGCTCACTTTGCTCCGCGCTGTGGGCGGCATCGGTGGCAATACGGGCTGCTCCTGGCGATGTCGCCATGTGGGCTGCGCCCTGGAATTTGCGGTCGGCTTCGCGCGGGCCTCCGCGACCCGCCAGGTAGGTGGGCGGTGTATTGGTGCTGGCAAGACCACCCATGCCGGAGCCATCGTAGCGGGCGGCAAAGTCTCCGTGTGGTGGCAAATTCGAGCGAACGGCGTTGGGGTCGGTCTCGATCAGGTAGGGGTAGTCACCTTTGCTCACCCAGGGGAGGGAGTCCAGCGGCAACCTCAACCCCATGGGTGAGTCACCCGGCATCAGGTACATGCGCTCATCGCGGAAGAACCAGGGGCCGGTGGTCCAGGCCGGGCCCGCCAGACGGGGCCCTTCACCGGGTTTTACCGGCAGCACGTAGCCGACTACAGAATCGAGTTTCTGCTCAAACACACGGCGCAGGCGGGCGCGTTCCATCTCGTCGTCAAGCCTGGAGTTGAACGGGTCCACATTCACCGGCAGGCGGCGCTCACGCCACAGGTAGTACCAGGTGTCTTCATAGGCCGGCAGGATGAACTGGTCGGTCAGGCCCAGCTTTTTGGCGAGCGTGCGCGTGAAGCGGCTGGCATCTTCTGCGGTGTAGTGGGTGGGCACGCGCTCGTCGGTAAACAGGGTGGGGTCAGCCCATACCGGCTGTCGATCGGTACGCCAGTAAATATTGAGTGCCCAGCGGGGCAATTGTTCGCCGGGATACCACTTGCCCTGGCCAAAGTGCAGAAAGCCGCCCCGGCCGTATTCATCACGCAGCTTGTGCACGAGTTCGGTGGCAAAGCCGCGCTTTGTCGGGCCCAGCGCATCGGTATTCCACTCGGCCGCGTCGCGATCGCTCACCGCGACAAAGGTGGGCTCGCCACCCATGGTCAGGCGCACGTCGCCTGCCACCAGTTGGGTGTCAACGGCGGCGCCCAGCGCCATGACTGCGGCCCATTGTTCTTCGGTGTAGGGTTTGGTGACGCGGGGTGACTCGTAAATGCGTGTCACCCCCATGTGGTGGCCGAACTCTACTTCAGCCTTGTCCACGCCACCTTCAATGGGGGCCGCGCCGGATGGCTGGGGCGTGCAGGCCAGCGGAATATGGCCTTCGCCGGCAAACAGGCCCGACGTCGCATCAAGCCCGATCCAGCCTGCGCCGGGCAGATACACCTCGCACCAGGCGTGCAGATCGGTGAAATCGACCTCGGTGCCGCTGGGGCCATCCAGCGCCTTGACGTCGGGTTTGAGTTGAATCAGGTAGCCCGACACGAAGCGCGCCGCCAGCCCACAGTGGCGCAGCAGCTGCACCAGCAGCCAGCCGGAATCGCGGCAGGAGCCGGAGGCCAGCGTCAGCGTTTCTTCAGGCGTTTGAACGCCGGGTTCCATGCGGATCAGGTACTTGATGTCTTTGCTGACCAGCTGGTTCAGGTAAACCAGAAAGGTGTTCGTGCTGCGTTTGGTCAGGTCGATCTTTTCCAGATAAGCCGCCACCATGGGGGTGACCGGATCCGCCACCAGATAGGGCGCCAATTCCTCCTTGAGCTGGGTCTCATAGGTGAAGGGGAACTCCATCGCCGACGGTTCCAGGAAGTAGTCGAACGGGTTGTACACCGCCATCTCGACTACCAGATCCATCGTGACCTTGAACTCTTTGGTCTTTTCCGGGAACACCAGACGCGCCTGGTAATTGGCAAAAGGGTCCTGCTGCCAGTTGACGAAATGGTCTGCCGGCTCGACCTTGAGCGAATAGGAGATGACGTTGGAACGGCAATGCGGCGCCGGGCGCAACCGGATGATTTGTGGCCCAAGATTGACCAGACGGTCATAGGTGTAGTGGGTCACGTGATTCAGCGCGGCGTGAATGGACATGGTTTTGTTCTGGACAGATTGACAGGTTGAGGAAACGCGTTGGGCACATACTAGCAACATTGCCGCAGGCCGACAGGTTAAAGCAAGGACCAAGCCATCATTTGTATGCGCCACGTTAGCATCGTGGTCATGCAAATCCCCACCACCGGCGACCTTCGGCCCTCTGCACCGCTGTTTTCCGTGCTGTTGGGTTTTGTGGCGGGTTGTGCCCTGCAGTTGCAGCAGGAAATTTTATGGAGTGGCCTCATTTATGGGTCATTTGTGCTGTCAGCCCTCGTCCTGTATGCGTGGATAGCTCCTAAAAACATAGCAAATAACTTGACCCTGCAGATGGTGGCATTGCTGCTGGCCACCTGTCTGGGTTTTGGACTGACAGGTTTGCGGGCATCGGTGTTTGCCAGCCAGTCGCTCGCCCCCGCGCTGGAGGGCAAAGACCTGACGGTGACGGGCATGGTAGCCGCCATGCCCCAGCGTAGTGAGTCGGGCCTGCGGTTTCGCTTCTCGGTGGAATCCGCCGCGCTGGATGGAGAGGCTGTGCGTGTACCGCCCCGCGTGTACCTGAGCTGGTATGCCGGTGTGGTGCCAGAACCCGATTCCATGCTGTCCCTGCAACGCCAGCCGGCCGATCTGAGGGCCGGCGAACGCTGGCAGATGACGGTGCGGCTCAAGGCGCCGCACGGCAACAGCAATCCGCACGGTTTCGATTACGAATTGTGGCTTTGGGAGCAGGGGCTGCAAGCTACCGGCTACGTGCGTGCCGGTCCCAAAGACACTGCGCCGCAGCGTCTGGACGCAACCTGGCGCCACCCCGTGGAGCAGGTGCGCCAGCGGGTGAAGGACGCCATTTATGCCCAGGTGGGCGACCGGCGCGCAGCCGGATTGATTGCCGCGCTGGTGGTGGGCGACCAGAACGCCATCGACCGGGCCGATTGGGAGGTCTTCCGTGCAACCGGTGTCGCACACCTGATGAGCATTTCCGGGCTGCATGTGACCATGTTCGCATGGCTGGCCGCGCTGCTGGTAGGCTGGCTGTGGCGGCGCAGCGGAGTGCTGTGTCTGGCGTTTCCGGCGCCCAGTGCGGCGCTGATTGGCGGGCTGCTGCTGGCCACGGCTTATGCGGTTTTCAGCGGCTGGGGTGTGCCATCGCAACGCACCATCTGGATGCTGGCTACCGTGGGTCTGTTACGGTTTTGGGGCAAACGCTGGCCATGGCCGCATGTCTGGATGCTCGCGTGCGCCGTGGTGGTGGCAGTAGACCCGTGGGCGCTGTTGCAGCCTGGTTTCTGGCTGAGCTTCTGCGCTGTAGGGGTTCTGTTTGCTACCGATTCAGGAGCTGCTCACGCATATTCGACGAGGGCTAAGGGCCGATTTGTATCAATGATTCAGGAACAATGGGTGATCACGCTGGGCCTTGCGCCGCTGACTCTGCTGCTTTTTGGTCAGGTTTCGGTGGTGGGTCTGGTCGCCAACGTGATGGCCATTCCCTGGGTGACGTTGGTGCTCACGCCACTGGCGATGCTGGGTGCGGTGTTTGCACCTGTTTGGGGAGTGGCGATTTGGGCTATTGATGCACTGTCATGGTGCCTTCAGCAATTTGCTGCTGTGCCGTTTGCCACGTTATCCATCGCCCAGCCTCCGTTGTGGGCCGGTCTGGCCGCAGTGGCAGGCGGTGTGCTGCTGGTGTTGCGATTGCCTTGGAGCGTGCGTGCGCTGGGCTTGCCCTTGTTGCTGCCAGCGCTGCTGTGGCAAAGCCCTCTGCCTTCGATGGGCGAGTTTGAACTGCTGGCTGCCGACATCGGGCAAGGCAATGCCGTTATCGTGCGCACGGCGAATCATGCGCTGGTTTACGACACCGGGCCCCGGTTTTCGCTGGAAAGTGATGCCGGGCACCGGGTGCTGGTGCCACTGTTGCGGGCTTTGGGGGTAACCGTGGACACAGTCATGCTCAGCCACCGCGACACCGACCACGTGGGTGGCGCGCTGGCGGTGCTGGCCATGCAGCCGCAGGCGGAATTGATGAGTTCGATTGAAGACGGTCACGAGTTGCGTCTTGTACGTCCGGTGAAGCGGTGTGTCGCCGGCCAGACCTGGATATGGGATGGTGTGCGTTTTGAGGTGCTGCATCCGCGGGCTGAAGACTACGCGGCGCCGGGCCAGACAGCCCTGCCGAAATCCAACGCCATGTCCTGTGTGCTGCGCATAGCCAGCCGGAATGACGCGCAGGTGGCGTTGCTGACCGGGGATATTGAGGCTGCTCAGGAGGCCAGGCTGGTGACCGACACCGTGCCGCTGAAGTCAGACTTGCTCCTGGTACCACACCACGGCAGCAAGACGTCCAGCAGCCCCGCGTTTCTGGATGCCGTAAATCCCAAAATCGCGCTGGTTCAGGCGGGGTACCGCAACCGGTTCGGCCATCCGGTAGCGCCTGTGATGGACCGCTATCGGGAGCGCGGTATTGAGGTTGTCAATTCGGCGCGCTGCGGCGCCGAAACCTGGCGCTCAGACCGCCCACGGGAAATCACCTGTGAGCGAATGACAGGAGCCCGATACTGGCACCATCAAATGCCCTGAATTCATCAAATTTAGGCAGTGGCCCAAACCTTGCTTGGAGAAACTGAGATAAGCTGAGGTCAGGAGATGAGTCGCCATGCATAAATTCGACGAGATGTACACGCAATTGCCCTACGAGTTTTTCTCGAAGGGCAAGCAGATTCGGGATCATTACAAGATTTACGATGAATGGCTGGCACGCCAGCCCGGCGACATGATGGCCAAGCGCCGTGAAGAAGCGGAATTGATTTTCAGGCGCGTGGGCATCACCTTTGCCGTTTACGGTGCCAAGGACGAAGATGGTTCCGGTACCGAGCGGCTGATCCCGTTTGACCTGATTCCCCGCATCATCCCTGCCCACGAGTGGGCCAGCATGGAAAAAGGTCTGGTGCAGCGCGTGACGGCGCTGAACTGCTTCCTCCATGATGTGTACCACGACCAGAAAATCATCAAGGCGGGCCTGATTCCGGCCGAGCAGATCATGCAGAACGCCCAGTTCAGGCCCGAGATGGTGGGTGTGAGCGTGCCAGGCAGCAACTATTCGCAAATATCGGGCATCGACATTGTGCGGGCTCCCAATGCAAAGGGTGAAGGCGAATACTACGTGCTGGAAGATAACCTGCGCGTGCCCAGCGGCGTGAGCTACATGCTGGAAGACCGCAAGATGATGATGCGGCTCTTTCCTGACCTGTTCAGCGCGCACCGTGTAGCCCCAATAGCCCACTACCCCGACCTTTTACTCGAAACGCTGCGCGACTCCAGTCCGCCGACCACAGCCGAGCCGACGGTGGTGGTGCTGACACCTGGCATGTACAACAGCGCTTACTTTGAACACGCGTTTCTGGCGCAGCAGATGGGTGTGGAGCTGGTGGAAGGACAGGACCTGTTCGTCAAGGACAACTTTGTGTACATGCGTACCACGCGGGGCCCCAAACGGGTGGACGTGATCTACCGTCGGGTCGACGACGATTTTCTGGACCCCAAGGTGTTCCGGCCGGACTCGACGCTGGGCTGCGCCGGTTTGCTCGACGCCTACAAGGCGGGGCATGTGACTATCTGCAATGCAGTGGGAACGGGTGTTGCAGACGACAAGTCCATCTACCCGTACGTGCCCAGGATGATCGAGTTCTACCTCGGTGAGAAACCCATCCTGAACAATGTGCCGACCTACATGTGCCGCAATCCGGCAGACCTGAGCTATGTGATGGCCAACCTCAAGGACCTGGTCGTCAAGGAAGTTCACGGCGCAGGAGGTTACGGCATGCTGGTGGGGCCTGCCTCCACCAAGGCCGAGATTGAAGACTTTGGCAGAGCCGTGCTGGCCAACCCCAGTGGCTACATTGCACAGCCAACGCTGAGCCTGTCCAGTTGCCCCACGTTTGTGGAGAGCGGCATTGCGCCACGCCACATTGACCTGCGGCCCTATGTGCTCAGTGGCAAGACCGTGCAGATGGTGCCCGGTGGCCTGACCCGCGTGGCGCTGAAAGAGGGCTCGCTGGTCGTCAATTCGTCACAGGGTGGCGGTACAAAAGATACATGGATTCTGGAGGCCTAAATGCTGTCACGCACTGCCGATCATTTGTTCTGGATGTCCCGCTATACCGAGCGGGCCGAAAACACCGCCCGCATGCTGGATGTGAACTACCAGACGTCCTTGCTGCCGCAATCGGAAGGTGTTGCGCTGGTGGGCTGGCAGGGCCTGTTGAGCATCAGCGAGCTGTTGCCTGCCTACACCACGCTGCACGGCGATGTGAATGCACGCGATGTGATGGACTTCATGGTGAAGGATGAGAGCAATCCATCCTCCATCATGTCCTGCCTGAGCGCCGCCCGTGAAAACGCCCGCGCGGTGCGGGGCACGCTGACCACCGAGGTTTGGGAGACGCAGAACCAGACCTGGCTGGAAGTGCGTCGCATGATCAAGAGCGGCGAGTTCGAGCGCGATCCCAGCCAGTTTTTCGAGTGGGTCAAGTTCCGTTCACACCTGTCACGCGGTGTGACCGTGGGCACCATGCTGATGGATGAGGCCTTGTATTTCATGCGCCTGGGCACTTTCCTGGAACGGGCCGACAACACCGCCCGGCTCGTGGATGTGAAGTTTCACGCGGTGCAGAGCGACTTCTTTGGCGCAGCCAGCGAGAAGGATCAGGAGTACGACTTTTACCACTGGAGTGCCATCCTGCGCAGCGTCTCCGGCTTCGAGATCTACCGCAAGGTATACCGCGATGTGATCAAACCCGAGCGTGTGGCGGAGTTGCTGATCCTGCGGCCTGATATGCCCCGCTCATTGCATGCCAGCCTGAATGAGGTGGTGAGCAACCTGGCTATGGTGGCTGATGATCAGTCCAGCGAGACACATCGGCGCGCCGGCAAGCTGTGTGCCGAGCTCAAGTACGGACGCATTGACGAGATCCTTGCCACCGGTTTGCACGCCTACCTAACACAGTTCCTGGACCGGGTGAACGATCTGGGTATGCATATCAGCCGCGACTTTCTGGTTCCGTCGTCGGCCTGAAGCCGGGTCCGTCGAAGGGCCATTTGAAGCAGAAACCTTTCATTTGGGGGCCTCTAGACAGGTAGTACGCGGTACCGATCCCCCTGCATCTGGCTATCATGTTGCTCAAGACTTTGGGCTGACAAATGCCATTACAACAATATCGTCCGACAGGCGAAGCTTTTGAAGCCCTGTTGAAAGCCGAGCAGGCACAACGGCATGCCCGGGTTTGGCCTACGGCCGCAGCCGGGTCCATGGGACTGGCGGTTGTCCTTTCGGCGTGGCTTTGGCCCAGCGTCTCGCACACCGCTCTGTTGGTCTGGTTGACGCTGCTCGCCGCCGTTCTCCTCTGGAGAACCTGGATCGGGCTTGCCCATCGCAAGGCCATCCCAGGCGAAACACCCGACGAGGTGTGGATGCAGCGCCATCGCATAGTGTCTTTGCTACACGGAATTGTCTGGGCACTGTGCAGTGTCATGGTCTTTCCGATCGGCAACGTCACAGCGCAGATATTTGTCGTCTTGAGCGTTGCCGGCATATGCATCAGCTCATTGAGCGTCTATGCCTTTGATCTAAAGGCGGCGATGCTGTTCTGCGTTCCCAACGTGGTGGTTCTGGCGCTGCGCCTTATCACGCTGGAAGAGGAATTCAGCACATCCCTGGGTGTGATGGTTGCGATGTTCATGGCTTACGTCGGCGTTGTGGGTTTTCGCTCCCATGGTTCCATACGGGAATCGGTCGCCATGCAAGGCGCCCTGGCAGCCGAAGTCGAAGCCGTGGAGCGCAGCAAGCAACAGTTGACTCGTGCAGAGCACCTGGCCCACTTGGGTAGCTTTGATTGGTACCCCCAAAGCGGTGAACTTGAATGGTCTGACCAGCATTTTCGTCTTTGGGGACTGGTTCCTGGTTCCGTCAAACCTTCACATGCGTTGTTTTTGGAGGGGATTCATCCAGATGACCGTGATCGGCAGGAAATTTTGCTGCAGTCGGCGTTGCGGGGTGAAGGGGAATACGAATGCATCTATCGGGTGATTTGGCCGGATGGAAGCCTTCACCATGTTCGAGGATTTGGCGAAGTCACGTTTGACGCATCCGGGCAGGCTCTCCGGATGGTGGGAACCGTCCAGGATATTACGTCTCGTACTCAGTCCGAGACGGCGCTTGCAGAAAAGCACCATGTCCTCACGCTGTTGCTTCAGAACACGGAACAAGGTTTCTGGTTTATTGATGCAAACGGTGTGACTACCGATGTCAATCCTGCGCTGTGCGAGTTGCTCGGACGCAGCCGCGAGGACATTGTCGGCCATGGTGTCTACGAGTTCTTCGACGGTTCGGACCTGCAGGTATTGCGCGATCAAGTCGCCGCCCGGGGCTTGGGCCAAAGGGGGGGTATGAGATCGGGTTGACTCGACCAGATGGTTCGCGCCGGCACTGCATCAATAACGCCACACCCGTAGAAGACAGTCAGGGTAACTTCATCGGGTCTATTGGCATCTGGACAGATCTTACAGAGCGTCGAAAGGCCGAGGAGGCGCTTCAAATCTACCAACTGGTTGCGAACTCGATCACGGATGGGGTTGCCGTTGTTGACGAACATGAGACTTATCAGATGGTCAACGATGCCTGGTGCCGCGGTACCAAGGTAGCAAGAGGTGAGGCGATCGGACGCACTTCCAGGGAAGTCCTGCCTGAATTGGATAGCCCTGAGCGAAGTGAGGCGATACGCCGTTGCATTGAGATTCGAAAGCCCCAGGTCCTGCGTTACGCGATCAGTTCACCCGCTCTTGCCGGCAGACTGCTGGAGACGACGTATTACCCTTTTGCTCCGGTGACCGGCCGATTGCACCAGGTTGTAATGGTCACTCGCGACATCACAGATCAGGAACGGAGTCGGCAGCAACTGGCGGACAGTGCCGAGAATCTGAGGCGAACTTTCAATGCCACTACGGACGGCATGTTTGCCTACGATGCGAGTGATCCCAATGGGCGTTTGCTGTTTGCCAACGACCGGTTCTTCGAAATCTGGAACATGCCACCGGGAAATACTGAGACCGTCAGTAGAGCGGACGTGATCGTCGCGGCCCGGAAGTTGTTTGTTGACCCGGACATGGAGGTGCAGCGCATTGCTGCTATCCTGGCGATGAACGTGCCTTTTGAGGACCGCGTGGTACTCAAGGACGGACGGGTATTGCACCGCCGAAGTGTTCCGCTGGACGGTGCATCCGCTGTTACCAGGGTCTGGAGTTTCCGCGATATCACGCGAGAAGAACAGGCGGTGGATGCCTTGCGTCAGCGCGACGTCCAGCAACGTGCACTCCTGGATGCTTTCCCCGGGTATGTGGCAGTTATAGATCAGGACTTCCGGTATACCTATCTGAACGAACGCACTGCAGCCTTGCTTGGTAAATCTGCCGAGCTCATCGTGGGGCGCCATTTGCGGGATATGGTGGGAGACGAAGGCGTTTCCCGACTCGTCATTGAGATTGAAAAGGCCAGAGCTGGGGAACGCGCGGTGGTTGAGCGCACATATCCGGCGACGGCTGATCGCCCAAGGCTGGATCTGCAGCTAACGCACGTGTTCGGAGCGAGTGGGGATGATGCCCCGCTTATCTACGCGTTTGGTGTCGACATCACGGGACTCAAGCTGGCGGAGGACGCCCTGTGGAGAGCCAAGGGTGAAGCCGAACAGGCCAACCTTGCCAAGAGTTCGTTTGTGGCCAGCGTGAGCCACGAACTCAGAACGCCACTGAACGCCATACTGGGATTTTCACAATTGCTGCGAACGGACGGCCATCTGACGCAGACAGCCAGCGATCATGCCGCTGAAATTGTGCGCGCCGGCAGTCACCTGCTGTCGCTGGTGGATGACCTGATTGATCTCGGACGGGTAGAGGCTGGACATCTTGAATTGAACATGGCCAGGGTGCCGGTGGATACAACCATCAACGAAAGCCTGTCTCTGGTGGCGCCACTCGCCGCCCAACAAGGCATTCGCATCATTTACAACGCGGGTGACGGTCGCAACGCGGTTGCGCTGGTCGATGCGATCCGGCTCAGACAGATCATCATCAACCTGTTGTCCAATGCTATCAAGTACAACCGGCCCAGTGGCTCTGTCACCGTTGTCTGTGCGCGTGTGGCTCTGGCGTCTGAGAGTCCGCGAAAACGGGCCATTCGTGTTTCAGTTGCGGATACAGGCTTTGGGATCCCGCCCGAGGTGGAGAATCGCGTCTTTTCCGCATTTGAACGTCTGGGTGCCGAGCGTGGGCCCGTTGAAGGTACCGGTATTGGTTTGGCCATCACCAAGCGGCTGGCTGAAGCGATGGGTGGCGAGGTTGGCTACGAAAGCCGAACCGGCGAAGGTTGTACGTTCTGGGTCGATCTGGTGGAGGCGACCCCGATGCCGCCCGTGCGTCCGAAAGAAGTTGCGCCTGCACTGTCAGTGAAAAAACCGGAGTTGGCCATTCAGGCGCCCCGGATACTGGTTGCCGAAGACTATGCGCCCAACCAGATGGTCCTCAAGCTGCAACTTGGTAGCCTGGGCTGTGAAGTGGAGGTTGTGAGCAACGGCGCTGCTGCCATGGATAGTTGGTCCACTGGCCATTTCGATCTTGTTCTGAGCGATCTGGACATGCCAGAGATGAACGGCTTTGAACTGGGTCGTCGCATTCGGGAGGTAGAGCGCGCTCGCGGCGGACACATTCCGCTCATTGCGCTGAGTGCCGCCGTGACGGGTGACGAGCGCGCCCGCTGCATGGACGCAGGACTGGACGACCTGTTGACGAAACCCATCTCGCTGGAGGGTTTGTCGGCGAT
This sequence comes from Candidatus Egaibacter danicus, assembly GCA_016707075.1. GTDB lineage: Bacteria > Pseudomonadota > Gammaproteobacteria > Burkholderiales > Burkholderiaceae_C > Egaibacter > Egaibacter danicus. The sequence goes on from JADJII010000004.1 coordinate 356,142, forward strand.
GCTGGTTCGCCATATTGGGTTGGATCGCGCACTGTCCGGAGAAGTCCTTGCCAATTCTGCCGATCCTCAGCAGATTCAATCGGTCAGCGCGACTCTCGATCTTGACCGGCTGTACCACCTGCTCGGGCGCACCAGTATGTCCCAGGCGCGTGAACTCCTGGTTACCTTCATGGCGGCGGCCAAAGAGGGTTTGCGGAAGTTGGCGTTGCGGCCGGATGATGTCCCTCGGTGGAGCCGCGAAATGCACCGCCAGCATTCGTCCGCCCTGGCGGTGGGCGCCCTAGGCTATGCCGAGCTGGCCGGTGAGTTGGAGCGGCAGGCGCGCGCCGGCGGTGTTGGCGACAGTGCGCAAGCGTTGTTCAAGCTCGAACGAATGCTCGACGAGGTTGCCGTGGAGGCCGCGCAACTCGATGACTTTGGTCCGTCGGTTCCCCTGATGGAGCATGCCCCGACCTCAGAACCTCTGTGCTCACCGGTCCTTGTGGTAGACGACGATCCGGTGATCCTGATGCAGATGCGGCAGATGCTGGGCGGATTGGGTGTTCCAACAGTGCTGACCGCCCGAAACGGGCTGGAAGCGATCGTGCTGATAAACCGGCGAGCGCAGCAGGCACCCCAAGTGGTGGTGTGCGACTTGAACATGCCGGAGATGGATGGCGTGGAAATGATTCGGCGGCTGGGACAAAGCGGGTTTTCAGGTGGCCTGATCCTGATGAGTGGTGCCAATGAGCAATTGTTGCCGACGGTGGGCAAGCTCGCGGAGCTGCAAGGTTTGATTGTGCTGGGCCACATCAGCAAACCGGTTAACCCAATTTCGATCCGCGCTCTGTTGCTTCAGGCATCCAGCGTGCCGACCCCACGACCGGTGGCAGAAAGTGGCATGGCCATTACGCCAGAGGTGATCCGGTCAGGTATCTCAGCGCAGGAGTTCTCGGTCTGGTTCCAGCCCAAGGTGGACGCGGTTACCTTGAAGCCGGTTGGCGTGGAGGCTCTGGCCCGCTGGCGCAGGACAGACGGCAGCTTCGTTCCACCCGACCTTTTCATTGTCGCAGCTGAACGTGCAGGCGTCATTGCCGAACTGTCCAAAGTGCTGTTGGCGCGGGCACTTGAGCATGGGGCCCAAATGCATCAGGCCGGTTTTCCAATCAAGATATCGGTCAATTTGTCGGCTCTGTGGCTGGATGATTTGACTTTGCCCGACCTTTTGATGAGACAGCTGCGGAGTGTCAAGCTGGTGCCAGCGGACGTGATTCTGGAGGTCACCGAAACCGGGGTGACAAAAGACGTGGCCACCGCGTTGGATGTGCTTAGCCGCCTTCGGCTCAAGGGGTTCGGCCTGTCAATTGATGACTTTGGTATCGGCTATTCCTCCTTCGAACAATTGGGGCGCATACCCTTTACCGAGATGAAGCTGGATCGAAGTTTTGTCAATCGGGGCGCGGTGGACCCGGCTGCGCGTGCCATTCTGGAGAGTAGTCTGGACATGGCGCAAAAGCTCAAATTGGTCACGGTGGCTGAAGGTGTGGAGACGCCCGCCGAGCTGGAACTGATGCGGGTCCTTGGATGCAGCAGCGTCCAAGGGTACCTGATTGCCAAACCGATGCCGGTCGAGGAGCTCATCACATGGCTCCATGGGGCTGATGGAGAAGGCTCTGGGACAGAAACCGGTTAAACCGGCGAAGAACACTATGGCCCGAGCGCAGCGGAAACCTCCCGCGCGAGGTCAATGACCGCCCGGGCGTAGTAACTGCTCCAGTTGTACCGGGTAATGACATAGAAGTTCTCGGTGCCGGCGATATAGCTGGGTTCTGCATCCCCGTTTTGCACTTCCACCAGGGCCAGAGGCCCCGCATGCTGCAGGGCGGCTCCCTCCAGAACGGCGCCCTTGTCCTGGAACGATGCCACGCTGAAGGTGGGCAGAATATCCGGGGCCAGCAGGGCGTCCTTGTCCAGGCGGGTCAGGTCAAACGTCACCGGGTAGTGCGTGGGCATGCCAGGTTGCCAGCCGAAGGCCTTGAAGTAGCTGGCCACGGAGCCAATCACGTCGGCGGGGCTGGTGAAGATGTCCACCTTGCCGTCGCCATCAAAGTCCACCGCGTATTTGGCCCAACTGGACGGCATGAATTGGGGCATGCCCATGGCGCCGGCAAAGCTGCCGCGCAACGTGAAGGGGTCGGTGCTGGTGCGGCTGGTGAGGCTCAGAAACTGTTCCAGTTCGCCCTTGAAGAACTCACTGCGTTCAGCCGCACGGGGATGTGACCTGGGAAAGTCGAACGCCAGCGTGGTCAGGGCGTCCATCACCCTGAAAGTACCCATCTGCTGGCCATAAATGGTTTCCACACCGACGATGCCCACGATGATTTCGGCCGGCACGCCGTACTCCTGCTCAGCCCGCTCCAGTGCCCCGGCATTTTCACGCCAGAACTTCACGCCGGCATTGATGCGAACCGGGTCAATGAAGCGGCTGCGGTAAACACGCCAGTTCTTGGGCGTGCCCACGGGCGGCGGCTGGATGAAACGGGCAACTTGTGGCAGGTAATAAGACTGGCCAATGGCTTGACGCACCCAGGCAGGATCCAGGTCGCGCCGGGTAGCGATGTCATCGGCCACGCGCATGACGTCCTCCCGCGTGGCATAGGCGGGACCCTGCTGGTTGACTGATACCTTCCTGGCTGCAACAGGTGCTTTTTTAGGGTTGTTTTGGGCTTTTGCCCCCGTCCATAGTGCGCAAGCAGCTATAAAAAATGTAGCAATCCTGAAAAACGTGAGAGTCACTTGGGCCAGCTGATTTGTTTGAGTTCGCGTTGCAGTGTAACCAGCCGGGGTGCATCCCGATCGGCGCTGTTGGGGGCGTAGCGAAACCGTTCCAGACGCAGCAGCCAGTCGCTTAGGGCGCGGGTCTGGGCATCCGCTGACCCATACCGATCCAGCAACAGCCGTGCCAGTTGTCGTGGGCCACTGTTGGGTGGCACTGTCAGACCGGATTTTTGCAGTTGCACAGCCGCTTTTTCAAGCAGCCGCAGCCAGGGGTCGTGGCGGCTGCGCTCCCACAGCGTCCAGGCGGCGCCCAGAAGGCTCAGCGCCACGATGATGCCGATGAGCAGATAGCCCAGGTCTTCCCAACCGGGGGACTCGAAACCGATGTTTTTCAGCAGATCCAGCTGTTTGCCCTGCGTGTAGTTCAGCACCCACTGGTTCCAGCCGTTGTTCATGGCGTCCCACATCGCGCGCATGTTCAGCGCGAAAGCCGGGCTGACCACACCCGTCAGTGCATTGGCGAGCACGCCCTGCGGCACCTGCAGCCTCTGGAAGCTGCCGGTGCGCGACGGCGATACGGCTGAGGTGGGATCCACACGAACCCAGCCCTGACCCGCTACCCACACTTCAGCCCAGGCGTGGGCGTCGCGCTGGCGCACGATCCAGAAGCCATCAATGGCATTTTGTTCACCACCCTGATAACCGGTCACGATGCGGGCTGGAACGTCCAGCGCACGCATCAGCACGACAAAGCTGGAGGCGATGTGTTCGCAAAAACCTTCCTTGCGGTCAAACCAGAATTCGTCGGCCGTGTGCTGGCCAAACACGCCGGGGTCCAGTGTGTAGCCATAGCCGCCCGTGCGCAGCCGGTTTAACACCGCTTCAATCAGTTGCGGAGCACCAGCGTCGGCGTAGCGTGGGTCACGTCGCAGTTCGGCTGCCAGCGCCAGTGTGCGGGGATTGAAGCCAGGCGGCAGATCCACAAAGTCCTGCAGGCTGGCACTGGCGCGCAGCGGGCCGTGGCGAAAATCAACATGGCTCTGGGCCGTATAGCGCACGATGTCGGCAATAGGCCGGTCGGCCACCCACTGCAACTCGGGTGTCATGGACAGGCTATATCCGGGCAGGGCGGGCTGTGTGGCGGAGGCATCCAGCACCAACAGCCAAGGGCGGTTATTTGGCTCCAGTGTGACTTGATACCGCAATGCAGATCCGGACGTTTGCAGGTTTGCAGGCATTTGCATGCGCTGGGGGAAAGCCTGACCGCAGGGGTCGCCATTCGCGGCCGTCGAAAGTAGACAATACCGGCCCGCGAAAATACAGCTCGGGCTGCAGCGGACGGGGACCCTCGAACCGCACTCGCATGGCAATGCTGTCATCCAGCGCCAGACTGGCAATGGTACCCACCTGCATGCTGGCGGAGAGCCCGCTGCGCCCGGTCATGCCATCACTGGGAATGCCCCATAGGGGCGCCAGCCGCGGGAATAGCACAAATAGCACCGCCATGATGGGGGCGCCCAGCAGCGCCATCCAGCTGGCAGTTTTGGCGGCCTGCATCAGCGGTGGTTTGCCCACGGGCATGTGTGCATTGACCAGCGCAGTCAACAGGCCCAGCATGGCAACCAGCATGGCAGCAGCCGTGAGCAGGGATTGTGAGAAAAAGAAATTGGTGAGCATCGTGAAGAAGCTCAGGAAAAAAACCACGAAGGCGTCACGCCGGGCGCGCAACTCCAGCGTCTTGAGCGTCAGCAACACAACGATGAGCGTGACGCCGGCATCACGTCCCAGCAGGGTTCGGTGTGTGAACAGGGTGGCGCCGATGGTCAGGACCAGCAGAACAGCAAGCCACCAGCGCGATGGCAAAGGGCGGGCCGTCCAGGCCAGCCAGCCGCGCCAGAGCAGCACGCCGGCTGCCAGCAGACTGCACCAGACGGGCAGGTTGCCAATTTGCGGCAGGATCACCCAGGCGATCACTGCCAGCAAGAATAGCGTGTCCCGGCCATCACGTGGCAGGTTCTTCAGTCGGGCGGGCAATACGTTCATGCCAGGGCCAGTGCTTCCAGGCATTGCCGTTTGTGGGCCTCGCCACGGAAGGGTTTGATCTCCTGAGCCGGCAGCCGCAGACCGTAGTCCACCCCCATTTTTTCCGCCTGCAACACCCAGGCGCACAGCCTTGAGAGCTTGAGTTCGGGGACGGACGTGCCGGTATGACTGTGATCCAGCCACAATTCCAGCCTCTGGGCATGTTGTGTATCCCGGCTGACCAGCTCATCGGCCTTGGCTGCTTTTTTCCAGACTACCAACTTGAGAGGATCACCTCGCTGGTAGGCCCGCACGCCTTCGAACTCTCCGCTGGATTGACGCTGTGCACTGGCAGCGCCACCGGCCCGGGGTTCGCCGGGCGGCAACTGGCGGTGGAAAAGCCTCTGGCGCGGGATACACCCACACTCTGGCTGCCGGCCGCCACACCGTCCAGACGCGAAAGGTGCCCAGTGGAAATCGGGTTTCGGCCGTGAGTGTGGGCACGACAGGCTGGCCCCGCCGTTCGGGTTTGAAGGCGACGTGCACCGTGGCGCTGCCTTGCGCGGGCACGTCTGTCCAGACCCAATGGTCAGATCCCAGCACGCTCAAGCCGATGCCGTACCGTATGCTGCGTCGATTACTGTGAATATGGATGCCAATTGTGGCGCTAGCTCCCGCGAAACATGCGTCAGGTGCTATCAAATTCATAGTTATGCCGCGCAAGGTGCCGTGGCACACATGCATGCCCACCACGGCGCTGCCCGCCAGCAAAAAGGTGAGCAGATAACCCAGGTTCAGCTGGTAGTTGATGGACGAAATCAGCAACACGGCCAGCGTGGCACCCAGCATGAAACCGGGTCGGGTGGGCAGAATGTAAACGTTGCGCTGGGTCAGCGTGGTGGTGTCGCTCGGCGGAATGCGGGCTTGCCACCACTGGCGAAACCGTACCTGCACCAGCGTTACGGGATTCCATACGCGGGCGCCCGTGGAACCGGCTTCGCCGGGCCACTGGGAGCGCCCCCCTGGGGGGGCGCCGGAAGCGCTTCGGGGGGGGGCCATGACTAGGGCAGCGGAACCGCCTCAATCATGGCGCGAACCTGCTCCACCGACCCGCGGCCCGCGTCACCCACTGGTATCAGCCGGTGTGCCACGGTTTGCGGCAGGATGGCCTGCACATCGTCCGGAGCCACGTAATCGCGTCCACCGAGCAGCGCCTGGGCCTTGGCTGCGCGGATCACCGCGATACCAGCCCTTGGACTCAAGCCCTGCAAAAACCACTGGCCGGAGCGGGTGGCGGCGATCAGGTCCTGCACGTAATTCAGCAGTGGGGCAGCGGCATGGACGCTCAACACGGCTTGCTGCAGATGCTGCAGTTCGCCGGGTGTCAGCAGGCCCTGCATCGCCTCCACCATGTCGCGCCGGTCAGAGCCTGTCAGCAACTCTCGCTCGGCTACCCGGTCCGGGTAGCCTAGTGAAATGCGCATCAGAAACCGGTCCAGCTGGGACTCTGGCAAGGCATAGGTGCCCAACTGGTCGTGCGGATTCTGCGTGGCGATCACAAAGAAGGGCGAGGGCAGGGCCCGGGTTTCGCCTTCGACCGTGACCTGTTTCTCCTCCATGGCTTCCAGCAGCGCGCTCTGCGTTTTCGGGCTGGCCCGGTTGATCTCATCGGCCAGCAACACCTGCGCAAAGATCGGTCCGGGGTGGAAAACAAAGACTTCCTTGCCGCGCTCATAAATGGACACGCCGGACAGATCACTGGGCATCAGGTCCGAGGTGAATTGAACCCGGGAAAACTGCAGGCCAAAGGTTTTCGCCAGCGCATGGGCCAGCGTAGTCTTGCCAACGCCTGGCACGTCTTCAATCAGCAGGTGGCCACCCGCCAGCAGACAGGCCACGCAGTCCTGAATTTGGGCTGATTTGCCGACAATGACCGTGTTAAGCTGATCGAGTAATGCGGTGAGCTTTTGTTGTGAGTTCATGGCATGACGTTACCCGAAAACTTGGAGACAGAGGTTAAGCGCGTGAACAAGACCGGATACTTTACTCACCCTGACTGCCGAAAACATGAAATGGGCAGGGGCCACCCCGAATGCCCCGAGCGGCTGGATGCCATTGAAGACCGCCTGCTGATCAGCGGTGTCGGCGATGTGCTGGACCGGCGGGAGGCCCCGATGGCTCCCCTGGTAGACATTGAACTGGCGCACAGCCGCACACATGTTTACGCGATACGCGGCATGAGTGACAGCCTGAGGGAAGATATGCAGGCCGGTGGCCCGAGCCATGTTTACGTGGACCCGGATACCGCGTTGAACGCCAGCAGTTGGGATGCGTTGCTGCGTGCTTCTGGTGCCGCTCTGGCGGCCACCGATGCCGTGATGGCGGGTGAACTGGAAAATGCCTTTTGCGCGGTGCGCCCGCCCGGACACCATGCCTGCCGCGATCATGCAATGGGCTTCTGCATTTTCAACAATGTGGCCATTGCCGCCAAATATGCGCTGGAGCGCCATGGCCTGCAGCGGGTCGCCATCGTTGATTTTGATGTGCACCACGGCAACGGCACGGAGGACATTGTGGCGGGTGACGAGCGTATCCTGATGGTGAGCTTTTATCAGCACCCGTTCTATCCGTCTGGTGGCTCCCGGTCGGACGCCAGCAACCTGGTGAATCTGCCGGTGCCTGCTTACACAAAAGGCACGCAAGTGCGCGAATTGATTGAGACCCACTGGTTGCCCCGTCTGGAAGCACACCGTCCGGAAATGATCTTCATCAGCGCCGGGTTTGACGCGCATCGTGAAGATGACCTGGGTCAGATGGGCCTGGTGGAGCAGGATTACGCGTGGATCACCCAGCGACTGAAAGAGGTGGCTGCCCGTCATGCAAAAAAACGCATCGTGTCCTGCCTGGAAGGGGGCTACAACCTCAGTGCATTGGGGCGCAGCGTGGAAGCACACGTCCGCGTTCTGGCTGATGTTTAACGGTGGGTCGATCGAATGACTGCGCCTCCCATCGAAGATTTTGGCGAGTGGCTGACGGCTTTGGGTCGCCCAACTACCTTGACTGAACTGACTGTTCTGCTGACATGCGTAGGACTGGCATGGTGCGGAGTCTGGATTGCCCGTCGTGCTCTCAACTCCTCCAATCCGACATCCATCTGGTTTGGCCGGAAGATCATTGATGGTGTGATGTTTCCTCTGCTGTTGCTGTGCATGGCTTTTGGAGCAAAGGCTGTGCTGGTGCGTTGGGTGCCGCTGGTGGTTTTCAAGATTGCCATACCGGTACTGGTGTCCCTGGTGGTGATCCGCGTGGGCGTCAAAGTGCTCCAGGTCGCGTTCCGTGAGGCTCCGGTCGTGCGGGTACTGGAGCGCACGATTTCCTGGGTGGCGTGGCTGGCGATGGTGTTGTGGGTCAGTGGCTTGCTGCCCATCCTGCTGGAGGAACTGGATCAAATCCAGTGGAAGGTGGGTGGTTCAATACTCTCGGTGCGCAACATCATCGAAGGTGCCCTGACTGCGGGCGCCGTACTGATCATCACGCTATGGATTTCTGCAGGTATCGAGTCGCGGTTGCTGCGAACAGCAACCGGCGGACAACTATCGCTTCGTAAGGCGGTGAGCAATGCCACACGTGCCTTGCTGATGTTCGTTGGCCTGCTACTGGCCCTTTCAGCAGTTGGAATCGATCTGACCGCGCTGTCGGTGCTGGGTGGTGCCATCGGGGTAGGCATTGGCTTCGGTTTGCAGAAAGTGGCAGCCAACTATGTTAGCGGGTTTGTGATTCTGGCCGAGCGCAGCGTGCGTATCGGTGACAACGTGAAAGTGGACAACTTTGAAGGTCTGATCACCGATATCAATGCCCGCTACACCGTGATCCGCTCACTCACGGGTCGTGAATCCATCGTTCCCAATGAGATGTTCATCACCCAGCGGGTAGAAAATCTTTCATTGATGGATCGCCAACTGTGGCAGTCCACGGTTGTGCTGGTGGCGTACGACAGCGACGTCGACCTGGTTACCCGCCTGCTCGAATCAGCGGCGCTGGAGCATGAACGGGTATTGCGTGAGCCAGCACCCAACGCGGCGTTCTCCGCTTTCGGTAGTGACGGTCTGGAGTTCACGCTGGGCTATTGGATAACGGACCCGGAAAACGGGCAGCTGAACCTGCGCTCGCTGGTGAACCACTCCATCCTAAAAGCGCTGCGTAGCCATGGTATTCGCACGCCACCGCCGCAGCGACCCACGCAGCCGATGATTTCGGCAATGGACTAAGAGTCCGAGCTTATTTCATCAGGGATGGTAGCCACAAGCTGAGGCCGGGGAAGGCAATGAGCAGCCCCAGCGTCAGCACCATGGACAAAACAAATGGCCAGCAGCCGCGAAAGATGCTGCCCAGCCCAACACCTGGCAATAGTGAATTCAGTACAAACAGGTTCATGCCAACGGGCGGGGAAATCAGCCCGATCTGCACAATCATCACAATCAGCACACCAAACCAGACCGGATCAAAACCCAGCGCCGTGACGATAGGGAAGAACAGCGGAATGGTCAGCAATACCATAGTCAGTTCTTCCATCACGGTGCCCAGCAGCACATAGATCGCCATCATTGCGGCGATGATCATGATGGGCGACAGGCCCAGGTGCGTAATCCATTCCTTGAGGTCACCCGGCATGGTAGTGAAGTTCACAAAGTTGGCAAAAATCGTCGCTGCAATCAGCAGGGTAAACAACATGGCTGTGGTGCGAGCCGATTCCACCAATACCTGAAACAGGATGGTCCAGGTCAGACGCCGCCGCGCCAGCGCAAACAGAAAGGCGCCAGCCGCACCAAATCCTGCACCCTCGGTTGCGGTGAAGATGCCGCCGTAGATGCCACCGAGCACCACCACGACCAGCAGAGCAACGCCCCAGATGCCGCGCAAGGCGCGCCAGCGATCTGGCCATGTTGTGCGCTCGCCGGGAGGTGCGTGCTCGGGGTCACGCCCGGTGACGATCCAGATGGTCAACATCAGCATGGAGGCCGAAATCAAACCCGGGATGACACCCGCTGCAAAAAGTTTTCCGATGTTGGTCTCGGTAACAATGCCGTAAATCACCATGATGGTGCTGGGAGGAATCATGATGCCCAGCGTGCCGCCAGCTGCCATGACACCCGTGGACAGTGAGTCGCTGTATCCCATTCGTTTCATGGAGGGGTAAGCCACTTTGCTCATGGTGGCTGCCGTCGCGATGGACGATCCGCAGATGGCACCAAATCCAGCGCAGGCCGCTACTGTAGCGTGGGCCAGGCCGCCCCGCAGGTGACCAATGAACGCGTAGGCCGCCTGGAACAGTTCATGGGCGAGACCGGCGCGCGCGACAAAGTTGCCCATCAGGATGAACAGCGGAATGACAGACAGGGTGTACGCGAAGCCGGTTTCGTACACCACCTGCGCTGCACTGGCCATGGCCGGCTGCCAGCCACGTGTAAGACCAATGCCGGCTATGCCCACGATGCCCATGGCAAAGGCCAACGGCACACGCAATAGCGCGAGTCCGAAAATGCAGGCAAATCCCAGTAGAGCTTCGGTCATAAGGCCGCACCTTCGCCCTCTCCCAGTGCCTTGGGTGGCCTGGTAATCTGGGCAAGATGTACGAGTCCGGTCACACCGCACAACATGCTCATGCCATAGAGAAACGGGGCTTTGAGAATTTTCAGTTGGGCAGTCGTTTCGCCGCTCTCCAGAAACTGGTTGCCCGTTTGCCACATCAACCAGGCCAGCGCCAGCAAAGCGCCGCCGCACAAGGCGCTGACAACGACGGTTTGGATACGGCGAAGCAACGCGGGCAGATAGCCGTCCATGGAGTCAAAAACCACGTGCTCACCCCGCTGGGAAACCAACGGCAGTGCGCTGAAAATCACGACAACCATCAGCAATTCGGTCAGTTCCAGCGACCCCGGAATCGAGTTGGACAGCAGCTTTCGGCCGGCAACATCGAAGAAGGTCAATGCCATGATGGCAAACAGGGCGGTGCCAGACAGCAGTCCGCACAGTGTTTCAAGCAATTTTTTCAAGGAAGTCTTTCCAGTGTCGCCAATGTCAAACGCCTCGCACAAAACAAAAACGCGGCCTCATTGTGCATGAGGCCGCGTTGCTGCGAAACGCAGTCTGGTTGACGGCTACCTATTTGGATGCTTTCGCTATTTCGGAGCGGAACTCAGTCAGCACCTTGGCGGCGTCCTTCAGACCTTTGGCTTCTGCATCCCTGACCCAGTTTTGCTCAAGTGCTGATACCTTGGCTTTTACATCAGACACAAATTTGGCATCGGCTTTGACGATTTGCACATTATTGGCTTGCATCAGGGCAATGCCACGACGGTCTACCCGGTCCCAGCCACGGCCATAGATACGTGCTGCGACCTCTCCCGAGATTGCGTCCACGGCCTTCTTCTCGTCGGCGGTGAGCTTGTCATACTTGGCCTGATTCATCATGAAGACGAAGCTGGTGTTGTACAGGCCACCGGGGAAGAACGTAGCGTGTTTGATGATCTTGTCGATCTTGAATGACTCGGTCGATTCGGCTGGGAACAGTGTGCCGTCCATCACGCCACCGGACAGCAACTCATAAGAGTCCGTGGCGGGCTTGAGCGTGACATTCATGCCCAGCGATTTGGAGATCTCGTTGACCATACCTCCACCCACGCGAAATTTCAGCCCGGACAGATCTTCCACCTTGATGATGGGGCGCTTGGTGTTGAACACAATCCCGGGTCCATGGGTGAAATAACTGATGACCTTCACACCCTGATGTTCGGTGCCAAACTGGGGGTATTTGGAGGCCACGCGATTGAAAGCGACCGAGATCGGCTCGGATGACTCCCCCAGAAATGGAAACTCGGCCATCTGCGTATAGACAAACCGGCCAGGCGTATAGCCGTGGACAGTGAACGAGATGTCCGCCAGGCCATTTTTGACCGCATCCAGTGTGCCTGGAGGTGCAGAAACACTGCGGGGAAGGATGTTGCACTTCATCTTGCCGGATGTGTTTTTCTCCAGCAGGTCACACCATTCTTTTTGAGCCATGCTCAAAGTGTGGGATGGCGGTACCCAACTGGATGCTGTCAACACGGTCTGTGCAACGCTGGCGCCTGCAAACAGGGTGACGATGGTTGTGGTGACGGCTAGGGCGATTCGATTCATGGAAGGGACTCCTGGGTTGATTGGGCGCGTACGCCTACCCCGCTGATGCTAATGGGTATTTCGTGGCATCTTTGTCCATGTTTACCCGAATTAACCAACCTTGTGGTCGGTTAATTGTTGTCAGGCCGACAAAGGCAGCCTCAGCAGTTGCAGATAGGCTTGTATAATAAAAAAGCACGATCGTTCTATTTTGTGTTTTGATGCTGTCGCTTTAACTCGGTGCATTGTCGCTAAAGCGAACCTTGCACCTAGTGATGCCGCATAAAATTGACCGGTTCAGCCTTGCAACAGATCAACTATTCAATGGAGCCTCAACAATGAAGGTCTTGGTACCCGTTAAACGCGTGGTGGACTACAACGTCAAAGTGCGCGTCAAGTCAGATGGTAGTGGCGTAGACATTGCCAACGTCAAGATGAGCATGAACCCGTTTGACGAGATCGCCATTGAAGAAGCGGTTCGCCTGAAGGAAAAAGGCGTTGCGACTGAGGTGATCGCCGTTTCCTGTGGTGTCACGCAATGCCAGGAAACCTTGCGCACCGCCATGGCTATTGGTGCAGATCGCGCCATTCTGGTAGAAACCACAGATGAACTGCAGCCGCTGGCAGTCGCAAAACTGCTCAAGGCCCTGGTTGAAAAAGAACAGCCGGGTCTCGTGATTCTGGGCAAGCAAGCGATTGATGACGACTGCAACCAGACGGGCCAAATGCTGGCTGCTTTGTGCGACATGCCGCAAGCCACGTTCGCCAGCAAGGTTGAAGTGGTGGATGGCAAGGCCAAGGTCACGCGTGAAGTCGATGGCGGCTCGGAAACCATCTCGCTCACGCTGCCAGCCGTGATCACCACGGATTTGCGCCTGAACGAGCCGCGCTATGTGACGCTGCCCAATATCATGAAAGCCAAGAAGAAGCAGATGGACATTGTCAAGCCTGCGGATCTGGGCGTGGACGTGACGCCGCATATCAAGACCCTGAGCGTGAAAGAGCCACCCCAGCGTAGCGCCGGCATCAAAGTGCCTGACGTGGCCACACTGGTTGCCAAACTCAAGAACGAAGCCAAAGTAATCTAGGACGACACCATGACTGCACTCGTTATTGCTGAACACGACAATTCCTCCATCAAGCCGGCTACCCTGAACGTGGTGACCGCCGCCGTCCAGTGCGGTGGTGATGTGCATGTGCTGGTGGCTGGTGCCAGCGCGGGCGCCGCTGCGGCCGCTGCGGCACAGATATCAGGTGTCGCCAAGGTGTTGCACGTTGAAGACGCCGGCTTTGCACACGGGCTGGCTGAAAACATGGCTGCCCAGGTTCTGGCCATCGCCGCCGGTTACACCCACATCCTGTTTGCGGCTACAGCATCGGGCAAGAACATTGCGCCACGTGTTGCCGCCAAGCTCGACGTGGGACAAATCTCGGATATCACCAAGGTGGACAGCCCTGACACCTTTGAGCGCCCGATTTACGCTGGCAATGCGATTGCCACCGTGCAGAGTCTGGATGCCACCAAGGTGGTCACCGTCCGCACGACCGGTTTTGATCCTGCTGCTGCGAGTGGTGGTGCGGCATTGGTGGAGTCGCTGAGCGCGGTTGCAGCCAGCCCGAAAGCAACTTTCATTGGCAGTGAAATCGCCAGGAATGACCGTCCAGAACTGACTGCAGCCAAGATCATCGTCAGCGGCGGTCGTGCTTTGGGCTCCAGCGAAAAATTCACCGAAATCATGACACCCCTGGCCGACAAACTCGGTGCCGCCATGGGGGCATCCCGCGCGGCGGTGGATGCGGGTTACGCGCCCAACGACTGGCAAGTTGGCCAGACTGGCAAGATCGTGGCGCCCCAGTTGTATGTGGCCTGCGGCATCAGCGGTGCCATTCAACACCTGGCCGGTATGAAGGATTCCAAGGTCATCGTTGCAATTAACAAAGACCGGAAGCACCGATCTTTTCGGTGGCCGACTATGGACTGGAAGCGGATCTGTTCACGGCGGTACCGGAGTTGGTGGCCGCGCTGTAAAGCCTGAACACCAATCGAACCCTTGCCGTTCTCCCAGGCCTTGTCCAGGATGAACGGCATTTTTGTATCTGGAGACAAGAAATGAGTTATGTTGCCCCCGTCAAAGACATGCTGTTCAACATCCGGCATCTGGCGCAGATTGACCGGATTGCGCAGATGCCCGGTTTTGAGGATGCTGGTTTCGAGACCGCTCAGGCGGTGCTGGAGGAGGCAGCCAAGTTCAACGAAGGTGTGCTCGCACCTCTGAACTGGGAAGGCGACAAATACCCCTCATCATTTCATGACGGCAAGGTGACGACGACGCCTGGCTTCAAGGAGGCTTTCCACCAGTTTGCAGAAGGCGGCTGGCAAGGCCTGCAACACCCGGCTGACTTTGGCGGACAGGGTCTGCCCAAAACCATTGGTGCGGCCTGTATTGAAATGGTGAACAGTGCCAATATGAGTTTTGCACTGTGTCCCTTGCTGTCAGATGGCGCAATTGAAGCACTGCTGACCGCAGGCTCGGATGAACTCAAGGCAACCTATCTTGAGAATCTGGTCAGCGGCAAGTGGACCGGCACCATGAACCTCACCGAGCCACAAGCGGGCAGTGATCTGGCCATGGTGCGCAGCCGCGCTGAACCACAACCGGATAGCACTTACAAGGTCTTCGGAACCAAGATTTTCATCACCTATGGCGAGCACGACATGGCCGAGAATATCGTCCATCTGGTGCTGGCCCGCGTGGTGGGTGCGCCCGAAGGCGTGAAGGGTATCAGCCTTTTTGTCGTGCCGAAATTCATGGTGAACAAAGATGGCTCAATCGGTCCGCGCAACGACGTGCACTGCGTGAGCATCGAACACAAGATGGGCATCAAGGCTTCCCCTACAGCCGTGCTGCAATACGGTGACCACGGGGGCGCTGTAGGTTACATCGTGGGCCAGGAGAACCGGGGCCTGGAGTACATGTTTATCATGATGAACGCAGCACGCTACGCCGTGGGTGTCCAGGGCATAGCGATTGCCGAGCGGGCCTACCAGAAGGCAGCGCAGTTCGCGCGGGATCGGGTGCAAAGCCGTCCGGTGGATGGCTCGATTGCGGCTAGCGCGCCCATCATCCACCACCCCGATGTGCGCCGCATGCTGATGACCATGCGCGCCTACACCGAAGGCTGCCGCGCCATGTCGTCAGTGGCCGCTGCCGCCTACGATGCCGCCCATCACCACCCCGATGCCGATGTGCGCAAGCAAAACGCAGCCTTCTACGAATATATGGTGCCGCTGGTTAAAGGCTACAGCACCGAGATGAGCCTGGAAGTGACTTCGCTGGGCGTGCAGGTGCACGGCGGCATGGGCTTCATTGAAGAAACGGGCGCTGCCCAGTACTACCGTGACGCCAAGATTTTGACCATTTATGAAGGCA
Organism: Candidatus Egaibacter danicus; assembly: GCA_016707075.1. Classification (GTDB taxonomy): domain Bacteria; phylum Pseudomonadota; class Gammaproteobacteria; order Burkholderiales; family Burkholderiaceae_C; genus Egaibacter; species Egaibacter danicus. The sequence goes on from JADJII010000004.1 coordinate 371,510, forward strand.
CCACCGCCATCCAGGCCAACGACCTGGTGGGCCGAAAGACCGCACGCGATGGTGGTCAGACCCCCAAGGCCATTGCTGTGCAGATTGAAGCCACCGAAGGCGAACTGCTCAAAAAAGGCAGTGCCGATGCTGTGGCTGTTGCCAAACGCCTGAAGGCCGCGCGCGAAGCCTTTGTGGACGTGGTGAACTTTGTTGCGGGCAATACCAAGGCATCGCCCAACGCCGTGTTCGCAGGCAGCGTGCCTTACCTCATGCTGGCCGGTAACCTGATGGCGGGCTGGCAACTGGCGCGAGCCTTGCTGGTGGCGCAGGACGAACTCAAAGCCGGAGTGGATGCCGGTTTCATGAAAGCCAAAATCATCACCGCGCGCTTCTACGCAGACCACCTGCTCAGCAAAGCGCCTGGCATACGCGACAGCATTGTGGACGGTGCCGACAGCGTGACGGCCATGGCGCTGGACGCGTTTTGATTCACCTTCGTCGCCAGCCTGATTGCTACTAAATTGGTAGCTACTCACGCAATATCGACAGGGGCTAAGGCCAAATTTCATTGCCAAAAACGCATCATTTTTGTTGAATTTCAGGAAAGACACCATGTCCAAGCTGCCAGCGCCCTTGAATAATCTGCCGCTCCCCATCATTGGTTCACCGCTCTTCATCATCAGCAACCCCAAGCTGGTGATTGCACAGTGTATTGCTGGTGTTGTGGGCTCCATGCCCGCCCTCAACGCGCGGCCTGCCGAGCAACTGGAAGAATGGCTGATTGAAATCACCGAAGCGCTGGCTGCCTGGAACAAGGCCCATCCTGACAAGCCGGCAGCACCGTTTGCCATCAACCAGATCGTGCACAAAAGCAATGACCGGCTGGAACACGACATGGCGATGTGCGTGAAATACAAGGTGCCCATCATCATCACCAGCTTGGGTGCGCGCGAAGACATCAACGCCGCTGCCCACAGCTATGGCGGTGTGGTCTTGCACGACGTGATCAACAATAAACACGCCCGCAAAGCGATCGAAAAGGGCGCTGACGGGTTGATCGCTGTTGCGGCTGGTGCGGGGGGACATGCGGGTGTGAAGAGCCCGTTTGCGCTGATTCAGGAAATCCGCCAGTGGTTTGATGGCCCCATAGCGCTGTCGGGTGCCATCTCGACGGGAGATGCTGTGCTGGCCGCACAGGCGATGGGTGCCGACTTTGCCTACATTGGCTCCGCCTTCATTGCCACCGAAGAGGCGCGTGCGTCAGACGCCTATAAACAGGCCATCGTGGACAGCAACTCGGACGATATTGTCTACAGCAACCTGTTTACCGGCGTGCATGGCAATTACCTGGCGCCGAGCATCCGCAATGCCGGCATGGACCCTGACAACCTGCCCGTGAGCGACCCCAGCAAGATGAATTTTGGGGGCGACAAATCCAAGGCCTGGAAAGATATCTGGGGCTGCGGTCAGGGCATCGGGACCGTGAACAAGGTGCAAAGCACAGCAGATTTTGTCGCCCAACTCAAGCGCGAATACCAGGTAGCGCGTGAGCGCCTTCTCAGCCCGGTAGCGGGCTGAACTCCAGGTCGCTTTCTTCGGCGTGATGGTGGTGAGGCGTCAGTTTGGCGCCAATATGCGCCTGGCCCCGCCGGGCTGCCAGTTCAACCTGGCGTTGCCGCTCCCGTGCGCCTTGTTTCTGGGCCTCAGTTTTCCTGTCGTGACATTTGGGGCAGCTGACGCCAAGCTCATATAAGGGAGAAGTCCTGTCCTGCTCGCTGACAGGCTCCCGGCATGAACGGCACAACTCGTGGCGCCCTGGAATCAGGCTGTGGCCTACTGAAACACGTTCGTCAAAAACAAAACACTCACCTTGCCAAAGGCTCTCCTGCTCCGGCATGGTTTCCAGATATTTGAGAATGCCGCCTTCCAGGTGGTACACCTCGTCAAAACCCTCAGCCCGCATCAGCGCTGTGGACTTTTCACATCGGATGCCACCCGTGCAAAACATCGCCACTTTGGGTTTTTTGCCATCGCCCGCATTGAGTTCGGCGTTCTGGCGGATCCAGTCGGGCAGGTCTGCAAAGCGTTTGATATGGGGGTTGACGGCGCCAGCAAATGTGCCAATGGACACTTCGTAATCATTGCGCGTGTCAATCAGCACCACGCTCGGATCTTCGATCAACTGGTTCCACTGCTCAGGTTTCACATACGTGCCGGCCATAAGGCCTGGGTTGACTTCAGGCACCCCCATGGTGACGATCTCGCGCTTGAGCCGGACCTTCATCCGGTGAAACGGGGGTGACGTGGCAAACGCTTCCTTGTGCGTCAGATCCGCCAGACGCTGGTCTTTGCGCAGGTAGGCCAGCACAGCGCGGACGCCCTCAACCGGACCCGCAATCGTGCTGTTGATTCCCTCACGGGCCAGCAGGATGGTGCCTTTGACGTCATGAGCCTCACAGAAAGCGAGCAAAGGTGCCTGCAGACCCCTGAAATCGGGCAGGTCAACAAACTTGTAAAACGCAGCGGTCAAAAAAGTACTCATAGGTCAAGATTTTCGCTCTATTTCGTCTGGCTTCGAGTTTTTGAAACAAGTCGAATGTATATACTGTACATATATAAGGGGTATCCGCTTAGCTCCACTAAGGCATTTCAGCGGGTTCTTCGGCGGGCAGCACGATGTTGGCGTAGGTCACCGGATCGGTGACCACGGCTTGTTGCATGAGCCTGTAGAACAGCATCCCGCGAGAGCTGGAGGTGCGGCGGTTGAAGCGAAAGACAAACTCGTCCAGGTAGGCGTCCAGGTGTTCGGGCTGGACCGAGCCGTGATGGGTGCCCAGAATCCAGCGCTTGATCAGCGAAGCCACCCGGTGCACCCCGGCCATGGAGGCATGGGCCGGCATATCCGAGCCGAGAATCACGTTGCGCTGATGCTCATAACCCAACTCCGGCAGCGATCGGTAAGCGGCTGAGCCATCGGTTTTGAGCGTCGAGCCGGTCTCGATGCAGGCCTGAACGAAGGGCACGATGAACTCTTCAGAGTCCTTGTCGATACGGCGCAAACGGATACGCCCGAACCCCTTGGGCTGCAGTATCTCCACCGCTAGCACGATCAGTATTTTGCTCGTGTTGTTCTTGCGTCCCGCTGGGGAAATGGGCTGTTTGCGGTCCGTGATGGCCAGGTATGTCTCGTCAAGCTCAACCACTCCCTTGAGCCTTTCGCGGTTGGGCCGCACCATCGCGCGGCGGAACCGGTGCAGCATGGTCCAAGCCGTCTGGTAGCTGCCCAAGCCGAGCACCCGTTGCAGTCCCAAGGCGCTGACACCTTGCTTCTGGTTGGTCACGTACCAGGCTGCGGCCAGCCACACTTTCAAGGGCGTGCGGGTCTTGTCGAAGATGGTGCCGGCAGTCACGGTGCTCTGGTGGCCGCAGTCCTTGCACAGCAACCGGCCTCGGCTGGCGCGCGATGGCGGCGACATCGCGCCGCAGCTAGGACAGACAAAGCCTTGCGGCCAGCGCAGGCGCTCCAGGTAGCCCAGGCAGGCCTCCTCGGAGGAAAACCAATCAAGGAATTCGCTCCAAGTGCGCGGATAGTCGTTGACAGGGACCGGACTCATTGCTGTATATTTGTCCAGTTTATTCTACGCTCTGTGGAGCTAAGCGGATACCTTTTAAATGTACAGTTTCTGGATGAAATGTCATGCGATGCATTTGTGGGCCTGTTTGATGGACGTCAAGATACCGCTTCACGCGATCAAGGGTAGGGGTGCCGCATCCCGAATTGCGCATCGTTTTGAGCAGGACGAGCGCAGCGTCTTTGATGATGGCTGGTCTGCAATGGAAGACAGATTTCCTGCGAGCAGTCTACCGATGCCAACGGTGGTTACGCCAGAAAACGCCCGCAGCGCACTGAGCCGCAACGAATCGCCGGATATCCATTTCGACTATGGGCTTAACCCCTATCGCGGTTGCGAGCACGGATGTGTGTACTGTTATGCCAGACCGACGCACAGCTATCTCAATCTATCGCCGGGTCTCGATTTTGAAACCCGAATCATTGCCAAACCTAACCTGGCTACTGTGCTTGCGAAAGAGCTGTTGTCGCGAACTTACGTGGCACATCAAATCGTCATTGGCTCTGCAACGGATGCCTACCAGCCTGGTGAGCGCGAATGGCGGATCACTCGCAGCGTGCTGGAGTTGCTGCATCGTTGCCATCATCCCCTGGCCATTGTGACCAAAGGCAGTGGCGTGGAACGGGATCTGGATCTGCTTGCACCCATGGCCGCCCGACATCTGGCGGCGGTGTATGTGACGATCACGACGCTTGACAGTGCACTCGCCCGGAAACTGGAGCCGAGGGCGGCGGCACCCTACCGCAGGTTGCGAACGATACGGGCACTGGCGGACGCAGGTGTGCCAGTGGGCATCAGCGTGGCGCCGCAGATCCCATTTATCAATGAAGACATGGAGCAGGTTCTCGAAGCTGCCCGCGATGCCGGTGCGCGCAGTGCCTTTTACACGGTGCTGCGTTTGCCCTGGGAGTTGAACCCGCTGTTTCAGGAATGGCTGGCTTTGCATTACCCGCAGAGGGCAGCGCGCGTGATGGCACGTGTCCGCGACATGCGCGGTGGAAAGGACTATGACAGCAACTTTGCAACGCGCATGAAAGGCAGTGGTGTCTGGGCAGAGTTGATCCGCCAGCGTTTCCACAAAGCCTGCGACAGGCTGGGTCTGAACAAGGACCGGGTCGAACTGGATACCAGTCTGTTCACCCCGTCATTGATAACGGGGCAATCCAGCCTGTTCTAGAAAGGAGTTGCCAAGCCGAGGTTCATGGGGCGAGCTTTGCTTTGGCAACCTCGGCCAGCGCCTCGAGGGGGCCGAACGGGTTGGCCATCTGCCGCAGTTGGGGTTGAGCCCGCACCATGTCGGCCAGATCGGGTGAACTCAACACCAGCATCACCAGAATTACTACGCAGGAAGCAGCTGCGAATCCACCGTTTTGCAGAAAATATTGCATCGGGGCCAGACGTCGCACGGAGGTCCGCAACAACAGGACAGAAGGCACGATGGCCAGAACGAACAGGGTTGCCCACAGCTGCCAGTTCATGAACGACTGAACAGACAGCGGATTCTTGCTGAGCGCGCGCGCGATCAGACCAGCATCAATAACCACGTGCTCGTTGAGCATCAGGTGGCAACACAGTGCCGCCACAAAGAAGAGCAGGGTAATCAGCGGCTTGAGCAACCGGCGGGAGGAAAAAATACTGAACACCAGAAAGCAGGCTGCCGCCATGAACGCGACAAGCCGGATGGCTGGCCACCACGGGCTCACCTGGCTCAACTCGCAAACCCGCCCCAACTCCTGCCACAACGCTGCGTTGCATGCCGTAGCAAGCCAAAGGCTTGCTACGGCACTGATCCATGCCGGGTGAGCGGACATGCGCTGCTTGAAAGGAACGAACAGCGACGATTGGGCGAACTCGGTTGAACGGAACAATTTGAGTTTCATGGCCCCGCATTGTCTACTAAAGGCTAGTTCCCCGGCAATCATTTGTAACCGCATGCCTCGCGGTTACCGCCTGCAAGGTTCAGCTAAAAAAGCTCTTGAGGCGATCCGTCCAGCTGTCGCCTGAAGGTGAATGCTTGTTACCACCCTTTTTGAGTGATTCGTCGAGTTCGCGCAACAACTTGCGCTGATGCTCGGTCAGTTTGACCGGAACCTCCACCGCGATGTGGCAGTAGAGGTCTCCCGGGTAGCTGGATCGAACCCCCTTGATGCCCTTGCCGCGCAGCCGGAACTGCTTGCCGGTTTGGGTGCCTTCCGGGATGTCAATGGCTGCCTTGCCAGACAGCGTGGGAACATCGATCTCGCCACCCAGCGATGCCGTCACGATGCTGATGGGTACGGAGCAGTGCAAGTCGTCACCATCACGCTCGAAAATATCGTGCTTCTTCAGACGGATTTCAATGTACAGGTCGCCGGACGGGCCACCGTTGGTGCCTGGCTCGCCATTGCCTGTGCTGCGGATGCGCATGCCACCATCGATACCAGCCGGGATTTTGACTTCCAGCGTCTTCTGCTTTTTGACCTTGCCTTGTCCATGGCAAGCCGTGCAGGGGTCCGGAATGATCTTGCCCGCGCCGCGACAGGTGGGGCAGGTCTGCTGAACACTGAAGAAGCCCTGGCGCATCTGCACCGATCCGGAGCCGCTACAGGTATTGCAGGTTTTTGCCTGCGTTCCGGGCTTGGCGCCCGTGCCGTTGCACACCTCGCAGGAGTCCCAGCTGGGAATGCGGATCTGTGCGTCCTTGCCGCGTGCAGCTTCCTCCAGCGTGATCTCCATGGCGTAGCTCAGGTCGTTACCCCGATACACCTGGCGCCCACCACCCGCCCGGCCACGCTGCTGGCCGAACATGTCGCCGAAGATGTCGCCAAACGCCTCGGCGAATCCGCCCATACCCTCGGCTCCCGGTCCGCCGCGCATATTGGGGTCCACACCCGCGTGGCCGTACTGGTCATAGGCAGCCCGCTTTTGCGGGTCCGACAGCATTTCGTAGGCTTCCTTCGATTCCTTGAATTTTTCCTCGGCAGCTTTGGATGCATCCCCCTGATTGCGGTCAGGATGATGCTTCATCGCGTGTTTGCGATAGGCCTTCTTGATCTCTTCGTCTGTCGCGTTTTTGGGTACGCCGAGCGTTTCGTAATAATCTCGTTTTGCCATGTTTTTTCTCAGGTCATTCACGCAAAACGCCGCGTTGAATATCCATCAGGATCATTCAAGCGCGGCGGGGTAATGCGGGCTTTCAAGCGGGGCAAAGCGTCCGCGTTCAGCCTTTCTTCACTTCTTTCACTTCGGCATCCACCACATCGTCGTCAGCGGCTTTGCCGGATGATTGCTCGGCACCAGCGGAGCCCGCACCGGTTTGTGCGCCTGCAGCACCCTCTGCCGCCTGCTTGGCTTGCTGGTCTGCATACATCTTTTCACCCAGCTTCTGGCTCACCGTCATCAAGGCGGTGCTCTTTTCTTCAATATGCGCCTTGTCGTCACCCTTGATGGCTTCTTCAAGGTGCTTGATGGCTTCTTCAATTTTTTCCTTTTCACCGGCTTCCAGCTTGTCGCCGTACTCGGTGAGGCTCTTCTTCACGCTATGCACGCTGGCATCAGCCTGATTCTTGGCCTGCACCAGTTCCAGTTTCTTCTTGTCATCAGCGGCGTTGAGTTCAGCATCTTTGACCATTTGCTGGATCTCTTCCTCGCTCAAGCCCGAGTTAGCCTTGATGGTGATCTTGTTTTCCTTGCCGGTGCCTTTGTCTTTTGGCGCCCACATGCAGAATGCCATTGGCGTCAATGTCAAAGACACTTCGATCTGGGGCGTGCCACGAGTGGCTGGTGGAATGCCTTCCAGGTTGAACTCGCCCAGCATCTTGTTGCCAGCGGCAATTCCCGCTCACCCTGGAACACCTTGATCGTCACTGCGGGCTGGTTGTCATCAGCTGTCGAGAAAGTCTGTGCAAACTTCGTCGGGATGGTCGTGTTCTTGGTGATCATCTTGGTCATGACACCACCCAGCGTTTCGATACCCAGGGACAAAGGCGTTACGTCGAGCAGCAACACGTCCCTGCGGTCGCCACCAGCACCTGGCCTGAATGGCCGCGCCGACCGCCACGGCTTCATCCGGGTTCACGTCTTTGCGGGGTTCCTTGCCAAACAGTTCCTTGACCTTATCTTGCACCTTGGGCATGCGGGTCATGCCGCCAACCAGAATCACATCGTGAATGTCGGCCACGCTCACACCAGCGTCCTTGATGGCGGTACGGCAAGGCGCAATGGTGCGCTCGATTAACTCCTCTACCAGGCTTTCCAGCTTGGCACGGGTGAGCTTGATGTTCAGGTGCTTCGGACCCGAGGCATCAGCGGTCACATAGGGCAGGTTGATGTCGGTCTGAGCGCTGCTGGAGAGCTCGATCTTGGCTTTCTCGGCGGCTTCTTTCAGGCGCTGCAAGGCCAGCACATCCTTGCTCAGGTCAACGCCCTGGTCTTTCTTGAACTCGGCAATGATGAAGTCGATGATGCGCTGGTCGAAGTCTTCGCCGCCAAGGAAGGTGTCACCATTGGTGGAGAGCACTTCGAATTGCTTTTCGCCATCGACGTCGGCAATTTCGATGATGGACACGTCAAACGTACCACCACCCAAGTCATACACGGCAATCTTGCGGTCGCCTTTTTCGTTCTTGTCCAAGCCAAAGGCCAGGGCAGCAGCGGTGGGCTCGTTGATGATGCGCTTGACGTCCAGACCGGCAATGCGTCCGGCATCTTTGGGTAGCCTGACGCTGTGCGTCGTTGAAGAGAGCCGGCACGGTGATCACGGCATCCGTGACGGTTTCACCAAGGTAGTCTTCTGCAGTTTTCTTCATCTTGCGCAGAATGTCGGCGGATACCTGCTGGGCAGAAATCTGCTTGCCGCGCACTTCAACCCAGGCATCACCGTTATCAGCTGCCACGATCTTGTAAGGCATGAGGTCGATGTCTTTCTGGACTTCTTTCTCGCCGAACTTGCGACCAATCAGGCGCTTGACTGCGTACAGTGTGTTTTTCGGGTTGGTGACGGCTGACGTTTGGCAGATGCGCCGACCAGTACCTCTCCATCTTCCTGGTAAGCCACGATGGATGGCGTGGTGCGGCTCCCTCAGAGTTCTCAATGACTTTGGGGACGTTACCTTCCATGATGGACACGCAGCTGTTGGTGGTGCCCAGATCGATGCCGATGATTCTTCCCATTTTTTTCTCCTGGAGGGCTTGGAAGCAGCACTGAGCTACGCCGCGCCTGATTTACAAAGTTGAACTACAAACAAGGTGTGGATAACCCGAAATTTTTCAAGGCTTTAGCCACGGATATGCCGCTTATTTCGGTGCTGAAACGGTGACCAAAGCAGGCCGCAACACGCGATCAGCGATGGAATAGCCTTTTTGCAGCACGATGACCACCGTGTTGGCCTCGTTTTCCGAAGGCACGACGCTGATGGCCTGGTGCTGATGCGGATCGAACCTGGTGCCAGATGCGGGATTGATGGCGATCACCTTGTTGCGCTCCAGCGCGGCGGTCAACTGGCGCAGCGTGGCCTAGGCCCCTTCACGAACCCTGTTCAGCCGTGGCGTCCCCGATGATCAAACCGGCTTCCAGGCTGTCAGCCACGGGCAGCAGACTTTCGGCGAAGCTCACCGCCAACTTGCGAGCCTTGGATATTTCTTCTTCCGCGGCGGCGGCGCATTTTCAGCCTCGGCCTTGGCGCGCAGGTACTGGTCGGCCAACTCCGCGCTTTTGGCCTGCAGTGTCGCCAGTTCACCCTACTCTGGACGGGGCATCAGCTTCGTTCGCAGCCTGGGCGGCGATCATTTCTTCGGTACTGGCATGCCCGCTGGCGGGGTGGTGATGAGGGTTTGGAGTGGTGTCAGACATGCGGAACAGACCAGAAAAGTCAAATTGGATGCGTCAAGGGTGGGGGCGGGAACGGGTTTTCAAAGGGGCCGGCTCACCCAAACAGGTGGTTTTCCAGCCCGCGACGCCCAGCAATTCCACGTCAAATTTCAGCAGCGTGGCGTTCGGCGGAATCACGCCGCCGGCGGCGCGGGCCCTATAACCGAGGGCTGCCGGGATGATCAGTGTGCGGGCACCGCCCACTTTCATGCCAGCCACGCCCTCGTCAGCCACGGATGACCATGCCGGCGCCGAGCGAAAACACAAACAGGTCGTTGCGATCCTTGCTGGAGTCGAACTTGGCACGCTTGCGCTCCGTCGTTATAAAGCCAGCCGGTGTAGTGAACCGTCACGCTCTGGCCTTGGTGGCTTCGGGGCCGGAGCCGGTAAACCGTGTCTTCATACTGCAGGCCGGTGGGAGTGGTGTTCATGGTGAACTTGAATGCTATTGAAATAGCTAGCTTGTTACGCCCGTTTATAAAGGGCTTGAGTCCGATTCGCTTATCAAAACTGCCTGTTCGGGCCTGTCGGAAAGCTTCAAATATGCCAGCAGGCCAAGACGCCCCTGGTTGGGTAAGGAAGGCGGTCTTTTTCCAGACCTAACAAAAAGGACAAGTCATACCTGTACCTTTTTTTTTGGGGAGGCGCCGCACCGGCGCCGGAACCAGTTCTTCTTCTTGGCCTGGTTGTTGGACCATTTGCTGGCCAAAGCCGAGATGTCGCTGATGCGTTTGAGCAAGTCAGCACCGGAGGACGTCACCACATAGCCATCGCTGCCTTGGTTAAGCAAACCGGCCTGGCGCAGTTCCTTGATACGGGTGTTCAGGTGTTGGGAGTGATGCCGCCTACACTCTGTCCTGCAGCAAACGGAAGGTTTGCGCATGCCCGTCTTTCAAGGCCCACAACACGCGCATTGCGTAGCGGGATTCCAGCAGGCCCAGCAGCTGGCTGACGGCGGCATTTTCCTTGGAACTCGTTGATAATCTCCCTCTTGTCTGGAAGTATGTTGTGGGCGGACCGCGTGGTGTAGGCGGGGTTGCACCTACGCTAACAATAATTGCCGGGATGATATCGCAATTTTCGTGCATGCTACAAGTTTAATTAGGCTGCTCACGCCCTGTTGGCGTGGGCTAATGCCAAAAAATGCCAATAATCCTCAAAGATAGACTTTTTGCAACAGTCGCATCAGGGTTTGCGTTCGGAAGCGCTCAGCCTGGACGTGGCTTCCAGTTCCAGCGCCGCAGCAGTTTTCTCGGCATCCCGCATCAGCCCGGTGGCCGGGGGCGGTCATATGCAGGCCCATGGCACAGGCGTCTCACAGGTACAGGGCCGGCCGGCGTTCTCCTGATGACGGAGCGCCTCCGGAACAGGTTGATCATGCCCACCAGATTCGGCGGCAACACACCAGGACCGAGCAAAGCTGACGCGAGGTGATAAGGGTTGTGCGTGATCAATACCAGCACCGAGAAGTTGACGGGTCGCAAGTCATAGACTGACATGCGCTCCATGAACAGTTCGATGATGGAAAGAGCAGCCCGCCGGGCGTTATCCCATCAGGCTTTCAAAGGTAACTCGTGTCCACCCGCTCGACCGAGGCTTCAGCCACGGAATCAGAGAGAAGGGACCCCGGAAGGGGTTTTGAGTCGGGCTGTTTTCATCCGGCTACGGGGCGCTGCTGCATGGCGCAAGATAACCCGGCACCATCTGCCCGATTGGGCATCACCCCGGTCAATCAGGATTCAGCGGTGAAGCCGATGCGGCGCACGTAAGGGCCCTGACTCGGCATCGGCCTTGAGGGAGTACGGGCACGAAATCTTCCAGGCTCAGTGAACCGATGACGTCCCCGCAACGGTGCGCCGAAGTCGATCATGTCTTTCTGCACCAGCGCCGCGCACGGTGGCGAGGGCACGCTGGGCCACTGCTGCCGGGGGTGCGTAGCGCCATGAACAGGCCATACCACTCGCGCATGGTGGCTCCGGGAAGCCCTGCTCTCGGCATAGGTCGCCACGTCCGGCGCAAAGCGCGAGCGTGCCGAGCCGGTGACAGCCAGCAGGCGCAGCCGACCGCTGCCAGGTAAGGCAGGTAGTCGCCCAGTGGAGGAGGTGAAGGCCGCGATCTGCCCGCCCACGGTTCCTGGATCCGGGGCCAGAGCCACGTTAGGTAATCTGCTTCATCTCCCACGCCCGCCGCTTTTTCCAGCAGCGCGGCGACCAGTCGAGGCATGGAACCCGCGCCCGGCGTGTCGTAGTTGGCCATGGTGGGGTTGGCTTGGCCCAGTCCAGGAATTCGCGCAGCGTTTTGACCGAGGTTGGTACCTGCGGGCCCACGCCGAAGCCGTGCGGTGTACAAGCGCGGTGCTGATGGGTGCGACGTCGTCAATCTTGTAGGGCAGCTTCAGGCAGGTGTGGGGGTAGATGGTCAGCATCGAAGCGGGCGTGAGCAGCATTGTCGAGCCGTCAGCAGCGCTGTATCTCCGCACCCGCGGTCACGCCGATTGCCCACCGCACCAGGCTTGTTTTCGACCAGTGCGTTGACAGCGTAGTTGCGCACGCAGTTTTTTCCGGCCAGACGCCGCGCGACCGCATCCGTGGTGCCGCCCGGCGGGGAAGCCTCCACGACGATGCGTGGAACGGTCTCCACGGCCGGAGCCTGAGCCTGCGACGCGAGCGGGAAGCCCAGCGCGGCAGCAATGCCGGTGGCGCCAAATGTTTTCAGGGTTTGTCTGCGTGTGCTCGTGGTTGTCTCCTTCAGGGTTTGCCTCGGTTGCCATGATGGTGGCAGGAACTGCGGAATGGCTATTGGCAACTGAAACTGGCGGCGTCGTTGATATCACCCGTACCCCGGTAGCGGGCTTGCTGCGGATAAGGACACAGTGGCAGACGCGGAGCGTGGCTTGCCCCTGGCGCTGATCCAGTCTGCCCCGGACATCGGGGTTCACGCCGGTACGCGCCGTGGCGATGACCTGCGTTGGTACTTTCTTTGCCGTTTTCTACCCAGTCGACCATGGCGCTGAGCATATCGAACTGCTCCGTGGTGGACCCCCTGGCAGTAGTTCGGCGCCAGGCACCGGAAACAGGCGGGCAAAGCTGCCTGCATTGCCCGCATGGTGCCTGTTCAGCGCCTCATACCAGTTGCGGGTGTCGTTGAACGAGAACACCGGGTCGCTGGTGCCGTGGTAGACAATCAGCTTGCCGCCCTTGGCCTTGAACTTCGACAGGTCAGCAGCGTTGGGCGGTGTCATGAACTGCACGCTGGACTCTTTGAACGCGCCGCTGGTGGCGTAAAGGGTGGCAGCGTCTGTGTCAAAGTTGTCAGTCGAGCAATGACTCTTGATGAGCGCCGGCGGGTTGCCCGCCACGGGGCTTGGGTGGCTGGAGAAGGTATAAGCCACCGAGCCTCCGCCCAAAACGCCGATGATGGGGCCCGCAATGGGAGCCTTGCAGCTTCCACGCGCCAGCTGCCAAAACCGATTTGCACGCGCCGCCAGCGTCCCCGGCCAGTCGCTGTAAAGCACCTCGCCCTTGCTGTTGACGAGGCCTGCAAACACTTTTGCAGCGCGCCGTGACCTGGGAGCTAGCTCAGGCACTGTGCAGTGTCACCACCATTGCAGGGTCTTCCTCTGGAGTCAAAGGCCTTCTGGCAGGCGGGGGGGGTTGTTCACCATACCGTCGGCCAGGCCGTCAAGCGCATCACATTTTTCCAGTACCTTGTCGGCCACCAGCTTCATGTCAGCCGGAGGAAAGCTGGCCTTGATGTCGGGATTGACGGCGCTGAAGGCCTGAATGTCCCAGGCGTGCTGCACGGCAGCCTTGGGCAGGTTGAAGCCGGGGTTGCCTGCGATGAGGCCGTCAAAATGGTCCGCGTAGCGTGATGCCGCCACCATGGCGTGCCGCCCGCCGTTGGAGCAGCCCATCATGTATGAGGTTTTGGGGGCCCGGCCGTAGCCGTGGCAATGGAGCTGCTTGCCATGGGGGCCAGCGCACCATTGGCTGCGTAGCCGTAGTCCAGCCGCGCCTGGGGTCCATGCCAAACAGGTTGCCGCCGACCAGACCCCACGGCCGGGAAAGTTCCATGGTGTGGCCTGCGTCGCTGGAGAGCACGGCAAGCCCTGCATCAGCGCATTGGTGGTGGCCCCACCAGACACCACGTTGCCGTAGGCGGGCTGCACCACGCCATCCGCGCCACCGTTGGCTGGCACGGCAAAAAGCGGCCAACCAGTTGGCGGGCAGGCGCATTTCCCAACCCGATGGCGTGTTGTTTTAGCTGCCCTCCCCGGTGCGCTCGTTCATCTTGCCGCTGACCTTGCAGTGCGCGGGCATGCGGTGGGCTGCCCCATGCCGTTGACGGTGAGTCCGGCGGGCGCCGGTTCAACCGCCGTGATGCGGGGTGCCATTTTACAAATTGTGTAGCTATCTGCGCACATTCCACAGGGGCTGAGGTCTGTTTTTTCCTGTACTGGGCGGCGCCACGCAGGCTAAGGGCAGTCAGCCCCAGGCCGCCATGCCAGCCTGGCTGTGTTGAAAGGTGTTGGCATGGCCGCTTCCCGGGTGATCAGGATTCGGTGAACCCAATCTGTTTGACGATCGGGCCTCAGCGGTAGTACCGCATCGCGCTGGCTCTTGTCCATTCACGCACCGTGGGCCGCGTGCGGCCAGGCCAAACGTGGCCAGCGAGTTGATAACCGTTTTGTCCTGCAGCGCGGCGTTGATGGCGGCGTTGGCGTTGTCGATGACGTTGCCCGGTGTCTTTGCTGGCGAATAGAAGCCAAACCATTCCTCGGTCGTGAGTTCACCTAAGCCCTGCTCGGCGAAGGTGGGCGTCAGGCGTGGAGGGTGAACGGGTGGGGCTCTGATGTGGCGATGATGCGCAGCTTGCCCGCCTTGTGATTGGGGGATGAAATCGCCGCTGGGCGTGAACATGGAGGCAATCTGACCTGCGATGACGTCAGCAACGCCGGGAACCGACCCGCGATACGGCGTGCTGCAGCGGTGTATTGGTGAACCCGCTGGGCATGGCGCCCCAGAAAGTGCGGGAGCGAACCGGCTGCGGGCGACCCATAACTGGCCAGGCCGGGGTTGGCCCTGGCCCAGGTCACCTAGTCTTTCACTGTTTTCACGCTGGCAGGCACCATCAGCCCGACAGCGGACCATAGTGCATGACCGCCGCAATCGACACCGGCATCAGGTCGCCTGAACGGGTCGCTGAGCTTGCTGTAAATGTGCGGATAGACCGACGTGCAGGAATAGGGTGTGAGCAGCAGCGTTGAACCATCGGGCGCGGCACTTTTCACCGGACTCCACGGCGATCCGTCCGCCGGCACCGGGCTTGTTTTCCACCACGGCAGCATTCTGTAGGCGGAGCCCATCAGCTTTTTTTTTCGCCAACGCGCCGGCTGGTCGCATCGGCAGTGCCGCCGGTGCGGAAGCCATTGATGATTTTTACCAGATCCAGCGCCTGCGCGGACGGAAGCTGGTGAGGGGCCAAAGCGGCTCCAGCGGTTACCTGGACGAATTGGCGGCGGGTGGTCGTCTCATGTCTCCTGGTGGATGAAAAAGCGAGAGGGGTAAAATTATCGCGGCGCCATGCGCAAGGCGCCGTCCAGCCGGATGACCTCGCCATTGAGGTGTCCGTTGGCGACGATATGCGCGGCCAGTTGGGCAAATTCTTCCCGGGTTTGCCCAGGCGCGGTGGAAAGGGGATGGACGCGGCCAGCCGGAAGCCTGCACCGGCTCAAGCAACTGCTTCATCAGGGGTGTGGCAAACAGCCCCGAGCCATGATACCAGACACGGATGCCATGCTGCGCCAGGTCGCGGGCCATGGGCAGCGTCATGCCGACCAGGCCACCTTGGACGCGCTGTAAGCCTGCTGACCCACCTGGCCATCAAAGGCGGCAACCGACGCGGTGAACATCATCACGCCCCGTTCGCCATCATCCAGCGGCGCCAGCTTCACGCATTCAGCAGCGAACAGGCGACTGATGTTGTAGCTGCCGATCAGATTGACGTTGATTACGCGGGCGAAGTCTTCAGCGGTGCGGCGTTGCCGTCCTTGCCCACAATACGTTGGCGCTGCCGATGCCCGCGACGTTCATCAGGATGCGTGCGCTGCCCTGTGCGGCGGTTTGCTTTGGCCAGCGCTGCAACCAAGCTGTCGGTGTTGGTGATGTCAGACTGGCAGGCCACGGCGCAGCCATGCGCCATACACCGCACCAATGTCCGCTGCCACTTTTTCAGCCTGCGCGCCATGTTGACGTCCAGCACAGCCACTTTAGCACCCAGACGCGCCAACTCGTGCGACGGCCTCACCCAGACCGGATGCGCCGCCAGTGACAAGCGCTGCGTGTCCAGAAATGTTCGTGATGTAAAAGGATGGCCTCATGCGTTGGGTTTGATCGCGAAGAGCAAGCTGCCATCGTGCAGCGCGTCAACCAGTGCAGCGCGGTGTTCCAGCTGCGCGCTGGTTGATGGAACCTTTGTCGGTGACTTCGCCCTTGTCAATGGACGGGAGCTCGGCCATCAGGTGCAGGCGGGCAACGCGGTTGGCGCTGCCGGTGGCACTGGCGGCCAGTTTGTGACCACCCCTGGAAGTGCGATTGCACGGCAGGGCTTTCCAACACGTCTTCCAGGTTGTTGACGGCCGGGCGCAGCCCGCTCAAGGTACGACACGCGGCGGTTAGAAATATCGGGGCCCCGACCTCTTTGAGGTTGAGGCCGGTGATCACGGCGTCCTGCACGTACGGTGCACCGGCAGCGGCGATCCGGGCGCGCATCGGCCCCACGCTGACGAAGGTGCCGGTGGCCAGCTTGAAGTCTTCGGCGATGCGGCCATCAAAGCGCAGGCCCTGATGGATGTCGTTCGGGTCAATCCATTGCACGGCGTCGCCCGTGCAAAAAAAGCCCTCTTCGTCAAATGCCCTGCCGTCGCATCGCGCCGCGCCAGTAGCCCGGGGTGATGTTGGGCATGGGTAGCGGATTTCAAGCTTGTCGCCCATGGAACGAGCTTGAGCTCCAGCCGGGCGTCCGCAGGCCCAGGTCACCGGCTTTGGAGTGCGGGGACGAACAGGCCAAACGGGCTGGATTCGGTCATGCCCAGCCCCGCGGTCATCACCACGCGTTCGCCGTATTCCTGTTCGGCTGCCGCGGGGAGGCTGTCCCAGATGGGCTGAGCCAGCGCGGCACCGGCATAGAACAGCTGGCACGCGGCTCAGAAAATTGCGGCGCAGTTCCGCGTCGGTTTGCATGGCATTGGCAATCGCCTCCAGGCCCGACCGGCACATTGAAATAGACGGTGGGCGCCATCTCGCGCAGGTTGCGCAGGGTCTCGCCAGCACGGCCGGTGTGGGTTTGCCGTCGTCAATGTACAGCGTGCCGCCGTTGAATACCACCCCAGGCAGAAGTTGTGGTTTGCCTCCCGCCGTGTGGTTCCACGGCATCCAGTCCATCGGCACCAGCGGGTCTTCGGCAATCACCGGCATCGACGGCGCATCTGCTGCTGGTTGGCGCAGATCATGCGCTGCGTATTGATGACGGCCTTGGGCAGCTTGGTCGACCGCTGGTGAACAGGAACTTGACGATGGTGTCCGGGCCGGTGGCCCTGCATGGCAGCATCCACGGCCGGGCTGGTTTTGTTTGTACCAGGGCATCAAAAGGGGTTAAAGTCCTCGTGGTTGTTGCGTGATCAGCTATCTTATTAATAGCGACTTCGGTGCCGACTGGCAGCACGGCCTCAATCGCCCGGCCATAACGTTTCCAGTCTTCGGCATATACCAGCCCCGGTGTCAGCGTGTCCAGCACGTGGCGCAGTTTGTCAAAGTCCTGACTGATCAGCGAGTATGCGGGCGACACGGCACAAAAGGGTACACCGGCGTACATCGCGCCAAGCGCCAGCATGGCGTGTTCCAGACTGTTTTCGCTCAGGATGACCAACCGGGCGCTCGGCGTCAGGCCCGGTCCAGCAGGGCCTGGCCGATGCAACGCCGCCTCCAGCGCCTGCGCGAAGCTGAGGTGACGCCATTCGCCCGCCCGCCGGCCGGGTCCCGCCGCGCGTACAGCGTGCGCTCAGGCGTGGCATGTGCCCAGTGCACCAGCCGGTCGGTCATGCGATGCGGGGTAGCGTCCAGAGCCTGGTCTGCCTGCAGGTAGGTAACGCCCGCCGAGCTGCTGGCAGTGCGCGGCAGGTCACGCCAAACTCGAAAGGGCGGAAGCCGCTGGTTTGTGCATGCCGCTTGTCTCGTGGTACGCCGGCGTCAGTCGGCCTTGACCCCTGGGGCCAGTGCCATCCAGGAAGGCACGTACCCGCGCCCGGCTTCCGGGGCGGACTGCGCAATGGCTGCGAGCATGGCTTCGGTGAAAAAGCCGTGGTCGGCGGCCGCTCGGCGATGCGCGGCAGACCATGCATCAGGCGTAGTTGGTCAAGGGCGCGTTTTGCGCGATGCGCTCGGCCAGCTCAATCGCCTTGGCAAGCGCCTGGCCAGCTGGCACGTGGTATTGCGCCATGCCACTGCTCACGCCCTCAGCGGCCTTTGACACCCGGCCGGTGAGCATCATGCGTCCATCATGCGGTGGGCGCGACAGCTTGGGTACCCGCACCAGACCGCCGCCACCGACAAAATGCCGCGCGAGCCTTCCGGCAACGCAAAACGTGGTGTCGTCCGCCACCCGGATGTGGCAGGCACTGGCCAGCCCCAGCCCGCCGCCAACCACGGCGCCATGCAGCGCGGCGACGATCGGCACCGGAGCCGAATTCGATGGTCGTGAGGATCTTGTGCCATGAGCGGGAGTGATACAGGCCCTCTGACGCGTCGCGGTCCTTGAGCTCCGAGAGGTCCAGGCCAGCACAGAAGTGATCGCCTTCGCCATCGACAACTGCGGCCAGGTGCTGGCGGGCATCTCCTCAAACCGCTGGCCGATGGCGGCCATGACCCTGCATCGCTGAGGGCGTTGCGCTTTTTGGGGCGGGACAAACAATGGAGATGGCCGTCTGGGTGTTCGACCGAAACGTGACCGTGATTCGGATGTATAAGGGTCGGCGTACCTCAGCCTAGCCGGATTTGAAGTACATTGATAAAGTTATGTTTAGTAACTAGTTGTGGCGCAGGGATTACGCCATGCAAGGCAACCTCCACTCAACATTCATCTGGAGCCGCATGGACCACCACAACCTGATTGCCATCGACATCCACACCCACGCCGAAGTGAGCTGCCAGAACCCGTTCGACAACCACGGCGAGGAGTACGACCGCGCTACCGCCGACAAGTACTTCCGCAACAGCAAACGCCCCACGATTGAGGAGACCGTTGCGTATTACCGCGAGCGCAAGATCGGTCTGGTCATGTTCACGGTGGATGCCGAATCCAAGATGGGCCGCAAACGCCCATTCCGAACGGAAATCTGCGAAGCCGCGCAAAAAAACTCCGACATCATGATTCCGTTCGCCAGCATCGACCCGCACAAGGGCAAGATGGGTGCACGCGAGGCCGAACGGCTGATCAAGGACCACGGCGTGAAGGCTTCAAGTTTCACCCGACCGTGCAGGCTTAATACCCTTACGACCAAGATGGCCTGGCCATGATCTACAGGTGATCCACGCGCACAACTGCCCGCAATCTTTCACACCGGGCACAGCGGCTTGGCAGCGGCATGCGGTGTGGTGGCGGCCTGCGCCTGGACTACAGCAACCCGATGCACCTGGACGACGTGGCGATCGATTTCCCGGACATGCAGATCGTCATGGCGCACCCCAGCTTCCGCTGGCAGGCGAGGCCTTGCGCCTGGCCACCACAAGCCCAATGTGTGGATCGACCTGAGCGGCTGGAGCCCCAAGTACTTTCCGAAGCAGCTGGTGCAGTACGCCAACACGATGCTCAAGGACCGCATCCTGTTTGGCAGCGACTACCCGCTGATCACCCCGGACCGCTGGATGAAGGATTTTGAAGAAGCGGGCTTCCGTCCCGAGGTGATGCCCGGCATCCTGAAAGACAACGCCATGCGGCTGCTAAGTCTGGATAAGTCTGGACGCCTATAAAATAATAGCTACCTGCGCATATTCGACGAGACCGCTGGAGGCGCATATTTCCCTAGGTATTTCCCCTTAATTTTCTACACAGATGGGCGACCAGCCAGGGCAATCCATGCAAGGTTGCCACACCCGCCGCCACGGTGACCAGCATGTTGCCGCTTCCCGGTGGATAGGCAATCACCTGTAGCCGTGAGCGGCCGCATAACGCGGCCAGGGCGCCTTAGGCCTGCTACCTGGCCCGTTCACCTCATCCACGCCACAGAAAACGTAAGACTCACAAGATGGCCGGCACCATCAGCCTGAGCGAGTGCTCCAGCCAGGCGGCATGTCCCGGTTGGCAAACAACAGGCCGATGAACGAACAACGGATCAGAAAAGTGCCCAGAGCAAGGCCCAGAATCACTATCCAGCTTTGCGTGTGTCCAAATCACGATCCTTCTCCGAAATCAGTCCCGCCATCAGACCAAACAGGCAGGCCGCGATCAGTCCGAGTTTGAGTGGCAGCGAGAACAGCAACACGCTGGCGAAACTGCCCGCCACCACGCAGCGGCGGCGGTGGGCAGGCTGCCGGATGGACGTGCTGCAATGGCGATGAACGACGGCTGGCAGCGCCGGCACGGCGAACTCAGTTGCTATGCTTGTCGGCACGATGTGCCGCCGCGAAAAAGATGCCAGGGGCAGAACACCAGCCAGGTGCCCGGTTGGCCAGAACACCCCTGTCAATGACCCCGGCTAGTAGGCAATGATGCGCGGATCTTCGGGTTCTTCTTCGCGCTTTGCATGAAGGCTAAACTATTTCACCTGAAAAGCGGCGATCAGCATGCGCCGCTGGCCGGTAGTAACTAGCCTTATGCTGAATAGCGCACCTTGGCGCTCAGGCTGCGCGCCTGTAAACCGCCATGCGCAGGTTGAATCACGCAGCCCGTACCAAAATGGCAACCAAGCGATGCCGAATTCTGGATGAACTGCGTGACGACCGCCATGGGAAGACCCGGGGCAAAAAGTATGGTCGCCACCACGTGGCCTGGCAGGCCAGCGCGGCCCTGGTTGTCGGAAACCGGCGTTGACGAGAGCCACTGCCGAACAACTGGCGAGACGGAGGAAGGTATGACGTGGCAACGAGAACCGCTCCACGGACGCCAACCCAGAATGGGCGTGCGGTTTCGCCGGGACTTTGACCGCCCACTCTGGCTCCATCCGGGTTTGTCCAGCGCACCATGCAGGGTGATTTTGGGATTGAACTTCGAGTTGAACCAGGTACTGCATGGCGACGGAATCGTCGCGCTCTCGCCGGGCACCCCAGCCCGTGTTTCAAACTTAGAGCTGGTGGGCTTTTTCTGACTCCATCATGCTAACTCCCCTACGCCCAGGCCCGGTTTTTGGCGGGGACGGTGATGGCATAAAAAGTCCACAATCTGAAGCGGCCAGGTCTTTGGTCAGGCCTGCCCATCCCGCCGGATCCAGTGCGTGTCGGTAGGCGTGGTTAGCCCAGGCTGCTGCCGCGACGTGCGTGAAGATGGCCAGCGACACATCAAAGTGGTTGTTGGAATGCGAGCCCCAGGTCGCTTTGGCCAAAGATTTGGCACAGCTGCGCCACGCGCACCGAGGCCCTAGCGTCCAGAAATGCGGGTCGGCCACGGCGGCGGAATGTCTACCGATTGCGGCTGGATGGAATGCGCCATCTCGCGCCAGTCGGTGGCGATCATGTTGGTGGCGGTCAGCAAGCCGGTGGCGCGGCGGAATTCCGCCATCACTTCGCGGCCGAGAAAACACCACCTTCTGCGCCGGGCGGGTCTTCGGCATAAGCCATCACGCGTGTTTATCTTGTGCAGACAGGCGAACGGCGTCTTTCAGTAGCCAGCCGCCGCTGGGGTCCAGCGTGATGCGTGCGTCGAAACGCTCGTGCAGCGCCGATGGCTTTCCATTTCCTCGTCGCCGCTTAGCACGCCGCCGCTTGAGTTTGGAAGTCCTGAAGCCGTAGCGCTGGTGTGCGGCGGCCTCAACCAGACGCATCGATCGAACTTCGCGTCCATTCTGCGGGTTCATGGCGCAGGCGAAACGATCGTCGGCCATATCGGAGTTCCGACCGGTAAGGCAGGTCTGTCTTGTTGCGGTCTCTCCGTAAAACAGATAACCCAGCACGGCGACACTGGCGCGCTCCCTTTGGCCGTCTCCCAGCAGGCGGCGACCGAACATTCAGAAACTGGCCCAGCAAATCGAGCAGGGCGCTTTCCACGGCGGTGACGGCATGAATAGCCACCCGCAATCAAAGGTCTGGTTGCCACGCCCGCCGCTGTCGCGTTCCGCAAACTTCACGCGCAGGGAGTTGAGCACGTCCAGGCGCCAAGTGTTGGCTGATGATCAACTCTCGCGTGCATCTTCCAGTGTCTGCCGGATTTTTTCGCCGCAGGGGACTTTCACCGACGCCGGTGTTGCCCGTGCTGTCCCGGTCAGGATGACCAGGTTGCGCGTGAAAAACGGGCGTGCGTCCGCTGAGGTTGGAGCAGCATGCCGTCCTGGCCGGGCGACAGGAACAACCCGCATCTGTGTGATGACGGGGCTGGTGGAAGGATTCGAATCAGGCATAACTTCCCGGTTTGAAGGTTGGTATTCACCAGTCATCACACAACTTGACGCAAGTCTTGAATTTGCCAGCAGACTCTGATGAAGCCGGCACAAGAAAGCCTACGCTCTATTTGACTGTGGTGACTCCGGTGATCTGGGTCTTGGCAAGCGTTCCCGCTGTTTTGACAAGTGCGTGACGCATGGCTTGCATGGGCAGCCACTGCGTCTCTGGTTGTGGATTGAAACAAAAATACTTTCGCCTCTTTGATGTGCTGAAATTGCCACCAGACGGCCCTCAGGTGCTGCGATGGTGGGTGTTTACCCGGTAGTGGAATGATCTTGGTGCACTGGGATGCTGCCCCTGCCGTCTAAATAGGTCGGAAAATGCTGGTTTCCAGCGCGCGCTACTTCCATGTGGAACTGGAAATCAGGTGGAACGGCATCCGAATCTCGGCCAAACTCGAGTCCTGGAACGCACGAAGGCCGCTTGCATGGGTCCAGATTGGGCCCAGGTCGCGCCTTTGTGCCGCTTGCCCGGCTGCTTCAGGCTTCGAGGTTGATGCGCAGTTCCAGAACCGGGGATCTACGCCAGCGACGGTGGATAGGTCCCTGAGCGGCGATTTTGAAATTGCCACCTTGTGCAGGCTCAATGACCAAAGCAGGCGACGCCTATGGCGCGTCTCTACCAGGTCCGGACGCCTGCAGTTTGGAGCCTAGCGCCCCGGACAACCGTGCGGCTACGACGTCAAACCGGGTCATGATTTCTCCGCTTCGGTAGGCAGTTTGTCGCCGCCCCCGTTTGCCCACGGGTACACCTTCGCGGATATTGTTGCCAAGCCCTTCACACGATTTCCACTGACCAGACCCAGACCGGCGAGGGCGACCCTGATTCTTCGGCCAGGATGCCAGGTTGACCGGAAGGCGGGAAGGCTAGGGTTTTGCATGAGGCTCATCAAAAAAAAAACTTGACAGGCAAAGCAAGGTGGCTTTTAAAATTCAAGTCATCAGACACCGAAGACTGACATGCGGATCGTGCTCACTGTAGCAAACTTATCGAAATGTCTAGTCGTCAAAGAATCGGACCTGGCAATTGACCCCTCAGCTTCCCAAGTCCCTATATGACGATCAAATGTTCTACAACCGGATCCTGATGACCGGCGCAGCAGGCAACCCCGGGCTTGCTTTGCGTGATCGCTCAAAGCCAACTGCAATGTGCTGCGCCTGTCGATCGCGCGGAATTCGGCCCGGCGGGTGATCGCGAGGAGGTTGTGCTGGGGCCTGTCCGATGCCGATGTGCTGGCCATGATGCAGGGGTGGATGCTTAGTGCATTTCGGCGGGGTGTCAACCAGGTCCCCGTTTTGCGCCCAACCTCTGCAGGCCAACATCATCGGCACGGCAACTTGTATGAGAGCGCACGCAGCAAACAGGGCGTCGACGGGTCGTGTTTTGCCAGTTCCAACCACGTCACCCGGCTTCTACACAGGCAGTCGGAAACGATCACGACCGACAGGCCTGCCCGTCCGGATGGGCTGTATGGTCCAAGCAAGGCTTTCGGCGAAGACATTTCACGCATGCACTTTGATCTGCTTATGGAATCGAGACCGCCTGTGTGCGCATTGGCTCGGCCCCTACGGAGCCTCGTGACCGGCGCATGCTACACCTGGTTGATTTTGATGATCTGCATCGGCTCATCACCGCCCTGTTTGACGACACCTGTCTTGGCGCACACCATCATTTTTGGCATGTCCAACAATGCAGTCACCTGGGGACAACCCACGGGCTCGTCACGTTGGGTATGTGCCGTAGGATAGCTCGGACGTGTATCGGGGAAGCCGTGCCTGCACCCCATGCCTGATCTGAGTGATCCGGCGGTGCAGTTCAGGGTGGTGCGTTTGTGCGTACCGGCCCGTTTGGAGCAGATGTCGCCATGGCTGGAAGCCAGAGTGCTGTCCAGTTCCGCGGCGATCGAGTGGGGAGAGTCTCCGGTATGGTCTGTTGCCGAGCAGGCTCGGTGCCGATTGATATTGAAGGCCGCCACATCCATCGATACTGACGGGGTACCAGGATCAAGAAAACCTGGGATACGCCAGAGCGCGGGCATTTTTGCCGTATATATGTAGCGCTCCTTTGACGGCGCCCGGTACCGAAGGCGATGTGAGTAGTCGCTTTTTTTGCAATGAGACCGGCGTTTTCCTCGTCCGAATTCTTGGCGCCGCCGCAGGTCAAAGTCAAATTGCTCGCTGGCAGACGCATCCCCGGCCGAATATGAGCTTCAATGATGGCCGCTGTGACCGTCAAGGAAGGTTCTGGGTCAGCACGATGTGGGCACTGGACATGCGGACATGGCGCGCGCGCGCTCAGGTGGGCAGCGGCGTTTTGCTGTCTGGATGAAACGCCGGTTTGGGCGAAGCCGAAAATTGACGGATTGATCACACCCAATGGCATGGCACGTTCAGCCCGGATGAACGGTCACGTACTACCTCTCCGACTCTCATCCCACGGTGCAAAATCTGGGCGTTCGACTTTGATGCAAACGGCGAACCTGTCCGCCGGCCGCGATTTTGTGGATGCCAGCACCGCTGCCTGGCCGTCCCGATGGTGCCGCCGCTAGAATGACGGTCATTACCTGGATTTATGCGAATGACGCCGGGCAACTGCATCGCTTCAGTCCGGCAGGTGAATTGGTGTCGTCTGTAAGGTGCCGGTTTCGAAGCCTTCCATGCGTGATTCGGTGGCCAGATCCCCGGATGTGCTGCTGGTGGCGTCCATACCGCCTGCAGCCGCATCAGGCAACGACGCCTGCCTGGCGGAGTGGCGCCATGCACGCGCTGGATGCCGGCGTCCGCGGTTGCAGGAGCCATGTGTTTTCACGGTTTCCGGCACTGTGGCGATCTGAACCTGGTTCTGGAAAGAAGAAGAAAACCAAATGAGTCATTGCCATCGCCGCCGTCAGGTCACGCCCATTGCCATCAGCGATCCACCGCTTCTCAACGCAGCAGGGGCTTGCATGGCCGTTTTTTTTGGACTGCGCTCCATCATTGAAGTGGAAGGAGTCAATGGACTGCTTAGCTGGGTGAAACTCTTACGGTGATGCACCTTTGCTCGACCCACGCACGTACCCATGATTTCTGGTGGGTCTATCCGCATTCGACCTGAACGGGTTGTGGGCACGGGTGCTGGCACACACGCCTCAGGTGAACAGGTCTCACGTGGAAATGGAGCGGCACCCGGCTCGCTGGTTGGCAACCTGGTTAATCGCATTCTCGGCCTTTGAGGGTTGCATTCCTCCGACGCAGGCCGCACGTTGGGTACCCTCCCACTTGTGGAGTGCGGGGCGGCGCCGTCCGTAACAAGATGGTTTATTCAGCCTATCTCTTCTACAGAAATGGGATGTTTCGGTCGATCCCAAATACGCATCCGATCCTTATGGCCGAAGCCGTCAACCCGCAGCAGATCGTCGAGTGCCGTGGCAACGATTGACCAATATGGTTTTGAGAGCATCAAGCTCAAGGCGGGCGTGTTTACGATCCCCAGGCGGGAAGCGGACGCCATTCTCGCGCCTGAAGGCGGCTTTCCGACGCATCAACGCGCATTGATCCCAACAGCAACTGGACCAGGCAACAAGCTCGCGTGTTGCTTCCGAAAAGCTGGCTGGCTGCCTGGAGACTACTACGGAAGATCCCACGCCGACGCTGGAGGGTATGGCCGAGTTAACAAGCGACTGGCTTGCCGCTGGCAACCAACATGGTGTAACCAATTGGGCCGAGTTGCGGCGGAGGTGGAACTCAATTCTGTACAAATCCTGCTGTCTGACCATCACTAGAAGTGGTCTGCGCGCTGACGGGGGCAGCTGGCGCGTACCTGTCAGGCATTTGGCTTGGGTTTATCCATGCACTCCAAATGCATCGGGCATCAGCCTGATGGCCACGACGCATCTGGCGGCGTCGGTGCCACCACTCACCTATGCTCTTTGCGATACACCCATTAACCGTGGCAGAGTGACGAAGTCCTGGTGGGCGGCAAAGTGCCTATCACGGGCGGGTGCGTCCACCCGACGGCAAGCCGGGTCTGGGCGTGGAACTCGATCACGATAAGCTGGCGACGGCGGTTGGAAGCCTATCAACGCTGCAGGATGCACGGGATTGTTACCTGACGTATGGCACAAATGCGCCTTTATCGGCCTGACCAGCAACCAGGTCTGACCCGGTTCTGAACCAGAAGGCAACCGATTTTTATAATGGCTTTTTATTATACTTCTAGATTGATCAAAGCAAAGGACACCATAGATCCCAAGTTCTCCATTGGACCATCGTCTGACTCCCGGACTGTTTGTCTTTCCCACGTGTGTAACCGGCACGGACGAGCAGTGGCCACAATCCCAAAGGCTATCGGGCGAACGTCAGAACCAGCCTTCTATGGTGCAACACGGCGTTACATTTTGCCAGGGGCATCGCAATTTTACATGGCTGACGGGCGATGAATCGCCGGCCATCGTCAAGACAGCGGTGCAAACTTGCCCAAGTGGCAGGGTGCCCCATCATCGCCGCCAGGTGCTGGCGGGCCACACGTTCGTTCTACGCGATTGCCTATGTTCAGGAAGCCGAGCAGCAAAGGCGCACAGCATTGCTGTTGTGGCGCACTCACCTAATGATTTGACCAGAAATGACCGCGGGAGGGTTGATTGCCCACACGTGGAAGCTGTAAGAAAATTAGCGAGAGATTCGGCGTCCGGGCCCCCAGCCGCAGCGTCTGCAAGCTCACGCCTTTGACTCGCTGGCGAGCACCGGCGGATCGTTTACGCTACAACCTCGATTGGCCCCAGGGACACGGCGTCGGCGATCGTGAAGCCATGGTTTTTCAATCTATCAGCAGATGGGCGACCGGTTTTCCTGTTTACGGGTGGCCTGCAAACTGCTGAGAGTATATGCCGCGGCGTACAGGAAGGCGTGGGCAGCCCAGTGTATTCATCGGCTGTGTTCAACCTCATTCCCCCAAGACCACCACCGCCGGATTTTTACCAGGCTGTGGACTCTGATGACTTGAGGAGCCAGCACCGGCTGTGCATATTGATTTTCGTAAAATACCTAACTATTCACAACAAGATGCAGGTATACTGTACGAGTATAGTCCGAGGCGGGCGTCAGGATAGTGAATTCGACTACGCCGGACGTACGAGTAGCACCGCTGACGGATCTCAATGGGGGATGAGGTGGAGAGCTGGCTGGCCGCGTTGATCAACACTGCTCAGACCTCAGTAAATCTTAATCAATTTTCTGGAACATTCCGCAGCGTACATTTGGCACAAAAAGTACGACAACGCCTGATCGGTGACCCCAATGATAGATTCTGGATCAACCTCACGCTAACATCAACCCCAACAGCAACCTGGCCGACGTGATTGGCGAATGCACTTTTCCGAAGCCAGTGCCCATCCGCTTGACGCAGCTGGGCCATGATGCAGCCTTCCACATAACAATTACCTCCAGGACGTCGGGACCGCGCCGATGCCTTCTGGACAAGATTATGGCGCCGAGATACTGGTCCGCCGTGAAAGAACTGGGTACGTTGCCTGTTGGCCCACTTAGAAGGCAAGACCAAACCCGAAAGGATTGGTGAAGCTACACGTGCCCGCAACATCATCTTCCAAGGATTTCGCCGGTGAATGCCTGCTGTAGCCGGTAGATTGTAGTACTGATGCGCCCCGGTATCAGGAGTAGAGGTGCTTATCACGCGAGCCACTGGGTGTCGATGGTTGTTCATTGACTGGAACTTCCCCATTGTGATCCGCCTGGAAAGTTGCGCCTGCGCTGACCTTAGCGCCTGTGCGTTGTGTGTAGGCGCCGATTTGGTGCCTGGTTTAGCCTGGGCGCTGGCCGAAGTCATCCCAGCCACGCAGCGGCATTCCCGGCAGGCGTATTCAGCTTGGTATTGGGGCGCGCTGGTGTGATTTAATGACCGTTAGTCAATGACGCCATTGTGATGCCATCAGCTTCACTGGTTCCCAGGTGTGGGTGGCAAATGTTGCCCAGCAGTGAGCTATCCACCTCGGAAAGTGCAATTGGAGATAGAGGCAAGAACCCGCAAATTCTGGACGATGCTGATCTGTGGCGCAGGCGGTGGGCTCAGCGTCAAAACTTCCTTCTGCATCTTCTCGACCCCCCGATAACTTTGCACCGCATCCAGACCACTGATTATCGCAGACGGTATTTATCCGAAATCTTTCGAAGCAAGTCGAAGCGCGCATGGCGGGCCTCAAAGTAGGTGATGCGCTTGGGTGGTATTGATATTGACCCCCTCCCCGATCCCAGCTGGAACAGAAGTTTGGCTACGTTGAAATCGGCAAGTCTGAAGGTGTGGGGGTGCTGGTGACCGGCGGCGGGCAGCTGAAGAGAAATGACGCAGCCGGGTTCTATATGGCCCTGGCCCTGCTGACCGATACCACCGCCAGCATGCGCATCAATCGCGAAAATTTGTTCCGCCCGGTAGCCAGCATCATCCGGGTCAAAGGTTACGAGGAGCTCTGGCAGGAGCCTTTTGTGGCTTGCACGCCATTTGGGCTGTCAGCCGGTGTGCCACCACCAGCCCCAAATACGCCACCCACCTGACGCCACAGCCAGGCCGGTATGATGGTGATGAATCTGCCAACCGCGGGCGGCGTAGAATATCACGTACCGTTTTGGTAGCCGCGTAAAGGAAGCTCCAACACAGATTCCTTTTTTAAGTGGAGCGGGGCCGGTATGCGCTAATTTTTCACCACAGTGAAAACGGCTACAGCCTGGCCCAACGTGTTGGGCCGGATGTGGAGGTGTTCCAACGGCTGGAACGAGATGGGCGTCTGGGGGGGTCTTCCCCGCATTGCAGTTACTTCAGGCCCTGAGCAGGGTACGGTGGATTTTTCAGTTCTGTCCCAGCCCACTTCAGAAAGTCGTCATGTCGATCGAGCGCAGCTCATCAATCCGTCCGCCGCGTGAAGTTTGCCTGTCTGCCCAACTGGGTGTGGGGCGCCGGGTCATCGACAACCGGGGACTGATCTCGTAAAGCCCGGTGGCGATTGGGATGTCAACAAGCTGAGAGAATACCGTGAATGGGTAGAAGCTTAGGCCCTCAAGATTAGTTTGTTGCCCTTGATATGTCAGGTCTGTCCTCCTTGATTTTTGACCGATGGGGGGCTCGCCAGGCGCCAGGCTGAGGTGACTGGCAGAACATCCAGATTGCTGCCCGATGCTGGTCGAAAGCAGCCACCAAGTACAACGTCCAGATGGTGGGCATCACGCGCAGGTCTGCCGTCCAGGCGCGGAGGCACGTGCAATACAGCAGCACTTCAAACTGGCCTGCTATGGCCCGGAGGCCTGATCCTGCCAGCACAGCTACTGGGGTGTGGGTTACCCAACCAATCAGGACCGAGGCTCCGGGTCAAGTCGGTTGTGTGGCCAGAAGCAGGCCAAAGAGGCCTCTCCGGTTTCCGAAGAGAGGCTGGCGTGCCATTGCTTTCTGGCTTAACCAGTTGGTGCCCGCAGCGGGACAAGGCTGGCATCCGGCTGACGCCACCTCGCCCCCATCCGCACGACCCCGCGTATCCAGTCGGCGGCCTGAACGGCGTCGTAGCAGGCTGCTGGGCTCCTAATCGAAGGCATGCGCCGCTTTGTCGCGCTGTCTCTCCACTGCCTGCCTGACCACGGACTCAATTTCTGCCAGGGCACGGTGGCCGAGATGGCGCGCCCTCGAACCGCACGCTTATGTCATCCGCGCGATTGAAGAGTTTGCGCCGCGCGCATCTTCATGGTTCACTTCCGGAATATCAAAAGGGTGGCTATCGACTTTGCCGAGGTCTTTCGATGAGGGCGACGTGGACGTGAACGAGGCCATCCGCGCGCGTATCAGCGTTCCGGCTACAAGGGCATTCTGGCCCTGACCAGTGCCTTTGTCAGATCTCGATCCCAACCGGGAGCGCTATGTCGTTTGCGCTTTGGCTAGACACGGGGTCTGTTGTATGCGGCAGGCTACCAGCCCAAAATCACGACGCTGACGAACTGATCCCTTGCCTTTTTTTCAACAGGAGACAAGCATGACCATTCGAAGAAAACTCATCAAGCCTGGCTGAGACCGCAGCGTTCAGGCTTCTGCCTTTGCCGCACTATGGCCGCCATGGCCAAGGCCGAGCTCCTAGCAAGCCTGTCAAGATCATCGTGCCATTCCCCCTGGCGGCACCAGCGATGTGATGGGGTGCATGATGTGTCTGAAGAGCTTGCCGGGAAACTGCAAGCCTAACCGGTCTCATCCAGAAAACATTGGTGGTGCAGGCGGGGTGGGTTGGGAACAGGAGGGGGGTAGCAAAGTAGCGCCAGACGGCTGCTACACCATCATTCCAGACCGAGTCGCCAAATGCTGTTGCCCATAGTCCGACCCTGATCCAAATACAACTCCAATACCGATTTCATTCATGTCACGCAGGTTCACTTGGTCCCAACCTGCTGGTTGTGCACCCCAGCTACGCCATTCAAGACTGTGAAGGAACTGGTGGACAGCCAAAGCCGAAAATCCCGGAAAACTGGATACGGCTACACCCACGAGGCCGGCCACATGGCAATGGAGCTTACTCCAAGCAAACCGCAGGCATCTTCATGACGGCATTAGTTCCCTACCGTGGCGGCGGCCCGATGACACCGAGCATGGGGGGCACCATCAAGGCTCGTGTTCATCAACCAGGACGTGGCGCTGCAGCACATCAAGGCTGGCAAGCTGCGGCCTCTTGCGGTTTCACCAGCATTCAGGCGTAACCCGCTTTACCCGGATGTGCCCACGGTGGCTGAATCCGGCTACAAGATTCGGAGGCCTTGTCGTGGTCGGCGCATAGCTAGGAACCCAAGGGGTACGCCGCAACCTGTTGTCGTCGACAAGCTTGAGCCAGCCATGACGCAGGTGATGCAATCCCCGGCGATCAAACAACGCATGGAGTCCACAAGGCTCGTGGTCCCGGCGCAGGGTTCCAAAACCTGTGCAGCGTTCGTCAAGAGCGAGATCGACCGCTGGAACAAGGTGATCAAAACCGCGGGCATCAAAAACCAGTAAGTTAGAACATGACCGCTCCAGACCAGACAGACAGGCTCGTCGCAACCCGCAAGCGATTGAAGCCTGAAGAATTGAGGTCGTGGCGCTGGTTTGGTCGCGAGAGCATGCGCACCTAACCAGCGCTCGCGCATGGCGCAGATGGGTTTTGCCTACAGCGACTATGCGGGCAAGCCGTCACGCCATTCTCAACACCTGAGCGAGATCAGCACCTGCCACACGCATTTCAAGCAGCGCGGAGGAAATCAAGCGAGGTGTCTGGCAGGCGGGTGGCTTTCGGTGGAAATGCCTGCCATCTCCCCTGTCAGAAACGCTGCAAAAAACCCAGCGCCATGCTGCATCGTAACCTGCTGGCGCTGGAGACGGAGGAGTGCTTGCGCTCCTACCCTGTGATGGTGCGGTGTTGATGGGCGGATGCGACAAAGACGGCCGCCCGGGCTGATCATGGGGCGACCTCCAGGGGTTTGCCGATGATCTTCATGCCTGCAGGCCCCATGCTCAACGGCAGTGCAGGTGGCAAGACGCTCGGCTCTGGCTCAGATATGTTCAAGGGTGGACCGAGCTGCGAGCGGGCACCATCAATCAAAGCGATTGGGAAGAAATCCTCTCAGGCATCGCCGCTCTCCGGGTCATTGCATGACCATGGGTACGGCCAGCACCATGACCAGTGCGGCAGAGGCGCTGGGTCTCACATTGCCAGGCGCCGCCTCCATTCCCGCGCCAGATTCACGGCACGCACAGATGGCAGTTCAGACCGGTCAGCGCATCGTGGAGATGGTCTGGCAGGACGTTCGCCCCGCACAGATATTGACCGCTGAGGCGTTTGACAACGCGGTAACCACCGTGCTGGCGCTGGGGCTCCACCAACGCGCTGGTGCATTTGATAGCGATGGCACGGCGCGCGGGTGTGCAACTGACGCTAGACCGTTTTGATGAGCTGGCCACCACCACGCCGCTTATTGCCAATCTGCGTCCGTCGGGTAAATATCTGATGGAAGATTTTTATCGCGCCGGTGGCCTGCGTGCGCTGCTGGAGCGCTTGCGGCACAAATTGCACACCCATACACCCACCGTCAATGGCCTGACACTGGGTGACAACATTGCGGGTGCAACAGTATTCAACGACGACGTGATTTTGCCGATAGACCAGGCCCTGCTGGCCGGTGGCAGTCTGGCCGTCTTGAAAGGCAATCTGTGTCCGGATGGCGCGGTGATCAAACCTGCGGCTGCCGAGCCGCACCTGCATCAACACACAGGGCGTGCCATTGTCTTTGCGAGTTATGCCGAGCTCAGCGCGCGCATTGATGATCCTGATCTGGATGTGGATGCCACCAGCGTGTTGATTCTGCAAAACGCCGGTCCCCTGGGCGGCCCCGGCATGCCGGAGTGGGGGCAGCTCCCCATCCCCAAGAAGTTGCTGGCGCAGGGCGTGCGTGACATGCTGCGCATCTCCGATTGCCGCATGAGTGGCACCAGCTTTGGTGCCTGTGTGTTGCATGTGGCGCCTGAGTCTTTTATCGGGGGCCTCTGGCGTTGGTGCAAACCGGGGACATCATCCAGCTTGATATTCCCGCACGTCGGCTGGATATGCTGGTCGACGAAGCCGAACTGGCCCGACGCCGTGCTGCATGGACGCCACCCGCACCGCGATACCAGCGCGGTTATGGCGCAATTTTCTCCCAGCAGGTGACGCAGGCGGACCAGGGCTGTGATTTCGTCACGCTGGCCGGTACCCAGCCCACGCCCGAGCCGGACATCTATTGACTCTCCGATTTTTGCCAAAGGAACAACTTGTGAAGAAAGACATTGTCGCCTCGGCAGACTGTATTGACTGGGTGAAGCTCTCGCTGGTTTACCTGCCACTGGCAGCACCCATCAGTGATGCCAAAGTACTGACGGGCCGGCAAAAGCCATTGACCGAGATTGCTTTCATCTTTCCCGCGAAATCCGTACGCGCGATGGTTTTGACGGCATCGGCTTTGGCTACAGCAAGCGGGCCGGTGGCCCTGGCATGTATGCGCACGGCAAGGAAATCGCGGACACCTGCTGGGCGAAGACCCGAACGACATTGCCAAATTGTGGAACAAGCTGATGTGGGCTGGCGCGTCCATGGGCGCAGCGAATGACCAGCCAGGCCATCGCGCCATTTGACATCGCACTGTGGGATTTGAAAGCCAAGCGAGCCGGTCGTTGCCGCCGGGCTGTTGCTAGGTGCGCACCGCGACAGCGTGCAGTGTTACAACACCTCAGGTGGTTACCTGAACATGCCGATCGAACAGGTGCTGGACAACGTGGCCATGAACAAGGCCAGCGGCATTGGTGGCATCAAGATCAAGGTCGGCCAGCCGGATTTGCCCACCGATATTCAGCGCGTGGGTCAGGTTCGCAAGCTGCTGGGTGAGGGCTTTCCGCTGATGGTGGACGCCAACCAGCAGTGGACCGCCCCAAAGCCATGCGTGCCTGCCGCGCCTTTGAGCAGTTGACCTCACCTGGATTGAAGAGCCACTGGACGCCTATGACTTTGAAGGCCATGCCCAGTTGGCTGAACGGTACGACACCGCCATTGCAACGGGTGAAATGTTGACCAGCCTGGGCGAGCACACCCAACTCATCATGTCGGACGGCAGCGACTTTGCGCAGCCGGATGCGCCACGTGGGCGGTATCACGCCGTTTTTGCAGATCATGGCGCTGGCCGATTTCAAGGGCCGCAAGCTGGCCCCGCATTTCGCGATGGAGATTCACCTGCACCTGGCCGCGGCTTACCCGCAGGAGCCCTGGCTGGAGCATTTCGAGTGGCTGGAGCCGATGTTCAATGAACGGCTGGAGTTGAATGAAGGGCGCATGCACGTGCCCAACCGGCCGGGCCTGGGCTTCTCGCTGAGCGATCAAGCCCTGGCCTGGACGGGCCGAAACAGCTGAGTTCGGCAAACGTCCCTAAAGCCTCTGAGCCGCCTAACGTACCTCGGCGCCGCGCGTGTTGACGCACAGCGCGTAAAGGGAATGGCTGCTGGCCATGAACAGGCGGTTGCTGTCGGCTCCGCCAGCACAGTGGTTGGCGCAGCGCTCGGGCAAGCGGATGTGGGCGATGGGTTTGCCTTCGGGGTTGAACACCATCACGCCGTCCAGCGCTGCGGCGTCGGCATCCAGCGCGCCATTGCTGCCCCAGCCGGCCCAGATGTTGCCGTCCACATCACACTTGATGCCATCAAAAGCTCCTGGGCCATTGGCGTCGATGTGCAGCGTCTTGTTGTTCAACCGGCCATCATGACCCACGTCATAGGACCACACCCGGCGGCTGGGCATGGCGCGGCTTTCAACCACATAGAGCTTCTTCTCATCCGGAGAAAAGCACAAGCCGTTGGGTCTCGCAAGGTCATCCAGCACCTGGGTCACGTGGCCACCGACCCATCGATGCGGTACACCGCGTGTGGCAACTCCTGCTGGGCAATGCGGCCTTCATAGTCGTTGGAGAGCTGGAACGGCGGGTCGGTGAACCAGATGGCGCCGTTGGACTGGCAGACGATGTCGTTGGGCGAATTGAAACGCTCGCCCTTGAAGTCTGCAGAGAGTGGTGATGGAGCCATTGTGCTCGGTGCGGCTGATGCGGCGGTCACCGCGCCTTCGCGGTGACCAGGCGACCCTGCAGGTCGCGTGTTGCCGTTGGCGTAATTCGAGGCTTCGCGAAACACGGAAGCCACACCGGTGATGGCGTCCCAGCGGATGATGCGGTTGTTTGCCACATCGCTGGCCAGCAGATAGCGCCCATCACCAAACCACACGGGTCCTTCCATCCAGCGAAAGCCGGTCGCCAGCCGCTCCACACTGGCGCTGAACAGGCGGTATTTCAGAAACGACGGGTCCAGCACGACCACCGACGGGTCCGGGTAACGCGGCGACAACGCAGGCCCTTCGGCAGGGGTGAAATGAGTGGGATTGACTGGCATGCTGTTCTTCGGAAAGACCTGTGGATGAAGACGTGAGAGGATAACCCCGCACGGTCATGTTTGGGTACGCAGAATCGAAAGGATCAGAATGAAAACCATTGCCATCACCGGCGCGGCCGGTCTTGTTGGAACGGGGCTGCGCAGGGAACTGTTGCAGCGGAGCTATGCCCTGCAGTTGCTGGACGTGAAACCCATCGATCCCTGTTACGCCAATGAGCAGTCATCGGTGGTGGACATCACGGATCAGACGTCACTCACCACCGCGCTACGGGGTTGCGATGCGGTCGTCCATCTGGCCGCCTGCACCACCGATGCGCCCTGGCCTGAGCACGTCAAACTCAGCATCGAAGGCAGCATCAGCCTGTTTGATGCAGCGCGAGAAGCCGGTGTGACGCGGGTGGTGTACGCCAGTTCGCACCACGTTGTGGGCTTACACCGCGCGCGCCGAATGGGCCACGTCTGGGCCCGACCGTACAGGTGCGGCCCGACAGCCGTTACGCTGTGGGCAGGCCTTCGGGGAGTCCATCGGCGCGATGTACGCGGGCAATACGGCATGCAGGTGCTGGCCACACGCATCGGCAATGTGAACACCCGGCCCATCGACCGCCGCCGCATGGGCAACTGGCTGAGACTGGCGCGACCTGGGGCAACTGGTGGCGCTGGGCATTGAGCATCCTGATCTGGTGTTCTCCGTGGTTTACGGCATCTCCGATTCATCCGGGCGGCACTATGACAACGCGGCGGCCCATGCGCTGGCTACCGGCCGCAGGATGGCACGGCTGCCGCTGCATTTGACGCGCAGGTGTTGCAGGAAGATCCGCCGCCTGCCGCTGGCAGTGCGGCGTCCCGCTCAGCCGCCGAACTCACCTTGGGCGGCCAGTTTTCACAAAATGAGTTTGTGGGTGATACAGCACGTTTATTGGTCTAAATTTCATGCAAAATTGGCTTCTAGCCCTCGTGGAATATGCGTGAGTAGCTAATAATTATGTAGCAAATGCGGTAACGGTTACCGTGCGCCCGCGTTATTTGCCTTTCAGGTGGTAGCCACGCCCCGCATAGTCAAAGTCCACCAGTTCGTTGATCGCCACGCTCTTGTCTGCGGGTGACGCGTAGTAGGCGCGGATCTCGGCGATCTTGCCGCTTTGGGGGTCAAAGTCATACCACTCGGCCCCGCGCAAAGCCGTGCCGCTCTTGTTCTTCCAGTGCGTCCACTCGATCATGGCTTCGGGCTTGTCGTGGCTGACGATGATGCGCTCGATCGTCCATTGCGAACCTAGTGTCTCTACACACCATTGCCACTTTCGGGCGATGGTGTCCGCTGTGCGCCAAGGGATGTCGGGCAGGCCTGCCGGGAAGTAATGCACGGCATCCGGCATGAAACAGTCCACCAGGGCAGAGTAATCGGCCGCGTTGCAGGCGTCGAAGTAGCGGCGGATCAAAGCCTCGTAAACTCAGAGAATGTGAGGAAGGGAAGATGGCATGGTGTCGGTTCCAGAAAGAGAAAGCGTGACTGTCAGCTTCGGTGCCGGTATCAGCGATTGCCAGCCACAACGGGCACGGCAGGCCGTCCCGCCGCCACCCAGGCCTTGTGCTAGCACGGGTGGCGTCACTGGGCGGTAAAGCCCCACAGCGCCTCGCCCGCCTGCACCCGCAACGCCAGGTAGGCCTCCAGATCGTCCTGCGCTTCACACAGGTTGGCCATTTCTTCAGCGCAGTGCGCGGGAATGACGCTGATGTTGTCGCCATCACCATGGATCACATCGCCGGGGTATACGGCAACGCCTGCGCAGCCAATCGGCACCTGCAGGTCGGCCACATGGTGGTACGAGAGACGTGTGGTGGCGGTCACGCCACCGCTCCAGATGGGGAAGTCCATGTCGGCCAGCTCGGTGCCGTCACGAAAGGCGCCGTCGGTCACTACGCCGCGTGCGCCGCGCACCATCATGCGGGTGATGAGCATGTTGCCCATGGATGCGGCAGCCGGGTTGCGGTTGCTGTCAATCACCACCACCTCACCCGGGCGCACCTGCCCACGCCCACCACTGCAGGTTGTTGAGTGTGCGGCTCGGTGGTGAGCGTGGCATAGGTGTCGATGTCCTCCCGCGCGGGAATGAAGCGCATGGTGTAGGCGCGCCCGGCAAAGGGTTTGTGCTTCCGGTTCAGCGGCTTCAGGCCCAGCAGCACCGGCTGGCGATAGCCCTTTTTGAAGAGCTGGGTGGTGAGCGAACCGCCGGTGACCCGGGCCAGGCGGTCCAGCACGCTGTCGGGCACGAAGTGCGGTGCCGGGCGCAGGGGCGTGGGGGTGACCGGATGGGAGAGAGAGGTGTGTCGGGCGAGGTCATTCAGCGTTTCCGGGTTGCACAGCGGCTTGGGTCTCACAATTTGGGGAATAGTCGCACGTGGTTTGGATGGGGTCATCGTAAAGAGATTGTGCGGCGGTGCCAAGCCGCTGGCACACTGGCGTCATGCGTCCGGCGGTAGCGTGGACCGTGTCATTGGCCTGCCGGTCTCCAACCCGACTGACGGGGCATTGGGTGGATCGGGTGGCTTGAGGGGCAGGCAGCCCTGCTGCGGGCTCGTTAAGATGCCCGAGTGTGGTTGCGCCCGACGACCGCAGCGTGTTTACCCGCGAATCTAGTCATGGTCTGACGCTTTATCGCAGCACTACGGTCTTGGTGCCGTTGATGAAAACGCGGCGTTCGGCATGCCATTTGATGGCGCGGTTTAGCGTGACGCTTTCCAGGTCTTTGCCTATGTCGGCCAGGTCGTCTGGCGATGCGGCGTGGTCAATGCGGCCCACCTCCTGGTCGATGATGGGGCCTTCGTCCAGGTCGCTGGTTACATAGTGAGCCGTAACGCCAACGAGTTTCACACCGCGGTCAAACGCCTGGTGGTAAGCGCGTGCGCCTTTGAAGCCCGGCAAGAAGGAGTGGTGGATGTTGATGCAACGCCCCGTGAAGTGCCGTGAGGCGTCATCGCTCAGGATTTGCATGTAGCGCGCCAGCA
Organism: Candidatus Egaibacter danicus; assembly: GCA_016707075.1. Classification (GTDB taxonomy): domain Bacteria; phylum Pseudomonadota; class Gammaproteobacteria; order Burkholderiales; family Burkholderiaceae_C; genus Egaibacter; species Egaibacter danicus. The sequence goes on from JADJII010000004.1 coordinate 409,573, forward strand.
CCAGCAACTCGGCGTCAAAACGCTCAAACAGTTCTGTGATTTTGGCTTCTTGCGCGGCTTTGTCGCCGTTGACCACGGGCAAGTAAAAAAATGGCACACCGTGCCACTCGACCTGTCGTCGCATGTCTTCATGGTTGGAAACGACAGCCAGTACATCGATGGGCAAGGTGTTGGTGCTCCAGCGGTGCAGCAGGCTGTTGAGGCAGTGTCCGTGTTTGGAAACCGCCAGGATGGTGCGGCACTTTTTTTGAGAGCTGTGCAAATTCCATTTCATCTTGAACGGTTCGGCCACCGCCTTGGCAAAGAGTGCGCCCAGTTCGGTGAGTTCCGCCATGCCCTGGCCATTGTCACGAAACACCACGCGAAGGAACGAGGTGTCGCTGGCGACATCGTCGAAATGTTGCGCTTCGGTGATGGTGGCGCGGTTATGAGACAAAAACCCCGTTACTGCCGCCCACCACGCCGGTGGTGTCGGGACATTGGGTGGTCAGGATGTAGTTGGGCATCCTGGCGGACTCTGGGTGTTTTGTCATGAGGGGGCTCGTTTTGAAATGGTTGTAAACCGGACTTGACGATACTCAATATCGCCTTCATTTCTGCTTAATGTATACATATACGGAGTTACCGAGGCCTTAATTACCGAAATATTGACAATAATTTCGATTTTTCAGCAATTATTTGATTTTATTGTATTCAGTATGTATACTGAAATCGGGTTCTAGTGATAGGGTTGATTTCATGCCCTGTCGTGTACTCAAGAGAGTGCTTCAACCATATTTACTCAACTATTTAAAAGGCGACACATCATGACCCAACGCAGTTTGGAAGACGTTTTGACAGGTGCAGGCAACGCGGTGCACATGTTGCGGCAATCGCAAATTGGTGCCTATGTTTACCCGGTGGTGCCCTCCGAGTTCACCAATTGGCGCGATGAGCAGTGCGCCTGGCAAAAACGGCGGTGTTATTTGATCAATCCCACCACATGGCGGAAATCACTGTGACCGGCCCGGATGCGCTCAAGCTGATGTCTACCTTGACTATCAACAGCTTCAATGGCTTCACCGTCAACAAAGCCAAACAGATGGTGCCAATCAGCCACGACGGCTATGTGATTGGCGACGGCATCCTTGTTCTACCTGGCTGAAAACGAATTGGTCTTCGTTGGCCGCGCTCCTACGGTCAACTGGATTCGAGTTCAACTGCAAAACCGCCGGTTTCAACGTACAGTACATCCGCGATGATCGTTCGTCTTCAGCCCTTACGGCAAGGCGGTGAGTCGCCGCCACTACCGTTACCAAATCCAGGGTCCCAACGCCAAGCAGATCATCGACAAGCTCAACGGCGGGCCCATGGCCGATGTGAAGTTCTTCAACATGGACTACATCAACATGCTGGGCCGCAAAGTGCGTTGCTTGCGCCACGGCATGGCCGGCGCACCTGGCCTGGAGATCTGGGGTCCTTACGCTGAAGCGGAAGAAATCCGTGAACACATCATGGCGGTGGGCCGTGAGTTTGGCTTGGTGCGGGTGGGTTCGCGTGCTTATTCAAGCAATACGTTTGAATCCGGCTGGATCCCGTCACCCCTGCCAGGTGTCTACAGCGGCGACAAGATGAAGGCCTATCGCGAATGGCTGCCCGCACAGGGCTACGAAGCCACGGGTTCCATTGCCGGCAGCTTTGTGTCAGACAACATTGAGGACTACTACACCACGCCTTACGACTTGGGCTATGGCCCCTTCGTCAAGTTCGACCACGACTTCATCGGCCGCGCTGCACTGGAAGAAATGGTCAGGAATGGCCGCGCACAATCCCGTCGCAAAGTCACTTTCGAGTGGAACGGCGAAGACCTGGGCAGGATATTGGCGTCGCCGGTCACTGGCGACAAGACCTGCAAGTTTTTCGACATGCCCAATGCCAACTACGGCAGCTCGTCATTCGACAAAGTGATGAAAGGCGGCAAGGTCGTAGGGCACTCCATGTTCACGGGCTACAGCCACAACGAGCGTTGCGGCCTGTCGCTGGGGTGGGTGGATGCCGACGTGAAGGAAAACGACGTGCTGACCCTGACCTGGGGCGAAGAAGGCGGTGGCACCAGCAAGCCGCCGGTTGAGCGCCACGAGCAGACCGAAGTGCGCGTGCGCGTGGCTGCCGTGCCCTATGCCAAGGCGGCCCGCGAGGCCTACGCAGACGGCTGGCGCACTCGCAAGGCGTAAGCCGGCATGGCATTCATGCAAGTGGCTGCCAGCGCCCCAATTGGTGCTGCGCTCGCGCTGACGCGCGAGATCCAACGGCTGGCCGAGAAGGCCTCCGTTGAGATCAATGTTGCCGACAGCAAACACCTGCAAGCCAGTCGCCAGTGGCTGCGACCCGGCACCCGTGTGTTTGTGTCCCACCTGCCCAACCAGACTTGGGAGCAGACCCGCCAGACCAGCTTAGCGGCCTGTGCAGCCGGTTTCGAGCCTGTGCCGCACATTCCGGCGCGGCTTGTGCCCTCACAGGCGCATCTGGAACGAATATTGGGTGAGTTGGCTGGCGTTGGCGTGCAGGAGGTTCTGCTCATCGCTGGCGACTATCCAGATGCGACTGGCCCCTACAGCGACGTGAGCGAAGTCCTGAAAACCGGCTTGCTCGGCAAGCACGGTTTTCGCCGCGTGTCGCTGGCCGGACACCCGGAAGGCCACAGCAAGGTGGCGCTTCCGGTGATTCGTCAGGCGGAGCGTGACAAAGTCAGTTTGGCCCAAAGCCTTGGACTGGAGACCTCACTGGTCACCCAATTCTTCTTTGAAGCACAGCCCTTCATTGATTGGGCTGTGTCGCTTCGCCAGCAAGGAGTTTCGGCTCGCATGGTCGGTGGGTTGGCCGGCCCAGCGAGCGTTGCGGCACTGTTCAGATTCGCGATGCGTTGTGGCGTGGGCCCGTCCATCCGCGCTTTGGGTGCCAAGCCCACGTCCATGATGAAGCTGTTGGGTGACCATGGGCCGGAGCTGGTGATTCGTGATCTGGTGGAGGCGCAAGCCGACGACGGACTCGACTTCAACGGCGTTCATTTTTTCTGTTTTGGCGGTTTTTTACGGGCCTGCCAATGGATCAATGCAGTTGCCGCCGGAAAATTTGCCTTGACTCAAAACGGTGGATTCATGGTCACTGAATAAGGTGGGTGACCTGATATCAGTCCGCTGAGGAGATTTTTACAACCCCGACACGATGTCGGCTCGGAAGGAGAATGCCGTCTGAAAGGCTAGATCATGACAGTTGCTACCAATTCAACAGTATCCCGCCCGGAGGAACCCGGCGTTGCCGCGCAAATCGGTTCGGAGAGCGTGCAGGTGCGTGCCCAGTTACAACTGCGGGAGATGATTCTTGCTGGCGAATTGCCGGGCGGCTCCCGCATTGCCGAACTCAGCATTGTCGAGAAACTGGGTTTTTCGCGCACCCCATTCGTGCTGCGCTGATGCGCCTGGAACAGGAAGGCCTGATCGAAAGTCTGCCCAATGGTGGCTATGCGGTGCGTACCTTCTCGGAGCGTGATGTTTCAGAAGCCATTGAATTGCGTGGCACGATTGAGGGCCTGGCCGCGCGGCTGGCCGCAGAGCGCGGCGTTGCCCCGGTGGTGATGAACGAGGCGCGGGAATGCCTGAAATTGATTGACGAGGTGCTCGGGCGTCAGTCGTTCGGTGACGAGGAGTTTTCGGCGTATGTCCGGCTTAACGGTCAGTTTCATGTGTTGCTGGGGGAGCTGTCCGGCAGTCCTTTCCTGCTTCGCGAGCTGGAACGCGTTGCCAGCTTGCCTTTTGCGTCACCGTCGGCCTTTGTCGTTGTTCAGGCCAATTCCCCACAGGCGCGCGACATGCTCATTGTTGCGCAGGACCAGCACGGGCAGGTGCTTGAAGCGATTGAGAGGCGCGAGGGCGCCCGCGCCGAGGCCATCATGCGCGAGCACTCCCGAATTGCCCAGCGCAATTTGCGCGAAGCCGTCAAGGGTCAGCAAGTTACACAGATGCCTGGCGTGCGCCTGATCCGAAAGCGAAGTTGATTTCAAGAATTTCCGGCTATGAAGTCTGTGTTATAGCAACCTGCTATAAAAGACTGTTGGAATATAGGTTGTCGAATGCATTTGTTTGTAGCGACATTGTTCAAATTTACTGAGGAGACTTCCCATGAAGAAAAGAACGTTTATCAAGACCGCAGCCATGGCTGCGGTGGCCCTCTCGGGCAACTATGCGTTGGCGCAGGCCAAGCCGTTCAAGGTCGGCCTGCTGCTACCTATGACCGGTCCCTTCGCTTCGACCGGGCGGCAGATCGAGAACGGTGTGCGCCTGTATATGGCTCAGTTTGGGGACAAGGTTGCCGGACGTACGGTGGAACTGGTTATCAAGGATGACACCGGTGTGCCGGACATCACCAAGCGCCTGGCACAGGAACTGGTGGTCAACGACAAGGTGGATGTGCTGGCCGGGTTTGGCCTGACCCCACTGGCCCTGGCGACCGCCCCGATTGCAACCCAGTCCAAAACGCCGATGGTGGTGATGGCCGCAGCCACCTCGATCATCACAGAGTCCTCACCCTACATCGTTCGCACCAGCATGACGCTGCCGCAGGTGACTTTGGGTGTGGCGGAATGGGCCCCTAAGAACAATATTCGCAAAGTTGTCACGCTGGTCACTGATTACGGGCCTGGCTACGACGCCGAGAAAACTTTCCGCGACCGATTCCTTCTGAATGGTGGCCAGATTCTGGCCGAGTTGCGCGTACCGTTGCGCAACCCGGATTACGCACCCTTCCTGCAAAAGTACGTGATCTCAAGCCGGATGCGCTGTTCGTTTTTGTGCCGGCGGGTGCGGGTTCGGTATTGCTTAAACAGTTTGCTGAACGAGGACTGGACAAGGCGGGCATCAAACTGATTGGTGAGGGAAGCGTTGCCGATGACGAGATTCTCAACGACATGGGTGATGTCGCCCTGGGCCTGGTGACATCGCACCCCTACTCAGCTTCACATGATTCACCTGCGAACCGCAAGTTCGTACCGGCGTTCATGAAGCAGAGCAACGGCATTCGACCGAACTTCTTTGGTGTGTCCGCATACGACGGCATGCGGGTGATTTATGAGGCGATCAAGGTCACCAAAGGGCAGGGCGACGGTCAGGCGCTGGTGAATGCCATGAAGGGCCAGATTTTCGAAAGCCCCCGTGGTCCCATCTATATCGATGGCCAGACGCGGGATATCGTTCAAAACGTCTATATCCGCCGTGTTGAACGCGTGAATGGTCAGCTATACAACGTTGAATTTGACGTGCTGAAGGACGTCAAGGACCCGGCCAAGACTTCGAAGTAAGCTCTTCGCGCACCATCCGGTGGTGAATTCCAGTTATGCATTTTTGCTATACCTGCATGAGACGGTTTGCGCTTGCGCGCAGTCGCGATTGGACCGATAGTACAAAATGGTGATGAGATTTTTAATCTTGGAAAATTGACTGGAGAAACCATGAACAAACGGATGTTTTTGACTGCTGCGGTTCTGGCTGTTGCCACGCTCACTGCTTTGCCTGCCATGGCGCAGGGGAATACGTTCAAGATTGGCCTGATCCTGCCCATGACGGGTCAGCAGGCGAGTACGGGCCGCCAGATTGAAGCGGCCGCACGCCTGTACATGGCGCAAAATGGTGATACCGTCGCCGGCAAGAAAATCGAGTTGATCGTCAAGGACGACACCAGCGTGCCTGACGTCACCAAGCGTATGGCGCAAGAACTGGTGGTCAATGACAAGGTGAACGTGCTGGCGGGTTTCGGCATCACGCCATCCGCGTTGGCTACGGCGCCTATCGCCACACAATCCAAAACCCCGCAAGTGGTGATGGCGGCGGCCACTTCCAGCATAACCGAGGCGTCGCCTTACATCGTGCGCACCAGCTTCACCTTGCCACAGGCCTCTGTTGCGCTGGCTGACTGGGCTCCCAGGAACGGCATCAAGAAAGTGGTCACGCTGGTCAGCGACTACGGCCCCGGCATTGACGCCGAGAAGTACTTCAAGGAACGCCTGATTTTCAATGACGGGCAGGTGACCGAGGCCTTGCGGGTTCCCCTGCGCAACCCGGATTTCGCCCCGTTCCTGCAAAAAGTGCGGGATCTGAAGCCTGACGCACTGTTTGTATTCGTTCCCTCCGGCGCCGGCGCTGCGGTGATGAAACAGTTCCTTGAGCGCGGCATGGACAAGGCGGGCATCAAGCTTATCGGTACCGGCGACGTGACGGATGACGACCAGCTCAATGACATGGGCGACGGTGCATTGGGCGTGGTCACTTCACACCACTATTCCACCGCACATCCTTCCCCTGCGAACAAGAAGTTCGTCGAAGCTTTCCAGAAGGCCAATAAGGGCATGCGTCCCAATTTCATGGCAGTGGGTGGTTATGACGGCATGCGCGTGATTTATGAAGCGCTCAGGGCGACCAAGGGGCAGGGTGGCGGTGATGCCCTTCTGGCAGCCATGAAAGGCCAGATTTTCGAAAGCCCGCGTGGCCCGATGTTCATTGATGCGCAAACCCGCGATGTGGTCCAGAACATCTACCTGCGCAAGGTAGAGAAGAAGGATGGCCAGCTTTACAACGTGGAATTTGACGTCATCAAGGACGTCAAGGATCCCGGCAAAGCCAAGTAATTCAATACACCTCGCTGCAAAGCGAGGGCGCCTCAACCATGTTGACCATCCTCTTTGACGGCATAGCCTATGGCATGCTGTTGTTTATTCTGGCCGTTGGTCTGGCCGTGACCATGGGGCTGATGAACTTCATCAACCTCGCGCACGGGGCCTTCGCCATGGTGGGCGGCTACATCACGGTGTTGCTGATGCAGCGTGTCGGCGTACCGTTTCTGGTGTGCCTGCCACTGGCGTTCCTTGGAGCAGCCCTGCTCGGCGGTGTGCTGGAGCGTGCGTTGTACCGACCGCTCTATCACAAGCCGCATCTGGACCAGGTGCTGTTCTCTATCGGCCTGACTTTCATGGCAGTGGCCAGTGCGGACTACTTCATCGGCTCCACCCAGCAAATTGTCCAGCTGCCCGAGTGGCTCAAGGGTCGAACCGAACTGGGTGAAGGCGCATGGATGCTGGGCATGGGCCACTACCGCCTGTTCATCATCGCCGTGTGTGCCGCGCTCACCGTTGGCCTGCAATACATACTGGCCAAAACCCGGTTTGGCAGCCGTTTGCGCGCCTCGGTCGACGACCAGCGCGTGGCAGCGGGCCTGGGCATCAACGTCAATGTGGTCTTCCTGTCCACCTTTGCCGTGGGCTCCGGTCTGGCGGGCCTGGGTGGGGCGCTTGGTGCCGAAGTGCTGGGGCTTGACCCCACGTTTCCCCTCAAGTTCATGATCTACTTTTTGATTGTCGTGGCGGTGGGTGGCACCTCCAGCATCACCGGGCCCTTGCTGGCGGCATTGCTGCTGGGTATTGCTGACGTGGCGGGCAAATACTACATCCCCAAGCTGGGCGCGTTCATTGTGTATTGCCTGATGATCGCCATTTTGATCTGGCGTCCGCAAGGCCTGTTTGTTCGTCAGGGCGGCAAGTCATGAAAGACAGTCTGAATCCGCTGCTCGTCAACCGGCGCTGGAAACCATGGGAAGCAGTGTTGTGGTTGATTGCATTGGTGTCGCCATTGCTGCTGCCCAGTCATGCCCTGATCATCAATGAAATTGCTATCGTGGCGCTGTTTGCGGTGTCGCTGGACCTCATTCTGGGGTATACCGGTATTGTCTCGCTGGGACATGCTGCCTTTTTCGGCATGGGCGCCTACACGGCTGCGCTGTTTTCCAAGCTGGTCATGCCAGACCCAACAGTAGGCCTCCTGGTTGCCGTGGTGGTTGCCACCCTGCTGGGCGCAATCTGCAGCATGACCATCATCCGTGGCAGTGATCTCACCCGATTGATGGTGACGCTGGGCGTCGGTCTGATCCTGATGGAACTGGCGAACAAGCTGGACTGGCTTACCGGTGGGGCTGATGGCCTGCAGGGGGTGGTGATGGGGCCGGTGCTGGGCCGGTTCGAGTTTGACTTGTATGGACGTACCGCGGCCTGGTACTCGATCACGGTATTGCTGATCCTGTTTGTGCTGGCCAGGCGTATCGTGCACTCCCCCTTTGGTGCCACGCTCAAGGCCATCCGGGACAACCGGTTGCGTGCCATGGCCATTGGTATCCCGGTTACATCGCGTCTGGCGGTGATCTATACCGTGGCAGCCGGCATGGCAGGTGCAGCGGGCGCCCTGCTGGCACAAACCACCGGGTTTGCCTCGCTGGATCTGTTTGAGTTTCACCGCTCCGCGGATGTGATGCTGATTCTGGTGGTGGGCGGCACGGGCTGGCTCTATGGCGGCGTGGCCGGTGCCATTGTGTTCAAGCTGATGCAGGATGTGATTTCCGCCATCACACCGCAATACTGGACGTTCTGGATCGGCCTGTTCCTGGTGGTATTGGTAATGGTGGGTCGTGAGCGGCTGCTCAAACCCTGGACCTGGTTCGCGCGTGGGGGCAAAGCATGAACCAGCAAAGTACCGAAGGTATCGTGCTGAGTGCGCAGGGCCTGATCAAGCGTTTTGGCGGCATCACGGCCACCAACAATGTGACGCTGGATCTGCGTCGTGGTGCACGACATGCGCTGATTGGCCCCAACGGCGCGGGCAAGACCACATTGATCAACCTGCTCACCGGCGTGCTTGATCCCACCGAGGGCCGCATCACGCTGGAGGGGGCGGACATCACGCAACTGGCACCGCATGAACGTGTCCGCCGGGGCATGGTACGCACCTTTCAAATCAACCAGCTGTTCGACACGCTCACGCCACTGGAAACACTGGCGCTGACCGTGTCCCAGCACCAGGGCATGGGTGGCAAGTGGTGGCAGGCGCTGGGCTCAAATGGGGCTGTTATCCAGCGATGCGAACAATTGCTGGAGCAGTTTCATCTCACGACTGTCATGGATCAGAAGACCAATGTGCTGGCCTATGGCAAGCGCCGTCTGCTCGAGATTGCCACTGCACTGGCCTGCGAGCCGCGGGTGCTGTTGCTGGACGAACCCGTAGCCGGTGTGCCCGCCGGCGAGCGCGAAGAACTGCTGCAGACCGTGGCCGCACTGCCTGCCGATGTATCGGTGTTGTTGATTGAACATGACATGGACCTTGTCTTCAGCTTTGCCAATCGCATGACGGTGCTGGTCAACGGTACGGTGCTGACCGAAGGTGATCCCGACACGATTGCCAATGACTCACGGGTCAAGGCGGTGTACCTGGGGCATGGTGATGAAATCGCCATGGAGGGCGCTCATGGCTGACCTGCTGAAAGTCGAGACCCTGAGCGCTGGTTATGGCGAAGCCGTGGTGTTGCACGACGTCTCGCTGTCACTGGCTGAAGGACAGACGCTAGCCCTTCTGGGACGTAATGGCACCGGCAAGACCACGCTGATCAACACGCTGGCGGGTGCCACGCGGCAACACGCCGGCAGCATTTCGCTTGGCAGTGTTGCACTGCACAAGTTGCAGTCCCACGAACGTGCGGCTGCGGGCATTGGCTGGGTGCCGCAAGAGCGCAACATCTTCAAATCCCTCACGGTAGATGAAAACCTCACAGCTGTGGCAAGACCAGCCCGCGCCGGTCGTTCAGCCCGGCAATGGACACCTGAGCGGGTTTACGAGATGTTTCCACGCCTGGCTGAGCGCAAGACCAACCTGGGCACGCAGCTTTCCGGTGGCGAGCAGCAAATGCTGGCTGTGGGCCGTGCGCTGGTTTTGAACCCAACCTTGCTGCTGCTGGACGAGCCTCTGGAAGGCCTTGCACCCATCATCGTGCAGGAGTTGCTGCGAGCCATTCGCCGGATTACCCGCGAAGAGGGGCTCTCTGCCATCATCGTGGAGCAGCATCCGCAGGCGATTCTGGCCATTTCAGACACCGCGGCCGTGCTGGACCGCGGTACGGTCGTGCATGCGGGCACAGCAGCCAGCTTGCGCGAACAGCCCGAATTGCTGGATCGGCTGCTGGGCGTTGCACGGTAGTGGAAGCCGCGACGGATTCGGGCGAAGCCTAATCCCTTCTCGCGGTGAGCCTTTTGTGTAAGCTCTATTCTGGTGTTTCCCTTCAACCCCATCCAAACCATGTGAGGAAATAGCCATGACCCGCAAAACCGCTGCCGACTTTGACCAGGAACTGCTGATTCTGTTTGATGCCTATGTGCACGGTGCGATTGACCGCCGTGGTTTTCTGGACCGGGCCCAGAAGTTTGCGGTGGGTGGCGTGACCGCCAGCATGTTGCTGGCATCCCTCAGCCCCAATTTTGCAGCAGCCCAGGTGGTGCCCAAAGACGATAAGCGTATCAAGACCGAGATCGTGGAGTTCCCTTCACCCAACGGCTACGGTACCGTCAAAGGTTATCTGGCCAAACCCGCCAATGCCACAGGCAAGTTGCCCGGCGTATTGGTGGTGCATGAAAACCGCGGGCTCAATCCCCACATTGAAGATATTGCCAGGCGTCTCGCGCTCGACAATTTCGTGGCGTTTGCGCCGGACGCGTTGACCCCACTGGGTGGCTATCCGGGTGATGAAGACAAGGCGCGTGAGCTGTTCCCCAAGCTGGATCAGGCCAAGACAAGGGAAGACTTTGTGGCCGCCGCTGGCGTTCTGAAGAATCGGCCGGAATGCAGCGGCAAGATCGGTGTGGTGGGATTTTGTTACGGCGGTGGCATGGCCCATATTTTGTCCACCCGCTTGCCTGATCTGAACGCAGCCGTTTCTTTCTACGGTAACCACCCGGCCGCCGAAGATGCGGCCAAGGTGAAGGCACCCCTGTTAATTCACTTCGCGGCTGTTGATGAACGCATCAATGCATCCTGGCCCGCCTATGAGGCCGCACTCAAGGCGGCAGGTGTTCGCTACACGGCGCATCAGTACGCCGCTGGCACCCAGCATGGTTTCAACAACGACACCACGCCCCGCTTTGATGCCGTAGCGGCCAAACTGGCATGGGACCGCACGCTGGCATTTTTCAACCAGACGCTACGCGCCTGATTTTTTTTGATTGACTGGGGAGAACGTTTTGAAGCATGGTTTGACACGCGGATTGTTGCTGGCTGGTGCAATGGTGATGGGTTTTGCAGCCAGTGCGCAGACTTTTCCATCCAAAGCGGTTCGCATCGTGGTGCCGTTTGGGGCTGGGGGCGTGGCTGATCTGACCGCACGCACGGTGGGTCAAAAACTGTCCGAATCGCTGGGTCAGCCAGTGGTCATTGAAAACAAGCCCGGTGCCGGCGGCATCGTGGCGGGTGAAGCAGTGGCCAAGGCAGAGCCGGACGGTCACACTTTGTTGCTGATGTCCAATGGCACGGCGGTGAGTGCGGGCATGTTCAAGTCCTTGCCGTTTGATGCCGTCAAAGATTTTTCGCCCATCTCGACACTTGGCTTCTTTGACATTGCCATTGTCACGCCAGCAGAGTCCAGATTCAAAACCCTGGGTGAGTTGCTGGCTTTTGCCAAGGCTAATCCGGGCAAGCTCAACCTGGGAACCATCAATATCGGCAGCACACAGAATCTGGCCGCAGAATTGTTCCAGACTACGTCGGGCGTTGACATGCAAATCGTGCCATTCAACGGCACGCCCGCTGTGATCACTGCATTGCGTGGCGGTCAGATTGATGCTGCGGTTGAAATTCTCGGCCCCGTCCTGCCGCAAATCAACGCCAAGGCGTTGCGCGCGCTGGCCGTTACCGGAGAGAAGCGCGCAGCCGTCCTTCCCGACGTGCCTACTGCGAAAGAAAGTGGGCTGCCCACTTTTGTTGCATCCAGCTGGAATGCATTGGCCGCGCCGGCCAAGACGCCAAAAGACGTCATCGCCAGACTGAACAAGGAGATTGCCGCCGCCTTGAGCTCACCTGACGTGAAGAAAAAACTGCACGATCTGAATGTGGAAGCCTACGCCAGCACGCCTGAACAGGCGTCAGAGTTGCTGTCCAGTGAAATCAAGCGTTGGGGAGCCGTGATTGTCCGCGCCAAAATTCCGCAGCAGTGAGTGCGGCAGGATCTGATCCGTGAAGTTTCAGCACATCGGCGTCATTGGCTACGGTGAAGTCGGCCGGATTTTTTCGGCTGGCCTCAAAGACAGGGTCCCGGCCGTCAGCGCCTGGGACCTCAAATTCGATGCGCCCGAATTGAAGGCCGCACAGCTGGCCCATGCCGATCAGGCCGGTGTGACGGCCTGCCGGTCGGTAGCGGAGTTGTGCGCCCATGCAGACCTGGTGATTTCCGCAGTGACGGCTTCCAGCACGCTGGCGGTTGCGCAGGCGGCCGCTCCCCACGTGCGTAGCGGCACTGTGTTTCTGGATTTGAACTCTGCATCACCTGGCACCAAACAGCAGGCTGCCCGGCTCATCGATGCAAGCGGCGCCCGTTATGTGGAGGCCGGTGTAATGACCTCGGTGCCACCGTATGGCGTACGGGTCCCCATGTTGCTGGGTGGTGCCAGTGCAGCCGGACTGGTTGACGTGCTCACAGCATGGGGAATGGATGCGAAAGCCGTGTCAGACCAGTTGGGGGTGGCCAGTGCCATCAAGATGTGCCGCAGTGTGATGATCAAGGGTCTGGAAGCACTGGTCATTGAAAGCTACACCACGGCGCGTGCCTATGGTGTGGAAGACCACGTACTGCCTACATTGGCCGAGACCTTTCCCGGCATTGACTGGGAAAAGCAGGGCGCGTATTTTTTCAGTCGCGTGGTCCAGCACGGCCAGCGCCGTGCCGAGGAAATGCGTGAGTCGGCCAACACCGTGAAGGAAGCGGGCTTTGAGCCGTTCATGGCGGCCGCCATTGCGCAGAAGCAGCAGTGGGTGGCTGATCAGGCTCGTGCCGGCGTGTTCAATGACGTTGGCAAGGACGTTCGCTGGCAGGTATATGCAGATCGGTTAATCGCCGATTCGCTATCAAAAAAGTAGCTGCTCACGCATATGGAATAAGGTCTGGAGGCCATTTTTGATGAAAATTTTACGTTTCGTCACGAAAAGCGATCGGCCTTAACAGCTGTTTCACCGCGTTTGGCAAATGATTTGCATGTTGAACCTGACCCGGAGTATTGCCATGCTGAGTAAACAAGCCAGATTCCCCTTGCGCGCGTGCTGCATGCTTGCGTTTACGGTCCTTGCCGGGGCTTTGACCGCCTGTGGAGGATCTTCCGCGGTGAGCGGCGTGGCTGGCTCCGCGGTGGTGCCGACACCTTCACCCGCACCGACCCCGGCTCCAACCCCCTCGCCCACCCCGGGTGCGGCTCCCAAAGCTACTGTGCTCACCTCCGGCCTGTCAAGCCCGTGGGGCATGGCATTCCTGCCGGATGGCCGCATGCTGGTCACACAGAAAGCTGGCACGATGGTGATTGTCAGCGCCAACGGCACAACGATCTCTGCACCGTTCAGTCCGGCGTTGCCCAATCTGGTTTCGTCCGGACAGGGCGGCTTGCTGGATGTGGCACTGGACCCGGACTTTGATCTGACGACCAACCCCCGCATCTACTGGACGTTCTCGGAGTCCGGTACGGGTGGTTCGGGCACGGCTGTGGCACGTGGAAATCTGGTTGCGAATACGTCCGGTAATGCCATTCAAGCCGCCGAAGTCATATACCGGCAAGTGCCCAAGGTGGGGGGAGACGGCCACTTCGGTTCACGCCTGGTTTTTCGTGGTGACAAGACCCTTTTTGTGACTTTGGGCGAGCGCCAGCGTGATGACCCTGCGAGCCCTGGCACCGGCAATGCGCAAAATCTGGCGGCCACGCTGGGCAAGGTGATCCGCATCAACCGCGACGGCAGCGTGCCCGCGGGTAATCCCAGTTTTGGCGTCAGCGGGGCCTTGCCGGAGATATGGAGTTATGGCCACCGCAACCCGCAGGGCGCGGCCATGAAGCCCGGCACCGATGACCTTTGGCTCACCGAGCACGGCCCTCGCGGCGGCGATGAGTTGAATCGTGTCCTGTCCGGGCGAAACTATGGCTGGCCGTTGCGCAGCTATGGCTGTCCCTACAGTTTTTCAAATAATGTGCCCACCTGCTGGGTGAATGGCGGCACCCACGCGCCCACCTATGAAGAGCCCAAAACCACCTGGCTGCCCAATTCAACGGCGCCTGCGGGCCTGCTGTTCTACACCGGCACCCGGTTTGATGATCTGGGTTGGCAGGGCAACGCCTTTACTGGCGGCCTGGCGGGCACCACGCTGTGGCGCATCGTACTCAACGGCGACAACTTTGTATCCAAGGAAGAAGTGGCCGCCGTCAAGAGCCTGGGACAGCGCATCCGCGCAGTCAAGCAGGGGCCTGATGGCTGGATTTACCTGCTGACCGATAACGGGCAGTTGATACGCCTGGAGCGCTGAAGCTGCCGTCTGCCAATCAGTCTGCTTTCACACGGCCAGACTGGATCACCGGCTTCCAGCGTGCAATTTCGCTCTGGATCAGGCTGCCAAACACTTCGGGCGTGTTGGGTGTAGCCACCGCACCTTCGTTGTTCAAACGCGTTTTCAATTCTGCTGAATTGAGAGACTGGTTGATCTGGCTGTTGAGTTTGGCAACGATGTCTTTGGGCGTTCCCGCAGGTGCCACGACGCCGTACCACTGATCGGCCTCAAAGTTCTTATAGCCTGCATCAGCCACGGTTGGCAGATCGGGCAGGGCGTCCATGCGTTTGGGGCTGGACACTGCCAGCGCCCGCACCTGCCCGCTCTTGATCTGGCCCATCACGGCGGGCGCACCCGTGAACAGCACCTGAATCTGGCCACCCACCAGGTCCGTCACGGCCGGTGCTGTGCCGCGATACGGGATGTGCAGGAGCGAGGTGCCGGTCTGCATCTTGAAGTACTCGGTGGCGAGGTTGGCCGCGCTGCCATTACCGCCCGAGCCGTAGTTCAACTGGCCGGGTTTGGACTTGGCCAGCGCTACCAGTTCCTGCACCGTCGTGGCCTTCACGCTGGGATGCACCACCAGCACGTTAGGCACACGAGCCACCCAGGCTACGGGCGCAAAAGTTTTTCACCGGGTCATACGGCAGGTTGGGGTAAAGCGACGGGTTCACTGCCAGGGTGCCGATGTGGCCCATCAGCAGCGTGTAACCATCGGCAGGAGCTTTGGCCACTTTATCCGCGCCAATGGAGCCACCCGCACCGGGTACGTTTTCAATCACCACCGGCTGGCCCCATGCCTTGGTCAGTTCCAGGCCAATGGCGCGCGCCAGAATATCGGTCGAACCGCCGGGTGTGAACGGCACGACCAGCCGGATGGGTTTGACAGGGTAGTTAACCGGGCTCTGGGCCAGCACCAATTGAGTGCCGAAAAGGCCTGCAGATACCGTCATCATTGCGTAAGAAGCTATCTTTTTTATAGTCATCATGAAATCTCCTGAGTAATGTTGAATAATGATCAAAACGTCGCTTGAACGGCCTGTATCAGTGCAGGGCTGATATCCGGCATCACGCCAAACCATGATTTAAACGCGGGCCGCGCCTGGTTGAGCAGCATGCCCAACCCATTGACCGTGGCATTGCCGCGCAGACGGGCATCCCGCAGCAGCGGGGTTTCCAGCGGTGTATAGATCACATCGGACACCAGCGCATGCGCCGGCAGGAGCTTCAGTGACAAATCCAGCGCAGGCTGCTTGTCCATTCCCTGATTCGTGGTATTCACCAGCAGTGCCACGTCGGCCACGGCTTCATTGCGTCTCTCCCACGGCACAGCCCGTACCGGGGCGCCAAACTCCTGAGCCATTGCAATGGCCTTGTCGGCACTGCGGTTGCACACCCTGATTTCCCGGGCTCCCCGCTCAGCCAGCGCCACGATGACGGCGCGCGCCGCGCCGCCCGCCCCCATGACGGTGATCGGCCCGGCATCTGCACGCCAATCGGGCTGGGCATCCAGCAGGCTCTGGATATAACCAAAACCGTCGGTGTTGGACCCTGTCAACGAGCCGTCCGGCTTCACCACCACAGTATTGATGGCGCCGATGCGCCGCGCCATGGGGTCTACCCGGTCCACCAATGCCATGGCTGCCACCTTGTGCGGGATGGTGATGTTGCAGCCCGCAAACCCCAGTGCGCGCAGGCCACGCATGGCGTCTGGCAGGTTCTTTGGCTCTACTGGCAGCAGAACATAAGAGCCGGTCAGGCCGTAGTGTTGAATCCAGTGGTTGTGCAGCGTGGGTGAACGCGAGTGGGAGACCGGCCAGCCCATCACGCCGGCCAATACGAATTTGTTTGCAGTGCTCATGTGCTCCTTGATGCTTTTCTATGTTGCGTTGCCATTTTCTCCGAAAGATTCTCAGGCTTTCGGGCTGGCGCTTCCAAATACCGCCATGGCGACTTCCTGGATCAGGTCCAGCATGGCCTGCTGGGTCAGCGTCGTGGTGCGGCCTGATGCAGTGGCCAGCGCCAGTTTGCTGACCAGGCGCGGTTTGACAATGGGGTGAGCCAAATAGTTCTCGGGCCTGGCGGTGGAGGCGAGTGCGTAGCGCGGCAGGATGGCGTTGCCAGCGCCGTCAGCGACCAGATCCAGAATGGCCGCCACACCATCAATTTCCAGACTGATCAGCGGCTTGCAGCCAATGCCGGCCATCTGGGTTTCCACCAGCATGCGGATGGCGTTGGGGCGGCTGGGAATCACCAGCGGCAACCCGGATACTTCTTTCAACGGGATCGGTAAAACCCGTGCTTTGGACGATTTGGGTGGGCGTAGCGCAATCAGATAGAGCTCCTCCTCCATCAGTGGCCGGGTTTCCAGTTCGGGCGAGGGCGACGGGTTGTACAGCAGGGCGATGTCCAGACGGCCGGTCAGCAGCCCTTCCTGCATCGATATCGACAACCCCTCGCTGATGGACAGTGCCGCATTGGGCAGGCGCTTGCGGAATTCGCGCGTCAGCGGCACCGTCATCATCTTGGCAATGCTGGGCGGCAGGCCCAGCGCCACGCGGCCCGCCAACGCGCCACGCACGCGGCCCAGGTCTTCGCGGGCTCGCTCCACCTGGTGCAGGATGCCGCGCCCATGCTCCAGCAGCAGCTTGCCCGCCTCGGTCGTGGTAACGCCGCGGCCATTGCGCAGCAGCAGGTTTTGCCGCAGCTCCACCTCCAGCAGGCGAACCTGTCGGCTCAATGCGGGCTGGGCGATGTCCAGCACGCTGGAGGCGCGGGTAAAGCTGCCCAGCTCGGCCACGCGGACGAAGTATTCGAGTTGCTTGAGGTCCATTTTCT